>CAVZYF010000017.1:0-250944 GCA_963779405.1 uncultured Solirubrobacterales bacterium
CGAGGATCTTGAAGCCCTCCTCCTCCCAGGCGCCGGGGATGCGGAAGATGGCGACCTTCTCGGCGGGGTCGTGGCCCAGCTCGAGGCACGCTTTGATGACGCCGCGCGCGACGATGTCGACACGCGTGTTGGAGACGATCGACATCATCACCGCGATCTTGTCGACTCCCGGCTTTCCCAGCACGAGCTTGGCCAGCCCGCAGGCCTTGGCGACCGAGGGGTTGCCGCCGATCTCGCAGTAGTTGGCCGGTTTGCCGCCATGCGCGCGGACGGCGTCGAACAGCGTCAGCGAGCCGCCGCCGGCGCCGATCACGAGGCCGAGGTTGCCGTCGAACTCGGTCACGTTGCCGGCGACGCCGCGGTGGTCGTGGCGTCCACCTGCTCGCCGGCGAGCTCGAACGGCGTCGCCTCGCGCGCCTGCCGGTCTCCTCCTCGCCGACGCCGAGGTCGCCAGCAGCTGCGTGGCGCCCGCGTGCCTCGTTCTCCATGTCCATGTGGGCGTCCAGCGCGACGAACGATCCGTCGGCGAGTCGCCCCAGCGGGTTGATCTCGGCGAGCACCATGTCGTTCTCGACGAACAGCCGGGCCAGGCGGGTCACGATCGGGACGAGCTGTTGAGCGCAGAGCCGTGACGCCGGTCAAGGCGAACACCTCCTTGGCCTGGAAGTCCGAAGCGGCAGGATGTTCGAGAAGTGCCGCCGGCCGACTTCGGGCTGCTCCTCGGCGACCTGCTCGATGTCGATACCGCCGACCGGCGAGAAGATCATCACCGGCTGCTTGCGGATGCCGTCCCAGACGACGCCCGCGTAGTACTCCTGCTCGACCTCGGCCTTCGGGTCGACGAGGACGCCGCGCGGCATGTGGCCATTGATCTCGAGCTCGAGGATGTCCGCGCGTAGGCCTCGGCCTGCTCGGGGGTGTCGGCGAACTTGACGCCGCCGCCTTCATCCGCCCGCCGGAGAGGACCTGCGACTTGATCACGGTCGGCCCGGCGATGCGCCGCGCGATCGACGCGCCTCGGCCGGATCGGTCGTGAAGCCGTAATCGGTGACGGGGATGCCGGCGCGCTTGAGATCTCGCGCGCCTCGTACTCGAAGAATCTCATGAGTCGTCCAGTTTGGGCACGGGCGTCGGAACCCTATAGGCAGGCGTCTCGGCGATGACGCCTCGCCCCTTGCGCGGGAGTCGGCAAGGCAAAGGGACAATTGGTATGGTATATGGGTGAAGACGACCGTAGATTGCCGACGGCCTTTTGCGCGGCCAAGGAGCGCGCACGGCAGGAGGGCACGACACTCGGACGCTCATCGAGCGCGGTCTCGGCAAGGTGATGGAGGAACGTCCCAACGCTACCCATGCGGGTTTGAAGCCGGTCACCGGCCGGTTGGAGCCGTTGCCCGGCGTAGACGCGGATGACTGGGAGGCGATCCGCGCCGCGATCTATGACAGCGACGCACCGTGATCGCGGTCGACACGAACAGTCTCGTGTACGCCTTCAACACGTCCTCGGGCCACGGGCGCGCGGTTGCCGCGATGGAGCGGCTGGTGGACGAACCGGCGTGGGGTCTGCCGTGGATCGTCGCGGGCGAGTTCTACTCGGTGCTCACTGATGCTCGTCTCTGGCGTGAGCCGCAGATCGACGCTGCGCTCGACGCTCTCAATGCGTCGATGCGCCCCCGGCGCGCGACTGCTTCCCGAGCCGCCGGGCTACGGCCGCGACTGCGTAGCCTGCTCGCGGGCGCACGGCCACTGGGGCCGAAGGTCCACGATGGCGGATCGCGGCGGTGTGCCTCGCGGCCAGCGTCAGCGAGCTGGGGCACAGCGCGACCCGACTTCAGCTGGTATCCGCAGCTGAAGGTGCGCAACGTCGTGGTCTAAGCGGAGAAGCGTGAACGTGGGGTGCTGCGCGGCGGTGGCCCGGCCGGTGGCACCGGTTCCAGCAGCGATACCCGGTAGGTCCCGGGAGAGGCTCTGTCCCCATCGAGCAGCCCGTGAAGGTGATCCTGTCGGTGCCGGCCCCGGCGGCGCGGGACACGCCGTGAGATACCATGCCACCGGGTGCAGCGCCTGCCGTTCGCGTGAGTCTTTGAGGCGGCGCTGTCATTTGTGCCGGTGATCATTGCCGTGCTCGGCCTCTTCGAAGCTGAGCCCCACGGTTGTCGGGCTGGGAGAGCTCGAAGGGAGACCGTTGTGGCGGTGGACGTGGCTGGGGCTTGAGCCTTGAGATCGTGGCGGCGCGCCTGCCGCGGTGAAAGCGGGGCAGGGCTGAGGCGCAGCCCGCTCACCGTCGAGTGTTCCGGCGGCCGAGCTCGTGGGAGCGACGCGCCCGCGGTCGGCGAGCCGGCGCCCGATGCGGCCGCCGGAGAGACGGTGATGAAACCGGTGTGGCTCGTCGTGTTGCCGGCGGCGTCGGTGGCCGCGACGCTGACGGTGAAGGTGCCCGAATGGGTGTATGCGTGCGCGACGCTGGTGCCCGTTGCGCCCGTACCGTCGCCGAAAGCTCCAGGGGGCCGCGAGGGCCGCAAGGAATAGAGTCAACGGGCTTTCGACCGTCATCGGACGGCCTGCCAACCGTCGTGCTGCTCGGAATCGTGGGCTGGGCGAGCGTTGGCGCGGCGGGGTCGTAGACCGCGAACCGGACCGCGTCGGAAGTGGATTCGCCACGTGGCGATGTCTCGCCGAGCGGATGGCGGGTCGCTCATCGGCGCGAGATTGTGCTCCCCGGGCGCCGAGAGCTGCTGGACCGTCGGTGTCCGGCCGTCGGGGTCCATGAAACTCCCTGCTGGGCTTCGCTGCCGCTTCGGAAATGGCTCCATGTGAGAGAATCGCCTGGCCTGAGGCGCCCATCGCGCTCGCCCTCGAGCCACCGGCGAGGTGCGGAGCACTTCAGCCGATGCGCGGTCTGCGTCGGAAGCGGGAAGGAGCCTTCTGGCGCGGCTGAGGCGCGGATCGTTGAGATCGTGCCCGACGTGGGGGCACGTGCCAAGCCACGAGGGCATCGCCGGCCAGGTCGAGGGCGGCCGTCGGTTCCGTGCGGTTGTCGTGGCGTCGGAGAGGTCGATGGGGAGGAGAGGCCACCGGCGATCGTGCCATGCGATGCGAACACCTCACCGGTTGAGCCTGGCTGAGGCCCTGAGCGGACCTCGTGCCAGCGGCCGCGAGGAGCGGACGCCGGTGACGGTCGCGGCGCCGTTCGGACCTGCTCGGGCGAGGTCGCCCAGAGCCCGCAGAGGCGCTCATCGCCCAGGTAGCCCGTTGGCCGCGAACGCGAGCCGTGGTTCTCCGGTGCTGTGACCCGCCGCTGAGAGCTCACCGATCGGGGCGGCGGAGGCGCCCGGAGACCTGCCGTCAAAGAGCCGAAGGCGTGGCTCGAGGAGGTGCGCCGTGACGGCCTCGATGTCCCCGATTCCGGTTCGACCCATGCGATAACCGGCTGCGCCCGACGCGTTCTGAGCGACGGCCGGCGTCCTCGAACCCTGCGCCGTCTTTGGTTTCGGCCAGCATGCCGAACTGTTTCGACGACCCCGAGCCGGCATCTGTGGCGGCGAACACTTTTATTCAGATGGCGATGCGGAGATCTCAGCCCACACGATCACAGCAGTCGGCCGGCGCCTGGACGGCGATCGACGGGGGGACCGTCGTGATCGCGCTGCCTCCCGAGAAGATGGTCTGGTGGAGCGAGACTGTCCGCCCGCCGTGCGCGACACCAGGTCGATCAATTCGGTTGCGTGGGCTTTGTAGACGACGAACGTGTCGCCGGCCTGGTCAGGTGGCCACGCTGTCGCTCGATGCACCTGTGGCGGCCGGAGCATCCGGAGCCAGCCCGCGGCGGCGGCCTGTTGGGGCAGTGCCGAGGAGCCCGAGCGATAGCGCGGCAATCAGCAGCGGCCGTTGCACACCGTAGGTATCGGCAGATCAGCGGCTGGATTGGAGTCCCGATCGCGAGCCCTGACGCGGGCCCGAAGACCCGGTAAGCCCCAGCCGGTTCGTTATACGGCGGCTTGCGCAGGCCGTAGGCCTCCGCCAGCTCGGGGTCCTTGCGGGCGAGCATTTCGGCGAGGTTGACCATCACCTTGCATTGCTTCCAGGTGGCGTCGTCCTGCATCTTGCCGTCGATCATGTGCACGCCGCGCGCCGTCGGGGATCGCCTCGATCACCTTTTTGGCGAAGGCGACCTCCTCGGGGTCGGGCGAGAAGACGCGCTTGGCGATCGCGATCTGGGCCGGGTGCAGCGACCAGGCGCCGACGCAGCCGAGCAGGAAGGCGCGCGGAACTGGGTTTCGCAGCCCTCGGCGTCGCAGATGTCGCCGTACGGGCCGTAGAAGGGCAGGGCGCCGACGGCGGTGCAGGCGTCGACCATGCGCGCGATCGAGTAGTGCCAGGGGTCCTGCTGGTAGCTCGGCGCGCGGCGCGTCCGGGTTGCTCGGGGTCGGGGTCGGCGATCGTGCGGTAGCCGGGGTGCCCGCCGCCGACGCGGGTGGTCTTCATCCGCCGCGAGGCGGCGAGGTCGGCGGGGCCGAAGCTCATGCCCTGGATGCGCGGGGAGGCGCTGGCGATCTCCTCGAGGTTGGCCACGCCCTGGGCGGTCTCGAGCACGCGTGCACGAGGATCGGGCGCTCGAGGCCCGCCTTGGCCTCGAGCTGGGCGAGCAGGCGGTCGGCGTAGTGGATGTCCCAGGGACCCTCGACCTTGGGAATCATGATCACCTCGAGCTTGTCGCCGATCTCGCCGACGAGCTGGGTCAGGTCGTCGAGCACGTAGGGCGAGGCGAGCTCGTTGACGCGCGTCCACAGCGCGGTGTCGCCGAGGTCCATCTCCGCGCCGACCTTGATCAGCCCGGCGCGCGCGGCCTCCTTCTTTTCAAGCGGGACGGCGTCCTCGAGGTTGCCCAGCAGGATGTCGACCTTGCGGCGCGAGGTCGGGCGTCTTCTCGACCATTTTCGGGTTCGAGAAGTCCATGAAGTGGATCATCCGGGAGGGCTTGAAAGGGATCTCTCGCGCCGGCTCGGGGGCGTCGATCGCGAGGGGCTTGAAGAAGTCTCGGGGGTTGCGCAAGTCGGTTTCGTCTCCTGTCGGGGGATCGTCGTCGGAGGCCTGAACGGTATCGCCTGAGCGCTCGTCACTAGTGTTCAAGGCAACGTCAACATCGAGCAGAGCACAGGAGACCCCGCCACCCATGAGTGAGACCGCAACCCAGACCGTCGAGACCGAGCAGGCCGCCCGCGAGGCGAGCGGCGCCCATCCGTACGGCCGCTACCTGGAGGAGTTCGAGGTCGGCGCCGTGTACAAGCACTGGCCCGCGAAGACGGTCACCGAGTCGGACGACCACCTGTTCTGTCTGATCACGATGAACCACCACCCGCTGCATATGAACGACGTGTACGCGGCGAAATCCCAGCAGGGCCGCAACGTCGTCGTGGGCCCGCTGGTCTACTCGCTGGCGCTCGGCATGTCGGTCTCAGACGTGAGCGGCAAGGCGATCGCGAACCTCGCGACCGAAGAGCTCGAAGCACCCCGCGCCCGTGTTCCACGGCGACACGCTGTTCGTCGAGTCCGAGGTGCTGGAGAAGAAGGAGTCGCAGTCCAAGCCCGACCGCGGCACCGTCAAGGTGCACACGCGTGTCTTCAACCAGGACGGCGTGCTCGTCGCGGAGTTCAAGCGGCTGGTGCTCGTGCCGCGGAAAAACCCCGGCTCAACCGGCGCGGCCGAGGGCAACGTCGAGTAGATCGGCGTGGGCCTGCGATACGCCTCTGCAAGGACCGCCCCGGATGGGCGCTTTTCCATTTCCGGAGCCAGTCTCGGCCCCGGAAGCACTGCGCAACGACGCGCGCTGACGATCACGACCGCGACAAGGAGTTGCTTCGACGCCATGAGCACCACCGCCCCCGCCCCCACCAAGAACGAGCGTCTGCTGGCCTGGGTCGGTGAGGTCGCGTCCCTGACCGAGCCCGAGAAGATCGTCTGGTGCGACGGCTCCGCCGAGGAGTACGACCGGCTCTGCGGCGAGCTGGTCGAGGCCGGGACATTCGAGAAGCTGTCCGAGGCGAAGCGCCCGAACTCCTACCTGGCGCTGTCGGACCCGGGCGATGTGGCGCGCGTGGAGGACCGGACGTTCATCTGCTCGGCGACCGAGGAGGAAGCGGGCCCGACGAACAACTGGCGCGACCCGGCGGAGATGCGCGAGCAGCTGAACGAGCTGTTCGCGGGCGCGATGAAGGGCCGGACGATGTACGTCGTGCCGTTCTCGATGGGGCCGCTGGGCTCGGACAAGAGCCACATCGGCGTGCAGTTGACCGATTCGACGTACGTGGCGGTGAGCATGCGGATCATGACGCGGATGGGCCAGGGCGCGCTGGACACGCTCGGCTCGGAAGGCGAGTTCGTGCCCTGCCTGCACTCCGTCGGGCATGCCGCTTGGACGACGGTGTGGAGGATGTGCCGTGGCCGTGCAACGCGGAGAACAAGTACATCGTGCACTTCCCCGAGACGCGCGAGATCACTTCCTACGGCTCGGGCTACGGCGGCAACGCGCTGCTCGGGAAGAAGTGCTTCGCGCTGCGGATCGCCTCGGTGATGGCGCGCGACGAGGGCTGGATGGCCGAGCACATGCTGATCCTCAAGCTGACGTCCCCGCAGGGCGAGGTCAAGTACGTCGACGGGCGCGTTCCCGAGCGCCTGCGGGAAGACGAACCTGGCGATGCTGATCCCGACGCTGGAGGGCTGGACGGTCGAGACGATCGGCGACGACATCGCCTGGATGAAGTTCGGGCAGGACGGCCGTCTGTACGCGATCAACCCCGAGTACGGATTCTTCGGCGTCGCGCCGGGGACGGGCGATGAGACCAACCCGAACGCGATCAAGACGATCGAGCGCAACTCGATCTTCACGAACTGCGCGAAGACCGACGACGGCGACATCTGGTGGGAGGGCATGACCAAGGAGCAAGCCCGCGCACCTGATCGACTGGCACGGCAACGACTGGACGCCGGACGCGAGCGCCCCGGCGGCGCACCCGAACGCGCGCTTCACAACCCCGGCGTCGCAGGACCCGGCGATCGCGCCGGAGTGGGAGGACCCGACCGGCGTGCCGATCGACGCGATGCTGTTCGGCGGGCGGCGCTCGACGGTCGTGCCGCTCGTGACCGAGGCGCTGGACTGGGAGCACGGCGTGTTCCTCGGCTCGGTGATGAGCTCGGAGAAGACCGCGGCGGCGGCCGGCACGGTCGGCGAACTGCGCTTCGACCCGTTCGCGATGCTGCCGTTCTGCGGCTACAACATGGCCGACTACTTCGCCCATTGGCTCGAGATCGGGAATCGCGCACGGCCCGACGCGGGCAAGCTGCCGAAGATCTTCTACGTCAACTGGTTCCGCAAGGACGAGGACGGGCGCTTTTTGTGGCCGGGCTTCGGCGAGAACTCGCGCGTGCTGGCCTGGGTGTTCGAGCGCTGCGCGGGCCGTGGCGCCGCGAACGAGACCCCGATCGGCCTGATCCCGCCTGTCGGGGTCGACGGCATCGACACGAACGGCCTGGACGTCTCCGCCGAGGACATGGCCGAGCTGTTGCGCGTGGACGTCGACGAGTGGAAGACCCAGCTCCCGCAGTTCCGCGAGTACCTCGCGAAATTCGACAACCTGCCGGCGGAGCTGACCTCGCAGCTCGACGCACTCGAAACTCGCCTTGGCTGAACCGCTAGGGCTAGCGCTAGGCAAGCGAGGCAAGGACGCAGGGAGCGACGTAGTGCTTTGCACACGGCGCCCGAGACGCGCACCGCCGCTAGCGGCGTCTAGTCGTGCAAGCCGTGGGACTCGCCCGCGGCTGCGGGCGGGCGTGACTCCTCGGCGAGCGAGGTGATCGTCAAGAGGCCGCGGGCGGAGGACTCGAGCACCTCGGTGGCCTCCTCCAAGGAGCGCGCGTAGAGCTCGACGAGCAGGTGGACGATGATCGAGGTGTCGTCTTCGTGCTTGTGAAAGCGCACGTGCGTGAAGAACTCGCGCACGCCGTGGTCGCCGAAGGCGGCATAGGAGAGCGAGTCGCCGGCCTCCGGACCCGAGCAGCTCTCGACGTCTTCGGCGTCGACCGAGACGGTGCAGGAGGCGACCCAGGGGGTCCCCGCGATCATCCGTTCCCAGCGATCCTCGATCGGCTCGACGCGGCCGTTGGCGAAACCGAGGTGGGGTTGGTCGTGCATGCAGTCCAGGCACTGCACGACGGCCTCCTGCAGCTCGTCGACGACCTCCGAGCGCTCGCCGGTGTCGGGATCGATTTTGTGGATCCCCTCGTAGTGGACCTGGACCTCCAGATCCTGCGACCAGCAGCGATAGCACCGCAGCCAGCTGCGCGCGCTCGTCTCAGCCATCGGACCATCCATGGGGTTCATTGTAGGCCACGGTCCGGCTGGCGGGCAGTGTTATCCGCCAGCTGTCCTCAGATCC
Source organism: uncultured Solirubrobacterales bacterium (assembly GCA_963779405.1). GTDB lineage: Bacteria > Actinomycetota > Thermoleophilia > Solirubrobacterales > Solirubrobacteraceae > Palsa-744. The sequence continues at coordinate 8,434 of CAVZYF010000017.1, forward strand.
CACCTGATGGCCCGCGGATCACCTCGCGTGTCTTGTTCGGGTCACTTCTTATGTTTGGGCTTGGCGGGTGTGATCTTGATCGTTTTGGTGCTCAGGATCGTATGACCGTCGATCTTCTCCGACAGCAGCAGCGATGCCGATAGGCGATCGTGGTGGGCGGCGAAGGCTTTCCTGCCGGCCTTAGTCAGGTGCAGCGTCAGCTTCTTGGTTCCGCCGTTGGGGAGCGTGAACGTGCCCGTGGCGAGCGTGAGCGGCTTTGGCTTCTTCTTGCTCTTGCGCGCAGACGAGGCCGAGGCCGAGGGAATCGTGAGCGTGATCGTCACCGTGCACGGTCCGGAGCAGGTGATCGTGATCGTCACCGTGGTGCCGGTGCTCGTGCCGCTGCCGCCGATCGTCGCGGCGGGGGTAACGGTCAGCACCTCCGAGCTGCAGGTGCTCACGCTCGCGTCGTTGAGCGTGTTGCCGCTGTATGCGGCCTTCCAGTAGTACTCGCCGGGTGTCAGTGCGCTCAAGACGGCCGCAGACGCGGCGACTTTGCCGGCCGCGACCGCGCTGGTGCTGCTGGAGACCGGGGCCCCAGTGCAGCCGGAATCGCCATACAGGGCGTAGCTGACGGTGCCGGTCGCGCTCGCGGCGTTCGCCCCGCTGAGCGTCCCCTGGTCGGTCTCGCCGACGGTGCCGGCGGGAATCGAGATCGAGGCGCCCGTGGTCGTGCCGGTGGTCTGGAATGTCGTGAGCGCGGTGGGGGCGGGGGCGGGGGTCGGCGTGGGTGTCGGCCCGGGCAGCGCGTTGAGGTCGGCGACCTCCAGACCCCCTTCGTCTTTGAACGTGAGCCAGCCCTGACCGTCGGCGGCTACCGCCAGGCGGGGGATTTCCGAGTAGGCGCCGCCGATCGTCGCGATGTTGCGTTCGCCGTGGAACGTCTGTCCGCCATCGGTCGATTCCCACAAGTGCATCACGTAGGATCCGCCGCTGGTTTCCCCGGGCCAGGCTACGTACAGCGTGCCGGTTTCGGGGTTCTCGTAGATGTCGCCGGGCTCGAACAGGCCCGAGCTCGGATCGCGCGAGATCGCGACCGGCGCTTCGAAGCTCTTCGATGTTTCGTTGTACTTACGCACCTCGATCACCGCCGGCGCGTTTTCGGTGGATTCTCCGGATAGGTAGTCCTGGGAGACCATGAACAGCCCATCCGGGCCGCTCGCCAGACGCGGGAGGTAGCCGTCGGTGACCTTTTTCGGGCCTGTCCACCCGACATTTTCTTTGACCGGCAGGCCGGGCCCCGGGTACTGGTAGAAGGAGACTTCGTAGGGGTTTGTCAGCGTCCAGTAAGCCTCGACGAGCCCGGTGTTGGGGCCGGCGGCGGGGTTGGTGAAGCCCAACGTCGCGCCTGTCGGGAATGACCCTGGTTCCTTGAAGGAGAAGCTGGTCGGCAACGTGGTAAGGCCGTTGCCTGTGAAGCTGTACCCGATTCCAACGTTGTTCGAGGCCAGCTCGAAGGCGTCGTTGGTCTCAAGTTCACCCGACGGAGTCGTATTGATCGATCCGCCCGGAGCAAGCAGAACGTCATCGACGGTCGTGTCACCCGCGTAGCTGCCTTCGTCCTTCACCTTCGCTGCGGAGAAGCTTTCGCCACCGTTGATGGAACTCCAGATCAGCGTGTCGTTCCTTACGTAGCGTGGCGCGACGACGTAAACCACGCCCGGCTGCGTCCCGATCACGGGAAACGCTTGCGCGATTCCTTCTACGCTGGTCGTCGCGCCGGGGAGCGGCAGCACGATGGGATCGGTGCACGACCCGCCGCGGGGAATCTTGCAGAAGAACGTCGTGTCCGCTTCGACGCCATTTGGCTGACTCCAGGCGACATAGCCGTTACCGCTGGAATCGGTGACGATCGGACCGCTCGTGTCGGCCTGAGAGTCGAGCGTGAACAGGTTGTTGGCCTGCGCGCCGGCCGGCAGCGCCAGCGCGAACGAGACGGCGAGCAGTCCCATCGCCAGCTTCCGCGGGAGCGTTGGGCCACCGCCCGCCAGGCATGCGCCGCGTAACGTCGTGGACAAGCTCGTCGTGCCGATTCTCGTCCTGCGCATTGCCGAACCCCCTTGCGCGCGGTGGCCGTCGGGCCATCGCGACTCGTCAGTTGTCGTGCCGAGCGCAGAGACTACCCGCTGGAGCCCATCGACTCGACCGGGCTGGACGGATTGGCAATTGGGCGCCGCGGACGTTGATTGAACCTGGACAGAACGCAAACGGGGCACCCGTGAGCGCCCCGTCCTGCGGTCTTCTCTGTGCCTGTTGCGAACTAGTGCTTCTTGTGGCCCTTCCGTTTGCCCTTGACCGTGAAGTGGAAGGTCTCCACCGTGGGAGCGCCACCGAGCGCTGAGGTGTAGGTCAACGTTGCGGTGAGGTGCACTGTCTTGCCCTTCTTCAGGGCGCTCGAGGTCTTGCCCGAGGGCCTGACCGTCAGCGTCAGCGGCACACCGGCGATACCAGTGGCCGAGACCTTGCCGGAGACCGTGATCTTCGGCAGGCACTTGCCTTTGACCTTGATCTGGGTCTTCTTGCACTTCTTGGCCTTCTTGGCTGCGATCGCCTCGTTGCGCGCAATCGTTCCCGTCGGCACCGTCACTTCCAGATTCGCCGTGCCACCCTGGGTCGGGACGAAGACGATCGTGATCGTGCCGTTGGAGTTGGCTTTGATGCTCTGGACTTTGTAGGTGCTGTTGGGGGTGGGGGCCGGCGGTAGCGGGTTGAACGTGACCGTCGCTGTGCCCGATGGATCGCCTGGGGCCTGGACACCGCTGCCGGCGAGGTCGACGAACATCTGGATCGTGTCGACTCCGGCATTGTGTCCAACGTAGGAGATCTGTGCTTGGCCGGCCGAGTTCAGCGTCACGGACCCCGATTGGGGATTGGCGCCCGTGATGGTGTAGTCCACGCTCTTGCCTGCATACGGCACATTGGCGAGATCGAGTGCTGTGATTGTGACTGTCTCGGTTTGTCCCTGCGTGAGGGTTTGGTTGACCGGGCTGATTTGTAGGTTGGACGGGATCGATGTGCGGTTGATGATCGTGAACGCTTGTTCCTTGCCGGCTTCGAGGCCGGTGCCTTCACGCAGTTGATCCCACTCGACTCCAGCTGCGTTGTCGACTTCCGCCGGTTCGATCGTTTTGTTGAACGCATGTTCCGAGGCGACGGTGCTCTCGACCGTACTCCAGATTTCCGGCCAGTCCAGCTCCTGGAAGGACGACCACGGAAGCGCTCCTGGCGCTTCCTCAAATCCTCCGACGACACCCTGACCGGCGTTCAGTCCCCCAATGAATTGCGGCGGACCGGCTAGATACACGCCCGTACCGTGATCGTCGCCGTTCACGAACAGGTCGCCGGCGTACATCGCGCGGAAGTGGATCGTGGTCAGTCTTTCGTTCTTGACCGTGTAGGTCGAGATGAATTGAGGTTCGCCGTTGACGTAGGTGGTCGTCTCGGTCACTTTCGCTAAGTGTGTGCTTGGGTTTCCTACTTCATTGACGCTGAATACCGTGGTCTCCGTGTACGGACTTGCGGCGGTGCCGGATCCCGTTACGGGCGACTGCGAAGAGGGTTCGTAGAGATCGCTCGGTGCTTCGCCAAAACCAAAGAGGGCGGCGCCGTTGAACCCGTATGTCTGTCCCAGTAGTGGTGCGGTGTTTCCAGCTTCGGGAAAGGCGAGGAAGAATCCGCAGTCGCCGATGTTGCCGGTTGGAGGGTAGTAGTTGTTACCGTGGTTTTCATAGCTCGATTGACACTGGCCGAGGGGGCCAGTGGATACTGTCAGCGGGCCACCCGGGAAGGTCACGGGCGTTTCTTCGGCACTGGCGCCTGTGGCGAAGACGCCCAAGCTCAAGACCGCGACTACCCCCACTACGAGCCGCGACCAGATGGTCGGGCGACCTACGCGACGAGCCTTGGCTCGCGCATCAAGACCGTTCGTCGGCGAGCCGCGCTCGCCGCTTCGGATGCTGCTCATAAACCGCGCCTCCTTAGGGTGCAGATGCCTGGGCTGGCCAGGGCTTTCGTTGATGAACGGGACAGACTAGACCTTTGAGCAGGCAGGTCAAGCTGGTTTCCGCCACCGATGGATCATCCGTCCAGTTGGCCTCCCGCCGCCACGAAGGGCCCGGCTACCCAAACGTAAACGCATACCCCGTGACCCCAGGAGCGAAGCGCAGGGACAGCCGGCGCTGTTCGTCGTGAGGAAGCGAGACGAGCGTATACAGACGCTCGCCCTTGACCGTGACGAAGCCGTTGTGCACGTCGGCCCCCGCGTCCGCGGCCGAGATCGGCCGGCCGTCGAGCAGCACCTGCACTGTTCGCGGGACGTTCCCGGTCGAGCTGAGCACGAGGTAGACGTGCTTGGCCTCGAACTGCACGTCGATCCCGGCGTTCGAGACGGCGGTGACGGGCTGGGCGGCGGTGTGCCAGGTTCCGGAGAAGGCGAAGTCGTTGACTTCCAGCGGCCCGGGGTGCCCGGCGCCGTAGTCGTGCACCCCGGCGACGGGCCCGCTGACCCAGCCCTGCCCGCGCGCGGTCCCGAGGTAGGTCTCCGGCGTGGCTTCCTGGCTGGGGACGATCACATCGGTCGGGTGCGAGTGTTCGGCGGCGACGTTGTGTCCGGCTTCGGCGAGCAGCGCGCGGATCGCGGTTTCGGTCTTTGACGTAGTCGCCCTCGCCGAACGTCGCGTAGCGGACCTGGCCGGAGGCGTCGATCAGGTAGTCGGCCGGCCAGTACTCGTTGCCGTAGGCGTTCCAGGTGCCCATTTCGTTGTCCTGGACGACCGGGTACTTGATCCCGAACTGGGAGATCGCGGAGGCGACGTTGGAGGCGTCGCGCTCGAAGGAGAACTCGGGCGTCTCGACGCCGACGATCTCAGCCCCTGGCCGCGGTAGGTCGCGTCCCAGGCCTTCAGATAGGGAAGCGTGCGGATGCAGTTGATGCAGGTGTAGGTCCAGAAGTCGACGAGCACGACACGCCCGCGTAGCGAGGCGAGCGTCAGCGGAGCGATTGCCGGGCGTGTTGAACCAGTCCTCGGTGTCGGTGAATTCCGGTGCAGTGCCGACGTCCTTCAGGCCGGCGGCGATCGCGAGCAGGCTCGCCTGGCTGGCGCTGTGGCGAGGCGGTGGGAGGTGGAGACGCTCGTGCTTGAACTTGGCTTCGTGGCCGGTGATCTCGTGCAGGCGGCTTTCGACCGCGTGGGATTTCTCGAGGCTGGCGGTGAGGTTGACGTCGGGGATCCGTTCCGCGACCTGCTGGTCGAAGCGGACGTCGAGGTTCGTGACGATCGCGAGCGCCGTGAGGATCATGATCACGCCGAGCGTGCGCTGCAACAGCGGCCCGCGACCGGCCCGGCGCACGCGGTCGAACAGGGCGCGACCACCGAGCGTCAACCCGAACAGGACGACCCCGGACCCGAACGCATAGGCGATCGCCACCGCGATCGTGCGCCCGCTGGCGGCGCTGACCGAGATCACGGCCGCGAGGATCGGGCCGGCGCAGGGGGTGTAGACGAACCCGAGCGCGGCGCCCACGAGCAGCCCCGAGCGAAAACCGTCCCCCGGTTGAGCTCGGACCCGAACGCCGCCAACCGCGAGAGCCGGGCCTCCAGTCGGTCGCCGATCGCCGGCACGAGCAGCACGATGCCGGTGGCGAGCAGCACGACCACGGCGATGTCGCGCAACGGATCCGAGCCGAGCCCGACGCCGCCGACGACCTTCGCGATCCCGACGATCGTGACGGTGAACGTGATCATCAGCCCGAGCACCACCCCCAGCGGCCGCCGCCGGCCGCCGACGCCGCCGGAGGCGAGCAGCGCGGGCAGCACCGGCAGCACGCAGGGGGAGAGCGCGGTCCCCGCGCCGGCGAGGATGGCAAAGAGGATCAGGATCAGCATGGGCGGCGGTGGGCGCGGCGAGATGAAGCTAGTACAGCTTCCTTAACGTTTTATGACGCCGAATGGACGTCTGACGTTCCGGGCCGCCGGCGATCGGACGTCGGTCAGCGCTTCAGTAGCACGTAAACCGTTGTCGCCGCGAGCGCCATCTGCCCGAAGGCGAGCGCGGTGCCGAGGTTGCTCGCGCCGAGCGCGCCGGCGAGCAGGCTGGCGAGCGACGAAGGCGCCGAGGATCATCACAGGTCACGCGCCATCGTCGGCCCCGATACTTCGCTCCAGAACCGCCACCAGCGCGGGGACGCCCAGGCCCGGATCCTGCTCTGACAGCAGGTTCACCGCGGCCTGACGGCCGCCCAGCGCGCGCAGCCCGCGTGCGCCGTGCTCGGCGATGAAGTCCGTCAGGGCTCCAGCCCGCCGGGCGGCGAGCCGCCGCTCCGCGAGGTCGAGGCTGGCGCGGTGCGCCGCGAGCGCCGCGAGGAGCTCCTCGATGCCCTGAGGCGGTGGCAGCGAGGAGACCGCGAGCACGGGCGTCGAGCGCGAGCCGAGCGAGCGCAGCGACGCGCTCAGATCGCGGCGGGTGCGCGTCGCCGGCTGGCCGAGGTCGGCCTTGGTGACGACGAGCACGTCGGGGATCTCCATGATCCCGGACTTCAGGAACTGCAGCGCGTCGCCGCTGCCGGGCTGCACGACCACGGCGACGGTGTCGGCCACGTCGACGATCTCCGTCTCGGCCTGCCCGACGCCGACGGTCTCGACCACCACCACGTCGAACGCCGCCGCCAGCGCGTGGGCGGCCGCGCGGGTAGGCCAGGCCAGGCCGCCGAGACGCTCGCCGGCGGCGGTCGAGCGGATCAGTACGCCTCGATCGGCGGCGTCGAACTCGATCCGCGCGCGGTCGCCGAGCAGCGCGCCGCCGGAGCGGCGCGAGCTCGGGTCGACGGCCAGCATCGCGACCGTCCGGTCCTGTGCGCGCCAGGCGTGGAGCAGCGCCGAGAGCAGCGTCGACTTGCCGGCGCCGGGGGGTCCGGTGATCCCGATCACGTGGCCGGGCGACTCGCCGCCGAGCGCTTGAGGGGAAACCTCGCGCAGCAGCGCCGCGGCCTGCTCGCGGTCCTCGGCCGTGGCGCTCTCGAGCAGGTTCAGCGCCGCGGGCGCCGCGCTCAGGTCGCGCTCGCGTAGGCGTGCTCCGAGTTCTGCTCCGTGCACCTAGACGGACACCGGCACGCTGTTGCGCTCGCCCACCAACTCCACGATGTCGCGCATGATCCGCGTCAGGTCGAAGTCCTTCGGCGTGTACACGCAGGCCACCCCGGCGTGCTTCAGCGGCGCGACGTCCTGGTCGGGGATGATCCCGCCGACGACCACGGGCGCCGTGACACCGGCCTCGCGCAGCGCGTCGATCACGGCGGGGATCAGCTCGCGATGGGAGCCGGAGAGGATCGAGAGCCCGATCACGTGCACGCCCTCCTGCAGCGCCGAGGCCGCGATCTGGGCGGGGGTCAGGCGGATTCCTTCGTAGACGACGTCCATGCCCGCGTCGCGCGCGCGCACGGCGATCTGCTCGGCGCCGTTGGAGTGGCCGTCGAGGCCGGGCTTGCCGACGAGGATCTTCGGCCGGCGGCCGAGGCGCTCCTGCAGCCGCGAGACCTCCTCGCGCAGCTCCGTCAGCTCCGCGTCGGGCGTTTCGTGCCCGCTGGCCTCGCCGACGCCGGTGGGCGCGCGGTAGGAGCCGAACACCTCGCGCAGCGTGCGCGCCCACTCGCCCGTCGTGGCGCCGGCGCGCGCGGCGGCGATCGTCGGGATCATCAGGTTCTCGCGGCGTGGGATCGTCCTCAGCCGCGACCCGCGCGAGCTCCGCGAGGGCCGCGTCGACGGCCCCCTGGTCGCGCTCGGAGCGCCAGCGGCGCACGGCCTCGATCTGCTCGGCCTCGACGGCGGGGTCGACGACCAGGATGCCGCCCTCGGCGTCGTCGGTAAGCGGCGATACCGCGGTCTCGGTGAAGCGGTTCTGCCCGACGACGACCTGCTCGCCGGACTCGATCCGGTGGATGCGCTGCCGGTGGGAGTCGACCAGAGCGCCCTTCATGTACGGCACCGCCTCGACCGCGCCGCCGTGCTCGGCGACGACGGCGATCTCGGCGCGGGCGCCCTCCAGCAGTTCGGCGACGAGCCCGTCCATCACGTGCGAGCCCTCGAAGATGTCGGGGTACTCGAGCAGGTCGGTCTCGTAGGCCATCACCTGCTGGATCCGCAGTGACCACTGCTGATCCCAGGGGCGGGGGAGACCGAGCGCCTCGTTCCAGGCCGGCAGCTGGATCGCTCGCGCACGGGCGTCGCGCCCGAGTGTGACGGCGAGCGTCTCCAGCACGATCCGCTGGACGTTGTTCTCCGGCTGGGCCTCGGTCAGGCCGAGCGAGTTGACCTGGACGCCATAGCGAAAGCGCAGGTGCTTGGCGTCGATGACGCCGTAGCGCTCGCGGCCGAGCTCCTCCCACAGGATCCCCATCGCGCGCAGCTTCGCGTGCTCCTCGACGAAGCGCACGCCGGCGTTGACGAAGAACGAGATTCGCCCGAACACCTGGCCCATCAGCTCTTTCGCGGCCGCCTCGTCGTCCGCATGTGCGGCCTCGACGCGCTCCCGCGCGGCGTCGAGCACGGCGATCGCGTTGGACATCGCGTAGGCGATCTCCTGCACCGGCGTGGCGCCGGCCTCCTGCAGGTGGTAGGAGCAGATGTTGATCGGGTTCCACTTGGGGACGTGCTCGACCGTGTAGGCGATCATGTCGGCGATCAACCGCATCGAGGGCGCCGGCGGGAAGGCGTAGGTGCCGCGCGCGAGGAACTCCTTGATGATGTCGTTCTGAGTCGTCCCCTGGAGCTCTGCCTGAGGGGTGGGCGGTCCTGATTTTCGGCGGCGACGATGTACAGCGCCAAGAGCCAGGCGGCGGTTGCGTTGATCGTCATCGAGGTGTTCATCTCCCCGAGCGGGATGCCGTCCATCAAAGTCGCCATGTCGCCGCGATGGACGACGGGCACGCCGACCTTGCCGACCTCACCCCGGGCGAGCTCGTCGTCGGGGTCGTACCCGGTCTGGGTCGGCAGGTCGAAGGCGACCGACAGTCCCGTCTGCCCCTTCGCGAGGTTGCCCCGATACAGCGCGTTCGACGCCTTTGCCGTCGAGTGACCGGCGTAGGTGCGCATCATCCAGGGCCGGTCGGGCCGCTCCAGCCCGCGGGGGCTTCCTCGCCGCTCATCTCGACAATTGTAGGGCTGGGCGTTTATCCTGGCGCATGATGACTGGCCAGACGACCGAGCTGCCGCGGATTTCCTCGCCGGGAAGTGGCCTGGGTGACTCGTGGCGGGTGATCGTCCGAAATGACAACCACAACACCTTCGACCACGTCGCCCGCACCCTGGCGCGGTACATCCCCGCGACGACCCTGGAGCGCGGGCACCGAGCTGGCGCAGGCGATCCACAGCTCGGGGCAGGCGATCGTGTACAGCGGCCATCAGGAGGCCGCGGAGCACTACTGGGAGCAACTCAAGGGCGCCGGCCTGACGATGGCGCCTTTGGAGCAGGGCTGAGAGCCGATCTCCTCCAGTAGCGCGCGTACGCTTTCTCGCGCGGTTCCCTTTCGGCTCACCGCCCGGGCGGCGTGGAGGTCTTGTAACTCCCCATGCCGGTGAATTTGATCGTCCCGTCGGCGAGTTGCAGGTAGCGCACCGCGGGTGGAGTTTGGGAGTCCTGGCGTGTCAGGCTGCACTGCCACGCCTGGTTGCCGTTGGGCGAGGCGTTGTCGTGGTGGGCGTGGGGGTTGGGGGGTAGGGGGCTCAGTGCGAGGGCCGCCAGGGTCTCCACCCTTTTGCAGGCGATCATCGCGCAGACATACGCGAGGCGCTCGCGCACGAGGTTGCTCAACCCCTCGATGCAGCGCACGAAGTCCGGGCCCAGCACGTACGGGCCCAGGGGGTGCTGGGTGCGCTCCTGCGGGCTGAGGGTCTCCAGCCAGCGCTGCAGGATCAATTCCATCAGAGCGCCTTCGGGATCCTGCGCGCTCACCTGCATGGCGCTGCGGTCGCGCTGGGTCATCCGCAGGCGCCGCTCGGCCTCCCGCTCACCCTTGACGGCTTCGTCGCGTTCCTTGTGAGCGAGGGTGAGTTGCTCCTCATGTTCGTGCCTGGCGATCTCCGCTTCCTCGGTGACGCGGATCAGCGCGAGCGAGCGGTGCGCCGCCACCGGGTCGACCTCCGCCACCATGCTCCTGATCATGTGCGCGTCGCGCAGCGCGTAGGCGAGCTGTCTGAGCGAGCGCGGCCCGTACTCGCCGGTGGGGTCGTACACCTGGGGATGCTCGCGGGGATGGCCCTTGGCGCTGACGCCGGGGAGCCACACTCGCGCCGACCCGTTGTAAGGCCCGCGGCGATCCGGTACGCGAATACCCAAATCGAGCGTCAACCGGCCCGTTAGCAGGAAATAGATCCGCGCGGAAGGCCCCACGATCGTCCGCACGTCCTCTACGTCGAGCGAGGGCTCACGCTGATCTTGCCGCGCGGTCAACACGACAACCAGATCCTCCCGATCGGGATCCAACACCCTTTCCACGACCTCCGCAACGTCGTGATGGGTCTTGACTACGTGATAAGGCCGAGCCTCAGTGTTCTTGGGGTTCGGCGGCTCTGAGCGCCATAGCTTCACCGGCACCTCCGCGGGACAGTGTGCAGACAATGGTCTACAGGCTAGCCCAAACCAAGATCATTCGATTCAACCGCACGCTGCTGCATCCTTCAGACGCCACACCGGACGTGCCGTGCTGGTCGCGCCTGTCTGCCCGGTGCCCCTAAAACGGAGATAATTCGACTAGACCGTACGCCAAGGTCCTTTTGGGCTACGATTCCTCGGATGTTGGCCTCGACCCTGGGCTCGGGCGATCTCACTCCGAGGATGATGATTCTTGGTCTGGTCATTCAGCAACAGGACACGGTCGCGGGCGTGGCGCGCCGGATGAACGACCAGTTCCCCGCCGCGCGTTGGCCGCGGACCTCCGCGTACAAAAATGTGCCCAGCCTGGCGAGCGATGGCTTCTTGCGCCTGGTCGAGAAAGGGCCGCCCAACGAGCCGACGCTCGACCGCTATGCGGGGACGCCCGAGGGTGTCGAGCTCCTGCATGGGTGGCTGCGCAACGCGGAGCTGCCCCCAGGCGTCCGCGACGTGGTGCAGTGCAAGCTGGAGTTCGTCGAGGAAGAGGATCTGCTCGCGTTTATCCGCATCGTCAGCGACGAAGAGCAGGCGTACGCGTTCGCCTATGACGTCGCTCACACTCGGGTGCGCCGCGAACAGCGCTCCAGGCTCGCGCGAGGGCTCCCAGTGGGCTGGCGAAGCAGGCTGCGCGGCATCCAGAACAAGGACGAAGCAAGGCTGTGGAGCCTGATGTCAAAGCGCCTCGGTCGGCTGCGGGAGGAGCTCGAGGAGCTCCTCGCCGAAATCTCCGACGGTTCGGTCGATGGCGGCTGAGGCCCTGTCGGTCGAGGGGGTCTGGAAGGGGTTTTCGTGTGACGGGCGATGGACCGGGGTGCTGGAGGATGTCACCTTCGATGTCGGCCGGGGAGAGGTCGTGGCGATCGTCGGGGGGCGCCTGCGGGGCAAGACGACGCTGTTGCGGGTCGCGGCCGGGATCGAGCGCCCCGATAAAGGGGAGGTGTCGTTGGGCAGCCAGCGGTTGGCGGTCCTGCGCGACCGCGCCTGGGCGCGCCTGTTGGGCCATGAGATCGTGTGGGTGAGCCGCGATGGGCCGCGCCTTGAGATCGAGGTCTCGAAGTTCGTCGGCTGGCCGCAGGCGTTGCACGGGCACGGGCGCAGAGGCTCCGAGCAGTTGGCGGCGCGGGCGCTCGAGCGCGTCGGGGCCAAGGAGTGCATCGGCCGGCGCTGGGCAGAGCTCTCCAACTGGCAGAAGGTGCTCGTCGGGCTCGCGCGCGGGTTCGCGGGCAGCCCGCGCCTCGTCATCATCGACGATCTGCTCGACGCTCTCAGCGGCCGCGATACCGAGCAGGCGTCCGATCTGCTGCGCTCGCTGATCGAGGAGTCCGAGCCGCGCTGCGGTGTGCTGATGAGCGCCTCCGAAGAGGACTCGGCGATCTTCGCCGACCAGGAGTACCGGCTCACGCGCACCGGCGGGCTGAAGCTGCTCTCCGGTCGGCCCAGCGGCGGCGCCGAGGTCAAACCCTTCCCCGAACCCGCCGAGAGCCGGGACTCACCCGGCGTGGGCTGCCCGTAGGTGCTCGAGCTACGCGATCTCGTCAAGCACTACCGGGTGGATGGTGGGGAGCCCATCCATGCCGTCGACGGAGTGTCGATGACGATCGCGCGCGGCGAGCTCGTCGTGCTCCACGGCCCGAGCGGCTCGGGTAAGACAACGCTGCTGGAGCTGATCGCCGGCCTCCAGGCGCCGGACAGCGGCAGCGTGCTCGTGGACGGTCGCGACGTTTTCGCGATGTCCCGCAGAGAAGCCGACTCCTACCGTCTGCACGAGCTCGGGATCATCCGCCACAGCCTGCCCCCCGGGTGGCGGGCGATCCAGAGCGCCTCGTTGAAGCTGCTGCTGGCCAACGGGCGCGAAGCGCAAGCGCCTGACCGAACCGCTGATGGGACAGCTGGGGCTCGGGGACCGGCTGGCGCATCGCACCGAGCAGCTGTCGATGGGCGAGCGACAGCGCGTGCTGATCGTCCGCGCGCTGTCGAACGACCCCAAGCTGCTGCTCGCCGACGAGCCCACCGGCAACCTCGACACGCAGAACACGCGGAAGGTGCTGGCCCTTCTGCGGGGTCTCGCTCGCAAGCGCGAGCTGGCGGTCCTGCTCGTGACGCATGACCCCCAGGCGGCGGCATACGCCGACCGGGTTCACGAATTGCGCGACGGGCGCCTGCGGGCATATGCGCCCGATCACTACCCGGTGGCGGTCGAGCCGAGCGGGCCGGGCGCTTGACGATGCCGCGGATGGGCCTGTCGGGTATCCGCTACATCTACGAAGCGCGGCTGGGGGCAAGGGCGGTGCTCGTGCAGGAGGGCTTTGCGGTCGTCGGCATCGCGGTCGGCGTGGCGTTGCTCCTGGCCTCGCAGATTTCGAGCACCAGCCTCACTCACTCCGAGGCACAGCTGAACACCCAGCTGCTCGGCGGCGCCCAGGTGCAGCTCGACGCCCGTGGACCGGAAGGGTTCTCCGAAGCGCTCCTCGCTCGAGTCCGCGCGGTGCCCGGTGTACGGGTCGCGCTGCCGATCCTCGAGCGCCAGGCGAACATCACAGGGCCGCGTGGCGAACGATCGGTCGACCTGATCGGGGTGGATCTGCGAATGGTGCGCTTGGGTGGGCGTCTGCCGCGTCGCCTCTCCTCCTCGCAACTCGCCACGCTGCCGGCGATCGCGCTGCCGGAACCGCTCGCGCTTGAAATTGGCGCGGTGGGCACACTGGCGCGACTCGAGTTGCAGGTCGGGGCGCGCCTGCAGAAAACGCTTCTCGCCGCCACGCTGGGAGAAGCCGACATCGGCAGTCTGATCCACAATCCGATTGCGATCGCGCCGATCCGCTACGCCCAGAGGGTGGCCGGCGCTCCCGGGGAGCTCAGCCGGATCTTTGTGCGTTATGACCCGGCGCGGGTGGGCACCGTGAGTGCGGCGCTCGCGCGACTCGCCGCGAACTGGAACGTGAACTTCGTCTCCGCCGGCTTCGATTCTCGGCTGTTCGCGGTCGCGATCGCGCCGGAGAGCAAGAGCGAAGCGCTGTTCTCGGGGATCAGCGCGCTGGTCGGGTTCATGTTCGCGCTCAACGCGATGCTGCTCACCGTGCCCGCACGCCGGCGGCTGATCGAAGACGTTGTCCCTGACGGCGCGACCCGCTGGATGACGATTCAGATATTGCTCCTCGACGCCGCGTTGCTCGGCGTGCTGGGCTGCATCCTCGGGCTTGTGCTCGGGGACTTCCTGTCGATCGCCGTCTTTCATGGCACACCCGGCTATCTCGCGTTCGCGTTCCCCGTCGGCTCGCAGCGGATCGTCACCTGGAATAGCGTTGCCGTGGCCGTCGTGGCCGGGATGGCAGCCGCGGTCATCGGGGTCCTGTGGCCGGTCCGCGAGATCCTTGCCCGTCCGTTGCGGCCACGATCGAGCTCTGCCGATCGCCACCGCGCACGGAACGTGGCGCTGCTGATCGCCGGCGGGCTGTGTCTGCTCCTGACGACCTTCACCCTGGTTGCGGATACGCGCGCGGCTGTGATCGGGAATATCGCGCTCGTCCTCGCGCTCCTCTGCCTGCTGCCGTTTCTCTTCGATGGGCTCGTGAGCGCTTTTGCGTGTGTCTCGATGCGCTTGGACGGAGTCGCTTCCGCGATCGCGGTCACAGAGCTCCGCACGCCACAGACCCGGGTGCGCTCGCTGGCGATCGCCGCGACCGCGGCGCTTGCGGTTTTCGGCGTAGTCGAGTTTCAGGGCGTGGGGACGAACCTCAAAGCCGGCCTTGAGTCCTCGATCCGCAGCATGGACTCGAGCGCCGATATCTGGGTGCTACCCAGCGGCAGATCGAGCCTGCAGAGCACCATCCCGTTCGAGGCGGTCGATCTCGCGGCCGTTGCGAGCCTGCCGGGCGTGCGCCGGCTCGGCCTCTACCGCGGCAGCTTCCTGGACTGGGGTGAGCGCCGGCTGTGGGTGCTGGCGCCCGCCGGCGGTGTCGGACGTCTCCTGGCGGCGGACCAGCTGCTCGGCGGCAGTCCGCGGCTCGCCGCGGCGAGAGTGAAAGCGGGTGGCTGGGCTGTGCTCTCCCACGCGCTCGCCGCCGAACACCACCTGCACGTCGGCGAGGCGTTCACGCTGCCCTCACCACGGCCGCAGCGGATGCGCCTCGCCGCTTTGACGACCAATCTCGGATGGCCACCGGGCGCGATCGTGCTCAGCTCGAGCAGCTACGCGCAAGCGTGGGCGAGCGGCGACCCGAGCGCATACGAAATCCAGACCACCTCCGGCGCATCTGTCGTGATCGTGCGCAATCGGGTTCGCAATACCTTGAAGTCGCAGCCCGGTCTGGCTGTGGAAAGCGCGGCGCAGCGCGAGCAACGCCACTACGCCGTCACCGCTCAGGGGCTCTCGCGACTGACGCAGATCCGGTTGCTCGTGCTGATCGCCGCGGGGTTTGCGCTCGTCGCCGCGCTTGGCGCGATGATCTGGCAGCGCCGCGATGGCGTTGCCGAGCTGAAGAGCGAAGGTTTCGGCGAGCTCGTGCTGTGGCGGTGGTTGCTGTGCGAAGCCGCCGTCCTGCTCACGGCGGGCTGTTTGATCGGCGCGATCTTCGGGATCTATGGCCAGCTGCTCGGTAGCCATTTCTTGGCAACCGTCACCGGCTTCCCGATCGTCTTCGAGATCGAACCGATCGCCGCGATCGCAAGCTTCGCGATGGTCACCATCGTTGCGATCGTGATGCTCGCGCTGCCGGGCTTTCGCGCGGTGCGTGTACCTCCCCGGACCGGCGGCTCCGCTCACTAGCACGCAGCCCGTCGTCTCCCCAAACCGAGCCGCTGACCCCGCCCCGCTTTCGGCCCGTCAGCTGTGGGCGCTGATCGCCGGCGCGGGCAGGGAGCTTTCGTGGGGGCTCCGGGCCGTGGCCCGCGAGGAGCGCAGGTGGCGAGCGCTCGCCACCGAGATCCCTGATCGGCCGATTCGCGAGGACGCGCTCAGCGCGCTGCGCGACAAGCGCGGTCAAACCGACGGCGCCGCGATGTTCGCGACCATTCCGCGCGCCCGCAACCCAGGTCTTTTGCGGCTGCTCGTCGCCTACCAGATCATCTGGGACTTCCTCGACAGCGTCAGCGAGCGCGGCGCCGGCGCGGGCCAGGCAAACGGACGCCAGCTGCACCTCGCGCTGATCGACGCGCTCGATCCATCGCGCCCGCTCTCCGACTACTACCGTCACAACCCCTGGCGCGAGGACGGCGGCTATCTGCGGGCGCTCGTCAACGTCTGTCGCGAAAGCTGCGCCGCGCTGCCTTGCTACGAGCGTGTTCGCGATCTCGTCCTGGAGGAAGCGAGCAGGGCCCAGGTCCTCGCGATCAACCACGACCTCGACCCGTCGCGGCGAGACGCGATGCTCGAGGCGTGGGCTCACAGAGAGTTCCCGCACGGCCACGAGGCCAGCTGGTTTGAGCTCAGCGGCGCCTCGAGCGCCGGCCTGAGCATCTTTGCGCTGCTCGCGCTCGCCAGTGAACCGACCTGCGGCGAGAGTGAAATCGCGCGAACCCGCGGCGCTTATTTCCCCTGGGTCTCCTCGCTCGCGGCGATGCTCGACAGCTACGTCGACCAGGCCGATGACGCCGCCAAGGGCGAGCACTCCTACCTCGCCCACTATCCCACGCCCGAGCTGGCGATCGAGCACGTCTGCCTGATGGTGCGCCGCTGTCTCAGCGAGGTCCGCTCACTGCAAAGCGGCGAGAAGCACGTCCTGATCGTGACCAGCATGGCCGCGATGTACCTGTCCAAGGACAGCGCCCTGACCCCGGCGATGCGCGCGAGCACCAACCGCATCCGCGACTCCGGTGGCTCGCTCACCCGCGTCCTGCTTCCAATTCTGCGGCTGTGGCGGACTGCCTATGCCCAGCGCTCGACCTAGTTCTCACACATGCCCGAAATAAAACACACAACGAGGAGTTCTCATGTCAATCATAAACTCATGCTCGCTGCTGGTCCGACTTAGAGGTGAATTGCCGCCCAGTGGACCGCTTCCCTCGACACTGCAAACACTGGGGGGCTGGTATCTGCCCTACGCCTACCCCGAGTACTGTCATGCCCATCTCGGTGATCGTTTCACGGTCTATCCGCTGCACAAGCCACCGCTGGTGTTCCTCTCAGACCCACAGGAGATCAGAGCGGTTCTCGGCACGCCGTCGAGGGCTCTGCATCCGGGCGCCGGCGCCGAGGTGCTCACACCGCTGATCGGCGATCGCGCCTTCATGCTGCTCGAGGAGGACGCCCACATCTACGGGCGCAAGGCGATCACCCCCGCGTTCCATCAGCGGATGGTGAGCGAGCAGACGGTCGTGCTCGACGACATGGTGGCGCGCGAGATCGCGACGTGGCCACTGGACGCCGCGTTCGCGACCCATCCATGGATCCGCGCGCTGACGCTCAGGATCATCCTCAGGGCGATCTTCAGCGACACCGATGCCGCACTGGGACCGCTCCATCGACACCTGATGGAGATGCTCTCGGTGAGCAGCAGCTTGATCCTCCAGGAGCGAAGGCTTCGCCATCTACCGGGCTGGCGCACGACCTGGAGGCGGTTCGCGAAGCGGCGCCGCGACGTCGAGGGGCTGATCTACGGCCGCATCGACCAACGGCGGGCGCAAGGGGTCACGCAGCCGCGGGACCTGCTCGACATGCTGCTCTGCTCCGAGAGTGCAGACGGCTCGCCGATGCCCGATCGGAAGATCCGCGACAACCTGATGGCGATGATCGTCGCCGGACACGAGACGACGACCGGGGAGCTCGCGTGGGCACTTCAGCTGCTCGCCCACAACCCCGGCGTGCAGGATCGCCTGATCGAGGAGATCGACGGCGGTGGGGGAGAGGAGTACCTGACCGCGACGGTCCACGAGACGCTGCGCCGCAAGCCCGTCTTCCTGTTCGCGATCCCACGCAAGGTCGCCGAGCCGGTCGAGATCGGCGGCTGGACATACCGTCCGGGAGTGCATCTCGCGGCCTGCACCTACCTCATGCACCACAACCCGGAGCTCTACCCCGAACCCGAGCGGTTCCGGCCAGAGCGCTTCATCGGGCAGACGCGGCAGGCGCGCACGTGGCTGCCGTGGGGGGGAGGGCGCAAGCACTGCCTCGGCCGGCACTTCGCGCTGCTGGAGGTCCAGAGCATCCTGCGGGAGGTGCTCGCCGGCAGACGGGTGCTGCCCGCCGGCGATCGCGTCGAGGCGCCGCGGTGGCGCAGCGCGATCCTGGTCCCTCGTTCCGGGGGTCGGGTGATCCTGAGCGAGCGTCGTGTCTGAGAACGCTCTTCAGTTACCTGGGTAACGGGTTTCTCGCTATCTGACTCTGTGCGCGTCAAGATCGTCGCGCATGGAGATACGGGTCGATTCGGGCGCGCAGCTGCGAGCGATGTGTGCGGAGATCCTGCGCGAGGATCGCGAGCATCCGCTGGTCGGGCTGACCTGCCGGGCCGGCGCGCGCGACCCCGCGCTGCCGGTCGATCGCGTGCTCGAGCTCGTCGGCCCGGGCATCCCCGTGTACGTGATCGAGCCGCCGCAGGCCCGGGCGTCCAAGGCGCTGCTGCCCACTCGCCACTCAGTCTACGGCGGGGCGGCACGGGTGTGGTGGCCGGGGGTCGACGAGGACAGCGACCCGTTTCACCCGGTGATCTTTGACGCCACCGGTGTCTACGGGGAGGATGCGCTGCAGCGTCTCGCCAGGGAGTTCCGGGTCAAGTCTCCCCAGCCGGTTGGCCTCTCTCCCCAGCAGCAGGCTGTCCTGCAGGAGCGGCTGCGGATCCGCGCGGAGAGCCGCTGTCACGTGCTCGAAGAGCAACTGCGAAGCCTGCAGAGGAGCTATGCCTAGGGCCAAGGCCGAGCGCGATCGGGTGTCCTTGCCCGCAACCCTCCAGACGCCGCGCTACTCGCAGTCGCTCGAGCGGGGTCTGGCGATCCTCGCCTGCTTCACGCCGGAGCGGCCTTCGATGAGGCTCGCCGACATCGCCGACGGTCTCGGCCTGTCTCGCTCCACGACCCATCGCTACGCCACGACGCTGGTGGCCCTCGGCTTTCTCGAGCAGGGCGAGTCGCGCAGGTACCGCCTCGGGCTGAAGGTCACCGACCTCGGTATGTCGGTGCTCAATTCCACCGGGCTGCGCGAGCACGCCCACCCCTACCTGGAGGAATTGCGCAGGCAGAGCTCCTACACCGTCAACCTCGCCGTGCTCGACGGGACGGAGATTCTGTTCGTCAACCATCTCCGCAGCTTGCGTCGCGTGCAGGGCAAGATCGACCTGGGCCTCGCGCCGGGCTCGCGGTTGCCGGCCTACTGCACCGCGATGGGCAAGCTACTGCTGGGGAACCTGCCGGAGAGCGAGCAGAGCGAGCGCATCGCGGAGATGCGGCTGACCAAGCGCGGCCCCAACACGATCACCAGCAAGCAAACGCTGCGCGAGGAACTCGACGGCGTGCAGGCCTCGGGCTTCGCCGTCAACGACGAGGAGCTCGCGCCCGACCTGTACGCGATCGCCGCGCCGGTGCGCAACGAGGCCCGCGAGGTCGTCGCCGCCGTCAACCTCGCGGCGGAGCGTTCGATGATCTCGCTCCCCGAGCTCGTCGACGCGCTCAGCCCGCACCTGATCTCCACGGCCGACCGCGTCTCCGCCCGTCTCGGCTTTCGCCGCGACGACGAGACACCCGCGCGAGGCTGAGCGGCCGCCACCGCACACCAGACCGGGCTCTTGATTCACGCATTTTGAACCCCACCGACTCCGGGTATACCTCCCCCGGGCAGCCGGTCCGCCTGAGGAGAAGTCACGGGGAGCAAGCAATGGGGAGCATGAGCCGGCAGGACCAGCTGGGAGTGCGCGCGCTGAAGCTGCTCGCCGAGGAGTGGATGGTGGCGATCCTGCGCGGCCTGGCTGAGGGCGCGCGACGCCCCGCGGAGCTCGAGCGGGGCCTCCCGGATGGGGGGCACTCGCTGGTGATGCGCCGGCTGCGGCATCTGCTGGACAATCAGCTCGTGACCTACGAGCGCCGGCCGGGGCTGCCGCCGCACGCGCGCAGCGCCCCCGTCCCACGCGAGGCTCACTACAGCCTGACCGAGGCCGGCCGGATGTTGCTCGAGGTTCCCGCCGAGGCCGGCCGCTGGGAGCGGCGCTGGTGCGCGCAGGCCGAGCACGGCGCATCGGCCGGCGCGGTGGCGATCAAGGCGATCGCCGACGATCACACGCGCAAAATCATGCTCCTGCTCACCGACGGTCCGCTTTGCACCAGGGAGCTGGACGAGCGGGCGTCGGACCTCGGCCGCTCGGCGCTGCGCCGCCGCCTGCGCGACGGGGTCTCGACGGGCCTGCTCGAACGACGTCAGCGGGGACGGGTCCCCATGTACGAGCTCACCGCCGCCGCCCGGGATCTGTCTTCCATAGCGCTGGTTGCCGCGCGCTGGGAATCTTTAGAGAAGTTTTAGGTTTGGCTATGCGGCAACTCCATCGAAGTGTCCTCCGATTTGGACTTTCCATGTATGCAGGCAATTTGTGGGATTTCGCACATAATCGGTATGCATGTCCCAGGGTAATCCGTGCGAGCAAATCGAATCTCCCTGCAACATGGCACCTTTCGGTTGTGGTAGACCTCGCACGTGTCCTCGCCGACGGCGTATGCGAAGCTGCATCCGGGTCCGGGCTGGCCGCGCGAGCAGGCGGCGTCCCATCAGCGCGCGCGGATCCACGCGGCGATGATCGAGCTCGTCGCTGAGCGCGGCTACGGCGCGGTCACGGTCCGCGAGCTCGTGCGCATGGCGGGGGTATCCACGGGCACCTTCTATGCGCACTTCGCCGACAAGGACGCGTGCTTCCTGCGCACCTATGGGCTGATCGTGCGGCGTTCGACCAAGCAGGTCGGCGCCGCGCAGAAGGGCTGCTACGACTGGCGCGAGCGGCTGCGCTTGGCGCTTCGCGCCTGGGCCGAGGGGATCGTGCGCGAGCCGCGGGCGGCGCGGCTTGGGCTCGTCGAGGTGTTCGCCGGCGGAGCGGCGGCGCTCGCGCAGATGCGCCGCGCGGAGGGGCACTACGAGACGATGATCGAGCAGAGCTTCGCCGGCGCGCCGGACCCTGTGCCGGTCCCGCAGCTGGTCGTCAAGGGCATCGTCGCGGGCGTGCACCGCGTGGCGCGCGCGCGGCTGCTGGCCGGCCGCGCGCACGAGCTGCCCGATGTGGCCGACGAGCTGCTGGAGTGGATGCTCTGCTTCCGCTGCCGGGGGGCCGCGACGCTCGAGCGGCTCGGTCCCTCGTTCGCGCCGGCGGTGCCCGGCGCGGCGACGCTCGCCCCGCACGATCGCGGTGTGCGCGAGGACGAGCGCGAGCGCATCCTCGAGGCGGTTGCGCGGCTCGCGGCCGCGGAGGGTTACCGGCAGCTGACTGTGCCGCGGATCCGCGCCGCCGCGGGGGTCTCGCGCAAGCGCTTCGATGGGCACTTCGAGGGTGTCCAGGGCTGCTTCGTCGCGGCGCTCGAGCGCCTCAGCGAGCGCGCGCTCGCGAACGCCGTCACGGCGGGCGTTGGCGCCCGCGGTTGGCCCGGTGGTCTGCATCGCGCGGTGTGCTCGCTGTGCGCGGACATCGGGACCGATCCGGTGCTGGCGCGGCTGGGGTTCGTCGAGGTGTTCGCCCCGGGTCCGGACGGGATGCTCTACCGGGAGCGCTCCGTAGCCGCCATCGCGGAGAGCCTGCGGATCGGCGCGCCTACCGGGCAGCGCCCGAGCGAGCTCGCCGCCGAAGCGTCGATCGGCGCGGTCTGGGGGGTTATGCACCACCACGTCGCCCTCGGACGTGCGCGTCAGCTGCCGAGGATCGCGGGGATCCTCTCGTACCTGGCGCTCGCGCCGGCGATCGGCGCCCAGCAGGCGGTGCAGGCGATCGCGGCCGAGCACGAGGCGATGCGCGATGGTGCCCACCTGTCTCTGGCCAGTTAGGAAACATCTTGCCCGAAACGTTGACTTTTTCCAGGTAGGGGGCATGCTGGCAGCGTCAGGGTCGATCAAGAGGAGGACAGCAGTCCAGATCTACAACGACTCCACCAGGCAGGCCCGCCCGTGAGTTTCCTGGACGGGTCCCCATGGTCCCAAGGACCCGCGTCGCCGCTGTAGCTCGGTGGGGCGGGGCCCGGAGCGGCCGAACCCAATCTTCTGTGTGCCAGAGCAGGGAGCAGAACTAATCCGGCCCCGGGGCGCCACTACGTGCTTGCGGAGGGCGCCCCAGGGCCAAGCACTACGAGAAGGAGCATACCGAAGATGAGGTCTAATCAATTGAAGCTCTTGCTGGTGAGCCTGTTGGCTGTGTTCGTGGTCAGTGCGGTTGCGGCGGGTTCGGCTTCGGCTGCATTGAAATAACGAATACTTTGTTGAAAAAGTAGCAGTCGCGGCAAACGAAACGATCGAAGGATCGGTTGGTGTAGCAAAACTCAACAGCGAACTCGCCGGTGTGAAAATTCTGATCGAATGTAAGCAGAATATTCTGGTCTCAGGCGAAATTGAAGCAGCCGGAGCATCGAAAGGTGAAGTCTCCTTTAGCAAATGTAAACTTTTCGAAATCAAAGCTGGTGTCAAGCTTTGGCTAAAAGCATGCACGGTGGTGACGCCGATTTTGTTCAAATACACCGACAAACTAATAGAAGGCCCAGGCGGAGCTGAGGAAGACGAGTTTAAACCTACTGGCGCCGAAGAACTGTTTGTCACGATAGAAATCACCGGGGCGGAATGTGCGTTGGCCAGTACGGATAAAGTTAAAGGTAAATACACGGCCGCACTACCAGACGGCGAAGTCCAACTAGAATCGCATGAAATAGTGTTCCACTCGACGGGTAGCAGCCTCACATTCGGCGGCAAAAAAGCAAGCTTCACCAACACGATAAGTGGCGTAATGCTCAAATCCGCTAAGCTCTGGTACGCCAACTAGGGGGATCGGCAGTTCGGTAGAAAGCGATGATGACCCGTTGGCGAGCATCGGCTGGTGCGTCCGTTTGGGGGCACCAGTCGATCTCAGGCTTTCACAAGATTAGGCTTTCGTAGCCGAGATGGATAATCGATGTTTCGGGCGGCCGCCAAAGATATTAATGCACAGCGAGAGGGACACGGGCATGCGGCGGGCGGGGAGTGGGCACGGAGAGCCTTGAGCCATAGTCGGATACTTTCACCGATAGCTATGCATGCATATCATGGCGGCCGGCGTTTTCAGGCTGTTGTCTTCACAATCCTTTGCACGGCAGCTCTATATGTAGCGTTTGGCAGTTCTTCGGCGCTGGCAGTAACGGAATATCAGAAGGTTTCAAGCTTTGAACTTCCGGAAGAAAAGAATCCGAAGGGTGTGGCTATCGACCAAGCGGATGGCGAAGTGCTTGTTGCCGACGGCGAAAGCGTGCAGAGATTCGATCCGATCAATAGATCCATCCCGTCCGATGGCTATTCATTGGGCTCGCCACTAGATGGACCTTTCATGAATGCGGTTGATGTGGCGGTTGATGATTCCGGTGGGCTCTCACAGGGGGACGTGTACGTCGCCGATGCGGAAGCCGGAGTGGTCGACAAGTTCGAAGCGTCTGGGTCGCCCGATCTGACTACTCCTCATTTTGGGGCGGGCGCCGAACCAAGGGCACTTTCGGAACCTAGAGGTGTGGCGGTCGACCCGGCCAATGGCGATGTGTATGTCTCGGATACAGAAAACAACGTGGTAGACGTCTTCACGCCGACGGGTGAATTTGTGTCCGGGTCGCAGTTCGCTACGGGGTCCAGTCCGACGGGGCTCGCTTTCAACTCGTCGAGCGATCTTTACGTGGTGGCAGATGGGCAGGTCGAAGAGTTCGACGCTTCTGGTAATCCCGTCGATCAGACCGCCGGGCCTAACGAGGGACGAATGTCGTGGACAGCAGTGAAAGCCCAAAAGCGGTCTCGGTCGACCCGGTCACGAACGACGTTTACGTCTATCAGGGATTCAGCACGAGCGTCGCGGTGTTCGAATCTTCTGGGGCTCCTCTCAGCTCGTCTGGGTTCTCCGCCGGAGAAGGGTTCTCCCTCGGCTTGGGGGTGGACGAATCGTCGGGTGCTCTGTATCTCCCAGAATTTCGAAGCAAGGTTGTGAGCGTTTTTCAGATGGTTGTGCTACCTGAAGTCACCACAGGCATGGCATCAAACAAGATGGAAGCGACGGCGACGTTGAACGGGAAGGTCAATGCTGAAGGCCGGCCGGTTACCTCGTGTAAGTTTGAATATGTACAAGGCAGCGAGTATGAACCCGGAGCCGCCAATCCCTATAGCAGCGGTCACAGTGTGCCATGCACGCGAAGCCAGCGCAATCACGGGCGGCGAAGCCGTGTCCGTGAGCGCAAACATCGAAGGCCTTGCGCCAAACACTACCTATCACTTCCGTCTCGTCGCTGGCGATGCCGATGGCAGCAATACGAAAGCGCTTGACGAAACGTTCACGACACCCAGTCGGCCGCTCACTGGGGACGAGTCGTTTTCCGAAGTGGGCGTGACCAGCGCCACCGTAAGAGCTGAAGTCAACACGGTTGGTTTCCCGACGACTTACCAGTTTGAATACGGCACGAGCACTGCTTATGGCTCCAAGACGCTGCAGGCGAGTCTCGGCGGCGCGCCGGGCGCCATCGATGTGGTTGCGGAATTCAGCGGCTTGCAGCCGGACACGGCCTACCACTTCCGGGTGGTAGCTACAAACGCGCAAGGTACGAGAGACGGCTCCGATAGCATGTTCACCACGTATCCGACTAGTGTGTTCACTCTTCCGGACGACCGCGTGGTGGAAATGGTGACTACCCCGGAGGGCCAAGATGCAAACGTATACGTGCCCGATGCTGTGCTCGGCAGTAATGGGGACGCAACCACGACAGAACTGCCGTTCCAAGCGGCGGCTGACGGGAACGTAGTTGTCTACCTGGGCGCTTCGACCTCGAGCGGCAACGGTAACGAGGGGGGCGGAGGCGGCAACGAGTACCTCGCCACGCGCTCTCCGACGGGCGGCTGGACGCAGGTCGATATTCAACCGTCCGGTTACAGATCCCCGGTCTATCGCGGATTCTCGAGCGATCTTTCGCTGGGGATCCTCGGCTCGAGCGAACCGTTGTCAGCTAATGCGCCGGCAGGCGGCTACGAAGTCCTCTACTCGCGTAGCACTGCCGACGGCAGCGCCAATGCGCTCTTCACGACAACTCCTGTGGGTCGCTCGGCCGAGGAATTTGGGACTGTCAATCCCGAAGGGGTGACTCAGTAAGCTCTCTTACGCGGGCGCCTCCTCAAATCTCAGTCATTTGCTGTTTGAGGCCAACGGCGCGCTGCTCGAAGGCGGAGGAGAACTCGAACAAGAACTCGTCAGGGATGTCGAAAAGGAACGCGCGGAAGGCATGGACAGCAACAATCTCTACGATTCGGCCGGCGGCCGGCTGCACCTAGTCAATGTGCTGCCGAATGGTACGGCGGCTCCGAGCGCCTCGTTCGGCTCGCCACCGCCGCCGAACGTTGGCGGAGAAAATCCGCCCGACTTCAGCCAGGTCATCTCTACAGAAGGCTCGCGTGTCTTCTGGACCGATTTGAAGACGCGCGATCTCTATGTGCGAGAGAACGACGCCACGCCTGGGGCGGCGACTGTGCAGGTGGATGCCTCGCAGGGGCCGGGCAGCGGGGGTGGGGGGTGGTTTGGACCGCCAGCAGCGACGGCTCGAAGGTTGTCTTCACCGATTGCAGCCGGCTCACTAGCGACTCGACCGCCGTGTCCAGCGGTGGCTGCGGGGAACCCAGGGGTGGACAGGGACTTATGGGTAACGACCTGTACGAGTACGAAGTGAACCCCACCGCCGGCCAGCCTGGCGTGCTGACCGATCTGACAGTAGACCACAACACCTCAGACCCGCTGGGCGCCGACGTACAAGGTGTGATCGGCGCGAGCGAAGACGGCGAATATGTGTATTTCGTCGCCGACGGCAGTCTCGCGACAGGTGCCACCGTAGGCCAGCCCAACCTCTACCTGCGCCACGATGCTGTCACAACATTCATCGCCACACTCTCGCCCGCAGACAACGAACAAGGCGGCGGGGGCCAAGGTATCTTCGGTGATTGGCAGCCTGATCTTGGACACCGTACCGCGGAGGTAGCGCTTGGACCGGCAGGAGACGATCTTGTCTTCACGTCGAAGCAAAGTCTCACTGGTTACGAAAACGGCGGCATGGGTGAGGTATACGTCTACGATGCGGCGCAGAACAGACTGTTCTGTGCTTCGTGCGACCCAACCGGAGCACCGCCCGCAAAGGCCGCACTGAATGCCGCCTCTCTGCCCATCAGCTGGAGCGACACATACCTGCCGCGCTGGATCTCCGAAGATGGCAGCCGCGTCTTCTTCGATAGCGAGGAGTCGCTTGGCCCTCAGGACACAAACGGCGAACAGGATGTGTATGAGTGGGAGCGGGAAGGCGCCGGTAGCTGCCCGGCCGGGCAGGGTAACTGATCTCCCTGCTCTCGGGGGGTACCAGTACGGACGCATCCTTCCTCATCGACACCAGCGCGAGCGGCGACGACGTGTTCATCGCGACCCGCGCTCAGCTCGTCCCGGAAGATCAGAACGATAATTTCAACCTCTTCGACGTCCGCGTTGGTGGTGTTCAGCCGCTGGCTTCGTCGGCGTGTTCAGACGGTGGTTGTCAGGGGTCACCGCCTACGCCCCCGATCTTCGCGACCCCGCCGAGCGCCACGTTCAACGGCGTCGGGAACTTCGCACCATCCTCCTCGGTGGTGGTGGCGAAGCCTAAGGCCAAGCCGCTGACTCGAGCGCAGAAGCTCGCGAAGGCATTGAAGGCGTGCAAGGACAAACGCGCCAAGCGGAAGCGAGCTGGTTGCGAAGTGCAAGCCAGGAAGCGCTATGGCTCGAAATCAAAGGCAAAGAAGAGCGCGGGGGGAACGGGCAAATGATGGCTCGGAAAGCATGGTCCGTAGTCTGGACGGCAATAGCGGTTACGCTGCTTACAGCGTTTGTGTTAGCGACTGGGGACGCCGCGGCCGCGACTTTCACCTCCACGCCTAGTGGCTTCGGTTTTCATAGCTTCCAAGCTTCGTTTACTGGCACTCAGGCCGGGTCGCACCCCGATGTCACCGTCGGCTTCGAGCTCAACAACGCGCTGAATCAAGGAAACAGTTACGAGCCTGTCGGCGGTGAAGTCAGGAACCTCGCCGTCAACTTGCCTCCGGGCTTGATCGGCAACCCCACCGCGGTGCCGCAGTGCACTCGCCAGCGACTTGACACGGGTCTCGAAGGGGGATGTCCCGCCAACACACAGATTGGCGTCGACACGGTGGCTCTGGGTGGCAGCGGTGGTGGAGGTCTCAGTGAATTCCATCTGCCTGTGTACAACGTGGTTCCTCCCCAGGGCGTACCGGCCCAGTTCGGCTTCGATCTCGCTCAGATCGAGACGTTCCTCGATGCTGGTGTCCGTGGCGGAGAAGACGACGGCATCACTGAGCACATCGACAACATCCCGCAACGGTCTGTCATCCAAAACAGCATCACTGTGTGGGGCGTTCCGGCTGACCCGAGCCACGATCCAGAACGTTGCTCACTGGTCGAAGGAGAAGGGTATGTCTGCAATCTGTCATCCAATGCACCTCCGACACCATTTTTGAGCCTACCGACATCCTGTTCGGGATCACTGAAGTTCACCGCGGATGCGAGCACATGGGAAGAATCGAACGCCACGGCCGAAGCGAGCTTCGAATCGCCTGCGCCGACTGGTTGTGGGCGTCTTGTTCATTTCAGCCCATCGATCTTGGTTGTGCCTGACACCTCTGCAACGGATACCCCGGCCGGCCTGACTGTCGATGTTCGCTCGCCGCAGGGGTTGAACCCCGAAGGCCTGGCGACGGCGGGTATCAAGGAAGCAACGGTCGCGTTGCCGGAAGGTCTCGTGATCAACCCCGGTCAAGCGGCCGGCCTAGTCGCGTGCATGCCGGCCCAGGAGGGGTTGGGTGGCACAGCCGATGAAGGCCCGCCGGAATGCCCGGCCGCGTCAAAGGTCGGCACTGTCGAAATCGAAACGCCACTACTTAAAGACACGCTCAAGGGGGATGTGTATGTCCTGCAGTCCAACCCGCCGGATCTCCAGCTGCTGCTCGCGGCCTCCGCCGAGGGCGTGAATCTGAAGCTCGTCGGCAACGTCCACCTAGACGAAGCGACTGGCCGCTTGACGACGACGTTCGACGGCAACCCGCCCGGCTTCGAAGGCACTCCGGACCTGCCGTTCACGGAACTTAGGCTGGGTTTCAGCGGTGGCGCTCAGGCCGCGCTGGCAACGCCGACGAGGTGTGGCGTGTATGAAACAACGTCGGACTTCACTCCGTGGAGCAGTCCGTTCATACCGGATGTCTTCCCGACGAACAGCTTCCCGATCGACAGCGGCCCCGACGGCAGCGGCTGTCCCTCCTTTCCGCTGCCGTTCAACCCGTCGATGATCGCTGGGTCGACGACCGATCAGGCCGGTGGGTTCACGAACTTCTCGATGCTGCTGACGCGCGGCGATGGGCAGCAGCGGATCGAACGGTTGCAGTTCAAGGCACCCGACAGGCTCGGTGGGATGCTTTCGAAGGTCCCGTTGTGCACGAACGTGCAGGCGGAAGCGAACGCGTGTCCGGCAACGTCGATGATCGGGCACACGGTCGTCGAGTCCGGCCCCGGCCCGTACCCGCTGGTCGTGCCCGAACCGGGCCAGGAAGCTGCCCCGATCTACCTCACCGAAACCTACGGCGGCGCCCCGTTCAGCCTGTCGACCGTGGTGCCGTTGCGTGTCGGCCCGTTCACGCTGCCGACGCAGCGCGTCCGCGCCAAGATCGAAATCGATCCGCACACGGCGCAGATCACGGTCACGACGGACTCGTTGCCGCAGATCGTGGCCGGCGTACCGACGGATCTGCGTGAGGTCGATGCGGTAATTGAACGCCCGGAATTCATGTTCAACCCGACGAATTGTGACTCCTCGTTGTTCTCCGGCATTGCTTGGGGTACGCCCTCGCCGGGCGTGGGCGGTTCCGGTGCGAGCGCGGCGATCTCCAGCCCGTTCGAGGTCGGTTCGTGCCGCAGCCTTGAATTCGCGCCGAAATTCGCGGTCTCGACACCGGGGCATACGAGCAAAACGGACGGGGCTGGCCTGTCGGCGAAGGTGTCCTACCCGAACGTGCCGCAGGGCACGCAGTCGGACATCGCCGCCGTGAAGGTCGATCTGCCCAAGCAGCTGCCGTCGCGCCTTACGACGTTGCAGAAGGCATGCACGAACGCGCAGTTCGAAGCAAACCCGGCAGCCTGCCCGGAAGCGTCGAAGATCGGGCACGCCGTCGTGCACACCCCGGAGCTGCCGGTCGCACTGCAGGGCCCGGCGATCTTCGTCTCCCACGGTGGCGAAGCGTTCCCGAGCCTCACGATCGTCCTGCAGGGCGATAACGTCACGATCGACCTCGTCGGCACGACGTTCATCAGCAAAGCCGGAATCACGTCAACGACGTTCAAAACAGTTCCCGACGCGCCCTTCAGCTCGTTCGAACTGACGCTGACCCAGGGCAAGTATTCCGCCTTGGCGGTGAACGGGGACCTGTGCACGAGCAAACTGGCGATGCCAACCGCGATCGTGGGCCAGAACGGGGCGGAAATCCATGAGCCAACCCCGATCGCCGTTACGGGCTGCGCGAAGATAAAGACGCTGACGCGGGCGCAGAAGCTCGCCGCAGCGCTAAAGGCTTGCCGGACGAAGTCGAAGGGCAAGCGGGCCGGCTGTGAGAAGCGGGCCCGGAAGGGGTACGCCCCGGTGAAAGCCGGGGCGAAGGTAAAGCACAACAAGCAGCACTAATTGAGCCTAAGGAGGCTTGACATTCATGAATCATAAAAGTCCCATAGTAAATATTTGCAGGCATGCGCTTGTCGTCGTGGCTGCGTTGGTAGTGCCGTTGGCGGTCGCTTCGCCGGCGTTGGCGACCGAACATCACCCGACAGGCAACTTCGCGCCGTTTAAGTATTGCCCGTTGAGTAATGCGTCGGTGACGCAGTGCATCATCGCCGAAACATCGAGTGGCGAATTCACGGTCGGTAAAAAGACGGTGCCGATCAACAAAACGATCACGCTGCAGGGCGGGACTATCCCCATCAAAGAATCAAACGAAGTCACATTCGTGGCTGCGGAAAACGGGGAAACGTTGTCGAAAACGGCGCTGTACGTCCCCGGCGGGCTGCTCGGGCTCAAACCACCGGAATACCTGAACAAAGAACAGAAAGAAAAATTCGAAGAAATGGTCAACAAAGGGTTGACCGGTGTCACGGAGACGACCGAACTCGCAAAGCCCGCGAGCGCGATCAAACTGAACACCGAGAACCTGCTTTTCGAAGAAGGGGTTGCGCTGCAACTGCCGGTGAAGGTCAAGCTGAGCAACGTGTTTCTTGGTAGCAGCTGCTACGTCGGCTCGGAATCAAGCCCAATCATCCTGAATCTCACAACCGGGACAACGAGTCCTCCCGCACCGAATAAACCGATCAAAGGCGCTGCGGGCGAACTGGAAATCCTGGAAGGCGGCGCTCTCCTGCGCCTGCTCGGAGGGTCGCTCGTGGACAACGCGTTCTCGGCACCCGAAGCGACAGGATGCGGCGCGCCGTTCTCGGCGCTTGTCGACAAACTGGTCGATTCGGTCTTCGGGGTGCCCGCCGCGGCGGGACTCAACACCGCGATCCTCACCGGCAAGCTCGAAAATGCGGCTGCAGCGGCTGTGAAAGCAAGCGAATAGCGGTACCGGAGGACCTTGCCTAGCCACATCACATAGGGCCTGCGGCAGTACGCGGCAGGCCCTGGTTAGACAGGCGTGTGGTGTTGGGGTCCATGGCCGATGCTGTGGACCCCGGCGCCCGGCCTTGAACGATGGTGACCAGATGAACACGGCATACCGGACACGAACGGTAACCCTAGGAAACGTGCTTGTGGCGTTGGTGATCGTCGCGGGACTGACTGTTGCCGGATGCGGCGGATCGTCTACGCGGTCGTCAACCGGAGCCAGCGGCGGTCGGCCGCGGGGTTCGTCTCCCAGGCCGACCCTGACGAACCGAAGTACCAACCCATCGAGGCAGCCAACGGGCAGGCACTTCGAACCGGCGCCCAGTCCGTCGATCGAAGTGTCGCTTCCCACTCTGCTTCCGAAACGCCAGATTCCCAAGCGTTACACGTGCGAAGGGGCGGACGTATCGCTTCCGGCTCGGTGGAGCGGTATCCCACGCAACGCCTCGGAGCTTGCTGTATTCGTCGTCAACCTGCAGCCCACTGACGGGAAGTTGTTCTTCGACTGGGCTGTGGCGGGCCTCAGTCCGGTATCGCGAGGAATCTTCGCCGGCGGGCTCCCTCCGGGTGTCATCGTCGGACGCAACAGCTTCGGTAACACGGGCTACTCCATATGCCCGGCCAAAGGCACACCCGAAGAACATTATGTTGTAAGGGTGTTCGCGCTGCCCCACGCGCTTGCTGCTAAGCCGGGCTTTGACTCCGAAGCGCTGTACCGAGAGGCTGAGCGGTCAGCCAAGGTTGTCGGGCTTGATGGCGGGGCCTACGCGCCACCGCGAGCGTATAGCATGAAGCAAAGGAGCATACAAAAGTGAATTCTAGTCGAGGGGCAGTCATCTACGGTCTACTGTCGCTGAGGTGAGCGCTAGAATGAACCCCATGGACAACGAGCCCAAGACCAAGCCCGCGCCGTTGCCGCCGCCCTCCGGCATCCCCGGCAGGGGCATACCCACAGGGGTATTAAGGGTCGAAAGATGGCAGGAACTGCTCCCCTGGGTGGCCATCTGGGAAATGCTGCCCGCCTCCTGGCAGAACTTTCTCAACCTCAAGAAGCGGCTGTCCAAGACGTCGTCCACGGCACACCCCACCGCAAAAATGCCCACCAGCGGCACGGGCTCGTAATCACCGAGGCCAACCCCGCGTTCCCGCGGCTGCTGCTCGCGGCCGAGCGCCGCCGGGCGCTGTTGCGCACGCTGGCCGAGCAGCGCAGGCGCCACAAACTCTCCCAGACCCGCGTCGCCGCCGCGATGAGCACCTCCCAACCCACCCTCGCGCGCCTGGAGACCACGGCCGCGGACACCAAGCTCTCAACCGTCGAGCGCTTCGCCGAGGCCCTCGGCTACAGCCTCGAGTACCACCTAGTACCCATCAAGAAGTCCAAACGCCGCACGGGCGTCGTCGTCGAGACATAGCCCTGGCTTGGCAAGGAGGAGCTCTTCCTTGTCCACCTCTTCGTCGTTGACCGCCAAGGCTTTCTCTAGCTGCATCGACCTCTTATTCGGGACAGCACCAACCTGTTTCTGGCCAGTTAGGAAACATCGTGCGCGAGAGGTTGACTTTCTGGACGGAGGGGGCATCCTGGGACCGCCGGAGTCGATCAAGGGGAGGACAGCGGGCCTATCACGTTCACTCCTAGCTATGAGCTTTGAGTGCCGCCCTTCACCCTCTCCAGGCGGCGCTCGAGGGAGAGCCCGGCAGCGACCCATTGCCCAGCTCTCGAGGAGTGTGCCGTGGCCTGCGCGCAGCGGGTCACGGCACCTCCTGGCGTCTCGCCGCGACCGCGGGCGAGAGCGCAGGGCTTCCGTCTGTCTCAGGCGCTCTCGCCCTCGACGGGGTGAGACGCACCGTTCCCGGCGCCGTTGCCGCCGTGGCCGTTGCTCGCGGCGGGTGTGACGAGCGCGCCGCCCGCGGTCAGGTCCCACCAGCCGTAGAGCACCGGCACCTGGTACCAGCTGGAGTGGGTCACGCGGAAGTCGGTCATCTCCGGTCCGGCCCAGTACCGCTCCCAGTCGAGTTTCTCCTCGAAGCCCGCGAGCTGCTGGAATTTGTAGCGATCGTCGCGCGCGCGGTAGACCGCGTAGGAGCTCGCGCCGTAGCGCAGCGCCGTGGCGGCGACCTCGTTCAGCGCGCTCTCGAGGTCAGCGCCGCGGAAGCCCGTCGAGTACCAGGGGACGATCACCGTGCCGGCCATCAGGCTCCGACCTCCGCGTGGATCGCGCCGGGGCCGTCGGCGGTCTTGCCCTGGCCCTCCTCGGTCGCGCCGACGAGGATCGAGATCTTGCCGAGGTGCTTGTTTTCGAGCATCAGCTGGTGCGCTTCGGCGACGCCCTCGAAGCCGAGCGTGCGCCACAGCACCGGGCGGATCTGGCCGGACTCGATCAGCTCGTTGGCCTTCGTGCACTCGTACGCGTTGGCGAAGTGCGAGCCGAGGATCTCCTTCTGGCGCATCCACAGGTAGGCGACGTTGAAGTCGAGGTCGATGCCGGTCGTGCCGGCGCAGATCACGATTTTGCCGAACGTCTTGGCGGTGAACACCGAGGTCGGGAACGTCGCTTTGCCGACGTGCTCGAAGACGATGTCGGGCGCGTCGCCGAGGATCTCCTTGACGCGCTTGGCGAACGCGCGCGAGACCTTGAAGCGCGCGGCCTCCTCCTCCTCTGACTCGCCGCCCTTGCGCATCATCCCCGCGAACTCGTCGCGGTTGATGTAGTCGACGGCGCCGAGGCGCTTGACCAGCTCGCCCTTCTCCTCCGAGGAGACGACGCCGACGCAGTTGGCGCCGGCGGCGGCGCACAGCTGGGTGGCGAACACGCCGAGCCCGCCGGCCGCGCCCCAGATCAGCACGTTCGCGCCCGCCTGCATCTGACAGCGGGTGAGCAGCATCCGGTAGGCGGTGAAGTAGACGAGGCCATAGGAGGCCGACTCCTCCCAGGTCAGCGCCTTCGGCTTGGGCAAGCAGCTGCTGGGCCTGGACCTTCGTGAACTGGGCGAACGAGCCCCAGGTCGTCTCGTAGCCCCAGATCTTCTGCGAGGGCGCGGCCATCGGGTCGAGGCCGTGGACCTCGGGGTCCTCGTAGGAGGCCTGGTTGCAGTGCACGACGACCTCGTCGCCGACCTTCCAGCGCGTGACGCCGGCGCCGACCTTCCACACGATCCCCGAGGCGTCGGAGCCGCCGATGTGGTGGCCGAACTCGGGATGGTCGCCGTAGCGCATCACCGAGACGGGCTCGCCGAGCGCCGCCCACACGTTGTTGTAGTTGACGCCGGCGGCCATCACGCGCACGATCACCTCGAACGCGCCCGGCTCGGGCACCTCGATCTCCTCGAGCTGGAAGGCGTCCTTCGGTTCGCCGAAGCGCTCCTCGCGGATCACCCAGGCGGCCATCGTCTTGGGCAGCTCACCGGGCTCGACGAGAACCTCGGAGACTTGTTGCAGATCGATTGCCACGGTGATTTGGACCTCGCGTGTCGGGATCGGGAAACGCCGGTAATCCTATCTGGGGCCGGCCTCCGGAGGCTTACCGGGCATGAAACGGCAGCTCGACCACCTCGGCGCTGAGGCCATGCTCGCCAACGGCGACGCTCGCCCCGGGCTCGGCCTCGCGGCGCACGAGCGCCAGGCCGATCGGGCCCTGGGCGGGGGAGAGCACGGAGCTCGTCAGCCGGCCGACCGAGCGCTCGCCCAGGCGCAGCTCCGCGCCCGGCTCGGCGGGCGCGGTCAGGCGCAGGCCGCGCAGATGCCGGTTGGGCTTGCCCTTGTAGTAGAGGCGCGCGACGGTCTCCTGGCCGACGTAGCAGCCCTTCGTGAAGCTCACCGCGCGCTCGTTCAGGCCGGCCTCCTGGGGGATCACGGTCTCGTCGAGGTCGATCCCGTAGCGCGGCCGGCCGTGCTCGACGCGGACGATCTCCGCGGCGTCTTCGGAGACCGGCGCGGCGCCGCGATCGCGCAATGTCTTGGCCAGCTTCTCCGTGTCGGCTGCGCTCGCAGATCAGATCGACGCCGGTGTCGGTGCGCACCACGATCGCCGCGACGCCCTCGATCTCGACCGCCGCGTTGGCGTGCTCGACGGCCGGCAGCCCCTCGGCGCTCGCGATGCGGGCCGCGTCGGGTCCGATCAGCGACAGCAAACCCCGCTCGACGGTGCGCTTGTGCAGCTCGACGTCGTAGCCGATCTTGAAGCGGCGGATCATGTCGAACAGGGCCTGCAGCGCCGCGCGCTCGGTGTCGAGCAGCAGCTCGTCGCCGCGGTCGAGGATCCGCAGGTCGCCGAGCATCTTGCCCTTCGGCGTGAGGAACGCCGCGTAGCAGCCGCTCCCGGGGTCGAGCGCCTCGGTGTCGTTCGTGACCTGCCCGGCAAGGAACTCCTTCGCGCCGGGGCCGGTCAGCGCGAGCTTGCCGCGCTCGGAGCGATCGACCAGGCCGCAGCCCTCGGTCAGCGCCCGATACTCGGCGTCGAGGCGGGATGTGTCGGTTGCGGCCACTGGTTCGAGGATAGCCACGCTAGGCTTCACCGCAGATGGCCCTCGCGGAGACATTCCAGACGATCGTCGATGGGCTCCCCGACGACTGGACCGACCTCGAGCTCGACCTGCGGATCGCCGACGAGTCGCGCTACGTCGAAGCTGCCGTCTACCTGACGACCTGCAACGCGCAGCCCTACTCTCACCACGACTGGCACTGGCGGCTGCTCGTCGCCCACCGCTTCGGCCACGCCGCCTCGGCGCCGACCGTCCACGGGACGCTCGCTCTGCTCGACGACGCCGGCATCGAGGGCGAGCTGGTCGTGCGCGAGGTGCGCGAGGGACGGGTCGAGGTCACGCAGGGGTGGGGCCGCCCGCAGTCGGTGCGCGAAGACTTCCGCCGCCTGCGCGCGCAGTAGGCGCAGAACGCCGCAGGAAAGCGTCGATGCCGGAAGCGACCTGAGCACGATGGCGCGCGTGGTGGCGCTGGTCCCGGACCTGCTGTTCGGCTCGCAGGTGCAGGGCATGCTCGCGGCGGGCGGTGACGAGGTCGAGCTGGTCGGGAACGCGCGACCGCGACACGGGAGCGCCTGGCGGATCGCGCCGCGCGGTGCTCGTGGTGGACTTGGATCGCGACCGACGATCTGGACGGCCCGGCGCTCGTGGAAGCGCTTGCGGCGGAGGGCGCTGTTGGGCAGACGCGCACCCTGGGCTTCTACTCGCATGTGGACGCGTCTGCACGCGAGCGCGCCGAGCAGGCCGGCTTCGACCTCGTCGTTCCTCGCTCGCGCATGGCCCGCGAAGGCGCGGCGCTCGTCGCCGAGCCTGGCCACGGCATCTAGCTCGGTTAGCTCGACCGCCGGCTCGTCAGCTGCGCCACCGTCGCGACTGTCGCGCCCTCGACCGAGGTCGGCGCGCTGTGCTCCGCCGCCGCCGGATCGAGCGGCACGATCGCGCCGTTGAGCACGCGCTGGCCGTTCGGCAGCCATTCGCCGGCGCGGACGGAGAGCGCGGCGCGGATCACCATCCCGTGGCAGACGACGAGCGCCGGCAGCGCGCCCGCTTCGACGTCGCGCAGCGCCGCGTCGACGCGCACCTCCTGCGCGGCGAACGACTCTCCGCCGGGGAACGCGAAGGAGGGGTCGCCGGTGAAGAACTGCTCGAACAGCTCGGGCGCTTCCGACTGGACGTCGGCGAAGCGAGCGGTCGGTCCAGTCGCCCGCGTCGGTCTCCATCAGCCGCGCGTCCTCTCTCGGTTGCCAGTCCGATCTGCGCGGAGACGATCTCCGCCGTTTCGCGAGCGCGCAGCAGCGGGCTGCACCACAGCGCCGCAAAGCCGTAGCCGGCAGCGCGCTCGGCCAGCTCGCCGGCCTGCTCGCGGCCGGTCTCGTCGAGCGGTACCGGCCGCTGGCCCTGGAAGCGACCCTCGAGGTTGTAGGCGGTCTGGCCGTGGCGGGCGAGGAAGACAGTTGCCATCGAAGCTGAGGATAGGGACAGCGAGGCAGCGGGGCTATGGGGGACGGTGAAGGAATGGGCCCGAAAGCTCGAATCTGGAGCGTGGATTGCAGTTCAGCTGACCGAATCTCAGGCAATCGAGCGAAGGAGAGCACTCATGGAGGACCGTGGCCCGTCCGCATACGTCGCCGAGCTGGTGGGCACTTTCATGCTCGTGCTGTTCATCGCGCTGATCGCTGAGCGTCGTACGCACGCAAAGGCATCGGCGCTCCCGACTTCGCTGATGATCGGCC
The DNA here is from genome assembly GCA_963779405.1 of uncultured Solirubrobacterales bacterium. Lineage (GTDB taxonomy): Bacteria > Actinomycetota > Thermoleophilia > Solirubrobacterales > Solirubrobacteraceae > Palsa-744. The sequence continues at coordinate 45,150 of CAVZYF010000017.1, forward strand.
TGCTGCACGCGTTCCGTGCTGATGATGCTGATCCAGACGCTCGGGGGGATCTCCGGCGGTCACTTCAACCCCGCGGTCACGCTGGGTGCTGGCGGTGAAGCAAGATCAAGCCGAGCAGGCGGCCGTATACGTGGTCATGCAGCTGATCGGCGCGATCGCCGCCGCGGCGCTGTGCAAGCTGATCCTCAACGAACTCGGCCAGACTCCCGAGCCTCGGCAACCCATCGGTCAGCCCCTGCTGGGCGGCAAGACGGTGCTCGGCGCGCTGTCCGAGCTCGTCGGCACGTTCGTGCTCGTGTGGGCGATCATGGGCGTAGCCGTCAACGAACGCGCGACGCGCGATTGGGCCGGCTTTGTGATCGGCGCGACGCTCGGCTTCGCCGTGATGGCGACTCGGCCCGCTCGAGCGGGCGGCAGCCTGAACCCGGCGCGCGCGCTCGGCCCCGCGATCGTCGCAGGGCATTTCGACAGAGGCTTCGGCAACTTCTTGCTCGTCTACGTGGTCGGCTCGGCGATCGGCGGCCTGGTGGCGGCGGTCGGCTACAAGCTGCTCGTGCTCGACCCGCAGACACCGAGCCGGGCGAGCGCCCGATCGACAAGCTCGCGTAGAGGACGTCATACACTCGGGGATGCGTCGCACGGGTCACCTTCTCGCGCAACCTGACCTGTCGCTGTCGCGGACTTGCCGCTGCTACTGCAAGTACTGCGCGTTCGCGACGCACAGGGCGCATCTGTACGCCCCCGATGAGGTCACCGAGATCCTCGACGGCGCCTTCAAGCGCCAGGTCAAGGAGTTGCTCGTGCTCACTGGCGAGCACCCCGAGGTCAACCCCGAGGTGCGCGCGCGCCTGGCGGAGTACGGGCACGAGGACTTCACCGCCTACGTGGTGTGGACCTGCGAACGGGCGCTCGAGCGGGGCCTGCTGCCGCACACGAACCTCGGCGTGCTCACGCGCGAGGATCTCGCGCGGCTGCGCGAGGTGACGGCCTCGCAGGGGCTGATGCTGGAGTCGGTGTCGGAGCGGCTGATGCAGACCGTCCACGCCGGCTCGCCCGACGAAGCACCCGAAACGGCGCCTGGAGACGATCGAGGCGGCCGGCGAGCTGAGGATTCCGTTCACGAGCGGGATCCTCGTGGGGATCGGCGAGACCGAGCAGGAGCGGATCGAATCGCTCGAGGCGCTCGCCGCTGCGCACGCGCGGCACGGCCACATCCAGGAGGTGATCCTGCAGAACTTCGTTCCCCACCAGAGCTATTACGGGCGAAGAGCCGGCCGAGATCGCCGACGCGGCGGCGCGCGAGTACTGGCGCACGGGCGTCCCCGACGAGGACCCGCGGGTCCAGACACCGCCCACAGAAGGCCGGAACTGCCGTTGCCCGATTGGGCCTGTCCGGTGAGCATCGAGGACATGAAGCGGCTGATCGCCGAGACGCGGCGGCTGATGCCGGACGTGGGCATCCAGATTCCGCCGAACCTCGCCGACTGGTGGGGCGAGCTCGTCGCCGCCGGCGCCACCGACCTGGGCGGGTCTGAGCGCCAACGGCGATCACATCTCCCCCGAGCACCCGTTCCCCTCGCCTCACCAGGTGCGCAAGCAGCTGCAGGAAGACGGGTACGCGCTGACCGAGCGGTTGTGCGTCTACCCCGAGTACATCGAATCGCGAGTTCCTGGCGCAGGGTGTGCTGGACACGATCAAGCTGAAGTACTGGAGCTTCATCCCGCGGCGCGGCTCGGGACGTACCGACCCCCCGGCGCCGATCCGCCCCGAGCTGGTGGCCGGCGCGATCGAGAAGGGCCGCGATGGCGTCGCGCTCAGCGCCGAGGAGCTGACGGCGCTGTTCGCCGAGACGAGGCCGGAGGCGATCGAGGAGATCCGCGAGGCCGCGGACGAGCTGCGCGAGGAGCTCGCGGGGGAGACGGTCACGTTCGTCGTCAATCGCAACATCAACGTCTCGAACGTCTGCACGGTCGGCTGCGCGTTCTGCGGCTTCGGCCAGGGCAAGCGCTCGCCGGACGCCTACGAGCATGACGAGCAGGAGTTCGCCGCGCCGGGTGCTCGAGGCGATCGACTTCGGCGCGAGCGAGCTCTGCATCCAGTCGGGCATCCATCCCGATTGGAGCCTCGATGACTACCTGCGGCTGGCTGCGGTTTGCCAAGGCCACTGCGCGGGAAGCCGGGACCGACCTGCACCTGCACGCATACAGCCCGATGGAGATCGCCCACATGTGCGACATCTCCGGGCTCCCACCGTCCGAGGTGTTCGCCCAGCTGAAGGAGGCGGGTCTCGGCTCGACGCCGGGGACCGCGGCAGAGGTGCTGCACGACGGTGTGCGGGAGCGGATCAGCCCAAACAAGCTGCCCGTCGCACGTTGGGTGGAGATCGTCGAAGCGTCGCACCACGCCGGGCTCAGGTCGACCTCGACGGTCATGTTCGGCCACATCGAGGAGCCGTGGGAGCTGGCCGAGCACATGCGCGTGATCCGCGAGCTGCAGGAACGCACCGGCGGGATCACCGAGTTCGTGCCGCTGTCGTTCATCCCGTTCCAGACGCTGCTCGGCCGCACGCACGGGGTGGAGGAGATCAGCCGCGAGGAGAACCTCAAGCACACCGCCGTCTTCCGCCTCGCGCTCGGCCGCACGATCCCGAGCCTGCAGGCGAGCTGGGTGAAGATGGGGATCGAGACGGCCACCGAGTCGCTGCGCTGGGGCGTGAACGATCTTGGCGGGACGCTGATGGAGGAGTCGATCAGCCGGTTGGCGGGGTCATACCACGGCACCCGTCTGGACCCGGATCAGCTGGTGGCCGCCGCGTACGAGGCGGGCCGGCCCGCGGCCGAGCGCACGACGCTGTATGAGATCAGGCGGCGTTATGATCTGGCGGTGACCGCATGACGAGGCATAGTGACTACGACGTGGCGATCGTCGGCGCCAGTCTCGCCGGCTGCACCACGGCGATCCTGCTCGCCAGGGCCGGCGCGCGCGTGGCGCTGGTCGAGCAGCGCCCGGACGCCAATGCGTTCAAGCGGATCTGTACCCACTACATCCAGTCCTCCGCCGTGCCCACGCTGGAACGGCTCGGGCTGCTGGAGCGGATGATGCAGGTGGGCGCGCTGCGAGGACGCGCCCGCCTACATACTCGCTGGGGCTGGATCGAACCGCCCGTTAGGAGCTCGGTGCCGATGGGGGTCAACCTGCGCCGCGAGCGCCTGGATCCGCTGCTTCGCAAGCTGGCGGCCGAGACCCCCGGAGTGCAGCTGATCCTCGGACACACCGTACGTGAGCTCGTGCGCGAGGAGGGCGCGGTGTGCGGCGTGCAGGCGCGCGACCCCCAGGGTGAGACGCTGACGCTGCGTGCGCGCCTGATCGTCGGGGCCGACGGCCGCGACTCGCGCGTGGCCAAGCTCGCGGAGGTCCCCACGAAGACCAAGCGCCACGGGCGCTTCGCCTACGGCGGCTATTTCGAGGGGCCTCGGCCGGTCACCTACCCCGACCCGGTGCTGTGGCTGCTCGACCCGGACATGGCCGCGGCGTTCCCAACCGACAGCGACCTGGTGTTCTACGCAGTGATGCCGAGCATGGAGCGCCTGCCCGAATTCCGCGCGGATCCCGAGGCGGCGCTGAAGGCATTGGTGTCCTCCGTCCCCGAGGCGCCCCCGATCCTCGCCTCGCGCCTGGTCGGAGAGGTCACGGGCAAGATCGACATGACCACCGTCACCCACACCCCCACGGCCCCGGGTCTCGCGCTCGCCGGTGACGCCGCGGGCGCGCTGGACCCGCTATGGGGTATCGGTTGCGGCTTTGCCTTCCAATCCGCCGAATGGCTCGCCGACAGCGTCGCCCCGGCGCTGCGTGGGGCCGAGCCCATGGAGCAGGGTCTGGAGCGCTACCGCCGCCGCTACGCCCGCCGCCTGCGCGGCCACACCGCGATGATCACTGACTATTCCAGCGGTCGCAAGCTCAATCGCGGCGAGCGGCTGCTGTTCTCTGCGGCCACGCGCGACGAGCGGATGGCGCGGACCTTCGAAGCGTTCGGGTCGCGCAACATCGGGCCGGCGCGGATGTTGGTCTCGGGGGTGCCGCGCGCGGTGTTCGTCAACGCGCGTCACGCGCTCTCTCAGCGCGCTTCCCAGCCGGTTCGCACGGCGGAGTCGGAGAGCGCCTGACCGGTAGCGCCTAACGGAACAGGTCTTCCTCCAAAGGCCGCAGCAGCGCCGCCGCGCCGGGGCCGTCCTCCGCGGTGACGAATCGCGCCAGCCCGTCGATCAGCACGACCGGCTCGCGCGAGTCCTTCGCGCGGGCGAGGTCCGCGGCGGCGGCGGCGGCGTCCGCCACGGCCAGCCAGGTCGCACGCAGCTCCAGACCGACGGAGTCGGTGCGCCCGCGCCAGTCCTCCAGGGGCGCCATCCCCGCGCAGCCGATCGCCACGTCGCACTGCCCGTGGCGCCAGGCGCGGCCGAAGCTGTCGGTGATCAGCACCGCGGGCGCGGCGCCCGTCAGCTCGCGCAGGCGCGCGCGCACCGTGCGCGCCGAGGCGTCGGGGTCGCGGGGGAGCACGATCAGCGTCTCGGTCCCATCCTCCGCGGCCGCGTTGGAGGTGTCGACGCCGGCGTTGGCGCAGACGAAGCCATGGTGAGTGCGGCTGATCAGCACCCCGCCCGACGCACGGAGGATCTCCGTGGACTGATCGAGCACGACCTGCACCGCGCGCGCATCCTTGCCCTGCTCCGCGGCCAGCTCTACAGCGCGCGGCGCCGGGCGTCACGCCGGCGAGCTCGACCACCGCGCCCTCGGCCTTGGAGATGACCTTGTGCGCGATCACCACGATCTGACCGTCGTGTAGCGCGTACGCCGGTTGCTGGGCCTTCGATGCCTGGATGATCAGCGCCGCGAGGTCATCGCCCGCGTGCACCTCGGGGAGGCCGCTCAGGCCGCGGGCGAAAAGGCTTGCCACGGCGTTTGTGCCGAGTCGAGCACCGCGCGGGTGCGGGGGGCTCTTACGCGCTCTGCCGAAAGCCGCGCGCGCAGCGCGGTCAGGTCGTCGCCGGTGTCGATGTCCAGCAGCAGCGACGGGGGTCGCTCGATCCGCCACCGGACGCCCGCGGCGCGGGCCAGCGCGCGATGGCGCTCACAGCTGTCGGGGCCGAAGCTGGGCGGGATGGCGTCGGGGGGCGCGAGCAGCAGGCCGTTGGTGCCGGTCCCGTGGCGATCGGGCACGATCACGACCTCGGGCTCGCTGCTCCCGCGGATGCGCAGCTCAGCAGCGCCTCCAGTTCGCTCGGATCGAGCGTCGGGCAGTCCCCGGGGATGCACAACGCGCGCTCGATGCCTTCGGTAAGGATGCTCTCGACGCCGAGAGCGACCGCGGCGCTCTGTCCGTCCTGCGCGGTGTCGTCGATCACGATCGCTCCCTGCCCGCGCGCGGCGGCGGCGACTGCGGGCTCGCCGGTGACGACGACCGTACGCTCGATCGAAGCAGTCTCGGTGAGCGCTGCGAGCACGTCGCCGACCATCGCGCGCGCCAGCTCCAGTCGCAGGGGGTCGGCGACGCTCGCGCCGAGGCGCTGCTTGGCTTGGGCGAAGCGCTTGACGGGCAGGATCGCGGCGGTGCGCACTGAGGAGAGCGTATCCAGAGGCCGGCCTCCGGGCGGCCTCTGTTCAGTTCACCAACCCAGGAGCATGAGTCCGACCGTGACCCCGGGGCCGATCGTCACCATCAGACCGCGCTCGCCCGGCGCGGGCTCGTAGTGCTCGATCGTGTCCTTGAGTACGTACAGGATCGAGGGCGTGCCGATGTTGCCGTGGTCGGCCAGCGCGCTCCAGCTCGTCGCGACATCCTCCGTGCAGAGACCGAGCGCCGTCTGGACGTTCTCGATGATGCGCCTGCCGCCCGGGTGCACGATCCAGTGGTCGATGTCCGAGCGCTCGAGGTGGTTGCGGCGCAGAAACCGCTCGACGACCGCCAGGAGGTTTGCCCCCGCCAGGTCGGGCAGCTCGCGAGCGAGATGCAGGTAGCTGTGTTCGTCTGAGAAATGAAGGCTGACGGCGCCCTGAGCGTGTCCCCGATCTGGTGGACCTGGGAGGCGAGGATCGCGGGGGTGGGTGGGATCCCATCAGGATCGGGGTCGCGCGAGAGCAGCGCGGCGGCGCAGCCGTCCCCGAAGATCGCCGAGCCGACGGTCTTCGCTTTCGGGTCATCCGGGGTGGCGCGCGTGAGCGTGCTGCTCATGCTCTCGGCGGCCACCACCAGCGTCTTGCGCTCGGGGTGATCGTGCAATCGTCTGAGAGGCGAGCTTCATCAGCGGCACCCCGCTCGCACAGCCCACGCCGGTGATGTGGTACTTGTCGGTCGTGGGGGCCATCGCGTAGTGGTCGACCAAACGGTGCGCCAGCGTGGGGACGCCAAGCGAGTAGAGGCTCGCGCTGATGACGGTGCCGATCTCGCGTGGATCGACCTCGAGTGCGTCGACCGCCCTGATCGAGCGCTCCAACAGTTCCTGCTCGACCTGTGGGGTACGGTCCTGCAGCGTGCGCGCAAGGAACTCGTCGCTCAGTTCGAGGTGGCGGCGCTGCACACCGCAGCGGGCGAAGATGCCTTCGGCGAATTCGTCGCCCGCCAACCCGAGACGCTCCAAGACCTGCGCCTGGGAGAGGACGGTTTCCGAGTCGGCAACCGCGAGCGCGGCGATCCGCGGGCCGCGATGGACAGACGGGGGGACGTGCTCCCGCGGCTCTACGGTCGAGATCGGGCCGGTTACCGCGGTGTTCACGATCGGGACTCCCTGGCTGTCGAGATGGGCATTGGAAGCTGGTCGGTCGAGCTGATCCGTCGAACCTGCGGGGCTTAGCCTGACCCGTCGAAGCAGCGGAGTCTCGTTCAACGATAGCCGGAAGGCCGGCGCCTGCCGGTGAGGAGTTCCTGTCCTTATGGAGTTTTTCACGTCGCATCTGGCGTCCGAGCGCCCACGAAGTTGAGCGTATGGCTATCCCGCGAGCGCATCCGCGAAGCCGAGCACCTGCTCGGCGAGACGCGCGCGGGCGGGAGCATCGCCCATGCGGGTGTCGGTCTGAAGGGTCGGCAGCCGCCCGACGCTCTCGTCCGCGACGAGCCCGTCGAGCAGCTCACCGTAGAAGTCGGCCACCCCGTCGGCGCTGAGCTCCAGCGCGGCGAACGCCATGAACGCGGCCGTCGGGCCCCTTGAGGACCTCGCCGCCGACGATCGGGCTGACGGCCACGACCGGCGCCGGCGCGGCGATCAGGGCGTCGTGGATGCCGGGTACGGCGAGGATCGGGGCGATCGAGGCGAGGGGATTGGATGGGCCGATCACGATCGCGTGAGCGCCCGCGATCGCCGCGAGCACCTCCGCGCTGGGTTGCGCCTGCTCGGCGCCGCGGAACTCCAGACCCTCGACGAGGCCCTCGGCGCGCTGGCGGATCATGAACTCCTGGAACGGGCGCCAGCCGACGGTCGTTCCGATCCAGGTGCGGACGGGGTCGTCGCTCATCGGCAGCACGCGCGCGTGTACGCCGATCGCCCCGTTCAGGCGCGCGAGCGCCGCCGTCGGCCCCAGGCCATCCTCGTCGCGCAGCCGCGCGCGCTCCACGCACCACGCGAGGTCGCGGTCGCCGAGGTTGAACCACACCTCACGTCCGAGCTCGCGCAGCGCGTCCATCACCGCGAACGTGTCGTCGCGCAGGCCCCAGCCGCGCTCGTCGATCAGATCGGCCAGCCAGAAGGAGACGAGGTCCGGGTCGGGCGAGACGTGGGCGCCGTAGATCTCGATGTCGTCGCCGGTGTTCGCGATCACCGCGAGACGCGAGGGATCCTCGACGACGTCGAGCATGCCCCGCGCGAGCTTCGCGCCGCCGGTGCCGCCGGCGAGAACGACCACGTCCCCCTGGCCCTGGATATGTCCACGGACATCACTCCCAGGGTACGTCGGGCAGGCCCGCCAGGCGTATCCCCGCATGCGCCTTGTAGCGTGAGTTCACGGAGATCAGCATCGCCGTGAGCGACTCGGTGATGCGCGCCATCTCCAGCTTGCCGCAGTCGACGCAGCGCAGGCCCGCGATCCGCTCGATCAACAGCGCCGCGTCGCGCTTGTCCGCGTGCGCGTCCCCGCACAGGAGCACGTCCTGCTCGAGGGGATGCTGCAGGTCGGCGAGCGAGGCGGCGCTGACGGTGTGCAGGGCCGAGACCACGCGCACGCCCGCGGGCGCCATCTCCGCGGCCTGCTGGGCGGCGGAGCCCTGCCACACGCCGAGCATCCGCGTCGCCTTGCCGCTGACGGCGGCCGCGAGCGGGACGGTCGCGTCGATCAGGAGCTGGCCGGGAACGAGCGCGTCCTTGAGGTTGGCGAGCGTCTCGGACTGGTTGCGGAATGGGACGGAGAGGATCACGGTGTCCGCGGCGCGCACGGCGCCGGCGTTGTCATGGCCGGCGAAGGAGCCGCCCGGCACGAGCGCCCGCGCGCGCTCGGCGGCTTCGCGGGCGCGGCCCGCGTCGCGCGAGCCGATCGCGATCGGCACCCCGGCCCGGGCGAGGCGCACGGCGAGACCGAACCCCAGCGCGCCCGAGGCTCCGACGATGGCGACCGGGTCGATCGTGGAGGGTGGCACGGCGGGTGAGTATAGGCTTCGTGGATGATGAGATTGGAGGGCAAGACCGCGCTCGTGACCGGGGGCGCCTCCGGAATCGGCGCCGCGACCGCCCGGCGGCTGGCGGCCGAGGGCGCGAGAGTGGCGATCGGCGACGTCAACGAGGACGGCGCCTCGCTCGGTCGCCGGCGAGCTGGACGGCTTTGGGTGCGCGCTCGACGTGACGGACACGGGCTCGGTGCGCGCCGGGGTCGCGGCGATAGAAGCGACGCTCGGCGCGATCGACGTGCTCGTCAACAACGCCGGCACCGACCGCTTCTCGTTCTTCGTCAACACTGACGAGGAGCTGTGGGACTTCGTGCTCGCCGTCAACCTGCGCGGCGTGCTCGCGGTCACGCACGCGGTCCTGCCGGGTATGCAGGAGCGGCGCACGGGCGCGATCGTGAACGTCGCCAGCGAGGCCGGGCGCGTCGGCTCGCAGGGCTCGGTCGTCTACTCGGCCGCAAAGGCCGGCGTGATCGGCTTCACGAAGGCGATCGCCCGCGAGTCCGCGCGCTACCGCGTGCGCTGCAACGCCGTCGCGCCGGGACCGATCGAGACGCCGCTGTTCGACTCCGCGCCGCAGCTGCTGGGGGAGATCGGCGAGCGCCTGCAGCGGGGCATGGTCAACGCGACCGTGATGGGCCGCGCGGGCGAGCCCGAGGAGGTCGCCGCCGCGATTGCGTTCCTCGCGAGCGAGGACGCCTCCTACGTCACCGGGCAGACGCTGAACGTCAGCGGTGGCCTGTCGATGTGGTGAGCCTGCCGAGCGAAGAGTCAGGTCATCCGGCGAGGTCGGCCCGCGCGACGGCTTTCAGAACGAGCCCGAGACGATCCCGACCGAGCAGAAGGTCGAGCTGATCGACGCGCTCGCGCGCACGGGCTGCAAGCGGCTGGAGGTGACGAGCTTCGTGCGCGCCGACGTGATCCCGCAGCTCGCCGACGCCGCCGAGGTGCTCGCGCGGATCGACGTGCCCGAGGAGGTGGCGGTCGAGCGTGCTGGTGCCGAACGAGCGCGGCCTGGAGAACGCGCTCGCGCTGCTGGAGCGAGTCGCGCGGCGCGCGGCGGCAGGCAGGCGTTCGACGAGATCAACGTGTTCCTGTCCGCGTCGGAGACGCACAACCGCAAGAACGTGAACCGCACGGTCGAGGAGTCGCTGCGCCGGCCTGGAGGTCGTGCTGGCGACGCGCACGCGAGGCGGGCCTGCGCTGCGAGGGCGTGATCTCGACCTCGTTCGGCTGTCCCTACGAGGGCCACGTCTCGCCCGAGCGCGTGCTCGAGATCGCGCGGCGCCTGCACGCGGCCGGCGCGCAGGAGATCGGCTTCGGCGACACGACGGGGATGGCCAACCCGCGCCAGGTCGGCGAGCTGTTCACGCTGTGGCGCGACGATCTGCAGGAGGCGCAGCTGACCGCGCACTTCCACAACACGCGCGGGCAGGGTCTCGCGAACGTGCTCGCGGCGCTGCGGAGCCGGGATCGACAGCTTCGAGTCGAGCTTCGGCGAGCTCGGCGGTTGCCCCGTGCCGGCGGGCGCGACCGGGAACATCGCGAGCGAGGATCTCGTCTCGATGCTCGAGGAGATGGGGATCGAGACCGGCATCGATCTGCCCGCGCTGCTCGCGTGCGCTGCGCGCGTGCAGGAGATCCTGGGCCGCCCGCTGGGCAGCCACACTCTGGTGGCCGGGCCGATTCAGTGGGGTTGAAGCCCGTCGCAGATCAGGGCTAACCAGCCGCGACCGTCTCTGTCTCGGCGGCCGTCTGCGCCGCCTCGCGCATCGCCGCGACGCAGTACTCCTGAACCGACACCTCCAGCTCCAGAGTCTGTGCGAGCGTGGGCCGGGCCGAGGCGTCCATCACGCGCTTGGCGCGGCCGACGGCGACGGGGGAGTTGGCGAGCAGCTCGTCGACCAAGGCCTGCGTCGCCGCCTCGAGCTCGGCGGCCGGGACGACGCGGTTGACGAGGCCGATGCGGTGCGGCCTCGGCGGCGTCGATCGTCTGCGGCGGTCATGATCAGCTCCTTCGCGCGGCCGAGGCCGACGACCGCGGGCAGGCGCGAGGAGCCGCCGACGTCGGGGATGATCCCGAACTTGACCTCGGGCAGGCCGAGCTGGGCGTCGTCGGAGGCGATCCGCAGGTCGCAGCCGAGCGCGACCTCCAGCGCCCCGCCGAAGCAGGCGCGGTGGATCTGGCAGACGACCGGCTTGGGCATCGCTTCGCAGAGGTTCGCGCAGTCGAGGAACACGTTGCGGAACGGGCGCAGCACGTCTGGGTCGCCGGCGAACGACATCAGCTCGCCGAGGTCGACGCCCGCGGAGAACACGGGCCCTTCGCCGCGCAGCACGACGCAGTGCACCGACGCGTCGTTCGCGGCCGCGCGCAGGGCCTCGCCGAGCTCGATGCAGCAGCGCCTGGTTCATCGCGTTGCGCTTCTCGGGGCGGTTCAGCACGACGTGGCGGACGGCGCCGCGGTCTTCGGTGGTGACGAGGCTCATGAGAGGTCCAGAACGGTCGTCGGCGCCTGGATCTTCCTCGTCGTGGCCCTCGCGCGGGACGATCGCGGTGCCGACGGCGAAGAACTCGATCGTGTGGCTGCCCCAGCCGTGGCTCTTCTCCTGCAGGTCGACGCCGACGATCCCCTCGGCGCCGATTTCCTGGGCCTCGGACTGCATCCGCTCCATCGCCAGCTCGCGCGCGTCGTACAGCGCCTGGGTGAAGTTCGAGAGCTCGACGTTGCGCCCGGTCTGGGCCATCGACTGCAGCATCCCGCGGTGGGCGACGTGGTAGACGCAGCTGCCCATCACCATCCCGACCGGGCGGTGGCCGGTGCGCAGCAGCGTCCAGAAGTCCTGGCCGGAGAGGTCGCTCGTGAACGGCCGGCCCGCTGGGCGCGCGGTGCAGCACGCCGTCGCGGTGCTTGACGGCCGTGCCGATCGCGATGAACTCGGCCATGTCCTGGCCCCACTCGTAGCGGCCGATGTCCAGGCGCACGCCGACGACGCCGTCGGCGCCGAGCTGGTCGGCCTCCTCCTCCATCCGCGTCATCGCGAGCTGGCGCGCGCCGTACATCGCTTCGGAGAGGACCGTCATCTCCTGCGATTTCTTCCAGCCGGCCATCTGGATGCCGATGTGGTAGATCGAGCTGCCGACGACCAGGCCGAGCGGCTCGAAGCCGGCCTGCTTGACGAGCAGGAACTCGTTGACGGACAGATCGGAGGTGAACAGGCCCGCCTTGTTCTGCTGCAGGCGGGCGCGGCCGGCCTCGGGGACGCCCTCCAGGGAGGATGGGTCGTATGCGGTCTCGCGCTCCTCGGTCATGATCTCCTGCTCCTTGTTAGGCGAATAGGTCGACGACTGGTTCGGGGGCCTGGATCTCGGCATCGGCGTGCTGGCGGATCGCGGTGCCGACCGCGTTGAAGGTGACCATCATCCCGCGCAGCTCGCGAGCGCCGAACCCGCCGACGGCGCTGCCCATTCCGGCGCCCAGCGTGCGCGGCTGGATCGTGTGGCCGATGCGCACGCCGACGACGCCGGAGGCGCCGAGCGCGGCGGCCTGCTGCGTGATCTGGCCCATCGTCCGCTCGCGCGCGCTGTAGAGCGCCTGCGTGAATTCGCTCAGCTCATAGGGCTGCATCGAGCCCATCGCGCCATCGACCCAGGCCCCGCGCCGAGCATCCCGCTGTAGGCGTAGCTCGCGAAGAACACCGAGCTCCAGGCGACGATCCCGGCCGGCTCGATCCCGGCGCGCAACAGCAGCGCGTAGTCGGCGACCGACAGCTCGGTCATCACCGGCTGCCGGCTGCGGGCGCTCTCGCGACGCACGGCGGTGCCGAGCACCATGTGCTCGAGCGCGAGCTGGCCACCGCCCGCGCCGCCGCCGAGTTCGGATTCGCCCGCGCGCGTTTCCACGCCGACGACCGCGTCGGCGCCGACGTGGCGCGCCTCCTCGGCGAGCCGGTGCAGAGCGCGTCCGCGCACCTCGTTCAGCGCCTGCGACAGCGAGTCGAGCTCGACGAGCGCGCTGCCACCGTAGCTCGTCGCCGCCCCACGCGGCCTGGTAGCCCATCTGGTAGATCGAGCTGCCCATCACCTGCGACAGCGGCGTCAGCCCGAGCTGGTGGCAGAGCGCGAAGCCGTTGACGGACAGGTCGGAGGTGAACGACCCGCCGCGCCCGCCATCCTCGCCCTGTGTCCCGCGCAGCTCGCTCAGGCGCCGCTCGGCCGAGAGCGGGATGCCGCCCGCCTCGATCCGCGCGAGCGATTCGGCTTGCTCGCGCTCCTGTGCGGCGTCCTCGGTCGGTTCGCCCGCCATCTCAGCGCACCAGCCCTTCCAGCGCCGCGCGCGCCTCGGCGCTGCGCTGCGCCTCCGACTGCAGCTCGGCCGTCAGCGCCGCGACCCACTGCGTCGGGGTCCAGCGGCTCGCGCTTGATCGCGATGCCCCCCGATTTGCGCTCGCGGAAGCCCTCGACGCGGTCGCCGTCGATCGAGCAGCTGATAGCGCGTCCCGGTCTCGGAGCCGAGCTCGACCTGGATCTGGCGCACGTGCTTCTCGCCGCGGCCGAGCAGGCCGCCGCCGCGGCGCTCCACGCGCGTGCGGCCGGGCAGCGATGACTCGAGCTTTGCGGCCAGCACCTCGACCGAGATGCGCAGGTCCGCGCCGTCGGCGCGCAGGCCTGCGGCGGAGAGGTCGAAGGTCTCATCTGCGCACGGTGCAGGCTACCGTGCAGCGACGGCTACCTGGACTCGGCTCGGCAGGTGGCGCGTCGGCGCAGTATCCAAGGCTGCCGGGACAGAACGGAGAACAAAACGGAGGACGCATGGCGCAGCAGCAGATCGAGAAGGTGGGCGTGCTCGGGGCCGGGCTGATGGGGCACGGGATCGCGCAGGTCGCGGCGACGGCCGGCTACGAGGTCGTGCTGCGCGAGGTCGACGAGGCGACCCTGGCGAAGGGCGTCGGCAAGATCGAGAAGCAGCTCGCGCGCGCGGTCGAGAAGGGGAAGTCCTCGCAAGAGGACGCCGACGCGGTCAGCGGGCGGATTCAGGGCACGACCGACTACAAGGACCTCGCCGACTGCGACCTGGTGATCGAGGCGATCACCGAGAGCCTGCCGCTGAAGCTCGAGATGTGGAAGCGAGGTCGATCGGATCGTCAAGGGGGATGCGGTGTTCGCGACGAACACCTCCTCGCTGTCGGTGATCGACCAGGCGGCGTCCACCGGCCGTCCGGGGCAGTTCGTCGGCTTGCACTACTTCAACCCCGCGCAGGTGATGAAGCTGGTCGAGGTCGTGCGCTGCGTGACTACGTCCGACGCGGCGTTCGAGACGGCACTGGAGTTCGCGAAGTCCGAGGGCAAGCTCGCGATCGGAACCAAGGACCGGGCGGGCTTCATCGTCAACCGCCTGCTCGTGCCGTACATGCTCGACGCGATGCGCGGCTTCGAAGAAGGGATCGGCTCGGTCGGGGAGATCGACGAGGCGATGAAGGCCGGCGCCGGGCACCCGATGGGGCCGCTGACGCTGGCCGACTTCGTCGGGCTGGACACGCTCGGCTCGATCTGCGACGTGCTGTTCGACGAGTTCCGCGAGCGGCGCTTCGCGCAGCCGCCGGTGCTGCGCAAGATGCTCGAGCGCGGGCTGGTTCGGGCGCAAGGCGGGGATCGGCTTCTACGACTACTCCGGCGAGGCGCCGGCCGAGAACCCGGGGATCTGAGTCACGATTCGGAATTCAGGCTCGAGCGGCGGCACACGAGGTGACTGATCTCCCCAGGGCGAGGACGCGCGCGCTCGCAGGCGGTCCCGAGCGCCACCACGGGAAGGCGCGCGAGCAGGGCAAGCTCCCGGTGCGCGAGCGCGTGGCGCTGCTGCTCGACGAGGGCAGCTTCGCCGAGGAGGCGCTGCTCGCCAACTGGGAGGGTGACGGTCTCGGCGCCGACGGGGTCGTGACGGGCCTGGGCGAGGTGGACGGCAGGACGGTCGCGCTGATGGCGAACGACCCGACGGTCAAGGCCGGCTCGTGGGGGCCGAAGACGGTCGAGAAGATCCTCCGCATCCAGGAGCGCGCGCTGAGCCTGCGGATCCCGATGGTGTATCTCGTCGACTCGGCGGGGGCGCGGATCACCGAGCAGGTGCAGATGTTCCCCGGCCGCCGCGGCGCGGGCAGGATCTTCCACAACCAGGTGAAGCTCTCGGGGCTGGTTCCGCAGGTATGCGTGCTGTTCGGCCCGAGCGCCGCCGGCGGGGCCTACATACCCGCATTCTGCGACATCGTGATCATGCGCGAGGGCAACGCCTCGATGTATCTGGGCTCGCCGCGGATGGCGGAGATGGTGATCGGCGAGCAGGTCACGCTCGAGGAGATGGGCGGCGCGCAGATGCACACGGGGGTGAGCGGGTGCGGGCATCAGCTGGTGAAGAGCGATGAGGACGGGATCGCACTTGCCAAGCGGTATTTGGGATACATGCCCACCAACTGGCAGGCGTCCCCGCCGCCGGCAGGGTCGGCGGAGCCCGCGTCGAAAACGCCGATCGCCGAGTTGATCCCGGAGGACGAGAACAAGCCGTTCGACATGAAGCTGCTGATCGCGACGCTCGTCGACGGCGAGTCGTTCCTGGAGATCCACCCGCGCTGGGCGAAGGAGCTCGTCGTCGGCTACGCGCGCATCGACGGGCGGGCGGTCGGGATCGTCGCCAACCAGCCCAAGCACAAGGGCGGCGTGCTGTTCGGGGATTCGGCCGACAAGGCCGCGCGCTTCATCCAGACGTGCAACGCGTTCAACGTCCCGCTGCTGTTCCTCGCGGACGTGCCGGGCTTCATGATCGGCACGCAGGTCGAGCGCGAAGGCATCATCAGGCACGGCGCGAAGATGATCAGCGCGGTCAGCGAAGCGACGGTGCCGAAGATCTCGGTGGTCGTACGGAAGGCCTACGGGGCGGGGCTGTACGCGATGGCCGGCCCCGCCTTCGACCCCGACTGCTGCATCGCGTTGCCGAGCGCCTCGATCGCCGTGATGGGCCCGCAGGCGGCGATCAACGCCGTCTTCTACAACCAGCTGCAGGCGATCGACGACGAGGGGGAGCGCGAGGCCAAGACGGAGGAGCTGCGGAGAGAGTACGGCGCGGACATCGACATCCTGCACCTGGCCTCGGAACTGGTGATCGACGCGGTGGTCGAGCCCGAGGATCTGCGCGGGGAGCTGATCCGCCGCTTCGCGCACGCGCAGTCAAAGCAGCGCGACTGGCCGGCCAAGCGCAACCCCGTCACTCCCGTCTAGTCGCCCGCCGTCGGGCTCAGCGTCCGTCTACAGGGTGGACGGATACTCGGGCGCCGGCGGCGTGGGGGCGCCCGCGGAGCGAGTCTGCTCGTCCTGGAACGGGGGGTAGGTCTCAGTCAGCAGGTACAGGTAGGCATCCGAGCGCGCCATGTAGGAGTTGACCAGCACCATTAGGTCGAACAGGCCGCGCGGCATCCTGCCGGTGACAAGGATCACGAACCACGCGGCGATCGCGCCGATTTTGAGCAGCAATTCCATCACGTAGCGCAGGATCAAGATAGGGATCGCAAGGATGATGCGGAAGAATGTCTTCAGGCGGCTGTAGTGCTCCAGGGGACCGGCGAACTGGAGACGCACGGGATAGGCGGGATCGTCGGAGCCGCCGAACGGGGGGTAGGGATCGCCCAGCAACGAGACGTACGCGGTGACTCTCGTGAGAAAGCGGGTGTACCCCGCTACGAAGTCGTACAGACCCCGCGGGTAGCGGGCGGTGAGCACGATCGCGAACCAGGCGATCAGGATCGCGATCCCCGCGAGGATTGCGTACAGGGCCAGCCAGATCGCGACCGGAATCGCCAGGATCAACCTGAAGAAGGCTGTCAGCCGGTTGCGCCGCTCGACGTAGTCGGCCTCGAAGGTGACGGGATAGGACATGGGTTGCATCCTAAGGCGGTCAGTGGTGGATGTGGCGATTTTTTCTTTTCGTCTAGATTGCGGACGTGGACGCCACCGACCTCGCCTATGCAGGGATCGCCAAGCAGGCGGAGTTGATCGCGGCCAGCGAGGTGAGCTCGCGCGAGCTGGTGGACGTGTACCTGGAGCGGATCGAGCGGTTCAACCCAGCCCTCAATGCGTTCAGGGTCGTGTTCAAGGAACGCGCGCGGATGGAGGCCGACCAGGCCGACGCCAGGCGCAGGGCGGGCAACGAGCGGGGCGGGGGTACGGGCCGTCCTCTACTCGGCGTGCCGATTGCCGTGAAGGAAGAGCAGGATGTCGCCGGCGAGTTGACGACGTGCGGCACGAACGCCTACGGCGAGCCCGCGAAGGCGGACTCGGAGATCGTCAGACGCGCGCGCGCGGCGGGGGCGATCGTGATCGGCAAGACGCAGATGCCCGAGCTGGGCGCGTTCCCCTGGACCGACTCGCCCACGTGGGGAGTGACGCGCAACCCATGGGAGCTGCAGCACAGCCCCGGTGGTTCCAGCGGCGGCAGCGCGGCGGCGGTCGCCGCCGGCCTGGTGGGCGCCGCGCTCGCGGGCGACGGCGGGGGATCGATTCGCATTCCCTCCGCCTTCAGCGGCCTGTTCGGGTGCAAGACCCAGTGGGGGCGCGTGCCGCTGGCGCCCCAGGCGGGTGCCTGGCACGGCCTGGTCGTCTACGGCGTGCTGACGCGCTCGGTGCGCGACAGCGCCCTGTTCTATGACGCGATCGCCGACGGCCCGGCCGACCCCGACACGCCGGTTGTGCCGCCGAGCTCGTTCCTGGACGCGCTTGGGCAGGCGAGGCCCCTGAAGATTGCGCTCGCGACCAAGCTGCCGCCGTCGCCGCTGACGAAGCTGCACGCGGAGAATCGCGCGGCGCTGGAGGAGACGGCGGCGCTGCTGCGGGATCTCGGCCACGAGGTCAACGAGCACGAGGTCGACCACGGCCAGCTCGCGCCCGCGGGGGAGTTCACGGTCGTCTACCTGCGCAGCGTGTACGAGACGGTCTCAGCGCTCGCGCACCCCGAGCGCGTGGAACGGCGCATCGCCGCGCTCGCCCGCATCGGGGGGATGATCCCGCAGGGTGTCCTTGACTGGGCGCTCGGGCGCAGGGCGCAGTACACGGCGCGCTTGAACGAGCCACTCGCCGACCACGACGTGCTGTTGACGCCGGTGACCCCCACGCCCGCGCCAAAGATCGGCGCTCGCGAGGGCCGTGGCTGGCTGCGGACATCGATCGAGGCGTCGGCGACGGTGCCGTACGTGGCCTGCTGGAACTTCACCGGTCAGCCCGCGTGCTCGGTGCCGGCCGGCTTCGACGCCGACGGCCTGCCGCGGGCGGTGCAGCTGGTCGGCAGGCCAAACGACGAGGCGACGCTCGTGGCGCTGGCCGCGCAGATCGAGGCCGAGCGCCCCTGGACGCAGGATCGCCCGCCCGGCTTCTCGTGAGCGGGGACGGCGGCGAGCGCTCGGTGGGGGGAGCGGACGCAGGGACGACGCCGGCCAACACCGACGAGCTGCTGGACGTCGCGGTGCAGGCCGCGCGGATGGCCGGGGGTTTGCTGTTGGAGCGTGCGCGCGCCGGCCGCGAGCGACACGTGAGCAGCAAGAGCACGCCGACCGACCTCGTCAGCGAGGCCGATCTGGCGGCGGAGCGCGCGATCAAGGAATTGCTGGCCGAGCGGCGGCCGCAGGACGGCTTTGTGGGGGAGGAGGGCGGCTCCGAGCAGGGCACAAGCGGCCTGGACTGGGTCGTCGATCCGCTCGACGGGACCGTGAACTTCCTGTTCGGCATTCCCCAGTGGTGCGTGAGCGTCGCGGTGAAGGACGGCGCGGGCACGGTGGCGGGCGCGGTGTACGACCCCAACCGCGATGAGCTGTTCACGGCGACGCGCGACGGTGGGGCGAGGCTGAGCGGGTCCGAGGGGAAGGTCGAGCTGAGGGGATCGGAGCGCGAGGAGCTGGCGAGCGCGATGCTCGCGACCGGCCTGGCCTACGACGCAACGGTGCGGGCGGCGCAGGCGAGGGTGCTCGTCCGCGCCGCGGGAGAGGTGCGCGACATCCGCCGTTTCGGCAGCGCCGCGCTCGACCTCGCATGGACGGCGGCGGGGCGCTTCGATGCCTACTTCGAGCGCACGGTCAAGCCCTGGGACATCGCCGCCGGCGCGCTGATCTGCCGGCGCGCCGGTCTGCGTGTGCTGGACTTGCCCGAGCACGAAGATCTGCCCTACGGCATTCTCGCGGCGCCGGAGGCGATCGCCGAGCCGCTGCTGGAGCTGGTTGGAGGCCCGGCGTAGAGACGCATATATTGGTTGCACACGTGCGGCGGTGGCGGAACGGTAGACGCGGAGGCCTCAAAAGCCTCTGTCCGCAAGGGCGTGTGGGTTCGACTCCCACCCGCCGCATCGATTCCCCGGCTCAGGCCGGCAGCAGCGGACTCAGGCCGGCAGCAGCGGAGCGTCCGGGTACCCGCCCGACCCCGTCCTCGCCCCCGCCCCTGGGCCCGGGCGGGTGGGGTCCTCAACTGACGGGTCGCGCCGCTCGACCTCGACGTTCCAGCCCTGTTTGAAGCCGCGCATCGCAAACAGGACGAGCAGGATCTGCACGGGGACGATCAGCAGCGTGATCACCCCGAGCAGCCCGGAGTTGAGGCTCGCCTGGGAGAAGCCGGGTTTGTTGCGATCGAACCAGCTGGGCGCGGCCACGAGCGCGAAGATCGCGAGCAGCACGGCGAGCCCCGCGCCGAGCGGCAGCACGCCCCGGTTCCAGCGGCTGGCGTAGTAGGCCATCAGCAGGTAGACGAGGATGAAGCCGAGCTGGACCGGCAGCGCACCCTCGAGCAGGCTCCAGCCACCGATCGTGTTGACCAAGAGCAGCACGACGGTGATCAGCAGCAGCACCACCACGACCACGCGCGTGGATTGCACGACCGGCTTGTCGCGGTTGGGGTGCGTGACGATCACGCCGCGCGCGCGGCGATCGGCTTCCTCACGGCTACGAAGGGCGGAGGACATCGTGGGAAACCATACAATCTGAGGCGGTCCCCGTGTGCGCAAGCGGCGCCGAAGGGGCCGAGCGGGCGTGGTGGAATTGGTAGACACGCTGGCCTTAGGAGCCAGTGGGCGTAAGCCCTTGGGGGTTCGAGTCCCTTCGCCCGCACTACTACGCGATCGAGGCCCGTGCTACGGAACGAAGCCTTTCGGCGGCGCGGCCTCGCGCTGGACCTTCCAGGCCGAGTCGACCGGGTTGATGAAGTGCGGGGGGTTCAGGACCCGGAGCCGGTTGTCGTAGTTGTAGTCCTTGTCGTACCCGTGTTCGCCGTTGCCGTTGCTCTCCCACACGATCCCGCGATATTCCTGCCCGATCGCGCCGTAGATGTTGAGATAGCCGAGGAACGGGCCGCACTCGTAGTTGTCGACGATGAACTCGTGGTTGACGGCGAGGATCGCCGCGTCGATGATCGGGTTGCTCTGCGCCCCGCCGGTTTTGATGCCAAGTTCCGTTTCCGCTTCGGCCGCGCTCAAGGTTGGAGCGTCGCAGCCGTTGGAGGTGTTTGTATATTTACAAATACCCTTTTCCACGTACACCTCTTCGTTGCCTTGGAATTCATGGCACGGTTCGGAGTCCACCTTTTCCGATTCATGGAATTCATAACCTGGTTCGGGGTTTTTGACGCATTCTTTCAAGGTTTTGCCATACGTATAGCCCGCTTTACAGGTTTCGAATTTCGGCGAACCCGTGCCGGCTTCAGTTTTCGGCGTGTAGTGCGGGACTTGATAGGTTTCTTTCACCGGCTTGTAGACACGAACGAAGTTTTCGGCGATCAGCCCGAGCGTCGCTGTGCCGGTCGGGATTTCGCTGCTGGTGGTCGTCTGGATGTTGCCGTCGATGATCACATCGTTGGCCGAGCCGATCGTGAGCGACGAGGTGTAGGTGCCGTGCACATAGACATTGCCGCATTCCGTATCGGTTCTGTAGTGACTGCCAAAGGGCGTATATGCGGGACAGCTGCCTTCGGCGTTATTGACATATATGACGCCGGAGCTGGGCCAGGGCTGTTTGGGGCTGGTTACGCCTTTGTTGGTCACGGTGAAGGTATTCGGTTCGCTCGGTTTCGCGAGGTTGGCTTCGAGCGTGATTTCGGTCCTGCCGGTGTAGGTGTAGCCGGCGGACGCCGCCACCGTTTTGTCGGTGGGGGGGGTCCTCAGTTCTTTGCCTTCGGTCGTGTAGGTGCCGACGAAGTCCGGTTTGCTTCCGCCGCAACTGGCGTACCATCCTCCGTTGAATTCCACTTTGTCTTCCGGTGAGCGGCCAAAGACGGGTTCGCCGCAGATCGCTGCCTTGTCGTTCGTGTGGATCGGGCCGTGGACGCCGTCGTTGGCCCCGAACGAGATCACGTTGCAATGGATGCCATTTTTTTTCTGCGGTTCTTCCGCTTCCCATTTCTGCCGAGCTTCGTAATGCTTGTCACAGCCGGCGTATGCGCTCGCGTTTTCGTACTGCACCGGGTCGGAGGTCTCGAATTCCGTGAAGTAGACGTAGTTGAGGAAGCCTTCGTGTTTGATCGTGGCGACGATCGACTGTGTCTCTTTGCCCGATACGCCGGTGGACTCGATGCGAAAGGTACCGGCCGCCGTACCGGTCTGCTGGATCATTGAGGCATTGGCGTTGGTGGGTTCGCATTTGCTGTAGCCAGAGCCTTCGGCGGGAACCAGTATGATCGAGTAAGACTCGTCGGTGGTGTTCGGGACCGCCACGTTGCTGGCGCCCGTGCACGTCGTCCAGTATTCCGGGTTCGCGTTCAGGTGGAACTGGTAGTCGTTGATCCCCGCGAGCGCGGCGTAGTAGGCCTTCTTCTGGCTGGTGCTTTTGCTGGTGAGTTGGATATCGCCGTCCACGCCGATCAGCGTGCCGGCCAGCAGCAGCGAGGTGACGACCATCACGCCGAGCGCGATGATCATCGTGACCCCGTCCTCCCGGCGCAGACGGTTGACAATGGATCGGTGAAATTTTACGAGCATGGGCTTATCCCACTCGTGGTCGAGGTCGGGCTGAAGCGCAGGTTGACGGAGTTGCTGAAGTTGGCCGTCCGGCTCAACTGGGTGTTCTTGTCCGGGGGCGCCTGGGTGAAGGAGATGACGACCTGGGCGACGCCGCCGGCGAAGTTGGTGGCGCTGGCTTCGCTGGACAGAGGCGTTGTCAACGCGGTCGTTTCGAGCTGACCATAGTTGGCTTCTGCCGAGTTCCCGTAATAACTAAAATATTGGAAGATCGGCGTCGCGGTCGGCGGGATCACGTTTTCGGCCAGCACCCTGGCTTTGGCGTTGGCGATCGAGAGGGGACTGGGGAACGTCCATGTGCCGGCGGTGCCCGTCCCGGCGAAGGCGTAGTCGGTCAGCTTGCCCAATTTCAGCCCCGTTTTGGTGGTCCCGGTTTCGGTCCAGTTGATGTCGTGCTCGGTGACTTCTTTGAGTTCCGCGGTCGCGCTGGAGGGAGTGCCGTAGGTGCTGATGAACCACAGGTTGGTGGCGCCGGTTTCAGCCAGAGGGCTGGTCGGGACGGTGGTCGGTTTCTGGATCGCGGAGTAGGTTCCGGTACCGGCTCCCGTGCAGGCCGAATGCAGCTCTTCGAGGATGTTGGTCATCGCATCCCGGCCCAGTTGGTTGGACTGGACGTAGTCGGTGGTGCGCGATGACTGGTGTGTCGATATCAGGAGGATCGCGAAGAGCGCGCCGACCACCACCACGGAGGTGAGCATCGAGACGAGCAGTTCGATCAGCGTGAAGCCGTCCTCGGAGGCCAGCCGGATCGTCGGGCGAGGTTTCATCAGCACGACCCCGTCGTGGTTTCGTCCAATTTCGTGTTCGAGTGCGGAGCGGTGTCGAGGTAGATGACCCCATACTTGGGGCTGGTCCCTTCGAATCCGCCGTTGTTCGGGGGCTTGAGAACGGAGGCTTCGGTCGGGCCGTTGATGGTGTTGTTGGTAAATTCGCCTTCCCACTTGCGGGTCCCGTTGCTCACGCAAAGGGTGAACTTTCCAAACGGCTGCCCGGGATAGGTGAGATGACCGCCGACTGCGAGTGGCTGATAATGCTTGTATGTTGGCGTAGGGGGTTTGCCGAAGTAGTTCGTTGGGATGACCCCTTCGCAGGCGGTGTCTCTCACAGAGACCGTGCCAGAGTTGACGGTAAGGCCTGCATTGGCTCCGCTTTCGTACCCTTCCTTGACGAGGATGTTTACCGGAGGCAGTTCCAAGGGCTTTGAAAGAGATGCTTCTTTTCCGGGTTCGACTTGTGCTGTGGCGTTGACAAATCCGGGTTCGTAGATCTTTGGTTCGTTCTTTTCACAGTCCCCCGCATAGACGGTGTATGGGTTGGGGCTTCCTGGGGCCGGTGGTTTCTGGAAAGGAAAGAGGGCTATTGGGGAGACGACCGACGATTTGTAATCCGTTGCGGCTGCTGGCACGGATGAGCTGATCGTCCCCTCGAGCATGAAGGCCGGTGCGCGTACGATCCCGGCTTGATATGCCACGAACGTGTCTCCCAGTTCAGTGGCGCCCTTGCTGAGGAAGGTGGCCTTGATCGAGCCGGGTTCTCCCAGCGCATAGGTGACGGAGGTGGTCTTGCCGGTGACGAGTTTGAGGCTTTCCGGTGCGATCACTTCGCCTTCGTGATCCACCCAGCCGGTCTTGGTGACCGTCACGGTGACGCTGGGAGCCACCAGCGAGCCGAAGATCGCGCAGCCTTCGGAGTTGGTCGTCTGCGTCTGGTTGGTGTTTTCGCCGACCGCCGTGACCGTCGCGCCAGAGACCCCCTGGCCGACCTGGTTTTCGATCTTCACGAGCAGCGACGCGCCGATCGGGTTCGTGACGATGCTCGACTGGGTCACTTCCTTGCGCGTCTTCAGGGCGGCCCACTTGACCGAGGAGGTTGTGCGGAGATAGTCCGCGCTGCCTTCCGGCGAGCAGGAGGTGCCGGTGGTTTTGTCGTTGACGTATTGCGCCGTCGAGGTGACTGTGTAAACCGTGCCTTTGTAGCCCGAGCCTTTGACGTAGGGTTCGCAGGTGTCGGTGACTTCCCGGCTCGAGGTACCCAATTCGCTGATCTGCTTGGTGCTCAGGCCGCGCATCCGTTCCTCGTCCTGCTGTGCGCACACGGTCGCCTGGGAGTGCGCGCGTCCGTCGTAGCTGGCTTTGGTGGCGCTGTTGAAGCCGGTGAGCGTTCCGACGACGACCAGTCCGACGAGCAGCGCGCTGACCAGCACCTCGATCAGCGTGTCCCCGGCCTCCGAGGCAGGGGACCCACGCAAACCGCGAACCCCCCCAAAGCCCCCCGCGACGGCCCGCGCCAACACCCCGATCAAGAATCGGCCAAGGACCCGGAGCCTGGCAGAGAAAGTGCGTATCATCACAAGAGGGGATTGGGCTATAGACGTTTTCGGCATTCACAAGGCCCGCCTTTAGCACGAAGTCCGCTGCGCCCCTCTATGTCTCAGCGCCGCCGAGCGCCTACAATCCGTCCCCGCCCGGGGGACTGGTGTATCGGTAACACGGCGGTCTCCAAAACCGCAACGCCAGGTTCGATTCCTGGGTCCCCCGTCGGCTCTACGGAGCCAAATCCCGAGGCATGCTCGGGTCGATGACGGCGCTCGCCACCGGCGGGAGCTCGACGTCGAGGAGGCTTGCAACGGCGTCCACCGGGGCGGGGGAGCCCATCAGGGCGCCCTGGGCCATCGTGCAGCCGATCGCCTGGAGCGTGGCCATCTGCTCGTGCGTCTCGATTCCGGTGGCGACCACGGTCAGCGAGAGCTCACGCCCGACGAGCATGATCGCCTCGAGCAGCCAGCTGCGGTAGTCCTCGTCCTCGGAGGAGGCGAGCGAGCTGCGGTCCACGCGCATGGAGTCGAGCGGGAGCTGGCGCAGGTCGGATTGGTGGGCGTAGCCGCTGCCGCCGAAGTCGTCGATCGCGATGCTCACGCCCAGGTGCTTGACCAGACGCAGGCGCTCCGCCGCCGCGGTGAGGTCGCTCATCATCGCGGTCTCGGGAATCTCGAGCGTGAGCAGCGAAGGCTCGATCCCGGACTGCTGCAGGGCGCGCTGCACGTCGGTGGCGAAGCCGTCGCGATTCAGCTGATGCGGCGAGACCTTCACCGAGACGCCGACGCGAGCACCGGGGCGCACAGCCGGAACGGCTGGGTCGGCGGTGGCCCCCCCCGTCACCTCCCAGGCCGCGGCGCGGGCGCAGGCCTCTTCGAGCATGAAACGGCCGATCGGCACGATCAGCCCCGTTTCCTCGGCCAGGGGGATGAACGCGTCGGGCGCGAGCACGCCCTGCGTCGGATGCTGCCAGCGGATCAGCGCCTCCAGGCCGGCCACCTTGCGGGTGCGCAGATCGTAGATCGGCTGATAGAGCAGGAAGAACTGGTTCTCTGCCAGGGCCGTGCTCAGCTCGGCCTCGAGCACCGCGCGTCCCTCGATCACGGTGCGCATGTTGGCGTTGAAGAGCGTGTAGCGGTCCTTGCCCGCGGTCTTGGCCGAGACCAGGGCCACGTGCGCGTCACGCAACAGGTCATCGGGCGTCGCGTAGCGGCCGAAGGCGACGCCGATGCTCGCGGTCAGGACGAAGCTCGGCCCGAAGGCGTCGAGCTCGATCGGTTTGTGCAGCGCCTCGATCATACGCTGGGCGAGGGAGTCCAGGCGCACCCCGCGGGCAGCCGATTCGACCAGCACGACGAACTCGTCTCCGTCGAGCCGGCCCACGGTATCCCCGGCGCGCACGACGTCCAGCAGTCGTTCCCCGACGATCTTCAGCAGCTGATTCCCGGCGGTGAGCCCGAGCATCTCGTTGACCTCGTGCAGCTGGTCGATGTCGACGAACAGCGCCCCCGCCAGCATGCCCGAGTCGCGTCCCGCCCGTGCGACCATGCGCTCGGCGCGGTCCAGCGTGAGCTCGCGGTTGGGGAGCCCGGTGACGGGCTCGTAGAGGTACTTGTCGGGCAGCGCGCCTTCCTGCGCCTCGGCCTCGGCGCCGGCCTTTGCCTCGTCGTCCGTCGGCGTCGGCGCCGACCAGCGAGCGGCGCCAAGCAGGTCTACCAGCAGGCCGAGCACCACGCTGCACAGGATCCCGCCGATCAGCAGCGCGAGCGCGTCGCCGTTGGCGAGCACGTTCGCGCCGGCGGACGGGCCGAAGCTCGTCACGGTCCAGCCGTCGTGCAGGTTGAGCGTCGTGTTCTGCGCGTCTGACCGCGGGGCGCCACTGGTGAATACGAGGCTCGAGCCGGCCCGGTTTGCGGCATGTGGCCGGTAGGTCACGCTCAGCGCGTAGCCGGGATGGCCGATCAGCACCTGTCCCAGCAGGGCCCCGGGCACGAGCACCTCGCGCAGCCATCCCACTGACGCCGCGGTACGGCCGAACACAGTGTGCGGGGTCACATTGCCCCGATACACGGGCGTCACGACGGCCAGCGCCTGTCGTTTCCCGGCTGAGATGGGCTTGTAGGTGCTCAGCCCCGTGTCTCGACTGAGCAGCAGCGCGGGCGCGACGTGTACGGGCGCGGGCACAGGCGTGGGCGCGGGGGAGGCGCTTGCGGATGTGGGCGCGCCCGCGACGGATGTGGGCGAGCCGTCCACCGATGCGGACGGGGCGCCGGTGCCCGTGGACGAGGCGGTGACGGCCGTGGGCTTGTGGACGACCGGCGCGGGTTTGGGCGGAGCCGGCAGCAGGCCGAGCGCGTCGAGCTCGGGATAGCGACGCCGTGTGCGCGCCCACGCGACCCAGCGGGCGAATTCCGCGGGGGTTGCTTTCGGATTGCCGGCGAAGAAGGTCGAGGCCGCGACGGTGAGCTCTTCCTGGCGCTGTACCCCCAGCTTCAACGTCGAGGCGATCGCCTGTGAGCCCTGCTGGAAGCTTGTTTCGGTTTTCGCCGCGTCATGGTGCGCCACGGCGTGGGCGCCGAGCACCGAGGCGCCACTGCCGGCGAGGACGCAGACCACGGCGGCGGCGGCCCACATGCCCCTGCGACGATTGCCTCGATCGGCCGCTCCCTCGGCGACGACGGCCGGTGCGGGCTCCGCAACCTGCCCGGGCTGACCGGGCTCGGCGGCCCTGGTGGTCTCGGCGGGCTCGGCGGGCTCGGCGGGCTCGGCGGGCTCGATTCTCCGCTCGGGGCCGGGGCCGGGGTTGGTTTGCGGGCCGGGGCTGGAGCCGGTTTGTGGGCCAGGGCCGGCTTGCGGGCCGGGGACTTGCGGGTCAGGGCCGGGGCCGGTGTTGGTTTGGGGTGTCGCGTCGTCTGACATGGCGATCTCGTTTGGCAACCCAAGATGCGCACATGCGCTCTCGGGTCCTTTGATCGGGTGTAAATACCGATGCCTATCCGGGCTGTGTACGTATTTCGACAAATGGCTGATATGCTAAAGTCCACAAAATCGATAAGGAATCTGTGGAATATGCCGATAGGGGTGTGGGGAGCACCCAGGAGAGCACCCAGAACGACCAAGAGTGGGCAATAAAGAGAGCGATGAAGACCGATATCCACCAACATCTCTGGACCGAGCCGCTCGTGCAAGCGCTCGCCCAGCGGCGTGAGCTGCCCTTTGTCCGCCACGAGCACGGGCTGACCGTGTTGTTCCTCGCGGGCGAGCGGCCCTACGTGATCGACCTCGCCGGCGAGGCGCCCGCGCGTCGAGCCGCGCTCGTGCAGCGCGACGGCCTCGACACGGCGCTGGTGTGCCTGTCGAGCCCCTTGGGGATCGAGTCGCTGCCCCGCGCGCAGGCGCAGCCGTTGCTCGACGCCTACCACGAGGGCGCGCTGGCGCTCGGCGAGCCCTTCGGCGTGTGGGGCGCGATCGCGCTCGAGGACCCCGACCCGGCCGATGTCGACCGCGCGCTGCACAGCGGCTGCGTCGGCATCTCGCTGCCCGCGGGCGCGCTCGCCGGCGTCGATCGGCTTGCGCGCGTGCGGCCGCTGCTCGCACGCCTCGAGCGCCGGGGAGCTCCGCTGTTCGTCCATCCCGGGCCCGGCACCGGCACTGGCACCGACCCCAGGCTCGTCGCCTCATCCGCGGCCGATGAAGTCTCGCTCGGCGATCCGCTCTGGTGGCCGGCGCTCACGCGCTACGTGGCCGGCATGCACGCGGCCTGGCTCGCGTTCCTGCACGCCGGACGCGCAGAGCACCCCGAGCTGAAGATCGTCTTCGCGATGCTCGCCGGGCTGGCGCCGCTGCACGCAGAGCGCCTGGCGGCCCGCGGCGGTCCCGCCCCGGCGGACCATGACCATGATCCTGACCCGCACGTCTTCTACGACACCTCTTCCTACGGACCGGCCGCGATCGGCGCTCTGACAGAGGCGATCGGCGGGCGGGAGCAGCTCCTGTACGGGTCCGACCGCCCCGTCGTCGAGCCCACGCTGCTGCTCGACGCGCCCGCGGCGCTCGACTGGGAGCTGCTCGCCGGCACCGCCGCGCGTGTCTTCGGCTCGTCGTCGCCGCTCGGCGTCCCTCCCAGTCCCGGCCGCTCGCCCGTCGAGGTCGCCACCGCCGCCGTGCAACAAGCCCCGATCGTCCCGGTCGCGCGGGTGGAGGCGCTCCGATGAGACCCTCCCTCGCCTCCATTCCCCGGCCGCGCGACCGGGACCTGACCGGCCCCGAGCTACAGGCCTTCGTCGCCGAGCTCGCCGAGCGGCCCGAGCTGTGGATCCACCGCGTCCGTCACGACCATACCCAGCGCGTCTACGAGGAACTGCTCTCCGACGCGCACCTCACCGCCTGGCTGATCTGCTGGATGGATGATCACGACACGGGCTTTCACGACCACGACGTCTCCGCGGGCGCAGTCGCCGTTGTCGGTGGGCGCGTGCGCGAGGAGCGCCTCGCGATCGACGGACCGCCACGCGATCGCATTTTTGGGCCCACCCAGAGCTTTCACTTCTCCGCGGCCGACATCCACCGCGTGCGCCACACGGGCGAGCAACCGGCGGTCACGTTGCACGTCTACTCCCCGCCGCTCGCGCGGATGGGCGCGTATGTAGTGGGCGAGGACGGCGTGCTCGAGCGTCACTCGGTCGCGCCCGAGCAGGAGCTGCGGCCGTTGGCTGCGTCTCCCGCCGTTCCCTAGATGGGCCCCGTTCCTAGCCGAGAGAGTTCGTGTCCGGTATATCCGACTTGCCGCCCGCGCGGCGCTCGACGCCGCTCGCGCCCGCGACCAGGACGCAGCTGACCATCTGCGGTGCGAACAGCCCGTGCTCGACCACGCCGGGGGTCGCGCTCAACCGACTCGCCAAGCTCGCAGGATCGCCGATCGGGCCGAGGTAATCGGCGATCGGGTTGCCATCCGGGCTCACCAGATTCCCGCGCAGCCGCGCCTCACCCATCTCCGCCAGCGTGCGCTCCACGCCGAAGCGCAGCAACTCCAGCGGCACCGGCGGTCCGAGCGCGGGGACGATCTTCTCCTCCGAGACGATCACCACGAATCGCCGCGCCGCCGCCGCGACGATCTTCTCGCGGGTCAGCGCCGCGCCCCCGCCCTTCACCAGCCATCCAGCCGGGTCGACCTGGTCGGCCCCGTCGATCGCGATGTCCAATTCGCCCACCGCATCGAGGTCTTCCACGATCAACCCGAGCGCGCGCGCCGCTTGCTCGGTTGCCGGCGAGGTGGCTGCGCAGCGCACCTCGCGCATGCCTCTCTCAGCCAGCGCCGGCAGCAGATAGGCGACCGTCGAGCCTGTGCCCAACCCCACGCGCATGCCGTCCTCCACCATCGCGGCCGCGGCCTGCGCGGCCGCGCGCTTGAAGCCTTCGGTGACGGCAGCGTCGTTCAGTGGCGGCTGGTGCCGCGCAGTCGCACGATCGGGCGCCATGGTGCGGGCGAGCGTATCGCCCCGGCCGGCTCTCTGAGGCGCAGCCGCTCGGGCGCGTCCGGCCGGTGCAGCAGAAAGCCCTGTCCCATCGTGCAGTTCAGCTCGCGCGCGAGCGCGAGCTGACGGTTGGTCTCGATCCCCACGGCAATCGCTGTCAGGCCGCTCTCGCGGGCGAGCGCGAGCGCCGCGACGACCATCGCGCGGCGGTCCTTGTGGCGCTCGAAGCCGTGGATCAAGGAGCGGTCGAGCTTCAGTATGTTCAAAGGCAGGCTCCCCGGCAGGCTGAGCGTGGACTGACGCGCGCCGAAGTTATCGAGCGCGACGGCCACGCCGAGGCTCCTGATCTCCTTCAGCGCCGCACGCGCGCGGGCCGGGTCGCGCAGGACCACCTCCTCGCTCACCTCCACGCACAGGGCATCCCCCGGCAGCCGGCAGTACAGCAGCGCCTCCTGCACCCGCTCGGCGAGGTCGGACCCGGTCAGCTCACGCGCGGAGATGTTCACCGAGACCGGGATCCCGATCCCGTCGCGGCGCCACGCGGCCGCCTGGGCGCAGGCGGTGTGGAGCACCCAGTCGCCGATCTGCACGATCAGCTCGTTTTCCTCGGCCAGCGACAGGAAGCTCAGCGGCGCCATCTGCTCACCGCCGTGGGGATGCCAGCGGACGAGCGCCTCGCAGCCGACCGGCCGGCCGCCGTTGAGCGGCAGCAGGGGCTGGTACTCCAGCAGCAGCTCGTGCCGTGGCAGGGCGTGGTCGAGGCGGTCCTCGAGATCCAGTCGCGCTGAGGCCTCGCGGCGCAGGTCCTCGTCGAATAGCTCCAGGTTGTGTCCGCCCGCGCCCTTCGCCCGGTACATCGCCACGTCGGCCTCGCGCAGCAGGTCCTCGGGCTCGGCCCCCGGGTCGTGCGTGATCGATACGCCCACCGACGCGAGCATCGAGACCTCGGCCGAGCCCACCTGGAAGGGCTCCTCCAGCGCGTGCAGCACGCGCTCGGCGACCGCGAGCGCCTCGGCGTCGGAGTCGAGGTCCTCGGCCAGGATCACGAACTCGTCACCACCCAGCCGCGCGACCGTGTCTGAGTCGCGCAGCATCTCGGCCAGGCGCTCGGATACTGAGATCAGCAGGTGGTCGCCGACGGCGTGACCGAGGCTGTCGTTGATCGCCTTGAAGCGGTCGAGGTCGATGAACAGCAGCGCGATCGGCCCGTTTGAGCGGCGCAGCCGCGCGACCGCCTGGCGCGCGCGATCCATCAAGAGCAGACGGTTGGGCAGCTTCGTCAGCGGGTCGTGCAGCGCCTGGCGCTCCAGCCACATGCGGTCGGTCACGTCCTTCGCGGCCGCATACCAGGCCTCGCCGTCGCAGCGCGCGCTCCACAAGAGCCAGCGCCAGGACCCGTCGCGGTGGCGGTAGCGGTTGGTGAAGTTCACGAACTGCGCGGCCCGGTGGTGGCCGGCGAGCGTCAGCGCGAGCGTCTGCTCGAGGTCGTCGGGGTGCACGAGCTCCTGCATCGGGTGCGCTTTGAGCTCCTCGATCGACCAGCCCAGCAGCTGCTCCCAGGCCGGGTTCAGTAGCGTGAAGCGCCCGTCGAGCGAGATCGCGGCCAGCAGATCGCTGGTCATCTCGAACAGCCGTGAGATCTGCGCCTCGCCGGGCAGCGCCAGGTCGCTGCCTACCTCGGGACCGGTCGTCGTGATATCGGTGTGCATGGCCTTGCACACCACGTCGGTTTATCGGCCCCGTTGCACGGGCCGGCCCGCTATTGCTGGACGGATTGCCTAGCCGAGAGTGAGATCGTGCCCGTGGAGAGGCTCTCCTCCCCGCGCAAAAAGCGCCATACCGCCAGGCACGCGAGCACGGTCATGATCACGGCGCTGGAGACGCACCACTCGCAGATTTTGTGCAGCGTGAACAGCTCGCGATAGGTGAGGTAGAGGCTGAAGCCGAACCCGCCGAGGACGAGCGCCATCGTCACGAGCCGGGCCCGTTCGCCGTCCGGGGCCAAGAGCGAGCCGAAGATCGCGATGTAGCCGAGCAGGCCGATCAGGGCCACAGGAATGCCGATCAACAGCGAGTACTGCGATTTCTGCACCTGGCTGCAGGGGTTGCCCTTGATCGAGCAGGGGGGGGTGACGCCGGAGTAGTGGACGTAGGTGAGATAGGCGGCCAGGCAGAGGCCCACGGCCGTCAGGACGAGCATCGTCTTACGGAGGGCACTCGAGCTCATGACCGGCGCTGGCTAGCTTTTCAGCTGCTTTTCGATCGCCGCTTCATACGGCCCGGCTTCGCTGAACGTGCCCGGTTCGAACTTTTCCAGGGTTCCGCCGGTTTTGCCGAGTTCGAAGGACGGCGTGCCGGTGAAGCCGGCCTGGTTGGCCGCCTGCGCATCGGCGTCGACCTGGTTGGCGTAGGTCGGTTCGCTGCGCGCGGTGCTCCAGTCGGCGAGGTTCAGCCCGGGGACCTGCGAGGCGATCCCTTGCAGGTATTTTTCGTTCACGTAGCCCGAGTCCTCTTCGCCCTGCTCGTGGTAGAAGGTCTCGATGTAATACCAGCCGAGGTTCTGCTTGCCGGCGGCGTAGGCGGCGACCTGCTGGTCTTTGAAGACTTCCGGTTCGCGCGTGGCGGTCTCCAGCGAGTGGTACTCGATCCGCAGCTTTCCCGTGCGCACGTACTTCGGGATCAGCGTTGGCAGCACGTTGAGCGTGAACTCCTTGCAGATCGGGCACTCCAGGTCGCCGTAGTACTTCAAGGTCACCGGCGCGTTGGGGTCGCCGAGGGTGTTCCCGCTTTGGGGGATGCCGTCGATCAGCGTCTTGACTTCCGCGACGGTTGCGTTGGCTTCTTTGCTCTTCGGTGGGACGGTGGTTTTCCCACCCCCACCGGAGGCGATCGCGATCCCGACGATCACCACGACCACGACGGCCACCACGATCCCGAGCTGCGTCAGCCGCGTGCGTCGTTTCGCGCGAGCGGCTTCGGCCTGCTCAAGCGCTTTGCGTTCGCCGCGAGCCTGCTCGCGGCGCTGCTTGCGTGTGAGGTCCCCCTCGTCATCTCCCGTTCCCGAGCTCATGGGTCCTCTTTCTACACGTTTTTGCTCAAGCCTGTCTAAGTGCCGCCGGCGCGCGCGGATCTCCGTGGCGCGGCGTGCGACGATTCAGGGGTCTCTCGGCTCTGCCGCGGGACCGCCCGCCCCCGTAGCTCAGCCGGATAGAGCAGCGGACTTCTAATCCGCAGGTCGCTGGTTCGAATCCAGCCGGGGGCATCGATGCCTGAGAGTAAACGCCACCCGGATGGGAACGAGATCCTGCTCGGCGAGAACCTCGATCTACTCCCGGGCTTCGCGGGTGAGGCCTTCCAGCTGATCTACATCGACCCGCCATTCAACACGGGCAGGGAGCAGACCAAGAAGACATTGCAAACGACCCCGGACGAGCATGGCGACAGGACGGGGTTCAAGGGCCGTCGCTACAAGACGCGCCTGCTCGAGCAGTCCTCCTATCGCGATCAGTTCGACGACTACCTCGCGTTCCTTAGGCCGCGCCTGGAAGAGGCGCACCGGCTGTTGAAGCACACGGGGACCCTGTACTTCCACATCGATTACAGAGAGGCGCATTACTGCAAGCTGCTGCTGGATGAGATTTTTGGGAGAGAGAGATTTTTAAATGAGATCATTTGGGCGTATGACTACGGGGCCAGAGCGAAACGGAGCTGGCCGAAGAAGCACGACACGATCCTTGTGTACGTCAAGGATCCAAAGCAGTACTTCTTCGATTCCGAGGAGGTCGATCGCGAGCCGTACATGGCCCCGGGGCTCGTGACGGCGGAGAAGGCCGCGCGGGGGAAGCTGCCGACGGACGTGTGGTGGCACACGATAGTGCCGACGAGCGGCCGGGAGAAGACCGGTTACCCGACGCAGAAGCCGGAGGGAATCGTGCGCCGGATGGTGCAGGCCTCGACGCGGGAGGGCGACTGGTGTCTGGACTTCTTCGCGGGCAGCGGCACGCTGGGCGCGGTCGCCGCGTCGCTTGGGCGGCGGTATGTATTGATCGACTCCAACCCCGAGGCCGTACAGGTGATGCGTGTCCGTCTGGAGGAATGAGCGAGCGGCGCTCGCGCTGACGTTCACAGCCGCCGCCGCGCGCTACTGGATGAGCGTCTACCCGCACGTCCTGCGCGAGGCGCGCCACTGGCGGGGCCGCGCCGAGCAGATCCCCGACGCGACGCTGCGCCGCCTGGCCCTGAGCACGCAGCGCCAGGAGCGGGGCAATCTCGAAGGCGCCGCGGCGTTCGCGGTGCTGGCGCCGCGCCCGCAGCGCGCGCGCGTGGTGCGGGCGGTGGTGGCGTTCCAGGCGATCTACGACTACGTGGACACGCTCGCCGAGCAGCCGAGCGCGGATCCGGTCGAGAACGGGCGGCAGTTGCATCGCGCGCTGCTGAGCGCGCTCGATCCCGGCACGGGACAGCCCGATCTGGGAGCGCCCGACACGATACGGCTCGACACGGGGGGGTCCGACTACTACGTGCACAGCCTCCACAAAGAGGATGGCGGCTACCTGGGGGAGCTGATCGATGCCTGTAGGAGAGCGTTTGGAGCCCTGCCTTCACATGCCTCGCTCGCGGCGCCGGCGCAGGACGCGGTGCAGCGCATCGTCACCTTTCAGGGTCTCGCCCACGACAGCGAGGATGGCCACGGGGACGCGTGGCGTGAGTTCTCTGTCTGGGCGGATGCCCAGACCCCCCAGGGCAGCGGGTTGCTTTGGTGGGAGACGGCGGCGGGCGCCGCTTCCTCGCTGCTGGTGTTCGCGCTGATCGCCGCTGCGGCTCAGCCGAGCGTGAGCGAGGAGGAGATCAGCGCGATCGTGCGGGCTTACTTCCCCTGGATCGGCGCGTTGCACCTGCTGCTCGACAGCCTGATCGATCAAAGGGACGACGTGCAAGCCGGCCGCTACAGCCTCGTCGATCACTATGCCTCATCGCGGGAGCTGGCCGGTCGCCTGCAGGCGATCTCGGCCGAGGCGATGCGCGCGAGCGAGGCGCTCCCGGGCGGCCGCCGGCACGGGCTGATTCTCGCCGCGATGGCGAGCTTCTACCTCGCCCAGCCGGGGGCGTCGTCCCCCGTCGGCGCCGCCGCAAGAGCCGAGATCCTCGCGACGCTGGGCGAGCGCGCGGCGGGAGCGATGTGGGTCTTCCGCCTGCTCCAAAGGCGTCGCGGAAGGCGACGTGGGAGCCTTTGAGCGATGTACCACATCCAGCTGAGGCAGTTTCCGAACAACATGTGCCACTTCAACATGACCGAGCGGGAGCTCCTCGAGACCGTGGTCGAGGGTTGGGCCCGAGGGCAGTGGATCGAGGTGGGCGAACGCAAATGGAACCCGCACCAGGCCAAGCTGACGGTGCTGGAGGGGCCGGAGATTCCAGTTGAGCAGCTGTCGGTCGGTCGCGGTTGGCCCAAAGCCCAGCACGAGGGCGAGGATGTGACCGAGCGCATGGTGGAGCAGGCCAAGCAGGCCTCGCAACCTGCGATGGTCCCGCAGACCGCTCCTCCTCCTCCTCCTCCTCCACCACCACCTCCTCCTCCGGCCGAGGGGTTCACCGATCAGCTGCTGCCGCTGCTCGGCGCCGACCCCGGGTCGCTGCTTTCCGCCTGGCGCCTGGCCGCCGAGCGCCGGCCCGAGCTCGCGCCGAGCGAGTCGCTCGAGCTGGCCGAAGCGACGTTGCGCGCGCTGGACGCCGGCGAGCGCTGAGCCGACGCTACACTCCGGGACGCCCGTGGTGGGCGTAGCTCAGCTGGTAGAGCTCCGGATTGTGGTTCCGGCGGTCGCGGGTTCGATCCCCGTCGCTCACCCTCTCAGAAAACCCTGCTAACACGGGGTTTTTCTGCGTTCCGGGGGAGTATAGGGATCGCCAAAATGCCGGGGGTGTAAACAAAAGTGCAAACATGCCTGGCAGGTCGGGATTGCGCGGTTCGCCGATGGGCTGGATGCTGGCCTTATCGGACTGTTGCTCGCCGGTGCTCTGTGAAGAGTGTGAGCGCGTAGCGCCCGGCGGGGTGCTCGCGTGCTCGCTTTACGAACTCCACCACGGCGGGCGTGAACTCATCCAGCGGCGGCAGCGCCACCCCGTACTCCGGTGGAACGACAATCGGAGCAGACAGCGCCGCAAACGTCAGATCGGCCGCACCGAACCGCTCACCACACAACCAGGGACGGCCGTCCGCGAGCAGATCTGCGACGAAGTCGAGCTCCCGCCAAATCGCCGCCTCATCCGCGATCTCGACCCCACGGGTGATCTGGAGCTTGCGATGGATGACGCGCTTGGCCAGTGGCCACCCGTGGCGGATAGCGCGGTCCTCCCAGACAGGCACGCCCTGGTTGTTGAATTTCAACGCGAGATCGTGCTGAGCGAACACCTGCACATACATCAGCCGCCGCCCCTTGGGCCCGAGCTCTCCATCCAACCGCCGGCAGAGGCTCTCGACCTGATCGCGCTCACGGCCCTGCCCCGGAAACAGCCGGTGCTCGGCGGGAGTGCGCGCATCGACCCAGTGCAGGATGTCCGCTGAGTCAGCGATCGAACCGTCGGGCGTCACGAGCACGGGAACTGTTATCCCGCCTCCCGCGCGTCGTGCGGCGAGCATGTGGACACCCTGAACATGGCGCTCCTCGCGATAGTGAATCCCCGCTCGCTCGAGCGCCCACCGCGCCTTTTCGCAGTAGTGACTGATCGGAATTGTGACTAGTCGCAGCAAGCACGGGAGTATGCCTGCTCGAGCTTTGGGCGACGGCCGATCCCTGTCGAGAGCGGTTGCCGGGGGAGCGCTGTGGCTCAGTCGATGCGTTCACGACGCGCCAGTGCCTGGCCGGCGTTTATGTAATTGCCGTTGGCGGCCGATGTTCGGGGTGATGTCGGGGTCGAGCACCAACAACGGCGAGTCATACCCTGCTCAGCCACAGGCGGCTTGCAGCGATCAACAGGCGGCTGACGAGGATCTTCGTCGTCTCGGCGAGGCGCTCAACGAGCGCACGGAGGATGTCCTGGAGAAGATTCTCGCGCGCAACGTCGCTTCGGGTCAAACGCTCGATGCGATGGTGGAGGACTCCTTCGCGCGGGTCGGCACGGTTTCCACGATCGCGGTTGCACGGTGGATGGCCGGCGAGCCGCCGGAGGTGGCCCGTGAGGTTGGTAGGGAGTCTTGGCAGATCTTTGGTCAGCTCGCCGTGCAGCGCGCCGCCGCTCTGAACGAGGTCACCAAGCGTTGTCTGCGGTGGTGTGACGCCGCGAGTGAAGTCGTACGTGAGAGCGCCGCGGCACTCGGGACTCCGCCCGAGACTCTGCTCCAGGCGCTGGCGATGTTGCAGCGCAGCCTCAACGTGACGCTCGTGCGGATGTGCGAGTCCTTCGACAGCGAGCGCAAGCTCGCGGACGAGCAGCTCGAGCACCGCCAGGAGGAGCTCGCGTTCCTGGCCACGCATGACCCCTTGACCGGACTCCCGAACCGCACTCTGATCTTGGACCGCGTCGAGCAGATGCTTGCGCGCTCGCGTCGTAAACAGACGCCTGTGGCGGCGCTGTTCGTCGACCTCGACAACTTCAAGTCGATCAACGACACGCTCGGTCACGAGGTCGGCGACGAACTGCTGCGAGCGGTCGCCGCAAGGCTGGACGGCGTCGTGCGCGCGACTGACGCATTCGGCCGTCTCGGGGGCGACGAGTTCGTCGTGGTCTCCGAGGAACTCTCGTTATCGGCCGGTCCCGAGCTGATCGCGGAGCGACTGCTCGAAGCGCTCAAAGAGCCATTCAAGCTTGGATCCAAGGAAGAGACTCGTTTGACGGTTACCGCGAGTATCGGGATCGCCTCCGGTGACCGGACGGCGCCGGCGGACCTCCTACGCGATGCGGACATCGCGATGTACAGGGCGAAGTGGGACGGCAAGAACCGTTACGTCGTCTTCGAGACCGGCATGCAGGACGCGGTGCAGACTCGGATGGAGCTCGAGATGGATCTGCGCGTCGCGCTGGAGAACAAGGAGTTCTCGCTCGTCTACCAGCCCACGTTCGACCTGAGCGACATGAGTCCCACCGGAGTGGAGGCCCTGATCCGCTGGAACAGCCCCACGCGAGGGACTGTCCAGCCGGACGACTTCATCCCGCTGCTGGAGGAGACCGGTCTGATCACACAGATCGGCAAGTGGGTCCTCGAGGAAGCGTGCGCTCAGGGAGCCGCGTGGCGCGTGGCCGGGCATAGGATCGGGATGGCCGTCAATGTTTCGGCACGCCAGCTCGACACCGATCAGCTGATCGGCGACATCGAGAGCGCGCTCTCCCACAGCGGCTTGGCCCCAGAGGCGCTGACGATCGAGATCACCGAGACGACGTTGATGCGCAACGCCGATGAGACCGCCCGCCGGCTCACCACGATCAAGGGGCTCGGCGTGCGGATTGCGATCGACGACTTCGGGACGGGCTATTCATCGTTGGCTCACCTGCAGAAGTTCCCGGTGGATGCGCTGAAGATCGATCGCTCGTTCATCTCGGGTCTCACCAACAAGGGTGAGGGTGAGGCCCTGATCCATACGCTTGTGCAGCTCGGCAAGGCGCTCTCGATCGAGACGCTCGCCGAGGGTATCGAGCAAACACAGGAGCTCTCGCTGCTCCGCGACGAGCGATGCGACAGCGGGCAGGGTTTCCTGTTCGCACG
Organism: uncultured Solirubrobacterales bacterium; assembly: GCA_963779405.1. GTDB lineage: Bacteria > Actinomycetota > Thermoleophilia > Solirubrobacterales > Solirubrobacteraceae > Palsa-744. Next base: position 83,310 of record CAVZYF010000017.1, read on the forward strand.
ACCCCTCGACGTAGCCGCCACCGAGGCATTCCTCGAAAGCTGCGCCACGGATATCGCACCAGCTCTGGTGCCTGCGCCCAAGCCTGCCTAGCCTCTGCACGGGATCGCCTCCTCCGCGGTCCAGCGCCCGCGAGCGCCTGAACCTCTTACTGCTTGCAGTCCCCCGTCACATATCCCGCCGGGGGCAGAAACTAGACTGGGTGGGTGCTGGCGCGGGAGATCGGAGGATGAGACTCGACGAGGTGATAGCCGGCGGCGAGGGTGAGGTTCAGAATGCCCAGGGCGAGGCCGCCGCGGTCGAGATCACGAGCCTCGCCTACGACAGCCGCGCGGTGGCACCCGGGAGCCTGTTCTTCTGCGTGAAGGGCTTTCAGAGCGACGGGCACGACTTCGCCGCGCAGGCGGTGGCGCGCGGGGCCGCGGCGCTCGTCGTCGAGCGTCCCCTGGGCCTTGGTGTGCCCGAAGTGCTGGTTTCCTCTGCGCGTGCCGCGATGGGTCCGGCGGCGGTTCGCTTTTACGGAGATCCGAGCGCCGCGCTGAGGGTCGTGGGTGTGACGGGGACGAACGGGAAGACGACGACGGCATTTCTGCTGAAGGCTCTACTGGAGGCGAGCGGCGGAGTTTCGGGCGCAGGAGGCTCAGCTGCCGCCGGCGGAGGGTGTGGCCTGCTGGGCACAGTCAAGTCGGTGATCGGCGGGGTGGAGCGGTCTGTCAGCCGGACCACCCCCGAGGCGATCGACCTGCAGGCGGACTTCCGTGCGATGCTCGACGGCGGCGACGTGGCCTGCGCGATCGAGGTGTCCTCGCACGCCCTGGAGCTTCACCGCGCCGAGGGCATCCACTTCGCCGCGGCGATCTTTACGAACCTCACGCAGGACCACTTGGACTTCCACGGGAGCATGGAGGACTACTTCCAGGCCAAGCGGCGTCTGTTCGAGGCCGACCCGGGCGTCAGCGTCGTGAACGTCGGTGACCCCTACGGACGGCGGCTCGCGCAGGAGATCGACGGGGCGGTTACGTTCGCCGTGGAGCGGGATGAGCAGGGGATGGATACACCGACAGAGGGCGGGGTCGAGGACGCCGACTACCGTGCCGCCGACCTGCGCTGCGATTTCGCTGGATGCCGCTTCATGCTGCATACGCCCGGCCGGCGCGCGCGAGGTTGCGTTGCCGCTGGCGGGGCGCTTCAACGTCGCGAACGCGCTGGGGGCGCTGGCCGCGGTGCACGCGTTGGGGGGCGAGCTGGACGTGCTGGTCGCAGCGCTGGAGCGTGGGGTTAGCGTTCCCGGGCGGATGGAGTCGGTGGACGAGGGCCAGGACTTCGCGGTGCTCGTGGACTATGCGCATACGCCCGACTCGCTGGAGAATGTGCTCAGCGCGGCCCGCGAGCTGGTAAGGACGGGTGAGCAGGGGAAGGGGCGCGTTGTGTGCGTGTTCGGCGCCGGAGGCGATCGCGATCGCGGCAAGCGGCCACTGATGGGCGCGATCGGTATGCGCTTGGCGGACGTTCTGCTCATCACCTCCGACAATCCGCGCTCGGAGGACCCGGACGCGATCATCGCCGAGATCCTCGCGGGGGCTAGGGGAGCGGTCGGATCGGAGGGCGCACAGCCAATCGCGTCGATCCCCGACCGCAGGGAGGCGATCTTCCGAGCGATCGCTGCTGCCACGACGGGAGACGTCGTGGTGATCGCGGGCAAGGGCCACGAGCAGGGCCAGGAGTTCGCGGATGCTCACAAGCTGCCGTTCGATGATGTGGATGTCGCCCGGGACGCGCTTCGCGTCAGGTTCAACGCTGACGACGTCTACTCCTATCAGCCCACCGAAGCGCCGACTGGAGCGGGCAAGTGAGGGAATGGAACGCCGCGCGTATCGCGCAGGCGGCCGGCGCAAGGCTGATAGCGGAGCCATCCCCCAGTGCGCCATCCTCCACATTGGGAGATGAGCCGGGGCCGAGACGGGTGGTGATCGACTCCCGCGCGGTGCGCGCGGGGCGATCTATTCGTCGGCCTGCGCGGCGAGCGGCAAGACGGGGGCGAGTACGGAGCGCAGGCGTTGGCCGCGGGCGCGTGGGGGGTGCTGGTGGCGGATGAGCACGCCGAGCGGGCACTGGCGGCGGCTCTGGCCGGGCCGGGCGGGGCGGTGCTAGTACACCCCGATCCGCTGCGGGGCCTGCAGGCGCTCGCCCGCGAATGGCGGCGAGAGTTGGGAGTGCGAGGAGCGCAGGTCGTGGCGGTCACAGGCTCGACCGGAAAGACCTCGACGAAGGACATCCTGGCGGCGATGCTGGGTGCTCAGAGGCGGACCGTGGCGAGCAGCGAGAACCTGAATACGGAGATCGGGCTGCCACTGTCGGTGCTCACGGCGCCCGGGGACACCGAGGTGCTGGTGCTGGAGCTGGCGATGCGCGGTGCGGGGCAGATCGCCGAGCTGACGCAGATCGCCGAGCCGGACGTCGGTGTGATCGTGAACGTGGGGCCCGTGCACCTGGAGCTGCTGGGCTCGATCGAGGCGATCGCGGCGGCGAAGGCGGAGCTGATCGCTCACATCGCCAGTGGCGCCACGGTGGTGATTCCGGCGCGAGAGCCACTGCTCGAGCAACACCGCCGCGCGGATCTGCACACGGTTACATTCGGCGAGGGCGGCGACGTGGTGCTGGAGGAGCAGGCTCCTCCTGGGGAGATTGGAGTTGGCGCAACGGCGCCGGACGGCGCGGAAGAGAACGCGGAGATAGGCGCTGACGGCTACGTTCACGGGGAGGTCACGATCCGCCACGAAACGCAGCGGATGACGCTGCGGCCATCGTTTACGCAGGCTCACAACCTGAGCAACCTACTCGCCGCGGTCGCCGCCGCGCGGGCGCTCGGCGTCACTCCGGTGGGGAACCTCGAGGTGCGCTTCTCGGCGCTGCGCGGTGAGCGGATCGCGCTACCCGGCGGGATCGTTTTCGTCAACGACTGCTACAACGCCAACCCGATGTCCATGCGCGCCGCGATTGAGGACTTGACGAAAACTGCAACGGCGCGTCGGGTGGCCGTGCTGGGAGACATGCTCGAGCTCGGCCGCGAGGCAGGGCCTGGCCTGCACCGCGAGGTGGGCGCGTACGCGAGCATGCACGGCGTCGACCTGCTCGTGACGGTCGGTCCCCTGGCCGCCGAGATGGCGGGGGCGTTCGGCGGCGAGGCGCACTGCGTGCCCGACGCGCAGGCGGCCGGCGAACTGCTCGGAGGGCTGCTGCGCGAGGGTGACACGGTGCTCGTGAAGGGCTCGCGCGGCGTCGGGCTGGAGCGCGTGGCTCAGGTGCTCGAAGCTGAAGGCGAGGCGCACACGGGCGGCCCGCGTCACGAGCAGCGCGGGCAGACCGTGGATCTGGGCGAGCGGTGGGGCGAGCGGGGCTCCAATCATCCGGCGGGAAGGCGCTGAATGGGCCGCATTCTGATCGGGGGGACGGCGGCGCTGTTGATCTGCATCTTCCTGAGCCCGAAGTTCATCGCGTTTTTGCGAGAGCGCGAGTTCGGACAGCAGATCCGCGAGGACGGCCCGCAGGGGCATCACATCAAGGCGGGCACTCCGACGATGGGCGGCGTGCTGATCTTCCTGGCGGTCTCAGTGCCGTTTTTGATCCTGAGCGACTACGAATGGCGCTCGATCGGGGTGTTCGGCGTGGCGATCGCGTGCGCGCTGCTGGGCTTCGCCGACGACTACATCAAGCTCGTCCGGCGCCGCTCGCTCGGGTTGCGCGCGCGGACGAAGCTGATCGTGACGATCGCGATCTCGCTCGCGCTGTGGTACGTCGCCGAACAGAAGGCGCACCTCGCGCCGACGCTGCGGTTGCGGTTCGTCGACTACCAGATCGACCTCGGAATCTTCTATCCGGTGCTGATCTACTTCGTCGTGGCGGGCACGACCAGCGCGGTGAACCTGACGGACGGGCTGGACGGCCTCGCGGCAGGCTGCGCGGCGATCGTGCTGCTCGCCTACATCGGGATCACGTTTATAACCGGAGCGGACCTCGACATGGCGATGCTCGCGGGCTGTCTGGTGGGGGCGTGCGTCGGCTTTCTGTGGTTCAACGCGTTCCCGGCGACGATCTTCATGGGCGATACCGGTTCGCTAGGCCTCGGAGGCGCGATCGCGGGCCTGGCGGTGATGACGAAGACCGAGGTGTTGTTGATATTGCTCGGTGGGATCTTCGTGATCGAGGCGCTGTCGGTCGTGATCCAGGTGATCTCGTTTCAGACGATGCGCAAACGCGTGTTCTTGATGGCGCCGATCCACCACCACTTCGAGCTGAAGGCGTGGTCTGAGACGAAGATCATCCTGCGCTTCTGGATCGTCGCCTCGATCTGCGCTGCGATCGGCTTCACGATCTACCGCCAGAGCAGGGGCGGGTGAAGCCGCGGCCGCAGCTGCCTCGCCGGTCCCTATCTCGTCGTGGGGCTGGCGCGCTCTGGCGTGGCGGCTGCGCTGGCGCTGAGGGCAAAGGGGGAGCAGGTGTTTGGGTTGGACGCGGGCATGCCCCGAGGGGATCGAGGAGCTGGCCGCAGGCGGGCGTGGAGCTGTACTCTGGACCAGGACGGTGTGGCGCTTCTGGAGCGGGTGCGGGCGGTAGTGAAGAGCCCGGGCGTCCCGGCGCAGGCGCCGGTGATCGCCGCCGCCCGCGCTGCGGGCAAGGAGGTGCTGGGCGAGCTGGAGCTCGGCTGGCGGATGCTCGCGAACGAGTTCGTGGCGGTGACGGGCACGAACGGCAAGACGACGACGGTCGAGCTGATCGGGCACATCCATCGCGAGGCGGGCCTTCCAGTCGCCGTCGCGGGGAACGTCGGCGCCGCGGTCAGCGGGCTGGTGGGAAAGGTGGACAGTGCAACGACGGTCGTGTGCGAGGTCTCCTCGTTTCAGCTCGAGGACACGCTCGCGTTCGCGCCCGAGGCGGCGGTGCTGCTGAACCTCACCCCGGATCACCTGGACCGGCACGGCACGTTCGAGCGGTATCGGACGGCGAAGCTCGAGATCTTCGCGCGCCAGGGCAACGAGGACATCGCGGTCGCGCCCCTGGGGCTCGGGGTCGAGGATCTCGGCGGTTGCGCGAGGCGCGTGTGCTTCGGCGAGGGGGCGGGCGCTGCGCTGTCGCTGAGCGCCGGCGAGCTGTGGTGGGAGGAGCGGGCGCTGCTGCGGGTCGATGAGCTTCGCCTGCCGGGGTGGCACAACGTGGAGAACGCGATGGCGGCCGCAGCTGTGTGCCTGGCGCGCGGCATCGACGCCGACGCGGTGCGCGCGGGGCTGCGCTCGTTCGCGGGGGTGAGGCATCGTCTGGAGGTGCTTGAGCTGAGTGGCGGAGTCAGATGGGTGAACGACTCGAAGGCGACAAACGTGGCCAGTACCTTGGTCGCGCTGGACGCGTTCGCAGCCGGCACGGTCCACCTGATCCTCGGCGGGCAGGGCAAGGGACAGGACTTCTCGGCGCTGCGCGCTCCAGTGCAGAGGTGCTGCCGGGCGGTGTATTTGATCGGCGAAGACGCTCCTGTAATCGCGACGGCGCTGTCGGAGGAGGGAGTGCCGGTGTATGAATGCGGTGACTTGGAGCGGGCCGTCGGCAAGGCGCGCGAGGTTGCCGGTGAGGGAGATGTGGTGCTGCTGTCGCCGGCCTGCGCGAGCTTTGATCAGTTCGCGGATTTCGAGGCGCGGGGAGAGCGGTTTCGCGACCTCGCCACGGGATAGAAGGCTTCGCGTAGGCGACGTCGAAGTGTGCGGGGATGGCGTCAGCCGCCCAGCGCGTATCCCTGAGGGGGACAAAAGCCAAACGTGCCGCTCGCGCCGGCGGCAATGCCGAGGCCGCGCAGCGCCGCCAGCCGCTCGAGCACCGGATCCTGCTGACCGCGACCATGTGTCTGCTGGCGTTCGGTGCCGTGATGGTCTACAGCGCTTCCTCGGCGACGACGCTGCTGCAGGGTCAGGGCAATGGGACCGGAGACCTCGTGAAGTACGTGATGTACGGGGCGGTGGGACTGGTGCTGATGCGGCTGTTGGCGCACGACGGGGTGGCGAAAGTCCAGCGCATCACGGGCCCTCTGCTCGCGGTGTCGTTTGTGTTGGTGTTGGCTGTGCACATCCCTCACGTCGGCGTGAGCGTGAACGGCGCGCGGCGCTGGATCGGGCCGGGGCCGTTTCAGTTCCAGCCCTCAGAGCTGATGAAGCTGGCGCTCGTGCTCTACGCCGCGACGTTGCTGGCCAAGCGCCCGCAGCGCGTACACGACATGCGCGAGCTGGCCAACCCACTGCTCGTGGTCGTCGGCGGGGCCTGCCTGCTGGTCGTCACGCAGCCAGATCTCGGCACGGCGATGGTGATCGCGTTCACGACCTGTGCGCTGCTGATCGCGGCGGGGATCCCGATGCGCAATCTGGCGATCATCGCCGGTGTGACGCTCGGGTTGGTGTTCCTATACGCGCTCGCGCGGCCGTACGAGCGCGCGCGGCTGACCTCGTTCATCGACCCCTGGGCGCACGCCTCGGGCAGCGGCTTTCAGGCGGTGCAGGGGCAGATCGCGATCGGCTCGGGCGGGCTGTTCGGGGCTGGGCCAGGGCAGTCGGTGCAGAAGATCTTCTATCTGCCCGAGGCCCCCACCGATTTCATCCTCGCGGTGATCGGCGAGGAGCTCGGCGTCGTCGGGGTGTTGGGGCTGCTGTCGCTCTACGGGCTGATCGCCTATGCGGGTCTGCGCGCGGCGAAGGGGGCGCGCAGCCTGTACTCAGCCCTGATCGCGGTCGGCGTGACCTCGTTGATCGTCTCGCAGGCGATTCTGAACGTGTTCGCCGTGCTTGGGCTGGCGCCGCTGACTGGCGTGCCGCTGCCGTTCGTCTCCTACGGGTCGAGCAGCCTGATCGTGATGCTCGCGGCGATGGGCCTCTTGATGAACGTCGCCGCCGGCGGGACCGCGCACGTGCGGGCGGTGGCGCCGGCGCGCAAACGGGGTGCAACCCAGGCGCGTTCAAACGGGGGCCGCCCGTCCGCCGGAGGTTCAGCCGACGCCAGGGGCCGCGAACCGGCACGATGGGACCGTGAGCAGAGAGACGAAGATCGTGATCGCCGCAGGGGGGACCGCCGGGCACGTGGTGCCGGCGCTGGCGGTGGCCGACGCGCTGCGAGCTGAGGGCGCGGAGGTCTCCTTCATCGGCGGCGAGCGCGCCGAGGCCGAGCTGGTGCCGGCCGCGGGGTACGAGCTGAGGCAGATCGCGGTCGAAGGGATGAGCAGGACCAACCCCCTGCGTGCCGCCCGTGCGCTGGGGCGCGCGGGGGTCGCGTTCCTGCGCGCCCGTTCGGTGCTGAAGGAGCTGGAGCCGGACGCGGTGATGGGCGGTGGCGGCTATGTCGCCGGACCGGTGGGCCTGGCAGCGGTGACGCTGCGAATTCCGCTTGTCCTGACCGAGGCGGACAGCCACCTGGGGCTGACGAACCGCGTGCTCGCGCGCGCGGCGCGGCGAGTGTGCCTGGCGCTTTGCGCTGGCCGGGCGGGAGGGCGCGCGCTATCGGGTGACGGGTCGGCCGGGACCACCGGCACAGGAGGATCGCGCGGGCGCACGGGAGCGGCTCGGGTTGGTCGCGGGACGGGATTGCGTGCTCGTATTCGGTGGCTCGCTGGGGGCGCGTTCGATCAACCAGGCCGCGGTCGAGGCGTTCGTCGGCGAGCGGGGCGCGGCATTCAGTGTGCTGCACGTCGCCGGCCGTCGCGACTACCCCGAACTGTCCGCACGTGATCTGCCTTCGGGATACGACCTGCGGGAGTACCTCGACCTAGATGAGTTCGGCGACGCGTTGGCGGCTGCCGATCTGGTCGTGGCGCGTGCGGGGGGGTCGGTGTTCGAGATCGCCGCGAGCGGCACGCCGGCGATCCTCGTCCCCTACCCGCACGCCTCGGCCGATCACCAGACGGCGAACGCGCGCTGGATGGAGAGCGCGGGCGCGGCGGTTGTGATCGCCGATGGCGAGTTGGACGGGGAGCGCTCTGGCGAAAGAGGTGGCTGCGCTGTTGGTCGACAGGCAGCGGTTGGCGGCGATGGCCAGCGCCTCGAAGGGCCTTGCCAGGCCAAAAGCCGCCAAGGAGATCGCCGGAGAGCTGTTGAAAGCCGCCGCATGACCCGGCCGAGCGGACCGTGGAGCGGGCGGCGATTGCACTTCGTCGGCGTGGGCGGCGCCGGGATGAGCGGCTACGCGCGTGCGGCGAAGGCGTTGGGGGCCGAGGTGACGGGCTCAGACGGGGCGCTATCACCCTACGCGGAAGGGTTGCGCGCGGATGGGGTGTTGGAGGTGAAGGTCGGCCACGCCGCCGAGAACGTGCCGGAGGGGGAGGGCGTCGAGGTCATTTATTCGAGTGCGGTGCCTGCCGAGAACTCCGAGCGTAAGGCCGCCCGCGCGCGGAGGCTGAGGGAGCGCCCGCGCGCGGAGCTGCTCGGTGAGTTCACCGAGATGAAGCGCACGATTGCGGTGGCGGGCACGCACGGGAAGACGACCACTGCGTCGATGATCGTGCATGCGCTGCGTTCAGCCGGTTTGCGGCCGGGATGGCTCGTGGGCGCGCCGGTGGGCGGCGGATTGCCGAACGCGGAGTGGGGCGAGGGCGAGTGGTTGGTGGTCGAGGCCGACGAGTCCGACCGCTCGATGTTGAGCCTGAAGGTCGAGATCGGGGTGCTGACGAACGTCGAGCTGGACCACCACGCGAGCTTCGGCTCGCTGGCGGAGCTGGAGGAGGCGTTTCGCACGTTCCTGAGCCATGCCGAAAAAGCCGTCGTGGTGTGGGATCGGCCCGAGCTGCTCGCGTTGACCGGCAGGGCAGATCGCGAGCGGGCGTGGAGGTCATCTCCTTACGACGTGTCCGATCCGATGCTCGAGTCAGGGTGGCTCTCGTTTCCAGTGGCGCGGGCACGAGGTCGAGCTGAGGGTGCCGGGCGTGCACAACGCGCTGAACGCGACGGCTGCGCTGGAGGCCGCACGGCTCGCGGGCGCCGACGCGAACCGCGCGATCGAGGGCCTCTCCGGCTTTGCGGGCGCCGGGCGGCGCTTCCAGCGGCTGGGCGAGACCGCTGGCGGAGCGGTCGTGTACGACGACTATGCCCATCATCCGACCGAGGTCGCGGCGACGCTGAGGGCGGCGCGCACGTTGGGGTACAGGCGGCTGGTGGCGGTGTTCCAGCCGCACCTCTACTCGCGCACAGCGCTGCTGGCACGCGAGTTCGGCGTCGCCCTGGCGCTCGCGGACGTGGTGGCGGTGCTCGATGTATATCCCGCGCGCGAGCGTGGGGAGGACCATCCGGGGGTGAGCGGGCTGCTGATCGCCGAGGCGGCGGCCGACGCCGCCGGCGGAAAACCGGTGTACTGGCTGCCGCGCTTCGCGGACGCCGAGCCGGTGTTGAGCGGGCGTGCTGGGCGACGGCGATGTGTGTCTGGTGATGGGCGCCGGCGATGTCGACGAGCTCGGACGGCGATTGGTGGAGCCGCATAGCAGTCGGAGACTGCGTATAACTATAGTAATGCGCAGTCTCAAGTATAACAATTCTCCAGCCCCCTTATCTTTGAGTAAATACCATAGTACTCTAGAATTCACCAACGACCATGCCCTCGATCGTGCAGCGCGATTATCCGCTCGACCGGATGTCGACGGTCGGACCGGCGGCGAGGCCGAGTACTTCGCGCGCGCCGGCTCGAGCGCGCAGCTGAAGGAGCTGCTCGGGTGGGCGAAGACGATCGATGCGCAGGTCCACGTCGTCGGGTCCGGCTCGAACCTGCTGATCGCCGACGAGGGCGTGAGGGGCCTGGTCGTGAAGCTCGACCGCAAGCTCGCGCTGATCAAGCACGAAGGGCGAGCGGATCGTCTGCGGCGGCGGCGCGCGGCTGCCGTCGGTCGCGGCGCGTGCGGCGCAGGCGGGGCTGAGCGGGGATCGAGTTCGGCGTGAACATCCCCGGCACCGTCGGCGGCGCGGTGCGGATGAACGCAAACGCCTACGGCGGCGAGCTCGCAAAGGCGCTCGAGTGGGTCGAGGTCGTGACCGCCGCGGGGTCCGAGCGCCGCGCGCCGGCCGAGCTGGGGTTCGGCTACCGCCGCTCGAACCTGGCCGCGGGGGAGATCGTCGCGCGGGCCTCGTTCGTGCTGACGCCGGCGCGGACCGCAACGGTCAAGGCCACGCTCGCGGAGATGCGCGAGCGCCGCCACGCGGCCCAGCCGCAGGGGATCAAGACGTTCGGCTCGACCTTCAAGAACCCCGACGATGCTCGGCGCCGAGGGTCGCTCCGCCGGGCTGCTGCTCGCCGAGGCGGGTTGCAACGGCCTGACGGTCGGTGGCGCGCGCTTCGCCGAGAAGCACGCGAACTTCATCGAGAACACCGGCTCGGCCACGACCGCCGACGTGATCGCGGTGATGGCGGAGGGCCGCCGCCGCGTCAAGGAGCGCTTCGGGGTGGAGTTGGAGCCCGAGGTGCAGACCCTCGGCGACGTGCGCTTTCCCTGGTAGGGGTTTGCCCCCCGGGGTCGAAGACCCAGTGAATGGAACGCTCCGTCGTCGCTCGCTCCCCGATCTCCTCACTGGACATCCTGTGGCGCCCGTTCGAAGCGCTCGCGAGCCTCGCGCGAGGCTCGTTTCAGGCGATCGCGCGCCACCGCCGCCTGCGCATCGCGCTGCTGACGCTGCTCGTGGCGCTCCCACTGCTCGCCGGCGGCTGGCTGCTGCTGCGGAAGTCCTCGTTCACGGCGGTCGAGCACGTCGAGGTGAGCGGCCTGCACGGGCCACAGGCGCAGGCGATCGAAGCGGCCCTGGACGGCGCCGCGAGCCACATGAGCACGCTCGACGTGCATCCCGCCGCGCTGCGCGCGGCGGTCGCGTCGTTCCCGGTCGTGCGCGCGGTCCGCGCGATCCCGAGCTTCCCGCACGGCCTGCGGATCGAGGTCACCGAGCAGCTGCCGGTGGCGGCGCTCACGATCGCGGGGCAGCGCACCGCGGTCGCGGCCGACGGGGTCGTGCTCGGCCCTGCGCTGCTGTCGAGCTCGCTGCCGGCGCTGAGCGACCAGCAGGGCGCGACGCAGCCCCAGCCGGGCCAGCACGTACAGGGTCAGAGCCTGCTCGCCGAGCTGGCGGTGCTGGGCGCGGCCCCCAGCCGCTCGCAGCGGTTCGTGGCGCGTGTGTTCACCTCCCCCGGGGGGCAGGGCCTGACGGTGGCGATGCGCAACGGCCTGCTCGTCTACTTCGGCGACGCCGCGCGGCCTCACGCGAAGTGGCTGTCGCTCGCGCGGGTGCTGGCCGACTCGACCTCGGCAGGCGCCGTCTACATCGACGTGCGCGTGCCCGAACGTCCCGCCGCGGGCTTCTCCTCCGCCGACGCTCCGTCCGCTTCGACGGCATCGACGGGTCAACAACCGGCGACCACGCCGGAATCGACCGTCGCGGCGCTCGCCGCGGGTTTGACCGACGACACGAACGGTGAACCGGCGCGTCCTCGACGGCGACGTCTGCAAGCGGAGCGACCTCGACGACGGAGGCCGCATCGACCGTGCCTGGCAGCAGTCGGAATCGAGCACCGGCACGGCGGATACGACGGCGACCAGCGAACCGGAACCACGTCGGCGGCGCGATGCGATCGCCGGGCGGATGGAGATCCTCCGCCGGGACACCGGCAGGAGCGTGACGCAGCATTCCTTCACAACTATAAACCTCAACTTAAGGTTGAGTCTATGAAAGTGACAATCCTCGGGTGGTGGTTGAGAGTTCGGCGATCTGCAACGAATCTTGCGAGATTGGTCGGCCGACGTTGACAGGGCGAAGATCCCTGCATAACGTGCCGATCTGGGCGGTTCCAGATGCGGTAGTGCTGCCGAACCCTTAACAACTACTGAAGGCTTCGGACAGAGACTCATGGAGAGCGGCGGCGGAAGCTACTTGGCAGTGATCAAGGTCGTGGGCGTCGGCGGCGGCGGCACGAACGCGGTCAGCCGTATGGTCGACGCGGGGTTGCGCGGCGTGGAGTTCATCGCCGCGAACACCGACGCGCAGGCGCTCGCGATGTGCGACGCCGACGTGAAGCTGAACGTCGGCCACACTCGACGAAGGGCCTCGGCGCGGGCGCCAACCCCGACGTCGGCCTGGCGGCGGCGTCGGAGTCGCGCGACGACATCAAGGAGGCGCTGAAGGGCGCGGACATGGTGTTCGTGACCGCCGGCGAGGGCGGCGGCACCGGGACCGGCGCCGCGCCCGTGATCGCGGAGATCGCGAAGAACGAGATCGGCGCGCTGACCGTCGGCGTGGTCACGCGCCCGTTCGACTTCGAGGGCTCCCAGCGCGGCCGCCAGGCGACCGAGGGGATCGAGCGCCTGCGCGAGGTCGTCGACACGCTGATCGTGATCCCGAACGAGAAGCTGCTGGCGGTCGTCGAGCGGCGCACGTCGATGCTCGACGCGTTCAAAGAGGCCGACGACGTGCTGCGCCAGGGCATCCAGGGGATCACCGACCTGATCACGATCCCCGGCCTGATCAACCTCGACTTCGCCGACGTGCGCACGATCATGCACGACGCCGGCTCGGCCCTGATGGGGATCGGCACGGCCGGCGGCGAGAGCCGCTGCGGCCGACGCCGCGAAGGCCGCGATCTCCTCGCCGCTGCTTGGAAGAGTCCGTCGACGGCGCCACCGGCATCCTGCTGAACATCACCGGCGGCAAGGACCTCGGCCTGTTCGAGGTCAACGACGCCGCGGAGATCATCCAGAACGCGGCCGACCCGAACGCGAACATCATCTTCGGCGCCGTGATCGACGAGGCGATGGGCGACGAGGTCCGGGTGACCGTGATCGGCACCGGCTTCGACCACCGCGTCGGCGGGCTGCGGACAAGCGCGCGCCGCGACGCCGCGCCGGGCGTCCGGACCGCAATCCCCGGATCGACGATCGTCAGCGCTCCTCGTTGGAGATCTCCGACGACGACATCGACGTGCCGCCGTTCCTGCGCTGAGCGCTCGCCCCTTCGATAGCCTGGGGCCGGTGTCGACACCGGCCGATACGTCGCTGCGGCGCACCGCCCTGTTCGACCGCCACGTCGCCGCGGGCGCGAAGCTCGTCGAGTTCGCCGGCTGGGAGATGCCGGTTCAATACGAGGGCGTCCGCCAGGAGCACATGGCGGTGCGTGAGGACGTCGGCGTGTTCGACGTCTCGCACATGGGCGAGATCGAGACCGCGGGCCCCGACGCGCTCGCGCTGCTGCAGCGGCTGCTCTCGAACGACGTGCTCGAAGATCCCGATCGGCGGCGCTCAATACTCCGTGCTGTGCCGCGAGGACGGCGGCGTGCTCGATGACCTGTTCACCTATCGCCTGGATGCCGACCGCTATCTGACGGTCACGAACGCGGCCAACCACGAGCGTGACCTCGCCTGGTTCCAGGAGCACGCCGAAGGCTTTCGGCGACGTCGAGGTGACCGATCGGCTCGATGACTACGCGATGCTCGCCGTCCAGGGTCCGCGCGCGCGGGAGCTCGTGCAGGCGATCTCCGACACGCCGCTGCCCGCCCGGATGACAGCGGCTACACGGCGTCTGGCTGGGCGCAGAGTACTGGTATGTGGAACCGGTTACACTGGCGAGGACGGCGTCGAGCTGCTCGCCTCGTCCCGCGATGCCCCCATGTTGTGGGACGAGCTTTTGCGACGCGGCGCCGTCCCTACAGGCTTGGCCGCGCGCGACACGCTGCGCCTGGAGGCCTGCTACCACCTCTACGGCAACGATCTCTCGACCGAGCGCGGCCCGATCGAAGCCGGGCTCGGCTGGTGCTGCACGCGAGCAGACGGGCTTCATCGGCGCCGAGGCCGTGCAGCGCCGTGCGCGAGGCTGGTCGGTCCAGCAGGAAAAGCTTGTCGCGTTCACGATCGAGGGCCCGGGAATCGCGCGCGCAGGGCAACGCGGTTCGTCGGCGGCGGCGAGGTCTGCAGCGGCACGCTCTCGCCGAGCCTCGGCGTCGGAATCGGCATGGCCTACGTGCCGGCCGCGCAGCGCCGCGGTCGGCACGCGCCTGGAAATCGACGTTCGTGGCAAGATCCGCCCGGCTGTCGTGAAGGAGAAGCCGCTTTACCGAAAGAAGGGCGCGTAAATGGCCGAGGCGAACTACCCCCAAGACCTGCTGTACCACCCCGAGCACGACTGGGCGCGCGTCGAAGACGATCTCGCCACGCTCGGCATCACCTGGTATGCGCAGGACGCGCTCGGCGAGGTCGTGTTCTTCGATCCGCCGGCGGTCGGGACCACGCTCGTCAAGGACGAGCCCTACGCCGAGGTCGAGTCGGTGAAGGCGGTCTCCGATGTGCTCGCGCCGCTGTCGGGGGAGATCGTCGAGGTCAACGGCGACCTCGCTGACGACCCCGGAGCGATCAACGAGGACCCCTACGGCGAGGGCTGGCTCGTGAAGATCCGGATGGCCGAGCCGGCCGAGCGCGATGCGCTGCTGGACGCCGACGCCTACTCGGCCACGCTTGGGTGGCTAGGCTGACAGCAGGACTTTGAGCCGCTACACCTCCATCACTCCCGCAGGATCTCGACGCGATGCTCGAGGCGATCGGCGTGCCCTCTGTCGAGGCGCTGTTCGATCGCCAGATCCCCGAGGCCGTGCGCCTGCGCCGCCCGCTGGAGCTCCCCGACGGGCAGGGCAGAGCAGGACGTCTTCGCGCACCTGCGCGAGCTCGCGCGCGAAGAACGTCTCCGCCGAAGACGAGCTGAGCTTCCTCGGCGCGGGGATGTACGACCACTACGTGCCGGCGCTGATCGACATGCTGATGTAGCGCTCGGAGTTCCTCACCCCCTACACCCCCTACCAGCCGGAGATCTCCCAGGGCGGGCTGCAGGTGATGTTCGAGTACCAGACGGCGATCTCCGAGCTGACCGCGCTGCCGGTCGCCAACGCCTCGGTCTACGAGGGACCCTCGGCGGTCGCGGCGGCGGGCTACCTGGCGAAGCTGCACAACGGCGGCAAGCGCTTCGTCGTCAGCGCCGGGCTGCACCCGCACTCGATCGAGACGCTGCGCACCCAGGCCCACGGCTACGGGATGGAGGTCGTCGAGGTCCCGCTACGCGACGGCGTCACCGACCCCGACGCGTGGGCTGCAGGCGATCGACGGCGACACGAGCGCGGCGATCTTCGCCCAGCCGAACTTCTACGGCGCGGTCGAGGACGCGGCGGCGCTGAGCGCCGCCGCGAAGTCGGGCGCCTACTGGGCGCAGACGGCGCGGCGAGGCGGCGGCGGCTCGGGGCGAGCAGGCGCCGGTCGTCATCGCCCAGGTCGACCCGATCACGCTCGGCATCCTCGCGCCACCCGGCGAGTGCGGCGTGGACGTGGCCGTCGGCGAGGGCCAGCCGCTCGGCAACCGCCTCGACTTCGGTGGGCCCTCCTTCGGCTTCTTCGCGGCGCGCGAGGAGTATCTGCGCCGGATGCCCGGCAGGATCGCGGGGGAGACCACGGACGTAGACGGTCGGCGCGGGTTCGTGCTGACGCTGCAGACCCGCGAGCAGCACATCCGCCGCGAGAAGGCGACCTCGAACATCTGCACCGCGCAGGCGCTGAACGCGCTCGGCGGGCGTCGTCTACCTGACGTGGCTCGGCCGCCGCGGGATCGTCGAGCTGGGCGAGCTGCTGCTGGCGCGCACGCACTACGCGCGCGAGACGCTCTCCGCGCTGGAGGGGGTGCAGCCGCTGCACACACAGCCGGTGATCCGCGAGTTCGCGCTGCGCCTGGACGCCGACGTCGCCGCGGTCAAGCGCCGCTGCGCCGCGCAGGGCGTCAACCCGGGCGTCGACATCCAGGCGCTGACCGGGCGCGAGGAGGATCGCGGCGGGCTGCTGGTGGCGATCACCGAGCAGCGCTCGCGCGCCGACATCGACCGCCTGGCGGAGGTGCTGGGAGCGGCGGTGGCGGCCGCGTCGGTCAGGGACATACGGCCCGGATGGCCGAGTCGACCGGCGAGGCGGTGCCGGCATGAGCATCGCCGGTGACCGAGCTGCCGCTGCAGCGCGAACGCGCGAAGACGATCTTCGAGAAGGGCGCTCCTGGGCGCCGCGCGTTCATGTGCCCGGAGCTGGACGTGCCGCGGGTCGAACGCCGAGGCGCTGCCCGAGCGCTTCCGCCGCTCGCGAGCCGCCGCGCCTGCCGGAGGTGTCCGAGCCCGAGATCGTGCGCCACTACGTGGGCCTGTCGAAGCGGAACTTCGACCTGGACTCGGGCTTCTACCCGCTGGGCTCGTGCACGATGAAGCACAACCCGCGCCTGCACGAGCGGGTCGCCGCGCTCCCCGGGCACGCGCGGCTGCACCCGCTGCAGGACCCCGAGCGGGCGCAGGGCGCGCTCGAGCTGATGTGGAACCTGCAGCAGGCGCTCGCGGAGATCTCGGGCCTGCCGCACGTCTCGCTGCAACCGTCCGCCGGTTCGCACGGCGAGCTCGCGGGTGTGCTGTTGACGCGCGCCTACCACGAGGCGCGCGGCGAGCAGAGGCACAAGGTGCTGACGCCGGACACCTCCCACGGGACGAACCCCGCGACGGTCACGATGGCGGGCCTGGAGGTCGTGAAGGTCGCGACCAACCCCGCACGGCGGCGTCGACCTGGACGACCTGCGCGCGAAGGCCGACGGCGAGACGGCGTGCCTGATGCTGACGAACCCGAACACGCTCGGTCTGTTCGATCAGAACATCGAGGAGATCGCTCAGATCGTGCACGGGGTGGGGGCGACGCTGTACTACGACGGCGCGAACCTGAACGCGGTGATGGGCCTTTCCGGCCGGGGGACATGGGCTTTGACATCGTGCACTTCAACCTGCACAAGTCCTTCACCCAACCCCACGGCGGCGGCGGCCCCGGGGCGGGGCCGATCGCGGTGTCCGACCGCATCGCGCCGTTCCTGCCGCGCCCGCTGGTTGTGCGCCGCGAGGACGACGCCCCGGGGACCGGGGCAATAACGTCAGGTCCCGAGCGGCGAGAACGGCGACGGCCCGACGTCCGAGGGGCCTCGGTACGACCTCGACTACGACGTTGAGCGGTCGATCGGCAGGCTGCGGGGCTTTCAGGGCAACTACGGCTGCTTCGTGCGCTCCTACGCCTACATCTGCTCGCTCGGCGGCGACGGACTCAAGGACGCCTCAGAGACCGCGGTGCTGAACGCCAACTACCTGCTCGCACGCCTGAAGGAGAAGGGCATCGCCGAGCACCTGCCGCTCGCCTACGGGGAGCTGTGCATGCACGAGTTCGTGCTCTCGGGCGGCCCGATGAAGAAGGCGCTCGGACTCAAGACGCTCGACCTGGCCAAGCGCCTGCTCGACTTCGGCTTTCACCCGCCGACGGTCTACTTCCCGCTGCTCGTCGAGGAGGCTTTGATGATTGAGCCGACCGAGACCGAGATGCAAGGAGACGCTGGACGCGTTCGCCGACGCGATCGCGGAGATCCTGCGCGAGGCGGCGAGGACGGGCCTGAGATCGCGCAGAACGCTCCATACACGACCCCGGTGCGCCGGCTCGACGAGGTCGCCGCCGCAAAGCACCCGGTCATCCGTCAAGT
Organism: uncultured Solirubrobacterales bacterium; assembly: GCA_963779405.1. Classification (GTDB taxonomy): domain Bacteria; phylum Actinomycetota; class Thermoleophilia; order Solirubrobacterales; family Solirubrobacteraceae; genus Palsa-744. The sequence goes on from CAVZYF010000017.1 coordinate 100,870, forward strand.
GCTTGCCTGAGTCAGGCGCCAGGGAGCGACGGCAATATGACATGGCCGCTGGCTGCGTCCCTTCGTTAGCCTGCCGCGAATGCGCATCTTCTCCGGCATCCAGCCCACCGGCCGTAAGCACCTGGGCAACTACATCGGGGCGATCGCGCAGTACATATCAAGCCAGGAGCGCGGTGAGGGGATCTTCTGCATCGTGGACCTGCACGCAATCACGGTCCCCTACGAGCCGGGCGAGTTGCGTGATCGTCTCTACGACACGGCGGCGATCCTGCTCGCCGCCGGGCTTGATCCGGAGCGCTGCATCCTCTTTCGCCAGAGCGATGTGCGCGAGCACACCGAGCTGACGTGGCTCCTGTCAAGCGTGACGGAGCTCGGACGGCTCCAGCGGATGCACCAGTTCCGTGACAAGTCGACTCGACGCAGCGCGAGCTCGTCTCCGCCGGGCTGCTCCTGTACCCGGTGCTGCAGGCGGCCGACGTGCTCGCCTACCGCGCCCAGGAGGTGCCGGTGGGCGAGGACCAGCGCGAGCACCTGGAGCTGATGCGCGACGTCGCGCGGCGCTTCAACGCGCGCTTCGGCGACGGCGAGGAGGTGCTGGTCGTGCCCGAGCACCGGATCCCCGAGGTCGGGGCGCGGATCATGGACCTGCAGAACCCGACGGCGAAGATGTCGACGACGGGTGGCTCGTGAACAGGGCACCGTCTACGTGCTCGACGAGGCGCGGGCGATCGAGAAGAAGTTCAAGAGCGCGGTGACCGACTCCGGCAGCGAGGTGCGCCGGGCGGAGGACAAGCCGGGCGTGAGCAACCTGATCGAGATCCTCGCCGCCGTGCGCGGCCAGATGCCGGAGGAGGTCGAGGATGAGATGCAAGACGCGCGCTACGGCGAACTGAAGGGCGCGGTTGCGACAGCGGTGATCGACTACTTGGCGCCCGTGCGCGAGCGCTATGCCGACCTGCGCGCGGATGAGGGCAAGCTCGAGGCGATCCTCGCCGATGGCGCCGAGCGCGCGCTGGGAAGATCGCCGGCGAGACGCTTGCGGACGTGCGCGAGCGTATGGGTGTCGGCGCGCGCGGGCGGGGTGGCCATCTTGCCTGACCGGTACGGTGTGAACGGATGAGCATCGCCACGCTCGAGCTGGACCTGGATCTCTTCAGCGGTCCGTTCGACCTGCTGTTGACGCTGATCCTGCGCGAAGAGATCGACCTGCTCGAGCTGGCGCTGGCCGACGTCGTGCTCGCGTATCTCGACCACCTCGAGGCCCGTGGCGATCTGGACCTGGAGACCGCGACCGAGTTCATCGTGCTGATCGCCGCGCTGCTGGAGCTGAAGTCGCGGCTGATGCTGAGCGGCGAGGACGATGACGAGCTGCTCGACATCGAGCCGGCAGAGGCGGCGGAGGAGCTGCTGGAAAGGATGCTGGAGGCCCGGCGCTACCGTGCGGCTGCGGGGCACCTGGGCGAGTTGCTACAGCGCGAGGAAGGTGTGCGCTTCCGCGAAGTGCCGCTGCCGGCGAGCCTGCGTAAAACCATGACTCAGCCGATGGACGGCTCCCAGAACCCGGAGGTCCTCGGCGAGGCGCTCGGACGGTTGCTGCAGATGCCGCCGGCGATCAGCCTGCGCCACATCGGCGTGCCGAGGATTACGGTGGCGGAGCGCTTGGCCCACCTGCGCGGTCTGCTACGGCGCGGGCGCTTCAGCTTCGACGAGGCCGTGCAGGGTGCCGATCGGATGACGGTTGCGGTCACGCTGTTCGCGCTGCTGGAGCTCTATAAGCGCGGCGAGGCCGACTGGGAGCAGGGGGAGAGCTTTGGCGAGATCGCGGTGCACGCACGTGCGCAGCCGGTGGAGAGCTACGGCGAGAGAATCGCCGGATGAGCGAGACGGTGGACGTGATCGACGCGATCGGGCAGGAGCAGGGCGTGTCCGACGTGTCCGGCGATCCCCACGAGCCGGGCGGCCCGGCCGAGCGGCCCCGGCCCGTCGAGCGGCGCGCGTCACCCAGGCGGGGTCGGCGGGCGGAGGATGGTGCTGGTGACGGATTGGAGCCGAGATCGCCGCTGGAGCGCACGATCGAGGCGCTGCTGTTCCTCGCGGCCGATCCGCTGAGCGAGGCGGAGCTGGCCGAAGCCACGGAGGTCGAGGCGCACGAGGTGACGGTCACGTTGCGGACACTCGCCGAGCGGTATGGCAAGGGCCTGCGCGGGATCACCCTGCGCGAGCTGGGCGGAGGCTGGACGCTGGCGAGCGACCCCGCGGCCGAGGACGCTGCACGGCGCCTGTTCAGCCGCAAGCGCGTCGCCACGCTCAGCCCCGCGCAGGCGGAGACGTTGGCGATCGTCGCCTATCTGCAGCCGATCTCCCGCCCGGAGATCACGCGCATCCGCGGCGTCAGCGCGGACTCGGCGACCGCGACGCTGCTGGAGCGAGGTTTGATCGAAGAGGGCGGCCGCTCGCAGTTCGGCGCCGTGCTGTACCGGACCGGGACGCAGTTCCTGAAGCTGTTCGGCCTGCGCACGCTCGATGATCTGCCCGACGTCGCCCGCTGGGACCCGACCCCGGAGGAGCAGGCGACGCTGCGCGAGCGGTTGCTGCGGGCCGGTGAGGCCCGCGCGGGCGGCGGCGCCCCGGCGGAGTAGCGCTCAGGCCGTGCGGGCTGCCAACTGACCGCAGGCAGCATCGATATCGCGTCCGCGCGTCAAACGGATGGTCACGGGGATGTCGCGGGATTCGAGCGCGGCGCGGAACGCGGCGATCGACTCGCGGGAAGAGCCTTCGTAGGGGGAGTCGGTCGGGTTGAAGGGGATCAGGTTGACCTTGAAGATTGAGTCCCCGCCCACCCCGCCCTCGCGGCCGCCGGCCAGCGCGTGAGCGAGCGAGAGCGCCTGTTGGTAGCGGTCGTTGACGCCGGCGAGCATCACGTACTCGACGAACACGCGGCGATGCTTGCGTGCGTAGAACGCGCGGCACGCTTCGAGCACGTCCTTCAGCGGATAGCGCTCGTTGACGGGCATCAGCTCCGAGCGCAGCGCCTCGTCGGCCGCGTGCAGCGACAGGGCGAGGCGCAATGGCATCGGTTGCTCGGCGAGCCGTTCGATCCCGGGGATCCAGCCGACGGTGGAGATCGCGGTGCGCCGGTGGGTGATGCCGATCTCGGGCAGCCGCTCGCAGGCGGCGAGAACGTTGTCGAGGTTCAGCATCGGCTCGCCCATGCCCATGAACACACAGTGGTCGAGCGGCTCGATCCGGCGGAAGTAGAGCGCCTGGTCGAGGATCTCCGAGGCAGTGAGGTTGCGCGCGAATTTCATCTGCCCAGTTGCGCAGAACGTGCATGTGAGCGGACAGCCGGACTGCGAGGAGACGCAGATCGAGCGCCGCTTGTCGCGATAGCGCATCAGCACCGCCTCCAGGGGACGCTCGTCGGCTGTCCGGAACAGAGCCTTGATCGTTCCGTCGCTCGACTGGGCCTCCTCGGAGAGGGTGAGGCTCGAGAACGGTAGTTCGTGCGCGAGCGCCTCGCGCAGTGCCACGGGTAGGTTCGTCATCTGCTCGTAGCCGTCCACGCCCTTCGCCGCCCACGCCCAGATCTGGCCGGCGCGAAAGCGCGGCTCGCCGTGCGCGGCGAGCGTCTGGTCGAGGAGCGCGAGATCCATCGTCCCTATGGTGGCAGCCGATGGGCTTCTCTATCGCCTCATATGCTCCCGGCGAACCTCACGGCGGACACGGGCCAGTGCGCCTAGCCAAGTACCTCGCCCACGCGGGCGTGGCCTCGCGACGTGCCGCGGAGACTGTGATCGCCGACGGGCGCGTACGTGTCGACGGGGAGATCGTGCGCGACCCTGCACGCGACGTCGGTGAGCACCATCGCGTGACGGTCGATGGCCGCGCGCTGGAGGGGCCGGAGGCGCGCGCCGTCTATGCGCTGCATAAGCCGCTCGGCGTCGTCTCGACCGCGCGCGACCCCGGCGGCCGCCCGACGGTCGTCGAGCTTGTCCCCGCCACCGGCTTGCGGCTGTACCCCGTCGGGCGGCTCGATACCGACTCGAGCGGCCTGATCCTGCTGACGAACGACGGCGAGCTCGCCAACCGGCTGACGCATCCGCGCTTCGAAGTCGAGAAGACCTACCGCGCGACGCTCGGCGGCGGCCCCGTCGGTGATGGGGTGCTGCGGGCGCTACGTCGCGGCGTAGAGCTCGACGACGGCCCCACGGCCCCTGCGCGCGTGCGCCGGATCGCGGGCGACACGATCGAGCTGACGATCCACGAAGGCCGCAACCGCCAGGTGCGGCGCATGTGCGAGGCGCTCGACCGGACGGTGCTCGCGCTCGAGCGCGTCGCGTTCGGCCCGTTGCGGTTGGAGGGCCTCGCGCCCGGCGAGCACCGTCGGTTGCAGGAGCCGGAGATCGAGGGTCTGCGGGCTATCTCGGGTATGTGACGCGATCGCGCGCGGGATGCCGCGTTTGTGCCACGTTTGTAACGAATCTGTGTCAGGAAGATAAGCCGGCGTGATGTAGTGCATACAAAAGAGACTGTACAACTATAGTATCACGCAGTTTAAAAAGTACACGTACATTCCCGCCCTCTTTAGAAAGCGGAAGTCGGGCGGCAAGGGACAACTGACACAATCGCCCGATGCCGGAACGTCTCTTCGCCCTGCGTGGCGCCATCAGCGTCGATCGCAACGACGCTCAGGACATCCTCGATGCCACCTCGGAGCTGATGAAGGCGATCATGGAGCGCAACACGCTCGAGCCGGAGCACGTCGTCAGCTGCATCTTCACGGCCACGAACGATCTCAACGCGGAGTTCCCAGCCGTGGCCGCCCGGGCGCTTGGCTTCGACCGCGTGCCGCTGCTCTGCGCGCGAGAGATCCCCGTGCCGCGCGCGTTACCGCGCGTGATCAGGGTGCTGATCCATTACTACGCCGATGACGAGCACGAGTCCCGGCACGTGTACCTCGGTGATGCGAGCGCTTTGCGCGAGGATCTGCGGGCGGCGCAGTAGTCCCGCGGCACACTAAGCCGGGGCTTGTTTTCGACACGCTTCGGCGAGGCTCGACCCACGAGATTGCGTCGCTGCCGGCGTCCCAGGCCCGGGCTCGGCACAATAGGTCCGAGATGACCCTCGAGTTCACAGAGCGGATCGCGCGCATCCCCGTCTATCCGGCGGCAGGCGGCTACGCCCAGCAAGAGCCTTTGGTGCGTCTGGCCAGCAACGAGTCGCCCTACCCGCCGCTCACGGAGGTGCGCGAAGCGATCGAGCACGCGCTCTGCTCCCTCAACCGCTATCCCGACCCGACCAACGCGGTTCTTCGTTCCCGCCTGTCCGACCGCTACGGGGTTCCCGCCGCGCGGATCGCGATCGGCAACGGCTCCTGCGACGTGCTGCTCGCCGCCGGCGAGGCGCTGCTCGAGCCCGGCGCCGAGATCGTCTACGCATGGCCGTCGTTCTCGATCTACCCCCACCTCGTCCGCCGCCTCCGGTGCCCGTGCGGTGACCATCCCGCTCGACGCCGACGACCGCCACGACCTGCAGGCGATGCTGCGCGAGATCACCGTCGCGACCCGCTTGGCGATCGTGTGCAACCCAAACAACCCAACCTCGACCGCCCTACCGCTTGCGGACATCGCCGCGTTCGTCGCCGAGGTTCCCCCGCACGTGTGCGTGATCATCGACGAGGCTTACTGCGAGTTCAACCTGCTCGATGACCCCGACTCCTCGCTACAGCTGCTCGACCGCCATCCGAACCTCGTGCTGCTGCGCACCTTCTCGAAGGTATACGGCCTCTGCGGGCTGCGCGTCGGCTTTGCGCTGTGCGGCTCTGAGGATCTGCCGCGGGCGGTCGATCAGGTCCGCCAGCCGTTCTTCTGCAACGCGCTTGCCCAGGCGGCGGCGGTCGAGGCACTCGCCCATCAGGACGCGGTCATCGAGCGCGTCACGTGCACGATCGCCGAGCGCCTGTCGGTCGAGGAGCGGCTGCGCGCGCTGGGCCTGGACCCGGCGATCTCGCAGACCAACTTCTGCTGGTTCGCGCTCGGCGAGGACCGCGACGAGGCCGAGGTCATGCGCGGCCTTGAAGAACGTAGTGTGCTCGTGCGCGGCGGCAGCGCCCTCGGTCGCGCGGGTGCGCTGCGCGTCACCTACGGCACCTCCGAGGAAAACGAACGCTTCCTGGAGGCACTTGCCGAGGTGCTTTGAAGGTGCTACAACTGCATCTGATGATCACCTTCGCGCCCGTACCGATACTCGACATCCCCGCGCGTGCCACGTGGTCGTCCTATCGCACCTGGCGATTTAGCTAGGCGCTTCGGCCCGGCCCGTCCGTGAGCGGGTTTTGATCGGCCGCTTTGGGTCCACAGCCTGGACCGAGTGCCGCCCCCCGGGGCGCCCCACGCCCCTCTCGCGCAACCAACACACAAGCTCCAGGTGTAAGTGAAAGGATGAATCGATGATGATCGTCATGAAAGAGACCGCGACAGTCGATGAGATCGACGCGGTCGTAGCCAAGATCGAGCGCGCCGGCGCGCTCGCCCATCGCTCCCGTGGTGCGCGCGTGACCGTGATCGGCGCGATCGGCGACGTCGAGCAGGACGTGAGCGTCGAGGGTCTCGGCCTCGAGGGCCAGCCCGGCGTCGATCGTGTGGTGCCGATCCTCAAGCCCTACAAGCTCGCCTCCGCGCAGATCACCCACGGCGAGCGCACCATCCTCGACATCGGCGGGCGCAAGGTCGGCGGCGATAACTTCGCGCTGATCGCCGGCCCCTGTACGGTCGAGACGCGCGAGCAGACGCTGCAGACCGCGCGCGTCGTGCGCGACGCGGGCGCGACCCTGTTGCGCGGTGGCGCCTACAAGCCACGCACCTCTCCCTACGCCTTCCAGGGTCTCGGTCAGGAGGGCCTGCGGCTGCTGGCCGAGGCCAAGGCCGAGACCGGCCTGCCGGTCGTCACCGAGCTGATGGACATCGGCGATCTCGAACCGGTGCTCGAGGTTGCCGACGTGATCCAGATCGGCGCGCGCAACATGCAGAACTATCCACTGCTCGCTGAGGTCGGCCGTTCAGGGTGTCCCGCTCTACTCAAGCGCGGGCTGTCCTCGACGCTCGACGAGCTTTTGATGGCGGCGGAGTACATCCTCAAGGAAGGCAACCCGAACGTGATGCTCTGCGAGCGTGGCATCCGCACGTTCGAGACTGCCTACCGCTTCACGCTGGACCTGATGGCCGTCCCAGTGCTCAAGGAGCTCTCGCACCTACCGGTGATCGTCGACCCCAGCCACGCGGCTGGGCGGCGCGACCTCGTGCTGCCGCTGTCGCTCGCGGCCGCCGCTGTCGGTGCGGACGGAATCATCGTGGAGGTTCACCCCAACCCCGACGAGGCGATCTGCGACGGACCGCAGGCGCTGCGCGCGGAGGACTTCGCTGAGTACGCGCTCGCGGTGGAGCGCGCCGCGGCACTGGCTGGCAAGGCGCTCAGCGCTGTCTGATGGGTCACACTCGGCCCAACGCGACCCGTGGGTCAAGCGACCGATCGAAGATCGGCCAGCGGACGCAGGGAGCGTGGTGTGCTTTGCACACGAGCGACCGAGGACAAGGTCCCGCGCCGTGCCCACGGGTCGCGTGAGGGTCGCGGTTCTCGGGGTCGGGCTGATCGGCGGATCGATCGGCCTGGCCGCACGCGCGCGGGCGGGTGCCGATGTGTGTGGTTATGACCCCGATCCGCGCGTGTGCGCGTCGGCCCTCGAGCTCGGTGCGATCGACGAGCAGGCAGCGGATATCGCCGGCGCCGTACAGGGAGCGGATGTCGTGTTCGTGGCCGCGCCGGTGGGGGCCCTTGGAGAGACCGTTCGCGCGGCCCTCGCCGGCGCGGGTCCCGACACCGTGGTCACGGATGTCGGATCGACCAAGCGCGCCGTCGCCGAGGCTGGTGTCGCGGACGAGCGCTTCATCGGCGGGCATCCTCTCACCGGCGCGGAGACGGCGGGCGTGGAGCACGCGCGCGCCGACCTGTTCGACGGCGCCGTTTGGTACCTGACGCCCGCGCGTGGCAGTACCGCGGGGGTCTTGTATGAGCGGCTGCATCGCCTTTTGACGAGCTTCGGCGCGCAGCCCACGGCGATCGACGCCGACACCCACGACCGCCTGATGGCGTCGGTCTCGCAGCTGCCGCACGTGCTCGCCAACCTGCTCGTCGCCCAGGCCGCGAGCGTGCTGGGCGCAGAAGACGAGCAACGCCTGCCGGCGGTGGGTCCGAGCTTCCGTGACGCAACGCGCGTCGCGGGCGCGAACACCGCGATCTGGACAGATATCTATCTGTCGAACAGGGATGCCCTGATCGACGGCATCGACGGGCTGACCGAGCGCTTGGGCGCTGTGCGCGCTGTGCTCCAGCAGGGCGACGCGGCGGCGGTGTCGGCGTGGAACGAGCGCGCGCGGGCAGACCGCGAGGTGCTGCTCGGCGCCGGGCTGGTCGGTGGGGTGGGTGGGGACGAGGTCATCGAGCTGCGCGTCTCGGTGCCTAACCGCCCGGGCGTGATCGCCGAGCTGGCTCTGGCTCTGGGCGGAGCCGGCGTGAACATCGTCGACATGGCGCTGTCCCCGTCGGAGGACAACCGCCAGGGTGTGATCGCGCTGTGGGTCTCGGGCGAGCCCTGCGCCGCCCGTGCGCGGGAGCTGATTGCGGGCCTCGGCTTTCCGGTGGCGCGGGCATGAACATGCGTTTTGAGCCCTCGGGCGGACTGCACGGGGAGCTGACCGCGCCGGCGGACAAGTCGATCTCCCATCGCGCCGCGCTGCTCGGGGCGATGGCATCCGAGCCGGTGCGGATCGAGAACTACCTGCACGCTGCGGACACCACCTCGACGCTCGATGCCGTGCGCGCGCTCGGCGCGCTCGTGGAGATTCGCGAGGACGAAGTGGTGATCCGCGGAACTGGCCTGCGCGAGGCGCACGAGCCCGACGGGCCGATCGACGTCGGCAATGCGGGCACGCTGCTGCGCCTGCTGCCGGGCTGGCTGGCGGCGCAGGAGGGGCGCTCGTTCACGCTCGACGGGGACGAGTCGATTCGCCGCCGGCCGGTCGACCGCGTAGCGGAGCCGCTGCGGCTGATGGGCGCGGATCTGAAAGCCAAGGGCGGACGCTTTCCTCCGCTTCAGGTGCGCGGCGCGCGGCTGCGCTGCATCTCTCACGAGCTGCCGGTGGCAAGCGCTCAGGTCAAGTCGTGCGTGCTGCTGGCGGCGCTCGCCGCGGACGGCGCCACGACGATCGGCGAGCCGGCGCGCAGCCGCGATCACACCGAGCGGATGTTGCTGCGCGCCGGGGTGAACATCCATCGCAACGGCCGGCACGTGACCGTCGTAAACGCTGACGAGCTGGTGCTCGAGCGAGTGCGGGTGCCTGGTGATTTGAGCTCAGCGGCGTTCATGGTGGCCGCCGGGGTGCTCGTCCCTCACTCGCGCCTTTTGATTGGAGATGTGGGGGTCAACTGGACGCGCACCGGCTTCCTGCGGATCCTGCGCCGGATGCAGGGCATCGTGCTTGGCGACCTCGAGGACGAGTCGGGCGAGCTCTCCGCGGATGAGCCGGTCAGCGACCTCGATGTCGCCCACGGCGCGCTGGAGGGAACGGTCATCGAGGCCGAGGAGGTGCCGCTGGCAATCGACGAGCTGCCCTTGGTGGCGCTGCTTGGTTGCTTTGCCGAGGGCGATACGGTCGTCCACGGCGCCCAGGAGTTGCGCGTGAAGGAGTCAGACCGGATCGTTGGCGTGGTCGAGGGTCTGCGCGGCCTCGGTGCCGAGATCGAGGCGACCGAGGATGGCTTTGCGGTGCGCGGCTCCGGCGGTCTGCGAGGCGGCACGATCGACGCTTGTGGCGACCATCGCCTGGCGATGATGGGCGCGGTGGCGGGTCTCGCCTCGCGCGAGGGGGTCGAGGTGGTGGGCATCGAGGCCGCCGCCGTGTCCTATCCGGGGTTCGTCGAGGACCTCGCGGCGCTCGGGTAGACCTCATGCTTCACTTCCACGATGAGTCCTTCTGAGAGCGGCGCGACCACGGCGCCCCGTCCTTCGGGCGAGCCGGCTGATTTAGTCGATTTGACGGGCGTGCTGCCCTCCCAGCAGCTGCGCGAGGCCGTCACGAGCGGATGGGTCACCGCCGGGGACTGGCGTATTCCGGCTGAGTCGGTCCAGCCCGCCAGCATGGATTTGCGGCTCGGCGAGCATGCATGGGCGCTGCGCTGCAGCTTCCTGCCCGACAGCGACTCGAGCGTCGAGGAGAAGATCGAGGACATCGCCTTCGAACGGATTGACCTGCGCGATGGGGCCGCGCTCGAGCGCGACCGCCCCTATCTGGTGCCGCTGATCGAGGGGCTGCGTCTCCCCGAGGCGATCCGCGCCAAGGCGAACCCGAAGAGCTCGACCGGCCGCCTGGACGTGTTCACACGCGTGCTCACCGATCGCAATCACCGCTTCGACGAGATCGCCGGCGGCTACAACGGCAAGCTCTATCTGGAGGTCGTCCCTCGCACGTTCGCGATCCGCGTGAAGACGGGCCTCGCTCTCAATCAGGTGCGTCTGATGGCTGGCGACGCGCGTCTGAGCGACGTGGAGCTCCTCTCACTGCACGAGCGCTCTCCGCTGCTCTACCGCGACTCAAGGCCCGTCCCCATCTCGGAGATCTCGATCGCCGACGGGTTGTTCCTCAGCCTCGACGTCTCGGGCTCGGCTGAGAGCATCGTGGGTTACCGCGCCAAGAAGAACAGCCTGCCGATCGACCTAACGAAGGTGGGCGCGCTGAATTGGCGTGACTATTGGGAGCCGGTCTATCCCGAGCGAGGGAGACGCATTGTGCTCGAGCCGGAGGTCTTCTACCTGCTGCTCTCATCGGAGGGGGTCAGCATTCCCCCTTCCTATGCCGCCGAGATGCTCGCCTATGATCCCACTGCGGGAGAGCTGCGCACGCACTATGCGGGCTTCTTCGACCCCGGGTTCGGATTCCATCGCGACCAGACCGCGCCTGGCAGTCGCGCGGCGCTGGAGGTGCGCGCACGCGATGTGTCCTTCATGGTCGAGCACGGTCAGCCGGTGTGCAAGCTCGCCTTCGAGCGGATGGCCGAGGAGCCCGACGTGCTCTATGGCAGGGGCATCGGCTCCAACTACCAGGGACAGCTGACGATGTTGAGCAAGCACTTCGCCGAGCAGACAGCTGCTCTCGCGCGACCGCCGTCACGCGGAGGTGGTGGCGGTGCGCTCGAGGACATGTCGCCTCCGTCGCCGCGAGCTACGTAGCCGGCTACGATGCTGATCGCGATCGACGGCCCCGCGGGTGCCGGCAAGTCGACCGTCGCGCGTGCGCTCGCGCGCCGGCTCTCCTTCACCTATCTGGACAGCGGCGCGATGTACCGCTGCGTGGCGCTGCTCTCGCTCACCTCGCCGGGCGCTGCGCCGGCGCAGCTGGCCGGGGCGGCGCGGATCGAGCTGGGGGCTCGCGTGCTGCTCGACGGTCGCGACGTGAGCGTTCAGATTCGCGCGCCGGAGGTCTCCGAGGAGGCCTCGCGCGTGGCCGCCGACCCAGGGGTGCGCGCGGCGCTCGTGTCCTTGCAGCGTGCCCTGATCGCGGGCGGCGACTGGGTCGCCGAGGGCCGGGACATCGGCACGGTGGTCGCGCCCGAGGCCGAGCTGAAGGTGTTCCTCACCGCCTCGCCCGAGGAGCGTGCACGCCGCCGTGCCGTCGAGCTGGGCGCCGACGCTCACACGGTGCTCGCCGAGCAGGCTTTGCGCGACGAGCGCGACGCCACGCGCGAGCACAGCCCGCTCGCGGCCGCCCCGGGGGCGGTGGTGCTCGACACGAGCGGGCTAACGGTCGAGGACGTGGTCGAGCGGATCGCGAAGCTCGCCGCATCGGCCTCGCCCTCGGTTTGACCGGGGCTCGCTCCCGCCTGGTCATACTGAGCAGATGCTGAAGGTCGCCGTCGTCGGCTATCCGAACGTGGGGAAGTCCTCGTTGATCAATCGTCTCACGGGCACCCGCGAGGCGGTCGTGCACGAGCGCCCTGGTGTCACGCGCGACCGCAAGGAGATCGACTGCGAGTGGAACGGGCGCCGCTTCACGCTGATCGACACGGGCGGCGTTGACTTCCAGGATGAAGATCCCCTCGCTGGCTCGATCCGCGACCAAGCGCGCGCGGGCCTCGCGGATGCGCAGGTGGCGGTGCTCGTGGTCGATGTGCGCGCCGGGGTGCGTCCCGGTGATGAGGAGATGGCGGACCTCTTGCGCCGCTCGTCACTGCCGATGATCGTGGCCGCGAACAAGTGCGACGGCGTCGCCGAGATTCCGCAGACCTCGGAGTTCCATCGCCTCGGCCTTGGCGTGCCGATCCCGGTTTCGGCTGCCCAGGGCCTTGGCACGGGAGATCTACTCGACCGGATCGTCGAGTTGCTGCCCGACGGAGACGATGAGCCCGACACGGACACGGTGCGCCTCGCGATCATCGGCCGGCCGAACGTCGGCAAGTCCTCGCTCGTAAATCGTTTTCTGGGCGAGGAGCGGGTAATCGTCTCCGATGTCGCTGGTACTACGCGCGACGCGATTGACATGCCGCTGATGGTCGGCGATCGCCGGCTGACCCTCGTCGACACAGCCGGTATGCGCCGCCAGTCGAAGGTGGCGGACTCAATCGAGTACTACACGACGTTGCGCTCTCAGCGCGCCGCCGAGCGCGCGGACGTGGCGCTGGTGGTGTGCGACGCGCGCGAAGGCGTCACCGCCCAGGACCTGCGGATCGCGGAGCTCGCGATGAAGGCCGGCTGTGCAACGGCGATCGTGCTGAACAAGTGGGACGTTCGCGAAGGCTCCGAGGACGACCTCGACCACGAGCGAGCGCGCGTGGCCGAAAAGCTGCGCCTGCGCCCGCGTGTGCTGACCGCCAGCGCGCTCACCGGCCGCCACGTTGAGCGCCTGTTGACGGAGGCGCTCGCGCTCGGTGACCGCATGGCTGGGCGCATTCCCACCGCCGAGCTCAACCGGTTCCTCGTCAGAGACCGTCCAGGCTCGCCAGCCACCCGTAGGTACACGCCGGGGCTCCAGTCAGCACCGGCTGAAGCTGATCTACATGGCCCAGATCGGCGAGCGTCCGCCGCGCTTTGCGATCCAGATCAACTCCCGCGCGCGCGTCACCCGCGACTACGCCTACTTCGTGGAGAACCGCCTGCGCGCCCGCTACGGGATGGACGGGGTGCCGCTCGTGATCGACTTCGTCGAGCGCGGTCAGCGCGGCCGCGAGGCCCCGGGGCGCGAGGACTCCGGGAGACGCGCACGGGCGAGAAGCTCCCCGACATCCTGACTCACCTATTCTCTATCGACTTTTTGCCTGCGACCCCCTGGAGCGATTCCCGAACCCATGACCCAGCTTCCTGACAACGAGTACCTGTTCACATCCGAGTCGGTCACGGAGGGACACCCCGACAAGATCGCCGACCAGATCTCCGACGGCGTGCTCGACGCCGTGCTCAGAGACGACCCCTACGGCCGCGTCGCCTGTGAGACGCTCGTCAACACCGGCCTTATCGTGGTCTCCGGAGAGATCTCGACAGACACCTATGTGGACATCCAGGAGATCGCGCGCGAGACGGTCCGCAAGATCGGCTACACCGACGCCGAGCTCGGCTTCTCGGCCGACTCCTGTGCCGTCCTGAACGCGATCGACAAGCAGTCGCCGGACATCGCGCAGGGCGTCAACCAGGCTTATGAGAAGCGCACCGATGCGACCGACGAGGACGAGCTGGACGTCGCCGGCGCCGGCGACCAGGGCATGATGTTCGGCTACGCGAGCAACGAGACGCCATCGCTGATGCCGCTGCCGATCTCGCTCGCTCACCAGCTCGCCAAGCGGCTCGCTGATGTGCGTCACGACGGCTCACTCGACTATCTGCGCCCGGACGGCAAGACGCAGGTGTCGGTCCGCTACGTCGACGGCAAGCCGGTGGGGATCGAGAAGCTGCTGATCTCCACCCAGCACGCCGAGTACGCGACGCAGAAGCAGATCACCGACGACCTCTGGGAGCAGGTTGTCGTTCCGGTGTTGCCGTCTGAGCTGCTCGACGCGAACGCGCTGCGCCGCGACTTCCTCGTCAATCCGACTGGCCGCTTCGTGATCGGCGGGCCAGTCGGTGACTGCGGCCTGACGGGGCGCAAGATCATCGTCGACACCTACGGTGGCATGGCCCGTCACGGCGGCGGCGCGTTCTCGGGCAAGGACCCCTCGAAGGTGGACCGCTCTGCCGCCTACGCGGCGCGCTGGGTCGCCAAGAACATCGTCGCTGCTTCTCTCGCCGAGCGCGCCGAGGTGCAGGTCGCCTACGCGATCGGCGTCGCGCACCCGGTGTCGGTGATGGTCGAGACGTTCGGCACCGAGCGGATCGGCCGTGGCCAGATCGCAAAGCTCGTCGACGAGCACTTCGACCTGCGACCCGGAGCGTTCCGCGAGGAGCTCAAACTGCATCGCCCGATCTACCAGAAGACCGCCGCCTACGGGCACTTCGGCCGCGACGATGACGACTTCACGTGGGAGCGGACCGATAGGGCCGATGCGCTGCGCTCCGCCGCCGGCCTCTGACCGGGGCCGCGTCTAATGTGGCGGAGTGTCCGCCATCGCCCAGGTCGAGCCGATGACGACGGCCCGCGCGTTGCGCGGGCCGTTTGACTACCGCCTGCCCCCGGAGCTGTGCGGCGGGGAGGTGAAGGTCGGCTCGATGCTCGTCGTGCCCTTCGGCCGGCGCGAGGTGCTGGGGGTAGTCGTCGGGCTGGCCGAGCGCAGCGAGGTCGCCGAGGGGAAGCTGCTCGCACCGCTGCGCGCGCTGGAGCTCGGCGTACCCCGTGATCTGGTGGCGCTGGCCGAGTGGATCGCCGCAGAGTACTGCTCGACGATCTCCCGCGCGCTCGGCCTCGTTTTGCCCCCCGGCGCCGTGCGGCGGCTGAGCGGGCGTAAACGCCGCGCCGTCACCCGTCGCGTGCACCTGCCTGTCGGCGCGCGCAATCCCGAGCCGCCCACGTTGACCGCGGAGCAGCGCGACGTGCTCGAGTCCTTGACGGCGGCGCTCACCGCGTGTGTGCCTGCCAGGCGGCTGCTGCACGGGGTCACGGGCTCTGGCAAGACCGAGATCTATCTGCGCGCCGCCGCGATCGCGCTACAGCAGCGACGCGGCGCGATCGTGCTCGTCCCGGAGATCGCCCTGACTCCACAGATCGTGGGACGTTTCGTCGAACGCTTCGGCGACACGGTCGCGGTGCTGCACTCGCAATTGCGCCCGGCCGAGCGCTACGAGGAATGGCGGCGTCTGCGCTCAGGCGAGGCTCGGGTCTGCGTCGGCCCTCGCTCAGCCGTGTTCGCGCCGATCGAGGATCTCGGTCTGATCGTTGTAGACGAGGAGCACGACGCTTCCTATAAGCACGAAGGCGACCCCCGCTACGACGCCCGCGACGTCGCCGCCGAGCGCGCTAAGCGCTGTGGGGCGTTGCTGCTGCTTGGCAGCGCCACCCCGCGGCCCGAGAGCGTATGCGCCGTGCCAAGCCCACTGCGGCTGCCCGGCCGCGCGGACGGCCGCCCGCTGCCGGAGGTCGAGATCCTCGACATGCGCGGGGAGGCGCAGGGACTGCACCCGCAGACCGCACGCGCGCTCGCAGAGGTGCGCAGCACGGGTGGCAAGGCGATGGTGCTGCTCAACCGTCGCGGCTGGTCGAACTTCCTCTCGTGCCGCTCCTGCGGGCGGGTGTGGTGCTGCCCGGACTGTGACGTGGCGCTCGTGCTGCACCGCGCCGAGGGCTATGTGGCATGTCATCACTGTGGGCATCGCGAGCCCGCGCCGGCACGCTGTGGCGACTGCGGCTCGACGGTCGTGGCGCGCCACGGCGCGGGCACCGAGCGCGTGCAGCACGAGCTCGCGAGAACGCTCGACGACGGGAGCTTCCCGGTGTTCCGCCTGGACGCCGATGTAGCCGGTGGGGGCGGGGAGGAGGATCGTGTGGGCGCTGTACTGCGCCGCTTTGAGGCGGCTCCCTCGGGAGTCTTGATCGGCACGCAGATGGTCGCCAAGGGCCACGACTTCCGCGACGTGACGCTCGGGGTGGTGCTCGACGCCGACGCCACCCTGCGCTTCCCCGACTTCCGCGCCGAGGAGCGCACGTTCGCGCTGATCGCACAGCTCGCCGGGCGCGTCGGGCGCGGCGGCGAGGGCCGCGTGCTGGTGCAGAGCATCGCCCCCGAAGCGCGCTCAATCGAGCACGCTGCGCGCCACGACTCAGACGGCTTCCTGGCTGGCGAGCTGCAGCGGCGCGAGGCGCTTCGCTACCCGCCCTTCTCGCATCTGATCAGGATCGTCTGCGCTGCCGTTGATCCGGTTCCGGCGCGGGCGGCGGCGCAACGCGCTGCGCGAGCGCTTGCGGTCCTTGCCCCCTGGTCCCAGATTCGAGCGTGCTCGGTCCGGCGTCGTCTGTTTCGCCTGCGTGGGCGTGAACGCCAGGTGCTGGTGGTGAAGGCGGCGGAGCGCCGTCCCGCGGTGCACGCGGTCGGGGAGGCCGTGCGGCGGGTGGCGGCCGCGCGGGAGCACGCGGGCGTGAGCTTCAGCGTGGACGTCGACCCGCAATAAACTGCAGTCGATATGGCTGAGACAGACGAGCTCCTGGGGTCCGAGCGGGACGCCGACGTGTTCCCCGAGGAGCTCGAGGGCGGGCCGGTGCAGGAGCTCGATGCCGAGACTCGCGCGCGGCGCGACGCGGCGCTCAGCCGCGTGCGCAAGCTCGGCGACCCGGTGCTGCGCGCGAGTCGCGCTTCCCGTCGATCGCTTCGACGAGACGCTGCGCGCCGAGATCGAGCGCATGGGCGAGCTGATGGGGGACGCGCTCGGGATCGGGCTGGCGGCCACTCAGATCGGCGTGCTGCACCGCGTGCTCGTCTACCGCGCCGACCCCGAGGAGGAGCTGACGGTGCTCGTCAATCCGGTCTTGGAATGGTCGAGCGAGGAGACGGAGACAGCGAGCGAGGGGTGCTTGAGCATTCCCTTCGTCCATGTCGAGGTGGAGCGCCCCGCCGAAGTGCGGGTGCGCGCGCGGGACGGGTACGGCGTGGATCTGGAGGTGCAGGGGAGCGGGTTGACCGCGAGGGTGATCCAACACGAGATGGATCACCTCGACGGCGTCCTGATGATCGACCGGATCTCGCGCGCGGAGCGCAAGGAGGCGATGCGCGCGATGCGCGAGGCGCAGCGTCAGGCAAGCGAGGCTTCGGGCGCCGATCGCGCGACCCGAGACGCCGGGGACGCCGCAGATGCCGACCAGGAGCCGGATGCTGGCGAGGCTCCCACCGTCCCCGACGCGGATGGAGCTGTCCCGGGCGTCGGCGCCGCACCCCTTGCAACGGGCGAGGCTGTCTCGGGCCAGGGTTCCGCCTAGCGGCGGTTCGCGGCGGGTCTCGATCTTGCGCACCGCCTTCCTCGGCACGTCCGATTTCGCCGCCGCGGTCCTCGAGCGGCTGGCCGCGAGCGATCACCGTCCCTCGCTGGTTCTGAGTCGCCCCGATCGCCCACGAGGCCGTGGCCGCCGGATGGCCGCGCCTCCGGTCGCCGAGAGGGCGCGTGCGCTGGAGATCGCGCTGGAGCAGCCCGAGCGCGTGAACGAGCCAGCGGTCGTGGCCCGGATCGCGCGGGCGAGGCCGGACGTGCTCGTCGTATGCGCCTTCGGGGCGCTGATCAAGGAGCCGCTGCTCACTGCGCACGAGACTCTTGAACGTGCACCCATCGCTGCTGCCGCGCTGGCGTGGGGCCGCGCCGATCGAGCGTGCGATCATGGCCGGTGACGAGCGCACAGGCGTCTCGATCATGCGCCTCACGGAGGGACTCGACAGCGGGCCGGTATGCCTGGCTGCCTCCGAGCCGATTACTCTCGAGGACACCTACGGGTCGCTCGCCCTGCGTCTGCGGGAGATCGGTGGCGAGTCGCTCGTGCGCACGCTCGATCTGATCGCCGCGGGCGAGCCCCCGCCATTTGCCGAGCAGGACGAGGGTGGTGTGACATACGCCGAGAAGATCGGCTCCGAGGACCGTCTGCTCGATCCCGCCAGGCCGGCGAGCGAGCTCGAGCGCGTCGTGCGCGCCCTCCAGCCGCACATCGGTGCGCAGGTCGCGCTCGCGGACGGGGCGCTGCTCGGTGTCCACCGGGCCCGCATCGCGCAGATCTCCTCGAGCGACGGCGATCCTGCAGATGTGGGTATGGCCGACCACAGTCAGCCGCAGGCGGGCGTGACTCAGCAATCTGGCCGCCTGTTGCTTGGCTGCCGGAAGGTGTGCTCGAGCTGCTCGAGGTCCAGCCGCCGGGCGGGCGGCGCGATGGATGCCTCTGCCTATCTGCGTGGTCGTGGGCTCCCTGTGCGACGGTAGCCGCTTGCATAGACCGGTGGTGGGATGCCGGCTGGCAAACGGGGGTCGGGCCTGGGCTCCAGCGCCTTGGTGAACAGTGGGATGACGCCTGCCCAGGCAGGTAGGGAGTAGTCCTCCTCGTCATCTATTGGCTGCCCGGTGCGGACCTTTGCCGAGACCTCGTCGATCGGGATCGCAAGAACCGCTGTCGCCTTGAGCTCGTTGTCGGTTGGCGGTCGCACGTCCCGCCAACGGCCCGGCACGATGTGCTCGACGATCGCCTCGAACGCCGCGAGCTTCTCCGTGGGCTGCTCCACGCTCCTGGCCTCTCCCAGGAGCATCACTGAGCGGTAGTTCGCCGAGTGGTGCATGGCCGAGCGGGCGAGCACGAGCCCGTCGATCAACGTCACGGTCAGACACACCGGCGTGTCTTCCGCGAGCGCCCGTAAGGTGCGGCTGGCGATCGATCCGTGCAAATAGACGAGATCGTTGTGACGAGCATGCAGTGTGGGGATCACAAACGGTTGGCCGTCCTGATCGACAATTCCCAGATGCGCGATCAGAGCCTCGTCGAGGATCTGATCGATGACGGCACGGTCGTGGCTGCCACGCTCACGCTTGCGCCGCAGCCGGACGCGATCGGAGGGGGGAGGAGGAGAGGTTGGGTTGGATGAGTCAGTCGTGTCAGACACCACTCCAGGATAGTTCGGTGATCTCCCGGCACGATCCAGTCGCACCGGATAGTCGATCATGCCTCCGATGCCCAGCCCGCCGAGAGCTGCAATCGCCCCCGCGCGCCGCTGCGCCTACGTGGTACTGCGGAGGGTCTTCGAGGACGGCGCCTATGCCGACCGCGCTCTGCACGGGGAGGCGAAGCGGCTCGATGCTCGCGACCGGGCGCTGGCGATGCGCCTGCTCTACGGGGCCGTGCAGCGCAAGGCCACGCTCGACTACCTGATCGAGCGTCTCGCCGATCGCCCCGCCGGAGCAGCTGGACGCGCGACTGCTGGCGGCGCTGAGGCTGGGGTTGTACGAGCTGCTGTACCTTGGCGGCGCGCCCGACCACGCGGTCGTCGCGGACGGGGTGGAGCTGGCGAAGGGGGGAGCGCGAGGCGGGCACGGACTGGTCAATGCGGTGCTGCGGCGCGGCGCGCGCGAGGGCCCCGCGCTGCTGGCGCAGCTGAGCGATCGAGACGCCGGAGCAGGCGGCGATCAAGCACTCGCATCCAGAGTGGATCGCGCGGCTGTGGTGGGAGGAGCTGGGGGCGAGCGATGCCCGCGCGCTGATGGCCTACGACAACGAGCCGGGCGAGGTGGCGCTGCGCGCGAATACGCTGCTCACCGACGCCGCGACGCTGGCTGGAGAGCTGCCGGTGGCGACCCACACCGATCCGGATCTGCCGGAGGCGCTGGTGCTGGAGGGCCCGTTCGACGCTGCACGACTCGCCCGCATGGCGCGCGGGGGCGTTCCTGGCGCAGTCGCGCGCGGCGATGCGCGTATCTCGGATGCTCGATCCGCAGCCGGGCGAGCGAGTGCTCGATCTCTGCGCCGCGCCCGGTGGCAAGAGCACCCATCTGGCGGCGTTGATGGGAGGCGAAGGCGAGGTGGTCGCGGTCGAGCGCAACGCGCGGCGGGCGGGCATGCTCACGCGCACCGCGCAGCGGCTGCACGTCCCCAACATTCGTGTCGAGGTCGCCGACGCCGAGGTGAAGCGCCCGGAGGGAGCGGTATTCGACCGTGTGCTCGTCGATCCGCCCTGCTCTGGTTTGGGCACGCTGCAGGCGCGCGCCGATCTGCGCTGGCGCGTGACCCTGAGAGAACGTCCGCGAGATGACCCCTATCCAGGCATCGATCCTCGCGGCCGGCGCCGCCGCTGTCC
The DNA here is from genome assembly GCA_963779405.1 of uncultured Solirubrobacterales bacterium. Classification (GTDB taxonomy): domain Bacteria; phylum Actinomycetota; class Thermoleophilia; order Solirubrobacterales; family Solirubrobacteraceae; genus Palsa-744. The sequence continues at coordinate 121,150 of CAVZYF010000017.1, forward strand.
GTCCGGGCGGCGTGCTGGTCTACTCTACGTGCACGATCTCCCCGACCGAGAACGAGTTACAGATCGCCGCCTTCTTGGATGCCCATCCCGACTTCAGCCGCGATGATTTCATGATGACGTTGCCGCACCGTGACCACACGGCCGGGTTTTTTATCGCCCGGCTGCAGCGGGGCTGAGCTGTTGTGATGGCTAACGAAGCAGGAGCCTCGAGCAGCGCGCCGGTCGATCTCGGGCCGAAGTGTCCCAACTGCGGCGAGCCGTGGCTGCGTCCGACCAACCTGGCGGGACGCTATCGCTGCGTGTATTGCCTGCACCGCTTCGAGCTCACCTCCGTATGCCCCAACTGCGGCGAGCATTCGACGATCGTGCGCATGTCCTCCACGGCGCTCGTCAAATGCAATAACTGCGGCGATTCGATGCTCCAGCCGATATGAGCCTCGAGTTACTGAAGGGCGTGCGCGTCGCGCCGTCGATCCTGTCCGCCGACTTCGCGCGGCTGCGCGAGCAGGTCGGCGAGGTGTTGGACGCCGGCGCGCGGATCATCCATGTGGACGTGATGGACGGACACTTCGTGCCCCCGATCACCGTCGGTCCGCTGGTCGTCGCGGCGCTGCACGAGCAGGTCAGCCAGGCCGGCGCGATGCTCGACGTGCACCTGATGATCGAGCGCCCCGAGCGCCACGTTGCCGACTTCGTACAGGCTGGTGCCGACTCGATCACATTCCACGCCGAGGCCACCCCTCACGTCGCCTACACCGCGGATCTGATTCGACAGGGTGGGGCGGGAGTCGGCGTGGCGATCAACCCGGCCACGCCAGTCGGCGCGCTGGCAGAGGTGGTGGAGTTGCTGGACATGGCTTTGTGCATGACCGTCAACCCCGGCTGGGGAGGGCAGCCGTTCATCGCGCATTCACCGCAGAAGATCGAGCGCGTCCGTGCAATCGTCGGCGTGGGTGTGGCTGTCGAGGTGGACGGGGGCATCGATCCCGCCACCGCGCCCAGGTGCAGGCAGGCGGGCGCGAGCGTGTTCGTGGCCGGCTCTGCGATCTTCTCCTCGAGCGATCCGGGCGAGGCTTACTCGACGATCGCGCGCTCCGTCGAGGCCGACTGAACCTCGGTCGGTCGCGCAACCGACCCTCCCGTGTCTGCGCGCCAGTACAGCACGGCCAGCGTGAGCGCCAACAGCGCGGTCGCGCCCGCGTAGCCGATCTCGGTGCGCAGCAGTTGTTCGCTAACCGCCGGAATCAACATCCACACGAGGAATAGCGTCGCCGCCAGCCCCCAGCAGCAGGCGGCGGCGCGCGCGCGGTCGCGCGCCAGGGCAGCCTGGTTCAGCGCTCCCGAGGTCAGATGCAGGCCCATACCAAGACCGATCAATGCGAGGCCGAAGCGGCCATAGGTGAAGTTCTGCCCGAACAGGTGACTCATCACGAAGGGGCCGATCAGCGAGCAGCCCGAAGGCCACCGCTGCGGCGAAGGCGGCGATCGCCCGTACCGTCACACGGATCGCGCGGGCGAAGGCCTCTTGGCCATCCGTCACCTCGAGGCCCGTCAGATGGGGCAGCAGCGAGGTCTGAATCGCCTGGAACAGCTGCAGCGGCGCGCGTGCGATCAGCAGCACGTTGAACACGATGCCCGCGAGCGCTTTGTCGGGCGAGGTCGCCGCCACGGTCAGTACGGCGGCGTTCAGGATCGTCTGCTCGGAGAGCATGATCGCCGACACCGAGCCGGCAAAACCCGTGCCCCGCCGGAGCGAGAGCTCGTCGTGGGCTGCCGCCTCCTGAACTCCCTCCGTACCTGGTCCGGCCAACGCTGCGACCGCCTCGTCCACGGTTATCGGCGCGCTGGTTAGCGCGGCTTCGGTCTCCTCGATCGCTCCGGTAGCGGAAGCCCTCGTGCTCGTGGTGTTCGCCGCCACGTCGTGCAAAAGCCAATGGCACCACCACCAACGAGACCAACGGCGCCGCCGCGATCCCGAGCGCGACCGCCGTCTGGCCGCTCGTGATCCCCAGTGCCGCGGCGATCACAAAGCAGATCCGCGAGATCGACTCCATCAGCACAAGGCCGCCGAACAGGGCGAAATATTCATGCCCCGCCAGCCATCCCCGTGCGAAGTAGCTCGCAGCGTAGGCCAAGGTGCCCACGATCAGGACGTCGTACAGCGCGCTGTAGCCATCGAAGACTTTGTCCACCAGCGGTTCGTGCAACGCGAGTGCGACCGCCAGGAAGAGCAGCGCGAAGCTGGCCTGGATCGCGATCGGGATGCCCAGCGGATGATGCTTGTGCCCGCGTGCGCGGCGTTCGGCGATCGTGCGTGAAAGCAGCTGTTCGATCGGCCGGTAGATCACCGAGATCACGACGAACATCACCGACCACAGCACGTCCAGGCGCTGGGCCGATTCTTCGCCGAGGACGTGGCTCGCGATCGAGAAGAACGCGAACGTCAGCAGGCCCGTGGAGGCGATCCCGATCGACAGGATCCTCGCGCCACTCCCATAGGAGCGCGGCGAGCGGTTAGAGCCGGACAAGCAGCATCGTCCAGGGGAACGGCGAGCGGACCTCGGCGACCTGGCCGTAGCGCGAGAGCAGACCCACGAACGAGCGCCGCGACCAGTGGTTCAGGTGCCCAGGGGTGTTGCCGAGCGTCGACCAGTAGGCGCCGCGCGCCATGTTCAGACCTCGCCACAGGGGCTCGCGGGGCACGGACACGAGTAGGTGGCGCTCGGCGCAGCGCGCCATCTCGGCGAGCGTGTGCTCGGGATCGGGGACGTGCTCGAGCACCTCGATCGCGCTGGCGAGGTCGAACTCGTTCTCGGCGAACGGCAGGTTCTCGGCGTGCATCACCTGGTACTCGAGGTTCGGCGCCTGACGCTCGGCCCAGCCGGCCTGGATCGACTCCTCCTCCAGGTCGATCCCGACGACACGCCGCTCGCCCAGCCGCTGCGCCCACTTGTGCACGAGCACCCCCTCGCCACAGCCGACGTCGAGCAGCGAGCGGGGCTCGGCCTGCGTGAACAGTTCGTCGAGCGTGCGCTCGAAGGCGCTCATCAGACGCCGCACGACCGGGTTCGTGGAGCCGTACTTGTCGTAGGTGTTGCCGGTGACGATCCCTTCCTCGGAGACGGTGACGGCGCCGCTCACAGTCGCACCGCCTCGTGCTCCTCGGTTCCCGCTCGCCCGACTGCGGGTCTGCTCGTTCTGGCTGAGTTGCGCTCCTTGTTTGGATGCCCGGTGGCAGGACGCCAGGCTCGTAATGCGAGGGTGCCACGTTCAGCTCCAGCTCGATCCGGCGCACTCGCTCGAAGGTCTTCTGCGTCATCACCCGCTGTGCGGCGAGCAGGTCGCCGATCACCCCCAGCGCGAACAGCACGACGGCCGCGATGAACAGCACCGCGCCGAGGATCAGCGACTGCACGTGACCCTTGCCGCTGCCGTCGGCGTAGGCGACGACGAAGCGAATCCAGACCGCGAGCGCGACCACACCGATCAGCGCGGAAAGGCTCCAGAACACGCGCAAAGGCTCGTACTGGGCGTAGATTCGGAAGATCGAGACGGCGTTGCGCCGCACATAGGCGCCCATCGAGGGGAACAGGCGCGACTCGCGCGTCTTCGGGTTGGTGCGGATCGGGACGTGATCGATCGCGACGAGCTGCTTGCCCGCTTGGATGATCGTCTCCAGCGTGTAGGTGAACTTCGAGACGACGAGCAGCTGGATCGCCGCCTCGCGGTTGTAGGCGCGAAAGCCGGAGGTGGTGTCCGGCACCGATGTCGAGGAGGCCTGGCGCACGACCCACGAGCCGAGACGCTGGAGCGACTTCTTCAGCGGCGAGAAATGCTCGATGCCCGTGACCTCGCGGTCACCGACGACCATGTCGGCGCGCCCGGCGAGGATCGGCACCACGAGCCTCGCGATGTCGGGGCCGTAGTACTGATTGTCGGCATCGGTGTTCACGATCACGTCGGCGCCCGAGCTTCAAACAGGCGTCCAGACCCGCCTGGAAGCCCGCCGCCAGGCCCTTGTTGTTCGTCAGGCGCACGATGTGGTCGACGCCGTGCGCGCGCGCGACCGCGATCGTCTCGTCGGTCGAGCCGTCGTCGATCACGAGTCGCTCGACGGTATCGAAGCCCTCGACCTCAATGGGCAGGTCCGCGAGGGTCGCCGGGAGTTGATCTGCCTCGTTGAAGCAGGGGATTTGGATGATGAGCTTCATTGAAGGAAGCCGGGTCTATGCAGTGGGGAGGTCAGGAGGGGGACCTGTCCCTCCTGCTCAAGCAGGGGATTTGAATGATGAGCTTCACTGCTTGTAAGCCTACCCCGTGAGGTCGTGTGCAGAGGCGGTGTACCCGCCCGGATAGGCTCTACGCCCCATGGCCGGCGCCACGCTCAGCAAGCCGCGGCAGGACTCCACCCCGCTGCAGCGTTTGCGCGCGGTGGATGCCTCGACGTGGGCGAAGCTCGCATTCGCGGTGTTGTGCATGACGGCCCTGATCGGGTACTTCGTGTTCCCGACGTATCCGACTTACGACTCCTTCTACGCGCTGCTCTGGGGTCGCGACCTGCTGCACCTGCACCTGCCCGACTTCAAGGTCTACCGCGGTCCCACCGAGCATCCCTTGGCGATCGCCTTCGGCGTGCTGTGCTCGCTTTTCGGTCAGGGCGGCGCGCGGCTGATGGTGTTCGGGTCGATCGCCTCGTTCGTGGCGCTCGTGGCGGGCGTGTACCGGCTCACACGGCTGTGTTTCGGACCGGTCGTCGGAATGTTCGCGGCGCTGTTGATGCTGAGTCGCTTCTTCGAGGAGAACCTCGCCGCGCAGGGCTATCTGGACATCTCCTACATCGCGCTGATCGTCTGGGCGGTCGCCTCGAGGTCGAAAAGCCCCGGCGGGGCACGGTGGTGTTCCTGATCCTCGCAGCTGCCGGGTTGCTGCGCCCCGACGCGTGGGTTTTGAGCGGGGTCTACTGGCTGTGGTGCGCCTGGCCAGCGCGTGTCAAGCGGGGATTGGGTGGTTCGGTCCATGACGAGCTGCCGAGCGGTGGCCCGGTGATCTACAGGGGCCCACCGATCGACAACCGCAGACGTTTGGAGTACCTGGGCCTGGCGGCTGATCGCGCCGCTGATATGGGTCTGCGTGGACACGATCGTCACCGGGCAACCCGCTCTACTCGCTGCAATCGACTGCCGGCCTGGCCCAGGAACTCGGACGCACGCAGGGGTTCTCGAGCGTGGTGCGCTCGGTGTGGACGTACTCGGTGCGGATCGACAAGCTGCCGGTCGTCCTCGGCGGTCTGATCGGCGTGCCGATCGCGGTGTGGCTGGCTCCACGACGCGTGCTCGTGCCGCTCGCGGTGCTCGTCCTGCTCGTGTTCGTGTTCGTCGCCGAGGGCGCTGCCGGCGCCTCGGTGATCGACCGCTACCTGATGGGCGCGGCGACGGTGCTGCTGATCTTCTGTGCGGTTGCGATCGGCGGTTGGTCGATGCTGGAGCGCGGATCGTGGCTGCGCCGTGCGTGGATGGTCGCGGCCGCGGCGCTGGTGCTCTTCGGAGCGGTTCTCGCTGCCACCACGTTGAGCCTCTCCAGCCTGCGCACGACGCTCGCCTACCACGAGGAATTCCACAAGGGGCTGGCTGTCGCACTGGCGGACCCGGCGGTGAAGGCCGAGCTGCAGGCGTTGTCCGCTGGTCTCGCTGCCGGACAACAAGCTGATCCCGGACGCCCGCTGGATCCTCGACAGCACCGGACAGCGCAACATCGTCGCCCGCAGCGAGGCCCGCGCCGACGCCGACAAAGGCGTCGCCAGCGCTCGAGAACCGAATCCGCGCCGGCAGCGTCGCGGTCTACCCGCTCGGCAGCGCGGTGTTCTTCGAGGCGATCGTCGACGTCGGCGATGACCCGCGCGACCAGATTCCGCTCGCCGGTTTCAAACGGATCTTCACGAGTCGCTACTACGCGGTCTATGGCAACTGCTGAGCCCTCGTCCTCGCGCGGGACGCCGATCACCTAGCGCAAGCGCGCGCGAAGTCGGTGATCGAGTGCGCGGGATTCGATCGGCTTTCCCGCCGCTGGGCCTGGGTCGGCCTGGCGGTCGTGCTGCTCGGGTGGCCTCGGGCTGCGGCTGTGGGGGATCAGGCAGGGGCTGCCCTACGCGTACAACACCGACGAGGCCCAGCATTTCGTGCCGCGTGCGGTCGAGATGTTCCAGAAAGGCACGCTCAACCCGCACTACTTCGCGAACCCGCCCGCGTTCACGTACCTGCTGCATTACCTGTTCCGGACTCTGGTACGGGGGCGCGGACGGGACGGTGCGCGCGCTCGCGCTGCATCCGGAAGAGCGTCTACACCCTCGCCCGCGTGGCCGCCGCGCTGCTCGGCACGGGGGCGTTGTGGCTGCTGTACGCGACGGGCGCGCGGCTCTTCAATCGTGCTGTCGGGCTGCTCGCGGCGGCGATCGAGGCGGTCGCGTTCCTGCCCGTCTTCTACGCGCACCTCGCGCTCAACGACGTGCCCACACTGTTCCCGTTGACGCTGTCGCTGCTGGGAAGCGCCGGGGTGCTGAGAAAAGGCCGCCGCCGCGACTACCTGCTGGCGGGCGTCGGACTCGGGCTCGCCTGCGCGAGCAAGTACACCGCCGGGATCGTCCTGCTGCCGTTGCTGGCGGCGGGCGCGACGCGCTACCTGGACGTCGAGCCCGGCGCCCAGGCGTACGTGATCGGTCGTCGCGCAGTGGTCGGCCTCGTGCTCGCGGGGATCGCCGCGCTGCTCGCCTTCCTGGTCGCAAACCCCTACGCCGTGCTCGACTATCAGGACTTCCACTCCGAACTGGTGCACCAGTCGACGCTCTCCGCCGAAGCCCAGGGCAAGCTCGGCGCGCCGCAAGAGGGCGGCTTGCTCTACTACCTGTGGACGCTCACGTGGGGTCTCGGCTGGGTGCCGGCGCTGGCGGCGCTCGGCGGGATGTTCGCGGTGTGGCGCAAGGAGCGGCGGCTTGGCTTCATGTTGGTGCCCGCACCGCTGTTGTTTCTCGCTTTCATGGGTCTGCAGGGGCGCTACTTCGGGCGTTGGCTGCTGCCGATCTTCCCGATCCTGTGCCTGCTCGCGGCGTTCTTCGCCTTGCGGCTCGTGGGGGAAATCGTTCGTCTGGAGAGCAGGCGGCGTGCTCGCACTGTCGGGGTATCCGCGCCACGCGATGACGCAGACCGTGCGTCGTCGAGGCCCACAGGGCGCTCGGCGCGAAAGCTCGGCGTGGTCGCGCTGGTGGTTACGGCACTGCTGGCACAGGGGCTCGTCTACAGCGTCCATTCCGGCCTGGTGCTCTCGCGCGCCGACACGCGCAACCTGACGCGTGCGTGGATGGTCGCGAACGTGCCGAAGGGCGCGCTGATCGTGGCCGAGCCCGTCTCGCCCGACGAATGGGCGCGCGAAGTAAGACCCGGAACATCGACCGCGGGCAATCCCTACCGGTGGCCGAAGTATCCCTCGCTGCTGTCGAGGATCTCTGCCGACGGCGCGCTCGAGAACGAGCTCGAGTCCCCTGCGCGAAGTCGGAATCGAGGACTACGTCCGCACGCTCAGCCCCGCGCTGATCGGCTACTACGAGAGTCACTCCTACTGTTGGGTCGTGAGCGGCTCCACGCAGGCCGGGCGGGCGTTTGCCGATCCAGAGGCGGTGCCGCAGGCGATCGCCTACTACACGGCGCTGGCCAAGCAGGGCGAAGTGGTCTATCGCGCCTCACCGTATTCGCACGGGCGGAATCGGGTGGCGTTTGACTTCGACTGGAGCTTTGACTACTACCCCCTTGCCTACTATCGGCCAGGGCCAGAAATGACCGTGTACCGGCTGCACGGTGGCCGGTGCGGAAATCGCCCGGGGATATCCTGAAGGCGATGACCGCCTGCACCGACACCGACCAGGCGCACCTGGAGCGCGCGATCGAGCTCGCCGGCAACGGATTGGGCGCGGTCAAGCCCAATCCGGTGGTGGGCGCCGTGGTCGCCCGCGACGGAGAGGTATTGGGCGAGGGTTGGCACGAACAGTTCGGTGGCGTGCACGCGGAGGTCAACGCGATCGAGGCCTGCGGCGTGGCGGATCTGAGTGGGGCGACACTGTATGTGTCGCTGGAGCCGTGCTGCCACGAGGGCAAGACGCCGCCGTGCACCGACGCGATTCTGCAGGCGGGGATCAAGCGGGTGATCGTCGCCTCCGACGATCCCACGGAGAAGGCCTCGGGGCGCGGCCTGGGGATCCTGCGCGATGAGGGCGTCGAGGTGCTGCTCGCCGAGCGGCGAGCTCGCCGCGCGTGCTCGTTTACTCAACCAGGCCTTTCGCAAGCACGCTCGCGTGGGGCGGCCGTGGGTGCTGTTCAAGTCCGCGATGACGCTCGACGGGAAGGTCGCGACCCGCACCGGCGACTCCCAGTGGATCAGCGGAGAGGACAGCCGCGAGCTGGCGCACCGCTGGCGTGCGTCGGTCGATGCGGTGGTCGTGGGCATCGGCACGGCGCTGGCGGACGACCCGCGGCTGACGGCACGGCCGGAGGGCCTGGCCGCGGATCTGCCACCACAACCGCGACGCGTGGTGTTCGATTCGCTCGCACGTCTGCCGCCCACCTCCCAGCTGGTGGCCGCGGCGGCGGAGATACCGCTCACGATCGTGGTCTCGCGGGCGGCGGCACGGGCGGACACCGACGCGCTGGAGGCGGCCGGCGCCCAGGTGGTGCTGGCAACCGGTGAGAACGAGCCGGCACGGGTCCGTTCGGGGCTCGAGCAGCTGGGGGCGCTCGGCGTCACCGCGGTCCTGCTGGAGGGCGGTCCACATCTCGCCGGCGCGTTCCTTGACGCGGGCGAGATCGACGAGATCCGCCTGTTCCTGGCGCCGCTGCTGTTGGGCGGAAGCGCGGCCCGCGATCCTTTGGAGGGAAAGGGAGTCGAGCGGATCTCCGAGGCGCTGCGCGCGCTGACCTTCGACTGCGAGCGCGTCGGCGAGGACCTGCTTGATCTCCGCGCGCCTGCGCGAGTGGTGAGCGAGTGATGTTTACGGGCTTGATCGCCGATATAGGTGAGGTGACCGCGTTGGACGAAGGTGAAGAGGGCGCGACGCTCGAGATCGGTACGCGCCTGGCGGGCGAGCTGGGCGAGGGCGACTCGATCGCCGTCAACGGCGTGTGCCTGACCGCCACGGAGGTCCAGGGCGAAAGCTTCGCGGCGCAGGCGATGCGCGAGACGCTCGATCGCTCCGCGCTGGGGGCATTGGTGTGCGGCGCGCGGGTGAACCTCGAGCTGCCCCTGCGCGCGGCCGATCGCTTGGGCGGACACGTTGTGCAGGGCCACGTCGACGGTACCGGCACGGTGGGCGATATCAACGAGCAGGGCTTTGCGCGAGTGCTGAGAATCGACGAGGGGGAGTCGGGCTTAGGGCGTTACTTGGTCGAGAAGGGGTCGATCGCCGTGAACGGCGTGAGCCTCACCGTCAGCGCGCTGCACGACGATGGTTTCGAGGTTTCGCTGATCCCGGAGACGCTCAGGCGAACCAACCTGGGAGCGGTGGTCGTCGGAGATAAGGTCAATCTGGAGGCGGATGTGCTGGCAAAGCACGTGGAGCGTCTTTTGAAGGCCAGAACATGAGCGACACCCGCACGACTACACCGTTCGCGACGATCGAGGAGGCGCTCGAGGAGATCCGCGAGGGCCGGATGATCGTCGTGTGCGACGACGAGAATCGCGAGAACGAGGGCGATCTGACGCTGGCGGCGCAGTTCGCGACGCCCGAGGCGATCAACTTCATGGCGAAGGAGGGTCGTGGGCTGATCTGCCTGTCGTTGACTCCCGAGCGCTGCGAGGAGCTGGGCCTGGAGCTGATGGCGGCGAAGAACGAATCGTCGTTCGAGACGCCGTTCACCGTGTCGATCGAGGCACGAGAAGGGCGTGACCACGGGAATCTCAGCGCACGATCGCGCGCGCACGATCCAGGTGGCGATCGACCCTGAGGCCAACCCTCGTGACCTCGTCCAGCCGGGGCACATCTTCCCGCTGAAGTCGCGTGCCGGAGGCGTGCTCGAGCGAACCGGACAGACCGAGGCGGCGGTCGATCTGGCACGTCTGGCAGGGCTAAACCCCGCGGGGGTGATCTGCGAGGTGATGAACGACGACGGGACGATGGCGCGCGTGGACGATCTCGCGGGCTACTGCGCAAGGCATGAGCTGAAGATGATCACGATCGCCGACCTGATCGCCTACCGCCGGCGTCACGACAAGCTCGTCGAGCGCGTCGCTGAGGCGAAGCTGCCGACGGCATTCGGGGAGTTCGAGGTCGTCGGCTATCGCGCGCTGCTCGATGAGAAGCACCACGTGGCGCTCGTCAAGGGCGATGTGGCCGGGCGCAGCGACGTGCTCGTGCGCGTGCATTCGGAGTGCCTCACCGGCGACGTGTTCCACTCGCTGCGCTGTGACTGCGGGGAGCAGCTGGAGTCGGCGCTGGCGATGATCGAGGCGGAGGGCGAGGGGGTGCTGCTGTATCTCGCCCAGGAGGGTAGGGGTATCGGCCTGCTGAACAAGCTGAAGGCTTACCGCCTGCAAGAGGAGGGAATGGACACTGTGGAAGCGAACCTCGAGCTCGGGCTGCCCGCGGACCTGCGCGACTATGGGATCGGCGCGCAGATCCTCGCCGACCTCGGGCTCTCCTCGATCAGGATCCTCACGAACAACCCGAAGAAGATTCGTGGCCTGGAGGGATACGGTTTGTCGGTAAGCGCCCAGATCCCGATCGAGCATGCCCCGAACGAGCACAACGCGCAGTACATGCGCACGAAGGCACGGCGCATGGGGCACACCCTGCACCACCAGGGCCTGAATCTCGACGAGGAGCTGCTGCACTCGGAGCGGGAACAAGACCGCGCTCAGGATCGCCGTAGTGCTAAGCGTCGCACCGCGGATCGGCGAGAGTCGTGAGCGAGCGTTATGCGATCGTAATCGGGCGCTTCTATGAGCAGCTGGCCGAGCGTCTGCTCGACGGGGCGAGGAAGGCATTCGCGGAGGCAGGTCATGAGGAGGTAGGGGTGTTCGACGTGCCTGGCGCGTTCGAGCTGCCGATCGCTGCGAGCTACGCGGCGAAGACCGGGCAGTTTGCGGGGGTGGCGTGTTTGGGCGCGGTGATCAAGGGCGAGACCGACCATTACGACTTCGTCTGCGCCGAGACCGCGCGGGGGGTGATGCAGGTGCAGCTGCAGACGGGCGTGCCGTGCGCGTTCGGCGTGTTGACCTGCGCGACGATGGAGCAGGCACTGGCGCGCGCCGGCGGCGGCAAGCGCGATCAGGGCGCTCACGCCGCCGAGGCGGTGCTGCGGATGGCGGCGCTGCGCCGCGAGCTTTCAAGTGGCTAGACTGCGGCGCATGGCAAAGGTGTGTCACAGCTGCGGGAAGGGTCCGGCGTTCGGCCAGAGCCGCAGCCACTCGATGGTCGCGACCAAGCGGCGCTTCGATCCGAACCTGCAGAAGGTGCGGATCCTCGTGGGCAAGGCGCCGCGGCGCGTCTACGTGTGTACCCGCTGCCTGAAAGCCGGCAAGGTCACAAAGGCTCTGTAGGGCCACCGACCGGGAGACACTCGCTCCGCTCGCATCTCCGAACCGGCCATCGGCGCTGACCGATCTCCGATCGGTCGTGTCCTCGGTAGCTCGCGTGCGAGTTCACGCCACGCGGGGTGGGTGCGTTATCCTTGCCTGGCTTGCCCAGCGGCCCAACAGGGAGCCGCGAGACAGGACTGTTCGGGCGGAGCGCCCGCGGAAGGTGATAGAGGTGTGGACGTGACCGATACGAACCTGGTCCGCTTCCGCGCCGCCGTGGCGGGGGCGCTGGCGCACTTGGAATCGCGCCGCGAGGAGGTCAACGACCTCAACGTGTTCCCGGTTGCCGACGGCGACACGGGCGACAACATGGCGCTCACGCTGCGCGCGGTGCTGGCCGAGCTCGACCGCTTGCAGGGGAGTAACGAGGCGCGCACGATCGACGAGATCGGACGTGAGGAGATCGTGCAGTCGGTGGCCCGCGCGGCGCTGCTGGGTGCGCGCGGCAACTCGGGTGTGATCCTCTCCCAGCTGATTCGCGGCGCCGCCGAGGAGCTGGTCAGCCGTCCCGGAGAGCTGATCGACGCCACGCTGATCGGTGCGGCGCTGGCCAACGCGGCCGACCGTGCTTACTCCTCGGTGCGCGAGCCGGCGGAGGGCACGATCCTGACCGTGGCGCGCGAGATGGCCCATCAGATCGTGACCGATCTCGCGCACAGTCCGGAGAGTCCGCGCCTGGACCCCGACGCGGAGCCGCGGCTGCAGGACGCGGCGATCGCCGCTGCGCTGGAGCGCGCGGTGACGACGGGGCAGGAGTCGGTCAAGCGTGGCCCCGAGCTGCTGGCGGCGCTGCGCGATGCCGGCGTGGTCGACGCGGGCGGTTACGGGCTGACGATCATCTTCGCGGGCGTCGTTGCGGCGCTGCGCGGCGACGACCCGCCGGAGCTCGATCACTACGCGCCCGCGCGCATCAGCCATCCCGAGCATCATTCGAGCACGTACCGCTTCTGCACGAACTTCGCCGTCACCGGCACCGGGCTGAGCTCGGGGCGCTTCATCGCGCCGCTGGAGCAGCTCGGGGACTCGGTGCTGGTCGTCGGCGACACGACGACGCTGAAGGTGCACGTGCACACGGACGAGCCCGAGCGGGCGACCGCGGTGTTCGCGCAGGCGGGGGAGGTATCGCGTCTGGACGTCGCGGACATGCATCTGCAGGTGAGCGAGCGCGAGCAGCGGCTGAGAGACGATGGTGCCGGCATCGATGCCGAGGGCAGGGGAGTTGATGGGATCCCGCCCGCCCAGGCCGACGGTCGGGCCGTCCGTCGACGGCCCGCGCGTGCGCTGCGGGGCGGTGGCGGTCATCAGCGGCGACGGTCTGGCGGCGATGTTCGAGCAGCTGGGCGTGCACACGATCGACGGCGGCCCGACGCTCAACCCCTCCACCTACGATCTGCTGGCGGCGATCCACGAGGTGCAGGCCGAGGAGGTGGTGGTGCTGCCGAACTCGGCGAACGTGATCATGGCCGCCGAGCACGCGGCCGAGCTGTCGGACAAGCAGGTGCTCGTGGCGCTCACAACCAGCCAGCAGGCCGGTCTCACCGCCGCGGTCGCGCTGGAGTCCGATCGCACTGTGGAGGAGAACGCACGGGCACTGGACCAGGCGCTCACCCACTTGCGCACGGGTGCGGTCGCGCAGGCCGCGCGCGACGACGCGCAGGGACGCTTCGGTCGGGGCGAGGCGGTGGGGTTCGTGGCGGATGAGGTGGTCGCATGGGGGGAGCCTCGCGAGACCCTGCGGGCCGTCCTTCAGACGCTCGCCGATGGCGCGGAGCTGATCAGCGTGCTCACGGGTCAGGATGCTCCACTGGAGCCTGAGGACGTCGCCGAACTGGTCAACGGCGAGGTCGAGCTCGAACTGCACGACGGCGGCCAGCCCGCCTACTGGTGGCTGCTGGCCGCGGAGTGACGACCGCCGAGCGAGGCATGATGGACGAAGAAGATGTCCACAGCCGCGACAGTCACGAAGAACCCCGATGATCTGATCGTGGATGCCCGGCATTCCGCCTCAGGTGGGCCGCCGGCGTTTGGATCGACGAGACCTTTGAATTGGCGGGAGATGTTGGAGGCGCCGGTGCGCTGGCCGCGGCCCTCGCGGCTGGGAGCCCCGCTGGAGGTGCCGCAAGCGGGCAAGCTGGCTGAGGGTTTGCGAGCACTGGGATTGACGAGCGTCGGCGCGCTGTTAGAGCACCTGCCGAGGGACATCCGCGAGGCGCGTACGGTGGCTGCGTTGAAGGTGGGCGAGCAGGCGACGGTTGCCGTGCAGGTGCGAAAGATCGGCGCGCGTGCGGTGCGAAGACGCGGGATGAAGCCGCTGGTCGAAGCGACCGTGTTCGACGGGACGGGGAGCATGCGCGCGACATTCTTCAACCAACCGTGGCTGGCGCAACGCTACGAGCCGGGAACGCGTCTGGTGCTGCATGGCAAGACGACTGAGCGGGGAACGTTCAACGTCGCCCACCACGCACTGGGAGGGGATTGGAATGCCCCCCACCTGACGAATGCCCACCCGACTCCGCATACACCGGGCGAGATCGCCCACTATCCGGCGACTGAGGGCGTGAGCTCGACGCAGATCCTGGCGCTCGTGCAGGGCGTTAGGGACGTCCTGCGGGACGTGCCCGAGACGCTCGGAGCGGCGACGAGGATGAGCGAGGGGCTCCCAGATCGCGGGGGCGCGCTCGCGGCAATGCACTTCCCGCGCGATGCGCAGGATCGCGAGAAGGGCCGTGAGCGATTGGCATTCGAAGAGCTGTTGTTGACGCAGTTGGTGTTTATGAGAAGACGCGAGCGGCGGGGGGAGAGCACGAGGGCGCACCGGTTGAACGAGCCGCCGGGGCTGAGCGAGCGCTGGTTGAAGGAGAGTTTGCCGTTCACGCTGACAGGAGATCAGCAGAGGGCGGTGGAGACGATCGGCAAAGAGCTGGCGAGCATCCGCCCGATGCAGCGGCTGCTGATGGGGGAGGTGGGCAGCGGCAAGACGGTCGTGGCGCTGTACGCGATGCTGCGTGCGGTCGAGCACGGCCTGCAGGCTGCGCTGATGGCGCCGACGGAGACGCTCGCCGAGCAGCACTTCGCGACCCTGCAGCGACTGCTGGGCGCCGAGCCGGTGGCAGCCGCACTGCTGAGCGGCTCGACCCCGGTGCGCCGCCGGACAGACATCCTGGGCAAGCTCGAGAGCGGCGAGCTGGGGCTGATCGTCGGCACGCATGCGTTGATCGAGCCGGATGTGCGATTCCGTGCGCTGGCGGTGGCAGTGGTCGACGAGCAACATCGCTTTGGCGTTCGCCAGCGCGCGGCGCTGGACGAGAAAGGGTCCCAGGCGACGGGAGGCGAGGGACCGATCGGAGAGCGGCCGGCGCCGCACGTGCTGCACATGACCGCCACGCCGATCCCGCGCACGCTGGCGCTGGCGCGCTACGGGGACCTCGACGTGAGCATGCTGCGCGAGCTGCCGCGGGGACGGCAGGCGATCCAGACGCGGATCGTCGCGGGCGAGCAGGCACGGGCGCGCGCCTACGAGGAAGTGCGCGAGCGGTGTGGTGAGGGCAGACAGGCATTCGTCGTGTGCCCGTTGGTCGAGGCGGCGGACCCGGCCGACCGGGGCTCCTCTGGGGTGGGCGCGAGCGGAGAAGTCGAGTTGAGAGCGGCGAGAGCGGAGTACGAGCGGCTGGCGAAAGGCGAGCTGAAGGGATTCGAGCTCGAACTGCTGCACGGTGGAATGCGATCGCGCGAAAAGCAAGACGCGATGGCGAGGTTCGCGTCGGGCAAGGCAGACGTGCTGGTGGCGACGACCGTGATCGAGGTCGGGATCGACGTCGCGAACGCGACCGTGATGTTGGTGGAGAACGCGGAGCGCTTCGGGCTGTCGCAGCTACACCAGCTGAGGGGGCGGATCGGCCGCGGCGAGCACCGCTCCAGCTGCTTGCTGATGGGACCGCCCGGCGCGCGGCGGCTGCGCGCGATGGTGGAGCACTCCGACGGCTTCAGGCTGGCGGAGATTGATCTGGAACTGCGTAGCGAGGGGGAGTTGGTCGGCACCCGTCAATCCGGACTGCGCCAGTTCGAGATCGCTTGCCTACCCCAGGATGCGGCTCTGCTGGAGCGTGCACGCGCGCGGGCAGAGGTGATCGTTGCGACTGACCCCGGGTTGGAGGCACCTGAGCACGCGCTGCTGGGCGAAGTACTGGAGCACTCCTTCGGCGCCGGTGCGTCGGAGCCGATCTCCGCGTGAGGGTGATCGCCGGGCGCTGGGGCGGCAGGCTCCTGCAGGCGCCAAAGGGCAGGGCCGTCACCCGGCCGACAGCCGATCGGGTGAAGGAGGCCGTTTTCTCGATGCTGGGCACGGTGGAGAACGAGCGCGTGCTCGACCTGTTCGCGGGCACCGGGGCGCTGGGGATCGAGGCGCTGTCGAGGGGGGCGAAGCGGGCCGTGTTCGTCGAGCGCGACGCCGCCGCGCTGGTGGCGCTGAGGGCCAATCTGGAGGGCCTTGGGCTCCGGGAGAGCGAGGCCGAGGTGCGCCGCGCGGAGGCGCTCGGCGCGCTGCGCGGTGCACGGAATCACTCAGAGACGTACGATCTGGTGCTGATCGACCCCCCGTATAGGCGGGCGAGAGACTTGGGAGGCGAGCTGGCGCTGGCCCTCGAGTCGCTGCTCGAGCCGCAGGCGCGCGTGGTCGTCGAGAGCGATCGCAGGGCGTCGCTGCAGCTGCCTTGGGAGGTCGAAAAGGAACGGCGCTATGGTGATACATCGATCACAATCCACCGGTACCAGTGACCTCAATGACCTGCGTGGGTGAGCGATGACGGCACGGGAGAAGTCGATCGTCGTGTGTCCGGGCTCGTATGACCCGATCACGAACGGCCATCTGGATGTGATCTTCAGGGCCGCTGCGCTGTACGACGAAGTCGTGGTGGCGGTCGTCAATCGCTCGGTGCGCAAGGACAAGGCGCTGTTCGGGATCGATGAGCGGATGGGCTTCATCGAGCACGCGATCGCGGATCTGGACGGGGTGCGTGCCGAGCCGTTCTCAACGCTCGTGGTCGAATTCGCGCGGCATGTCGGGGCGAAGGCGATCGTGAAGGGATTGCGCGCGATCTCGGACTTCGAGTACGAGTTGGAGATGAACCAGCTCAACCGCAGGCAGGATCCCGAGATAGAGTCGGTTTACCTGATGGCCAGCCCGCAGTACAGTTTTCTTTCCTCCAGCGGCGTGAAGGAGCTCGCGACCTTCGGGGGCAGGATCGACGATCTCGTCCCCGGCGAGGTGGCGAGACGGTTGCAGGAAGAGCTGAAGCGCTGACGAACTTGGAGACGCAATGGATGTCTTAGTACTCATTGACAAGCTCGACGACTTGGTGCACAACGCCAAATCTGTGCCGATGACCGATCAGGTCAGGGTCGACAAGGAGGAGATCTACGACATCCTCGACCAGATGCGCGCGACGATCCCCGAGGAGATCAAGCAGGCACGATGGATCGTCAAGGAGCGTCAGGAGATGCTCGCAGAGGCCAAGAAGGAGGCCGAGCGGATCGTCAAGGAAGCGCGCGAGCGTCAGGAGAAGCTGGTCGGTGATGAGGAGGTCACCAAGCAGGCAGAGCGCGCCGCCGAGGACATCGTCGAGGATGCCCGCACGCGCGAGCGCGAGATCCGGCTGGGCGCCGAGGACTACGCGGATGAGATCCTCAACACGCTCGAGGTCAACCTTTCGAAGTTCATCGCCGCCGTGCAGCGCGGCCGGGAGCGTTTGCAGGGTAAGGACGAACCGGCAGAAGTCAGCTAGTCCCCTGCCAGGGGCGCGCAGGGCTGAGTCTTTGAAGTAGGGTGCCGCGCGTGAACCGCGCGTGAACGTTCCAGAGGCGAAGCACAAGCTGCACGTCGTCAAGACGCTGCTCGGCACGGGCATGATCCAGCCGACCCGTCCGGACAGGGCCGTGCGCTCGATCAGGGCGCTGCGCCGCTGGGGGCCGACGCCGGCGGCCGCGTACACGGGCTCGGCCGCGCGCTATCCAAACCGCGCAGCGATCGTCGACGAGCGGGGAACCCTGACGTTCGACGAGGTACAGCGGCGGACGAACGCGCTCGCGTGGGGGCTGAAGGCGGAGGGAGTGGGAGAGGGCGACGGGGTGGCGATCATGTGCCGCAACCACCGCGGGTTCATCGACGCGACGATCGCGTGTTCGAAGCTGGGCGCGAACTCGCTGTACCTGAATACGGCGTTCGCGGGCCCGCAGATCGCCGACGTCCTCAGGCGCGAGGACCCGAAGGCGCTGATCTACGACGAGGAGTTCGCCGACCTCGTGAGCGAGGGATGCGTGGAACGGAAATGCTTCGTCGCCTGGCGCGACCCCGGCGAGGTGCCCTCCGCGCCGCTGCTGGAGGAGCTGATCGCGAGAGAGACAGATTCCGAACTACAGCCTCCGAGCGAGAAGGGTCGCGTCGTGATCTTGACGTCGGGCACGACTGGGACGCCGAAGGGTGCGGCGCGCAAACAGCCTGAGTCGCTGGATCCGGCGGCGGCGCTGTTCTCGAAGATCCCGCTGAAGGCTCGAGAGACGACGATGATCGCCGCGCCGATGTTCCACTCGTGGGGCTTCGCGCACTTCACGCTGGGCCTGCCGCTGGCGAGCACGCTGGTGCTGCGCCGGCGCTTCGACCCCGAGGACACGCTGAGGGCGGTCGCACAACACCGCGCGAGCGCGCTGGCGGTTGTGCCAGTGATGCTGCAGAGGATTCTCGAGCTGCCGAAGGAGACGATCGCGCGATACGACACCCATGCGCTGCAGGTGATAGCCGTGAGTGGCTCGGCGCTGCCGGGCGAGCTGGCGACCCGCGCGATGGACGTGTTCGGCGACGTGGTCTACAACCTTTACGGCTCGACCGAGGTGGCATGGGCGACGATCGCCACGCCCGCGGATTTGCGCGCGGCGCCGGGGACTGCGGGGAAGCCGCCGCTGGGGACGGTCGTGAAGCTGCTCGACGCGGAGGGGAAGGAGGTCAAGCCGGGCGAGGGAGGCAGGATCTTCGTCGCGAACGAGCTCGTGTTCGAAGGCTATACCGGCGGTGGTGGCAAGGAGATCATCGGCGGCCTGATGAGCACCGGCGACGTGGGGCACTTCGATGCGGGCGGGCGCCTGTTCGTCGATGGGCGCGACGACGAGATGATCGTCTCAGGCGGCGAGAATGTGTTCCCGCGCGAGGTAGAGGACCTGCTGGCCGACAGCGAGCAGATCCAGGAAGCCGCCGTGATCGGCGTCGATGACGCCGAGTGGGGCCAGCGGCTGAAGGCGTTTGTCGTACCTCGCAACGGCGCGCTGCTGAGCGAGGACACGGTCAAGGGCTACGTAAAGGAGAACCTCGCGAGGTACAAGGTCCCGCGCGAGGTGGTGTTCCTTGACGAGTTGCCGCGGAACGCGACGGGCAAGGTGCTCAAGCGCGAGTTGCAGGAACACTGAATAGAGTCCTGCCCGCCCCCGGCCCGCCGACGCTAGCCTGGGAAGGGTGACCGCGAGAGCCGACGAATTCGACCTCGGGGGTCTGCGGCTGAGCGTCGGCGAGGGGCGGCGAATCGAGCTGAGCGTGCCGATCGAGCCGCTCGAGCTCGGTGGCGAGCGATACGAGATCAAGCCGGAAAGGGTGCCGCTGCAACTGGAGGTGTCGCGGATGACCGGCAGCGGATACGCGCTGAGGCTGCGATTGGGGGCGGCGCTGACGGGTCAATGCATGCGCTGTCTGAAGGCGGCGAGCCCCACGGTCGAGGTGGAGGCGCGCGAGGTCGAGGTGCCGGGCGGGGGAGAGGAGCTGGAAAGCCCATACGTGGACGGCGAAAAGCTCGATCTGGCGGCGTGGGCGCGCGACGCGTTCGCACTGGCGGTGCCGGTGAAGGTGCTCTGCAGGGAGGACTGCGCGGGGCTGTGCCCGGTGTGCGCCGCGGATCTGAACGAGGCAGGACCCGAGCACCACCACGAGCAGGAGCGAGATCCGCGGTGGGCGAAGCTGAATGAGCTAAAGCTGGAGTAGGGGAGCTCACGAGGCTGGTACCCTTTTCGACCGATGGCCGTACCAAAGAAAAAGCAATCGCACAGCCGCACCGCCAAGCGCCGTGCGCAGCACAAGATCGGCACACCCGCGGTGAACGCCTGCCCGAAATGCCACAGCCCGAGAAGGCCGCACAGGGTTTGTCCGGTGTGCGGGACATACGCGGGCAAGGAAGTCGTCGTGCAGAGCGCGCACGACCACGGCGAGCACGATCACGACCACGAGTAAGCGCCGGTGATCACGCCGGTCGTCGCGGTCGACTGCAACGGCGCCGACCTGGGTCCAGCCGAGGTCGCGGCCGGCGCAAGGCTGGCCGCGACACGGGGCGCGAGGGTCCTGCTGTTCGGGCCGGCGGAGGAACTGGAAGTCATACCCCTGAGGGACGGCGTCGAGGTCGTGGACGCGCCGATCTCAATCGCCAAGAGCGCTGATCCGGTGAGTGCGGTGCGGGGGACGTCCGCGGCCTCGATCGTGCAGGCCGCGCGAGCGGTCGCGGAAGGTAGGGCACAGGCACTGGTGTGCGCGGGCGGCACGGGCGCGGCGCTCGCGGCGGGGCTGTTCAACATCAAACGCGCGCGCGGCATCTACCGCCCGGCGCTCGCAATCCCGCTGCCGATCCCGGCCCATCCGGTGACGCTGCTCGACGTCGGCGCGAACGCCGAGGCCAGGCGCGAGCACCTCGTGCAGTTCGCGTTCATGGGCGCGGCGCTGGCGCAGACGGTGCTCGGCGTGGAAAGTCCGCGCGTAGGGCTGCTGTCCAACGGCGAGGAGGCGGCCCGCGGAGGCAGGCTGATCGTGGAGACCGGCGAGGAGCTAGCGGAGAAGGCGGGGAGGGGCGAGGCGATGAGGTTCGTGGGGAACGTCGAGGGCGGCGACGTGGTGAGCGGCGTGGCGGATGTGATCGTGACGGACGGGTTGACGGGGAATATCGCGTTGAAGCTGATGGAGGGGGTCTCACAGACGTTGCTGGGCGCGGTCCGGGACGCCGCGATGGCCTCGACGCGGGCGAAGTTGGGGGGTGTCCTGCTGCGCCCCGCGCTGCGGGAGGTACGCGACGAGCTCGACCCGGAGGAGCAGGGGGGCGCCTACCTGCTGGGGCTGAGGAGCCTGGGGGTCGTGCCCCACGGGCGTTTTACGAGTAGGGGTTTTGCGCGAGCGATCATGCGCGCGGCGCAGGGTGCCGAGCAAGACCTCGTGGGGAAGACTCAGATCGCACTCGAGCAGGCGGGAGCGCTGAGGGGTGGGGTGGGTAGGCCATCATCCGCCCAGCCAGCTAGCCTGCCGCAGGCGAGATGACCCGATGACCCGCGAGCAAGTCTTCACCTTGATCCAGGCCCATCTCGCCGACGAGCTGGACGTCGATCCGGAGAACATCGGTGGGGAAACCCGGTTCAAGGAGGATCTGGAGGCCGATTCGCTCGACCTTTACACGCTCGTGCAGGAGCTGGAGGACACCTACGGCGTGGAGATGTCCGACGAGCAGGCGGCGAAGATCTTGACGGTGGGCCAGGCAGTGGACTTCGTCCTGAAAAACGGCACAGACGGCTGATGTGCGATGAAGTTGCTCAGCGCACTGCTCGACGAGCTGCCGGAGGAGCTACAGCGCCAGGTTTTCACACATGCGTCGTGGAGCGAGCGCTCCAGCGATTCGTACACGCGCTTGGCGTTTCTCGGCGACAGCGTGCTGGCGCTGGCCGTGACGACGCACCTCTACCCGCGCCTGGAGGCGGAGCGGTTCGGGGCGGGAAGGCTGACAAAGATCCGCGCGCAGGCTGTATCGGGTGCATCGTGCAGGGTGGTGGCCGAGCGCTTGGAGGTACCGCGGCGTCTGCAGGCGGCCGCGCCGGCGGGGGTGGAGGCGAACGCGGCCGCGGCGCTCGTGGAGACCGAGCGGGTGCTGGCATCGGTGATCGAGGCGGTGATCGGGGCCTGCTACCTGGACGTGGGCTACGAGCGTACGGCGGCGGCGGTGGTCGAGGCGTTCGGGCCGGAGATCGAGCAGGCGTTGGAGCACCCACTGGACTTCAAGTCCGCGCTGCAGGAGCTGCTGGCGCGCCGCGGGGCCGAGGTGAGCTACGAGATCACCGGCGAAACCGGCCCGCCGCACGACCGCACGTTCATGGTCGCGGCGAAGGTCGGTGCAGAGACGCTGGGGGAAGGCAGTGGCCGAAGCAAGAAGCACGCCGAGCAGGAGGCCGCACGCGAGGCCGTCGAGGGATTGGCAAGCGACGAATGAGAGCGGTGAGCGGATGCGTCTGAAGTCGCTCACGTTGAAGGGCTTCAAGTCCTTTCCCGACCGCACGCACCTGGACTTCGGTCCCGGCGTGAGCGTCGTGGTCGGACCGAACGGCTCGGGCAAGTCGAACGTGACCGACGCGGTCCTGTGGGCGATGGGCGAGCAGTCGCCGCTCGCGGTGCGGGGTCAGTCGATGCAGGACGTGATCTTCGGCGGCGGTCGCGGCGTGCAGGCGCGCAGTGCGGCCGAGGTTGAGATCGTGCTGGACAACTCCGACGGGACAGTCGATCTGCCGCTGAGCGAGATCTCGATCGTGCGGCGCTTGGACCGCGCGGGCGAGGGGGGCTATCGGCTGAACGGCGCCCGCTGCCGGTTGACGGACGTGATCGAGGTGCTGTCGGATACGGGTCTCGGCAAGGAGACGCACTCGGTCGTCTCGCAGGGGCGGGTGGAGGCGATCGTGACCTCCAAGCCGCGCGAGCGCAGGCTGCTGATCGAGGAGGCGGCGGGGCTCGGCAAGCACCGCAAGCGCCGCCGCCGCGCGCAACTGAAGCTGGAGCGCACCCAGGAGAATCTCGACCGCGCGCTCGACGTGGAGCGCGAGGCGCGCACCCGCCTGCGTCCTCTGAAGCGTCAGGCGGAGGCGGCCGAGTTGCACGAGCGCTTGGAGCGCCAGATGCTCCAAGCGCGCTGGGAGCTGGCGCGCGAGTCGCTGCGGGCGCGCGGAGTGCAGCTGGATGGAGCCGAGGCTGAGGTGCGCCAGGCGCGCGCGACGCGCGAGGAGATCGAGGCGCGGCTGCAGTCGGTGGTGCAGCGGCGGGGGAAGGCAGAGCGGGCGCTCGCTGAGCGGGCGGAGCGCCACGATGCGCTTGCGAGCCGCGTGTATGAAGCCCGCTCCGCGCGTGAGCGGCTCGGGTTGCGCGAGGAGCAGGCCGGCGCGAGCGCGCGGGCGCTGGACCGGCGGATCGAACGAGTGAAGCTCGACCTATCGGAGATAGGCCAGCGCGCACTGAGCGAGCGCGGGATCGATGCGGTCGGACGCGGACGCGGGCATGGGGGTGAGTACCGAGCGCGGCGCAGCTCAGGGTGCGAGCGAGGAGCGGATCGAGGCGCTCGAGGGTGAGTTGGCGGAGATCGAGCAGCAGCGCGAGCGGGAGATCGAGCGCGAGATCGAGGGCTTGGAATCTGCGCGCGAGCGCGAGGCAGCGCGCGTGAGCGAGCTGGAGGGGGAGGTCGAGCGCGCACGCGCGGCGCGCGCGCTGGCCGATGAGTTTGCTGAGCAGGCACGCGCGAGGCTGCAGGCGGCCGAGCGCGAGAGCGCAGGACAGGCGTCGCGAGGCCGCGCGGGTGGGTGGAGAGCTGGCGGTCGCGAACCAGTTTCTGCGCAGCCACGCGACCGTCGGCGGATGAGAGTGCCCCCCGGCCCACCGGATGGCGCGCCGAAGGCGCTGAGCGAGGAGTTGAGGGTGCGCGACGGCTACGAGCTGGCGCTGGCGGCCGCGCTCGGCGGACGCCTGAGCGCCGCACTGGTCAAGGACGTGGCCGGTGCGGAGGCGTTGCTCGACCGCGCGGGTCCCGACGGCGCCGTCGCGTTGCTTGCCGAGCTTGGCTCACAGCCACGAGTCTGCGGCGGTGCGCGAGTCCGAGCCGCCCAAGGCCGGCGCGGAGCGGCTGCTGGACCTGGTGAGCGGGCCGGCGCAGGTCATGGAGCTGGCAGGACGACTGCTGGCGGACGCATGGGTGGTCGAGCGCTTGGAGGATCTGCCGGTGGCCTTCACCGGGATCGCGGCCACGCGCACCGGGCGGGTGTGGTTCGCGGCGTGGGGCGAGGTGCGCCAGCTGACCGAGGGTGGCGAGGAGCAGGTGCTGGCGCGGCGCAACGAACGTGACCGGCTGATCGCGGCGAGCGAGCTGGCGGTGCAGGCCGAGCAGGCCGCGCAAGTCCATACGGAGAGAGTGCTGGAGCAGGTTCGCGCAGCCGAGGACGCGCGCGCCGGGGCCGAAGTGGCGCTGCGCGAGGCCGAGCGCGCCTGCGCCGAGGGGAGCGAGGCGCAGCGCCGGACGGAGTGGCTGATCGAGCAGCGCAAGGCCGCGCCTCAGCAGGGGCCGCTGGCGGTGAGAAAGGCGCAGCTGGAGGGTGAGCTCGCGGTCGAGCGCCGGCAGGCCGAGCGCGTGGCGCGCGAGCAGGCCGAGCGAGCTCGCCCGCACGGAGACGCTTGCGTGCGCAACACGTGGCCGACGTGGCGCTGATCCCGCTGGCCAAGCGTCTCGCGGAGACGCTGCGCAGCGCTGGCGAGGCGGTGGAGCAGCGCGTGGCAGAGCTCGAGGCGGAGCTCGCGAGCGACCGCGAGGCGGGCGAGGCGATGGCGGGCGAGCTGCGCGCCTGTGCGGCGGAGGAGGCCGAGATTCAGGCGCGGCTGCGCGGCGCGGGCGAGGCCGTGACCGCCGTCGAGGTGGCGGCGCAGCGGTTGCGCGACCAGGCGCAGGAGGCGATGCAGGAGGCGCAGGCGGTGGCGGATCTGCTGGAGCTCTCAGCGCAGGCGCGCGCCGAGCGGGCGGAGCCGCTTGAGGAGGAGCAGGCTGAGGCGCTCGCCGCCCGGGTGGATCGACTGCGCCGCCGACGCGAGCAGCTCGGCCCGGTCAACCCGCTCGCGCAGGAGGAGTACGCGGAGGCGCTCGCGCACGTGGAGGAGCTGGAGGGCAGGCGCTCAGACCTGGAGACGGCGTTGCGCGAGCTGAAAGCGGTGATTCGCGAGACCGACAAACAGATCGAGGAGACCTTCGCGGAGACGTTCGCCGCCGCCGCGCGCAACTTCGAGGAGCTCGCGGGCGACATGTTCCCAGGTGGCTCGGGCAGGCTGAAGCTGGTCCGCGACGAGCAGGCGCCACGAGCGGTGCTGGGCGGACAGCCGCTGTCGGCGCCGGCGCAGAGCGCGGATGGACGGCGACGGGGGTGGGGAGGCGGCGGAGGCGGCCGCCGAGGCCGAGGCCGAGCGCGAGGCGCTCCAGGCCGAGGACGGATCGGAAATCGGGCAGTTGGGCGTGGAGATCGAGATCACGCCGGCGGGGAAGTCGGCAAAGCGTCTTTCGCTGCTCTCGGGTGGGGAGAAGTCGATGACCGCGCTCGCGTTCCTGTTCGCGGTGTTCCTGGCGAAGCCGTGTCCGTTCTACATTCTCGACGAGGTCGAGGCTGCGCTCGACGATCTGAACCTGGACCGCTTCCTGGCGCTGCTGCGAAGGTATGCGGACAGAGCGCAGTTCATCGTGATCACGCATCAGAAGCGCACGATGGAGGCGGCGGATTGGCTGTACGGCGTGTCGATGGGCGGCGACGGGGTATCGAAGGTGCTTTCACGCCGCCTGCCGGCTGAAGAGGACGCCCCGCCCGCGCACACCCCGTCAGCCCCGGCCGCGCAGGTGCGCCGAGCGTCGCGTAGTCGTGGCACGCGACTGGAAGCGAGCTCTTCATCACCGGACGGTGTCACTGGTAGCGGTGAGGCTGAGCCGGCCGCCGGCGCGGAGCAAAAACGCGGGCTGCTCCGCCGTCTGCGCGAGAACCTCTCGAAGACGCGCCAGGCACTCGGCGGTGAGCTCCAGGCGACCCTGTGGGGGACGCTCGACGAGCACACGTGGGAGCGACTGGAGGAGGCGCTGATCATGGCCGATGTCGGCGCGAGCACGACCGCATCGGTGGTGGCGAGGCTGGAGGCCGAGGCCACGGACGGCGGGCTGACCGGCGGCGAGGCGCTGAGCGAACGACTGATCGAGCTGCTGGCGCAGACGGCGCGGGTCGGCGACGGGCGGATCGATGTCAGCAAACGGCCGACGGTGATCATGGCGGTCGGTGTGAACGGCACGGGCAAGACGACGACGATCGGCAAGCTGGCATGGCACCTGCGCAACGAGCTGGGGCTGACGGTGCTGATGGGGGCGGCCGACACGTTCAGGGCCGCGGCGAGCGAGCAGCTGGAAGGCTGGGCTGGGCGGGCGGGTTGCGAGATCGTGACTGGGCCGGCGGGCTCGGACCCGGGCGCGGTGGCGTTCGAGACGATCGCCAAGGCGCAGAGCTCGGGCGTGGACGTGGTGATCGTGGACACAGCGGGGCGGTTGCACACCCAGGACGACCTGATGGCGGAGCTTGGGAAGGTGCGCAGGGTGATCGGCAGCCAGCTCGAGGGCGCCCCGCACGAGACGCTGCTGACCGTCGATGCGACGACCGGCCAGAACGGACTGCGCCAGGCGAAGATGTTCGCCGCGACTGCTGAGGTGACTGGGGTCGTGCTGACGAAGCTCGACGGCACCGCCCGTGGCGGGATCGCGTTGGCGATCGCGAAGCGAGCTCGAGTTGCCGGTGAAGCTGATCGGCGTCGGCGAGCGGGTTGAGGACCTGAGGCCATTCGATCCCGAGGATTTCGCCCGAGCGCTGATCGCCGAGGACTCCCCGCGGTAGGCCGGCGCGCCGACGGCACCGGTCGGTGCCGTGCTCCGTGTCGGGAGAGGCGTGAGGGGTAACCTGGAGGTATGGAGATCTGGATCGTCTGGCTGGTGGTGGCCTGTTTGCTCGGCCTGGGGGAGATGCATCAGGGCGGCTTCTACCTGGCGCCGTTCGCGATGGGGGCAGGGCTGGCGAGCATCGTCGCTCTGCTCGGAGTCGGCGCGGCGCTGTCTGGGGTCGTGTTCCTGGCCTGTTCGGGGATCGTGTTCGCGACGCTGCGCCCGGTGGCTCGCCGCCACCGGCGGATGCCGCCGTCGATCCGCACCGGCGCGGCGGCCTTGGTGGGTAAGCGTGCGCTCGTGCTCGAGCGGATCGCCAACGAGGAGGGCGTCGGGTGCGTGAGGATCGACAGCGAAGTGTGGACCGCGCGCAGCTACGACGAGGATGAGGTGATCGACGCGGGCGAGCGCGTCGAGGTGGTCGAAATTCGGGGCGCCACGGCGCTGGTCATGCACTGACCGCGAAAAAGGCAAACAAAGGAAACGCAACATGGTCGCTCTAATCGCCGTCGCAATCGTGCTCCTGTTCGTGCTCGTCGCGGCAGCGCGCACAATTCGCGTGATTCCCCAAGCCCGAGCTGGTGTGGTCGAGCGTCTGGGTCGCTATAGCCGCACGCTCGAGCCGGGCCTGACGATCGTGACGCCGTTCATCGACCGCGTGAAGCCGCTCGTGGATCTGCGCGAGCAGGTCGTGAACTTCGCGCCGCAGTCGGTGATCACCGAAGACAACGTGGTCGTGGGGATCGAGACGGTGCTGTACTTCACGATCACCGACCCACGCTCGGCGACGTATGAAATCGCCAACCCGCTACAGGCGATCGAGCAGCTGACGGTGACGACGCTGCGCAACGTGATCGGCGGTCTCTCGCTCGAGGCGACGCTGACCGCGCGCGAGAACGTGAACACCGAGCTGCGTGTGGTCCTGGACGAGGCGACGGGCAAGTGGGGGATCAGGATCAACCGCGTGGAGATCAAGTCGGTCGACCCGCCGCAGGACATCAGGACGGCGATGGAGAAGCAGATGCGCGCCGAGCGCGACCGCCGCGCGGCGATCCTGACCGCCGAAGGCGAGAAGCAGGCGCAGATCCTGACGGCCGAGGGCGCCAAGCAGTCGGCTGTCCTGACCGCCGAAGGGGCCCAGCAGGCGGCGGTGCTCGACGCCGAGGGCGAGCGCCAGGCCGCAATCCTGCGCGCGGAGGGCGAAGCGAAGGCGATCGACACGGTCTTCAAAGCGATCCACGAGGGCAAACCCAACCGCGAGCTGCTGAGCTACGAATACCTGCAGATGCTGCCGCAGCTGGCGGAAGGCGACGCGAACAAGGTGTTCGTCGATCCCGTGCGAGTTCGCCGAGGCGTTCGGCGGCATCGGGGAGGCGCTCGCCAATCGGACAGACGCTACTGGGGTTCCGAATGGCGGTCCGCCGGCTCCCCCCTCGAGGCCCGGCCCAGGCGAGAAAGCCTGACTCGGCAGATGACGGCCCGGGCATCGGACTGCGAGAATCAAGCGATGTTCGACTCGCTCGCCGAGAAGCTGCAGGGAACGCTCGCCGATGTCCGCAACCGCGGGACGCTGACCGAGGGGGACATCGACGGCGCGATGCGCGAGATTCGCCTGGCGCTGTTGGAGGCCGACGTCAACTTCAAGGTCGTCCGGCAGTTCACCGCCCAGGTGAAGGAGCGCTGTGAAGATGCGGATGTGATCGGCAAGCTGAACCCGGGACAGCAGGTGGTGAAGATCGTCGCGGAGGAGCTGACCGCTCTGATGGGCGGAGCGGCCGCGGGCCTGAGCTTCTCCGGGAAACCGCCGACGGTGATCCTGATGGCGGGGCTGCAGGGCTCGGGTAAGACGACCGCGACGGCGAAGCTCGCGCGCTACCTGCGCGAGGAGCACTCCTCGACCGTCGCGGTGGCCGCGTGCGACGTTTATCGGCCCGCCGCGGTGGAGCAGCTCGTGAAGGTCGGCGCGCAGGCAGGGGCGGAGGTCTACGAGCGGGGCACCGACACCACGACCCGGTCGAGATCGCCGCGTGGGCGCTCGAGCGAGCGAAGCAGGAGGGCAAGGACGTCCTGATCGTCGACACCAGCGGCCGTTTGCACGTCGACGAGGAGCTGATGGCGGAGCTCGTGCGGATCAGAGCGGCGGTGAAACCGCACGACGTGTTGCTCGTCGTTGACGCGATGACCGGGCAGGACGCGGTGAACGTGGCCGAGAGCTTTGCGCAGGCGGTCCAGTTCGACGGCGTGGTGATGAGCAAGCTCGACGGGGATGCGCGCGGTGGGGCTGCGCTGTCGGTGAAGGCGGTCACGGGCAAGCCGATCCTGTTTGCCTCGACCGGCGAGAAGCTCGAGCAGTTCGAGCGCTTCCACCCCGACCGAATGGCCCAGCGGATTCTGGGCATGGGCGATGTGATGAGTCTGATCGAGAACGCCGAGCGCCAACTCGATCAGACCGAGGCGGCTGAGCTGGAGCGCAAGCTGCGGCGCAACGAGCTGGATTTGGACGACTTCCTGGCGCAGCTGAAGATGATCCGGAAAATGGGCCCGCTGACGAGTCTGCTGGGCATGATCCCCGGCTTGGGCGGAGCTCAGCTGAGCAATATGAAGGTGGATGAACGCGAGCTCGACCGGATCCAGGCGATCATCCAGGCGATGACCCCCGAGGAGCGGCGCAAGCCGGAGCTGATCAAGGGCTCGCGCCGGCTGCGGATCGCGCGCGGCTCGGGCACGAGCGTGCAGCAGGTGAACCGCCTCGTCAAGCAGTTCGGGCAGATGCGGAAAGTGATGAAACAGGTCGGGCGCGGCAAGACACCTGACATCGGCGCGCTGATCCGCAACGCGCGCTGAGGCCTGGCGCACCGTCTAAGCTCTGTTTCGCAATCCGAACAAGACCCGAGAGGAAAACGTGGCGGTAAGGCTTAGGCTCACGCGAGTGGGCGGTAAGAAGGACCCGATGTGGCGCGTCGTCGTCGCCGACCAGCGCTCCCCGCGCGATGGTCGCGTGATCGAGACGATCGGCCACTACAACGCCCAGACGGACCCGTCGACGATCGTGATCGACGAGGAGCGCGCGCGTAGCTGGCTGGCGCGAGGAGCGCAACCGTCGGACACGGTGCGCAAGTTGCTCCGTATCCAGGGGATAGAGACCCGAACCGGCTGACAGCCGATCGGGGGCCCGCGCGGACATGTCCAGCGAGAACCCGAAGCGGCTGCTCGAGTACCTGGCCGAAGGGCTCGTCGACGATCCCGAAGCCGTGGCGGTCGAGCAGTTCGAGGAGGATGACGGCACGGTCGTGCTCGAGCTGTGCGTTGCCGAGGGCGACTACGGCAAGGTGATCGGCCGCGGCGGGCGCACCGCGCACGCGCTGAGGACGGTCGTAAAAGCCGCTGCGACGGGTGAGGGGCAACGCGTGCTGCTGGACATCGTCGATTGACGCTCCGCGCGGTGACGGGACGGGATACCAGCACCTCGCAGGCGAGCGGGAAGGGAGCAGAGGACGATCCGCCGTCCGAGTTGCAAGCGGGTCGCGTCGGACGCGCGCACGGCCTGGATGGAAGCTTCTATGTGACGAGCCCGCGGCCGCGATTGCTCCTCCTCGGTACGAGCGTGACCGTGGCGGGACGGAGCGTGGAGATCGTGCGCCGTGCGGGGACCGAGCAGCGGCCGATCGTGCGTTTGGCCGGTGTCGATGACCGCGAGGGAGCGGACGCGCTGCGCGGCATGGCGCTGACGGTCGCAGCACTGCAAGCTCCGGCGCTCAAACAGGGCGAGTGGTGGGCGCACGAACTGGAGGGCTGCACCGTCGTGGACGGCGAGCATCTGATCGGCATTGTCGGCCGGATGATCGAGCTACCTTCGTGTGAGGCGCTCGAGGTAGCACGCGAGCAGGGCGAGGTGCTGCTGGTGCCGATGGTGAAAGGCGCGATCCGTCGAGTGGCTGTCGATGAGGGCCGGATCGAGGTCGACATGGGCTTCCTCGGTGAGGGCGGGGAGTGATGATGGAGATAGACGTGTTCACGCTGTTCCCGGAGTGGTTTGACTGGTTTGCCACCCAGCGCCACGTCCGTAACGCGCTTGCGGCGGGCACGAGCCTTCAGTGCGTGAACTTCCGCGAGCACACCCAACTGAGCGGCGGCCAGGTCGACGACACTCCGTTCGGCGGTGGGGCGGGGATGGTGCTGCGCGTCGATGTGATGGACAGCGCCCTGCGCGCCCACTACGGCGTCGACCCGGTACGGCTGCGCGATCAGCGCCGCGTGATCGCACTTCAGCCGGGCGGGCGGGCGCTCGATGACAGGCTCGTCGACGAGCTGGCGGCCGAGCCCGCCCTGACGCTGCTGTGTGGGCGCTATGAGGGCTTCGACGAGCGCATCGTCGAGCACTTCGCGAGCGAGGAGATATCGATCGGCAGCTATGTCCTCTCAGGCGGCGAGCTGGCGGCGATGGTCGTGTGCGACGCGATCCTGCGCAAGCTGCCCGGTGCGCTCGGGCACGAGGAATCGGCGGTGCAGGAGTCATTCAGTCCCGCGCTCGGGGGCAATCCGGAGTACCCCCACTACACCCGCCCGGCCGAGTATCGCGGCTGGCATGTGCCGGATGTGTTGCTGTCCGGCCATCACGAGCGGATCGGCGCGTGGCGACGCGAGCGCAGCTCCGAACGCGGCGAGCGCCGTGGCGGCGATGCCGACCGGTGAACCGGCCCTCCCGCCCGCATCGGGAGTGGGTGCGGCGGCGCAGGCCGAGTGTCCGCTACCATTCCTCCCCGCGTCGGCCGGATACCCTGATCGGGGTCACTTCATCGGGTCATCAGGGCGCACACCTCCTTTTACGTTATGAGCAGCGTCATCGAAACCATCGAGCGCGCGCAACTGCGCCGTGTTCCCGACTTCGCGCCGGGCGACCGCGTGAAGGTGCATTTCCAGGTGATCGAGGGCAGTCGCCGCCGCGTGCAGATCTTCGAGGGCGTGGTCATCAAGCGCCAGGGGCACGGCGCGCGCGAGACATTCACGGTCCGCAAGCAGTCCTTCGGCGTCGGTGTCGAGCGCATGTTCCCGGTGCATTCGCCGAAGATCGAGCGGATCGAGCTGGCGGCGCGCGGCGATGTACGCCGCGCGAAGCTCTACTACCTGCGCGATCGCGTCGGCAAGCGCGCACGTGTGCGCGAGCGCCGTTACACGGGTCCGGAGCAGACGATCGAGCCCGGCCTGCTGCATCAGGCCGAAGGGGCGACCGACGCGGATGGCATGACCGCGGAGGAGACGGTCCTCGAGAGCGCCGCGACGGAGATTGCTGAGCAGGGCGCTGCCACAGAGGCCAATGAGCAGGGCACCGTCGAGCAAGGTGCGGCCGCCGAGGTCGATGTGCCGGACACCGAGGCCGGCGCCGATGAGCAGGCCGTGGCTTTACCTGACATGAGCTCCGATGAGGCGCAGACGCCGCCGGTCGAGGATGTTGTGGGTGACGTTGAGGGCCAGGGGGGGAGCAAGGAGGACGAGGAGATCGCCGCCGGGGACGAGCCCCAGGCATCCGCGTCCGATGCCGATGTCTCCTCCGATGCCGGTGAGGGCACGCCGGGAGGCGTGCCCTCCGGCGACCCACCGGCGTGAAGCCGGTGAGAAGCGCGACGGGTCTGCCGGTTTACGTATGAGCTCGATCGTCCGGGGTCACGAGAAGTTCGATCGTGGAGCTGGTCGTGATCGTCGCGGTGGCGCTCGGTCTTGCGCTCGGCATCCAGGCGTTCATCATCAAGCCCTACCGCATCCCCAGCGGCTCGATGGAACCCACGCTCACGATCGGTCAGCGCGTCCTCGTCGATCGGATCGGCACGCACTTCAGTGAACCGCACGTTGGCGAGATCGCTGTTTTCCATCCTCCGAAGGAAGCCCAGAAAGAGGTGTGCGGGCCGACGCCGCACATCGTCAAGCTCGGCGAAGCCGCCTGCTCGGAACCGGAACCCGTGGAGTCGAGCGTGAACTTCATCAAGCGGGTCGTCGCTGGTCCGGGCGATGAGATCTACATCAAGGAAGGCCACGTCTATCGCAAGGCCGCCGGCAAGAGCCAGTTCGTCCGCGAGCAGGACTCCTACATCCGCGAATGCGGATCGAGCCCGGAGTGCAACTTCCCGACGCCGATCAAGATTCCGGCCGGACACTGGTTCATGATGGGGGACAACCGTGGCGAATCCGACGACAGCAGGTTCTGGGGCCCCGTACCCACTGGATGGATCATCGGGGAAGCCATCGCCACCTACTGGCCCCCCGACCGGATCGGCGTCTTCTAGGTTTCCAGCCTTTGAGGCTGTGCCTTTCGGGTCTACGGTCGACGCTGATGCTGCTGCTCGGCCCACCCAGATCGCCGCTGCCGAGGTCTCCAGGCATGCGTCTGGAGAGTCGTCTGGGAAACACGCGCGCCCGGCCCGCCCAACCCGCGCGGTGCGGCGTCGCAGGCGAGCGGGCACGAGCGGGCAGCGACTGTTCGCGTTCGATCGCCGTCTCGGCGTGCGTTTCGTGGCGGGCGCCGACGAGGCCGGTCGGGGTTGCCTCGCGGGGCCGCTGGTAGCGGCCGGAGTGCTGTTCGACTACGAGGCGCTCACCACTCGCGAGCTGCGCTCGCTGGCCGCGCTGAACGATTCCAAGCAGCACACGCCCGATGCGCGCGAGGAGCTCTACCCGCTGGTGCTGCGCAGCGCCACGCGCGTCGTGGTCGTCTCACGGTGCGCGAGCGGGATCGACGCGCGGGGATTGCACAAGACGAACCTCGCGGCGCTGCGCGACGCGATCCGGGGAGTGACAGCGGGCATCTCGGGCGAGGTCGCGTGTCTGCTGGACGGGTTCTCCGTGCCCGAGTTCGAGCGGCCTCAGCGCGCGGTTGTCAACGGCGACGCCACCAGCGCGGCGATCGCAGCGGCGTCGATCGTCGCGAAGGTCACACGCGACCGCTACATGCACCACGCCGATGTCCTTCACCCGGGCTGGAGCTTCGCCGAACACGTCGGCTACTCGACCCCCGTGCACCGCGAGGCGATCCTCCGCCAGGGGGTATCCCCGCTGCATCGGATGTCGTTCCGCTCGCTCGCGTATCAGCAGCTCGCGCTCTAGACCCATCACCACGCCCCCTCGATGTGGTCGAGGCTGATCAGGCGGTCCTTCGTGTCGAGGATCACCCCGATCGCGTCGAAGCGGATCGTGTGGGCGCTCGGTCTGATGTGCTTTTCGTCACGCAGCCACGCAGCGGCGAGTCGGCGTAGACGTGCGCGCTGACGCGGGCGCAGCCACACGAGGGGCTGCTGATCGGGGCGAATGCCCTGTCGCTGTGAGTTCACGCGTCGCGTCTTCACCTCGGCGAACACAAGCGTTTGTCCGTCGAAGGCGATCAGGTCGATCTCGCCGTATCGCGTGCGTTCGTTGCGGCCCAGCGGGGAGAACCCGAGCCGGTGCATGTGGGCCATCGCCAGCTCCTCGCCGCGACGGCCCAGCGCCGGGCGCTGGTCGGTACTTTGCGCGTCACCAGGCGGAGCAGTGGATGGGGATGAGGGACCGTCAGAGGGCACGATCAATCACGCTAGAGCGCGAAATGTGACGCAATACGCCTATCTGTGCCAATTTTGTGCCCGATCTGTAAAGAACCTGCGACGCCATCCACAAGCCCGCTCGCGTAGCCTCCCGTCGATGGAAAACGCTCCCCAAGACCCGACGGGCCTCCCGCGACCGCGCCAATCGCCGATCCGCGGCCCCCGCCGCCGGGCCGCGGTCGCTCGACGGCGTCACCAGCTTCATGGGCCTGCGCTGGGACGATCCTCAGACGGTCCGTCTCACCATCCGGCCCGAGCTGATCAACAACGGTGGCCTGCTCTCGGGCGTGGTCACCTACGCGCTCGTCGACTACTGCATGGGCTCGACGCTCTGGGCGCAGACCTCAGAGCAGGAGCGGATCGCGACGATCAGCATCGCGATCAACTACATCCAGACCGCCGATCGAGGGCGAGATCGTGTGCCGCACGACGCTCGACCGCCGCAACCGCAGGACCGCGGTGATGCGCAGCGAGGTTCATCACGAGGATGGTCGCCTGCTGGTCACGGCGATCGGCAGCTACTCGATCTTCCCCCCGCGCGACCGGCCCGCGATCCCACCAGAGCACTGACGTCCACGGCGCTCACGATCGCCGGCTCGGACTCCGGTGGCGGCGCCGGCATCCAGGCAGATCTGAAGGCGTTCGCGCGCTGCGGCGTGCATGGGTGCAGCGCAATCACTGCGATCACCGCGCAGAACACGGTCGGCGTGCGCGCCGATCCATCCCGTCTCACCCGATGTCGTGCTCGCTCAGGTACGCGCGGTGCTCGCCGATATCGGCGTCGACGCGGTCAAGGTCGGGATGCTCGGCACGTGCCTCGGTCACGCTCGCGGTCGCACGTGCCCTGGACGAGCTGCCTGCCCGGACTCCCGTGGTGGTCGATCCGGTGATGGTTGCCGAGTCGGGCGCGCGCTTGCTCGACCCCGACGCGCAGCGGGCCTTGGTGCAGGAGATTCTGCCGCGCGCGACCGTGCTCACCCCAAACCTGCCCGAGGCGCGCGTGCTGGCCGGCTGGATGGATGCTCCGAGCGCTTCAGATGCCGGTCTTACAGGTCGGCGCGTCGGCGCGCCTGGGCCCGGTGGTCTGGCGTTCGGAGCGGATGAGGATGAGGAAGCCGAGGCTCTCGCCCGTGCGGTGCTCGCGCTTGGCCCTCGCGTCGTCGTGCTCACCGGTGGCCATCGCGCGCGCGCGGCAGACCTGTTCCTCGACTCGGCTGATGCTGGGTCCGCAGTCAGCATCGAGGGAGAGCGCCACCCCGACGGCGCCGCGCACGGCTCCGGTTGCACCCACTCCTCTGTGCTCGCCGCTCAATTGGCCCTCGGTCGCTCGCCGCTGCAAGCCGCGCGCGTTGCCCGTGTCTTGGCGGGCGAAGCCGTCGCGAACGGCTTGCGCGATGTCGGTCAAGGCGCCGGTCCGGTCGACGTGCTCGGCCTGGCCCGTATGCGCAGCGACTGAGGATCACGTTTTCCCGGTTTGCCATAATCGGAGCACGATGAAGCTGCTGCGTATGAAGCCCGGTCATGGCGAGATCGTGCTCGCCGAGGGTGATGTGCGTGTGCCGGAGCAGGAGCGAGAGCTGATCGAGGCATTTCGCCGCGAGCTCGACGCCGGCATGTGGGCGGCCGTGCCGACCGGAGCTCCCGGTGGACGCCGCGAGGCCGAGCTGGTGAAGAGCTTCGCCGAAGTCCCTCGCGAGGCCGAGCGCGTGATCTTCTTCCCGCGGGCCGCTGGCGGCGCGCCCGGGGCGACGCTCTAGCGCCGATGGCGCTGGCACTGGGCACCGGTGCGATCCTGCTCGTGGTGCTTCTCTGGGAGCTCGTGCGGCCCACGTTCAAACGTGCCGTCGCGCGCGGCCGGGAGATCTGGTCGCTGCGCCGAGGTGCCTCGGCGCTCTCGGGCTACGACCCCGGCCGCGAGCGTCGCGCCGAGCAGCGGGCGCGCGCGCTGCTGCGCTCATGCGTCGACGAGCGCGATTGGGCGATGTACCGAGACCTCGGGTTCCTGCGCGTGTGGGGCGGGCTCGGCGAGCGCGGGCGGGGGAAGCGCGCGAGCTATGCCTACCTGATCTACCCGCACAAGCCGATCGTCGCCTACGTGCCCCAGACGGGAGCGCTGCTGAACGAGTACTGCGTCGCCTTCCCCGATCTCTCGCGTCCCTACGGCAGCTCGCGGCTGCCCGACTCCGATGACGTGCTCGCCAAGTGGATGGCGCTCACCGCCGACGAGCGTCGTCTGATCGCCGACGCGAACATGCACCTCCCGGGCCGTCAGGTCGACCCCGGCCGGGTGCGCCGCGATCTGCTGCGGCTCGCCCGCTGGGAGCGTGAGCGCTCAGTGCGCGATCCGGGTGGTGCAGATGCCGATCCGCGTGCCTCCAGCGGCGCCGACACCGATACGCGTGGCCCGGATCGCGCCGATACGCTGCACGCGTGAGCTTCGACATTCGCCACAAGAGCCGCGCTCTCACCGAGGGCCCTGAGCGGGCCGCCGCCCGCGCCTACCTGCACGGCATCGGCTACTCCGCCGAGGATCTCGCCAAGCCGATCGTCGGCGTCGCGCACTCGTGGATCGAGACGATGCCCTGCAATTTCAACAACCGCGTGCTCGCCGCGAAGGTCAAGGAGGGGATCCGCGCCGCCGGCGGCACGCCAATGGAGCTCAACACGATTGCGATCTCCGACGGGATCACGATGGGCACCTCCGGCATGCGCGCTTCGCTCGTCTCGCGCGAGCTGATCGCCGATTCGATTGAGCTAGTCGCCTCTGCCCATGCCTTCGATGCGCTCGTCACGATCTCCGGCTGCGATAAGACGATCCCGGGTACCGTGATGGCGCTCGCGCGCCTGGACATACCCGGCCTGATGCTCTACGGCGGCTCGATCAAGCCCGGCCACTACAAGGGCGCCGAGGTGACGATCCAGCAGGTGTTCGAGGCGGTCGGCGAGCTCGCCGCCGGGAAGATCACCGAGCAGGAGCTGCACGAGCTGGAGGAGGCGGCCTCACCGGGCGCGGGAGCGTGCGGAGGGCAGTTCACCGCCAACACGATGGCGATGGCCTTCGAGGCGCTGGGGATCTCGCCTGCTGGCACCGCGATGGTCCCCGCCGAGGACGGGCGCAAGCTCGAGGTCGCAAAGAGCTGCGGCGAACTGGTGATGGACGTCCTGCGCCGAGGACAGCGCCCGAGCGAGATCATCACCAAGCCCGCGCTCGAGAACGCGATCGCGGCCGTCGCCACCAGCGGTGGCTCGACCAACGGCGTGCTGCACCTGCTGGCGGTGGCACACGAAATGGGCGTGGCGCTGGAGATCGACGAGTTCGAGACGATCTCCGAGCGCACACCGCTGCTATGCGACCTGCAGCCGGGCGGGCAGTACGTCGCGACCGAGCTCTACGAAGCGGGTGGCGTGCCGCTCGTGCTCGCTCGCCTGCAGGAGGCCGGCATCCTCAACTCCGACGCGCAGACCGTCACCGGCAGGACGATCGGCGAGCACGCCGCGGAGGCGAAGGAGACTGCCGGCCAGCGTGTGGTGCGGCCCCTATCCGAGCCGATCAAAGCGACCGGCGGCTTCGCGATCCTGCGCGGCAACGTCGCGCCCGAGGGCTGCGTGGTGAAGCTCTCCGGGCACGAGCGCCGCAGGCACGTCGGACCGGCGCGCGTGTTCGACGGCGAGGAGGCTGCGATGGCGGCCGTGCTCGGCCACGAGATCAAGGCGGGCGACGTGGTCGTGATCCGCGGCGAGGGGCCTGCCGGGGGCCCGGGCATGCGCGAGATGCTCTCGGTGACCGCTGCGATCGTGGGGGAGGGAATCGGCGAGGACGTCGCGCTGATCACCGACGGGCGCTTCTCGGGCGCCTCGCGAGGCTTCATGGTGGCCCACGTCGCCCCAGAGGCCGTTCGCGGCGGCCCGATCGGGGCACTCAGAGACGGCGACGAGCTGACGATCGACGCGGACGCGCGCCGCCTCGATGTGGCGCTGTCCGACGAGGAGATAGCCGCGCGCGTGAGCGCCTACAGCCAGCCGCCGCGCGCCGACGAGCACGTGGATGTGGCGATCCAAAAGTACGCCAAGCTCGTCGGCTCCGCCGCCGAAGGTGCAGTAGCGCGCTGAGTCGCGGCGCCCCGGCCACTCGCCGTCCACGGTAATCACCAGCCCAATCAGCCAAGCGGGGCGGACATTCTCAAACGGCCGGCTCGTCCCTAAACGGCCTCCCAACCTAACAGCAACCTCTTTCCGGCCGTTTGAGAATGCCGATCCCGCGCTACTCGCTGAGGAACTCTTCGAGCAGCGCGTTGAACGCCGCCGGGCGCTCGATCATCGACATGTGTCCGGTGTCCTCGAAGATCACCTTGCGCGCGTTCGGGATCAGCCGCTCGTACTCCGCTGCGTCCTTCGCCGTCACGACCTTGTCCCGGTGCGCCCCACACGATCAAGGTGGGGCAGGCGATCTCGCCCAGGCGCTCGCGGTAGTCATAGTTCAGGTTCGCCTCAATCCCCTCGATGAAGCCGGGCGCTGCCAGACCCGCGCACGAACTCCGCCACGTACGCGGCCGGCAAGCGGTCGGGGTGGCGCGTCACGATGTTCGTCGTCGGCTCCAGTCGACGCAGACGTGGGTGCCTGGCGAGCAGTCCCGCATGCGCTGCCACCTGCGCGTGATAGGTGGTGAAGATCCCTTTGAACCGGCGCGCTTGGGCGAGGAGCTGCAGCGAGCGGCGATCGTTGTAGGTGCTCAGGCCGGCGGGGGAGACCAGGACGAGGCGCTCGACGAGCTCGGGGTACTCGATCGCGAGCTCGACCGAGGTGAAACCACCCATCGAATGGCCCACAAAGGCGGCCGCGCTGAGCTCGAGCGCCTCCATCAGCCGCGCCAACGTGCGGGCGTAAATCGGCACCGAGATCCCTCCCCGCGCCGGCAACGGCGAGTCGCCAAAACCCGGCAAATCGACAGCGATCACCCGATGAGTC
This sequence comes from uncultured Solirubrobacterales bacterium, assembly GCA_963779405.1. GTDB lineage: Bacteria > Actinomycetota > Thermoleophilia > Solirubrobacterales > Solirubrobacteraceae > Palsa-744. The sequence goes on from CAVZYF010000017.1 coordinate 160,065, forward strand.
TGCGCGAACGCGGTCAGCTGCTCGACCCAATGCGTCCAGCGCCCGATCAGGCCGTGGACGAACACCAGCGGCGGCCCTTCTCCGAGCTCCACCACATTGATCGGCTGACCGTCTAAGATCACCCAGCGCTGGTGGGCCCGCCAGTCGACGTCAAGCCACGGGGAACGCCCCTGCGGCCCGTAGACTGAAGGGTCATGATCCAGTCCGGAGAGTGAGGAGGGGGCTGTGGCTGTCGGGTTCACAACTACTCAACCTACCCGAGGACCGGCATAAACATGAGGATCGCGATCGATATCGACTCGACGCTCCACCACTACTGGGACATTCTTTCGGAGGTCTCGGTGCGGCGCTTCGGCGTCGAGCTGCCCTACGACGAGCAGTTCACGTGGGGCATCACCCGCTTGCGCCCCGAGCAGCTGGAGATCTGCATCGAGGAGAGCCACTCCGACGAGCGGATCCTCGCCGGCATCCCCTACCCGGGCGCTGTGCAGGCGGTGCGCCGCTGGCATGAGCAGGGTCACTTCGTGCACATCACCAGCCACCGCGCGGCCGACCGCAAGCTCGCCACCACCGCTTGGCTTCGGCGGATCGGGCTGCCGTTCGACGACCTGCACTGCTCCTACGACAAGGTCTCCCGCTGCGCCGAGCTGGAGATCGACCTTTTGATCGACGACGGCCCCATGAATCTCTCCGCCGCGCTCGAACACGGCATCCTCGCCGCCACGATCGAACACCCCTGGAATCGGGACGTATGCGAGGAAGAGGAGATCCTCTGCGCGAGCAACTGGATCGAGCTCGGAGCGCTGCTGGAGCCGGTGTTGGGGATGCAGGTGCGTTCCTTGGCTCATGGAGGCTGAACCAAGGGGCGCTCGAGCAGCGACGAAGAAGCATCTCAGTGGGTGCAGGAACAGGTTCTGAGGGGCACCACGGCGAAGTAGACGACGCTATGAACCTTCCAGTACGGACCTCCGGCGAGGCATCGGGTCTCGACAGAGCCTGGCGCGAGGCGCTCGCGTTGCTCGAAAGCGACCTCTCCAGGCGCGACGCGGCCGTGCGAACCCGTCGTGCCTACGGCATCGACCTGGCCCAGTTCGCCTGTTGGGCGGCCGAGCGGGGACTACAGCCCGGGGCCGTCGGCCCGCGTGAGGTGCGCCGCTACGTTGCGCTGCTCTCTGAAGCCAACGCGGCCGCCAGCACCACGGCGCGCAAGCTGGCGGCGCTGCGGGCTCTGTTTGCCAGCCAGCGCGAGCACGGCCTGATCGCTCAGAACCCGGCTGACCTCGTCAGAGCGCCGCGGCGCTCTTCCTACCTGCCGCGCGTGCTCAAGGCCAAGGAGGCTGCGAAGCTGCTCGACTCGATTGGGGTGGGCGGCGTAAGCGGGGTGGGTGGGGTGGACGGCCCACTGATCTTGCGTGACCGCGCGCTGTTCGAGCTCGCCTACTCGTGCGGGCTGCGCGCCGAGGAGCTCGTAGCGCTGCAGATCGCTGACATCGACCACGACAACGAGCAGCTGCGCGTCGAAGGGAAGGGACGCAAGACGCGTTATCTGCCGGTCGGCGAGGTCGCGATGGCGGCGGTCAGGCTCTACCTGGAGCGGGGCCGCAATGGGCTCGCCTCCCCGAGCGCGGCGGGTGCATGCGCTGGGGAGGCGCAGGCGCTGTTCCTGAGTAAGACGGGCAAACCGCTCGGCACGAGCGATGTGCGCAGGCGGTTGCGGGCATGGGCGAGGAGCGCTCAAATCCCCGGTGGAGCGACGCCGCATGCCCTCAGGCACAGCTACGCGACGCACCTGCTCGACGGTGGAGCGGACCTGCGGAGCATCCAGGAGCTGCTCGGCCACGCGAGCGTCTCTACAACACAGGTTTACACTCGGGTAGAGTCCTCAAGGCTGAGAAGCGCCTATGCGCGCAGCCACCCTCGGGCCTGAGCGAGGGGGAGAAGACACTGGAGACGAATGTCAAAGCGATCGAGCTGCGAGAAGTCTGGCGGCGGTATAAGACCGACGATGATCGCCGCGCGCGCGAGCGGCTCGTGCTCGCCTACTCACCGCTGGTCAAGTACGTAGCCGGGCGCACCGCCGCCGGGCTGCCCCCGCATGTCGAGGAGGCGGACCTGATCTCCTACGGGCTGGTCGGGCTGATCTCCGCGATCGAGCGCTTCGAGCCCGCGCGGGAAATCAAGTTCGAGACGTACGCGATCATGCGCATCAAGGGCGCGATCATCGACGAGCTGCGCGCGATGGACTGGGTTCCGCGCAGCGTGCGCTCGCGTGCCCGCGAAGTCGAGCGCGCCAACGCGAAGCTCGAGCACAGTCTGCAGCGGGCCCCGACCGACAAGTGAGATGGCGGCCGAGCTGAAGATCACGGTCGAGGAACTGAACGAATCGCTCCTGGCGATCTCGCACTCCTCGATGGTCGCGCTGGACGAGCTGTGGAGCGTCTCGGACTCGAGCGGCGACCAGGTGTCCTTGATGGACACGATCGAGGACCACGCGGCGCCCGACCCGGCGAAGGCGCTCGACGTGGGCGACCTGAAGGACCGGATCGCCGACTCGATCGCGAAGCTGCCCGAGCGCGAGAAGCTCGTGATCGCGCTGTACTACTACGAGAACCTGACCCTGCGCGAGATCGGCGAGGTGCTCGGCGTGACCGAGTCGCGCGTGTCCCAGCTGCACACGAAGGCCGTCCTGCGCCTGCGCTCGCGTATGCAGGAGGAGTCCTTCGACAGCTGATCGACTAGGCTCCTCAACCGATGGCAACCCGTTCGATCGTCACCTCCCAGCCCGATGTCGCCTGCGACGTATGCGGGCGGCGGCTGCTGCGCGGCGAGCTGCCCGATGTCTTCCTCGCAGACGGGCAGCGGCGCACCGTGTGCGAGCTGTGCGCCCCGCGCGCGGCGCATGAGGGCTGGCTGCGCGAGGCAGACCGGCACTCGGTGAGCCTGCCGCCGTCGCGCTCCAGGCGCGGGCGCAACCTGTTCGAGCGTCTACGCTCCCAGCGCGACCCGATCTCCGATCGCCCGGATGAGGATTTCGCAAGCGATGGCCTTCCGCTCGTGCCCCCGGCGGCGGTGGAGGGCTTGCAAGCAGAGTCCTACGACTTCCTGGGAGCCATCGCATCTGCCCCGGAGGACCCATCCGCAGCGTCGGCGGCGTCGAGCGAGGACTCGACCTCGACACCGGCATTGACCGCCGGCGAAGTGAAGGTCGAGCGCGCGCTGGAGGTGTTCAACGCCGGCGAGCACCCCCGGCGCGTGGCTGGGGTCGCCCGCTCGCTGGGGGAACCGAGCGTCGGCGGCCCGCCCGCTCGCGGAGTCCGGAAGCGTGGTCTCGATCGTCGTCGCCTGGGAGCTCAGCTGGTACCGCTACGAGGTCGATCTCGGCGACGAGGCGGCCGGCGCGAAGGTGATGGCGCAGGGAACCGAGCTGGGTGAGCTCGCGCGGGAGGATCTGCTCGTGAACGCAGTCGCCGACGAGCACGGGACGCTCGAGCGCGAGTTCGCGTCTGAGGCGCATCGCTTGCTTATTCGCAAGGCGGAGAGTAGCGATCTGGGTCAGATGATCTATTGCGTCGTACCCAAGCCGCTGGCGGATGAGCTGTATCCGAAGCTCGTCGAGCACTACCAGAACGAGGACAACGTGACGGTGATCGTCGACCGGCGTGAGTTCGACCGGCGCGCTCGCCGAGGGCAGCTCGGTCGCGAAAGCGCCGGCCGCAGAGGGTGCGCCGCGGCGCGTGATTCGGGATCGTCGCAGGGCCCGCGTGGCCGGGGATATGCCCCCGCTCGCGACACGCCGCGCTCGTAGCGCGCGCTTCGTCCTAACCGACCGGAATACTGCAGGCGATGAAGGTGATCGTTCATGTCGACGGCGGCGCTCGCGGCAATCCCGGGCCGGCCGCGGCAGCCTGCGTGATCTCCTCGCCCGCGGGCGAGGTGCTCGGCGAGCACGCCCAGCTGCTCGGCTCGGTCACGAACAACGTGGCCGAGTACCGGGCGCTGCTGCTCGGTCTGGAGCGGGCGCGCGAGCTGGGCGCCAGCGAGATCGAGGTCGTCGGCGACTCGGAGCTGATCGCGAAGCAGGTGCGGGGCATCTACAAGGTCAAGCACGAAGCGATGAAGCCTCTGCACCGTGAGGCGCTCGCGGCCTTGAAGGGCTTCGAGCGCTGGTCGATCCGGACTGTGCCCCGCGCCCAGAACGCGCACGCGGACGCGCTCGTGAACGCCGCGCTCGACCAGGCGCGCGCGGCCGCCTCAGGTCTGAGCGGCGCTTCGATGAAACGCGCTAGTCAGTGCAGCGGCTGGGCGGATTTGGCGATCGCGAGCATCTGCGCGTTCGACAGTTCCTCCAGCAGCGTGTTCGTCACCCAGTAGAGGACGCGGCCCGAGCGCCAGCCGACGACATGGATGTGCGCGCCGTCGTCGACGAGCTCGTAGGAGCGGCCGCCGATGACCTGCGATGCGCGCGTGGGCGAACAGCGGCGGGTTCAGCCAGTCGGTGCCCTCGAAATCGTAGTAGCCGCCGATCGAGTTCTGCTGCCAGACGATCACATAGGCGTGGTGGCGGTTGCCCTGCTGGTCTTTGAGCGTGTACGCGCGCACCTGCTGCTGTTCGCCCGGGCCGGTCTGTAGCGTCGGGTAGAGGACCGGGAAGGGGACTTCGAGGGCGGCCTTGACCGTTTCGCTCTCGCCGGCCGAGGTGGTCGGGTACAGGCCGATCGCGCGCGGCGAGACGCCGCCGGAGGAGTGGTGGTGGTGCGAGCTCGAGCTGTGCCCGCTGGGCTTGGACGCGGGGAGGCTCCAGATGTTCGTCGCCGTGCAGGAAGTCCTCGAGCGTCGCCTGCTCGAGCGCCGGGTTCGAGGTCACGTAGGAGCCGCCGTTGATCTGGGCGTCGACGTTCGTGGTCTGGAATTTGACCTGGCGCAGGGGCTTTGACTGGGAGAAGGCGATCAGCTTCGCAAGTTCGATCAGCTCTTCGGCGGAGGCGTGGAAGGTCGAGGTGATCGCGTGCCCGACGGCTTTCGCGACGGTGTCGATCTGGCCGATCTCGTTGGCGGGGTCGATCTGCTCGCGCAGGTCGCGCAGGAAGTCCTGCTGGCGCGCGACGCGCACGAAGTCCGAGTCGGTGTGGCGGTAGCGCACGTAGTCGAGCGCGTTTTCGTAGCAGAGCTTCTGATAGCCGGGCTGCAGGTTGATCGACGTGTAGTCCGTTTCGGTGGTGCCGACGTTCTCGTTGTAGTAGCGATGATCGACGTTCACGTAGGCGCAGCCGAGCGTGTCGACGACCTGGATGAAGCCCCGGAAGTTCACGTCGACGATCCCGTTCAGCTTCAGTTCGGGGAAGACTTCGCGCTTGATCGTTTCGGCCGCGAGCACGATCCCGCCCTTCGCGCCCCCGAGTCGGCTGCCGATCGTGTACGCGGCGTTGATCTTTTCGTTTGCGTACACCTGGCCCGAGGGCGTCGTGATGTTGACCATCAGGTCGCGCGGGATCGAGAGCACGGAGGTCTGACCCTGTTCGGGGTCGAAGCGCACGAGCAGGATCGTGTCCGAGTGCGGCGGGTCTTCCTTGTCGTAGGAGTCCTTCGAGCCTTCGCGGCGGTCGGAGCCGAGGATCAGGAAGGTCTGCGGGCCGCCGCTGTATTCGGGCGTGACGAGGCCCTTGGGGGCTTCGATCTGGTTGACGGCGGGGAAGATCTCGTGCGCGAGCCCGCTCGCGGTGTTCAGCGCGACCGTCGCGGTCGCCCCGCCGCTGAGCAGCACGATCAGCACGCCGCCGATCAGGAAGCGCTTCCACATGCCCACCCACAGCGAGGGTGGGCGCTCGTCGTCGTTCATCGGCGAAGGGTACCTGCCCTTCCGGAGCATCCACGCCGCTCGGCGGGCTACCCTCGACCGATGCTGAGCCCGAGAAACCGCGAGCTGTTGGGGCTGATCCCCGCCGCGCTGCTGGTCACGGCGGGCTTCACCGCGATCTTCATCCAGGTCCAGGACACCTCGCGGGGGTCGGCGACCAGCCTCACGCTGAACCACGCCTCCAGCGTGTCGCTGACCTACGGCGCGCTGTTCCTCGTGCTGTGCGTGGCCGGGCATCTGGTGATCCGCTTCTGCCTGCCCGACGCCGACCCCTACCTGTTCCCGCTGGGCGCGGTGCTCGCGAGCGTGGGGATCGTGATGGTCTACCGCATCAACCCAACGCTGGCGCGCCAGCAGGCGCAGTGGATGGTGCTCGGACTGGTGCTGTTCGCCGCGACGATCCTCGCCCTGCGCCGCCGGGGCGTGGGCGTGCTCGAGCGCTATCGCTACACGATCGCGGCCATCGGCATCGGCATGACCGTACTGCCGCGCCTGCCCGTGATCGGCGAGCAGGTCAACGGCGCCTACCTCGACATCCACGTCGGCGGCGTCTCCTTTCAGCCTGCTGAGCTCGGGAAGGTCGCGATCGTGATCTTCCTGGCGAGCTATCTGCGCGACAACCGCCAGATCCTCGTGACCGGCGGGCGGCGCGTACTGGGCCTGACAATCCCGCCGATGAAGCAGTTCGGCCCGATGCTGCTGGTATGGGGCGCGGCGATGGGCACGTTGCTGCTCACGGGCGAGCTGGGCACTTCGCTGATGTTCTACGGCGCCTTCCTCGCGCTGCTGTATGTCGCCACCGGACGCTTCTCGTTCCCGCTGATCGGCCTGGTCCTGTTCGCGCTCGGCGCGTGGTTCGTCGCCGGGCATGTCGAGCACGTGCACGCGCGCGTGCTCGCCTGGGAACACCCGCTCGATCCGACGCTATTCAGGAGCGGGACCAGCTACCAGCTCGGCCAGGCACTGTTCGCCCAGGCCGATGGCGGGCTGCTGGGGACGGGCTTTGACCAGTCGCTGCTACACCTGCCCGGCGGCTCCTCGATCCTGCCGGTCCCCGAAAGCGACATGATCTACGCGGTCATCACCGACGAGCTCGGTCTCTTCGGCGCCGCCGGCCTGCTGCTCGTCTACCTGCTGTTCGTCGCCCGCGGCCTGAAGACGGCGATGCTGGCGAAGGACTCGTTCTCCAAGCTGCTGGCGACAGGACTGTCGTTCGTCGTCGCGATGCAGGTGTTCGTGATCGTCGGCGGCGTAACGCGCGTGATCCCGCTGACGGGGGTGACGCTGCCGTTCGTCGCCTACGGAGGCTCGTCGGTGGTGATGAACTTCGTGCTGCTCGCGCTGTTGCTGGTGATCTCCGATCGCGCGCGGCGGTCTTACTCACGGGCCTGATGTGCGCCATGCGCGTCTTTGTGTGGGTTTGCTGAGGCTTTTGGGCGAGAACTCATGAGAACTCATAACGGTGGGCGCGCAGGGGAGCCCCGCGCGCTGTCGAAACCCAGGCCGTGCTGACTTCGACGATTGCGGCGACACCACGCCTGTTCCTGTGGACACCACCGCGGCCCGTGCACAACCGCTATGCCGGCTTGACCGAGCCCCGCTCGCATACAGGCGGCCCGTCATCTACAGGCGGCCTGTCCTCTCCGGCGGGACTGCACCGGCGGCCGTGGCTGGCGCGGCTGCGCCGCGCCCTGGAGGAGCAGCTGTTCGTGTTGCATTACCAGCCGATCGTGTCGTTGCGGGACGGGACTGTGTCGCACTACGAGGCGCTCGTGCGGCTCGCCGACGATCCGGGTGGGCAGCTGGTGGCGCCCGGCAGATTCCTGCCCGCGGCCGAGCGCTACGGCCTGATCCGCGAGATCGACCGGACGGTGCTGGCCCAGGTGGCCACACTGCTCGCGGGGGAGCACGGGGAATGCGGCACGCGGATCGCGATCAATTGCTCGTCACTGTCGATCACCGACGGGGGGATGCTCGCCGAGATCGAAGCGCGGCTCGCGCTCGCGCACGTCGATCCCGCGCAGCTCGTGATCGAGATCACCGAGACCGCCGCGATCTCCGACATGGCGCGCGCACGGGACTTCTGCGCCGGTGTGCAGGCGCTTGGTTGTGCCGTCGCGCTCGACGATTTCGGGGCCGGGTTCGGTTCTTTTCAGTACCTCAAGCACCTGCCGTTTCAGTACCTGAAGATCGACGGCGACTTCATCCGCGGCCTGCCTGCCTCGCTGAAGGATCAGCTCGTCGTCAAGGCGCTCGTGGAGCTCGCCCGCGGCATGGGCAAGCAGACGATCGCCGAGTACGTTGGCGACGCGCCGACGGTCGAACTGTTGCGCGACTTCGGCGTCGACTACGCCCAGGGATTCCAGGTGGGACGTCCCCAGCCGGCCGTTACCGGTCGCGGTCGTAGCGGCCGTTACTTGGGCTGGGGAAACTGGGAGCGCATCGCCGCGTCCCAGACACGGTCCGGGGTGAGCTTGCGCTGCAGGATCGACAGGTGCGCCGAGGCCGTCACAGGGACACGCGACGGCGCGCGGCGGCGGGAGATCGCCTTATCGATCGCCTTCGCCACGACATCCGGGCCGCCGCCGAGGTGGCGCATCGGGCCTTCGTAGACACGCGTGGTGAGCGCCGAGACCTTCGCGTCGAACTCGGCATACGGGCCGTCTCCGGCCGACCTCGCCGGCCTTCGCCACAGCGGTGGCGCCGAACTCGGTGGTGATCAGGCCGGGCTCGATCAGCACGACGTCGATCCCAAAGCCCTTGACCTCGAAGCGCAGCGCGTCTGAGATCGCCTCCAACGAGTACTTGGTCGCGTGGTAGAGACCCCCGCCGGGGAACGTCAAGCGCCCGCCCATCGAGCCGATGTTCACGATCTTGCCCCAGCGTTGCGCGCGCATCCCGCCCAACACCATCTGGGTGATCGCGATCAAGCCGAACACGTTCGTCTCGAACTGGCGCCGCACGGCCTCCAGCGGAACCTGCTCGATCGCGCCGCCCTGGCTATAGCCGGCGTTGTTGACGAGCACGCCGACGGCGCCCTCGGCGCGCTCCACCTCGTCCACCGCCGCGCGCATCGAGGCCTCGTCGGTCACGTCGAGCGCCAAAGTGCGGCAGCCGGCGTCCTTCAGGTGCTCGATCGCCTCCAACCGGCGGGCGGTGGCGTACACGGTCCAGCCGCCGGCGGCCAGGCGGCGCGCGGTGGCCTCGCCGATGCCGGAGGAGCAGCCGGTGATCAGCACCGCCTTTGAGATCTCGCCCATCGGCTCAGCAGCATATGGGTTTCCGAGGCTCGGGTGGCGCCAAAAGACGCCGCCGTTCTCTAGGCTGAACCGTCGATGCGCGCGGTCACCTTTCAAGCTCCCGGCGAGGTGCGCGTCGAGGAGGTTCCCGAGCCGGAGCTGATCGACGCCGGGGACGCGATCGTGCAGATCGAGGCGACGGGCGTGTGCGGGTCGGACCTGCACATCTACCACGGCCGCGTGCAGATCGAGCCGGGCTTCACGATCGGGCACGAGTACGTCGGCACGGTGATCGAGGCCGGTCCGGATGTCCGCGACGTGCAGGTCGGCGATCGCGTGCTCGGCTGCTTTCAGACCGCGTGCGGGCGCTGCTGGTTCTGCCGCCGCGGCGCCTTTCACAAGTGCGACTCCTCGCGCACGTTCGGCCACGGCGCGGCGCTCGGCGCGCTCCAGGGCACGCAGGCCGAGCGGGCTTTGGTGCCAAACGCCGATCTCGTGCTGCGCAAGGTGCCCGCCGGGATGAGCGACGAGACGGCCCTGTTCGCCGGCGACGTGATGGGCACCGGCTACCACGCCGTCGCCGAGAGCGGCCTGCGCGCCGGCGATGTCGCCGCGGTGCTCGGCCTCGGGCCGGTGGGGCTGTGCGCGGTGCAGGCGGCGAAGGCGTCCGGCGCGGCGCACGTGATCGCCGTCGACTCGGTCGCCGAGCGCCTGGCGATGGCGGAGTCCTTCGGCGCCGAGCCCGTGCACCTGAGCGAGGGGGACCCGCGCGCCGCCGCGCGCGCGGCCACGGAAGGGCGCGGGGTGGACGTGTGCATCGACGCCGTCGGTCACCCCAAGGCGCTCGATCTCGCGCTGCGCCTGACGCGCAAGTGCGGGACCGTGCAGGCGATCGGAGTCTACGCCGAGCGCTGCGAGCTGCACATGGGCCTGTTGTGGATCAAGTCGCTGCAGCTGTGCGCGGGCCACGCGAACGTGATCGCGCACGTCGACCGCGTGATGGCGATGATGTCCGCCGGGCTGCTCGACCCGAGCCCGCTCGTCACCCACCACATGGCCCTCGACGACGCCGCGGAGGCCTACGCGCTGTATGACCGGCGCGAGGCGCTTAAGATCGTGCTGAAGCCGTAGAAGCCATCCGCAAGGAGCCGCAATGACCGCCGCAGCCGACACCGCCAGCTCCGCAACACCCTCCCCGACGCGCTGGGGGACGCCGCGCGCGCGTTCATCTCCAGTCCCCAGCGCCTGCTGATCGGCGCCGAGCGCTGGAGGCGGCCGACGGGCGCACGTTCGCGACGCTCGACCCCGCCACGGGCCGCGAGATCGCGCGAGGTGCCGCAGGCGGGTGCGCAGGACGTGGACGCGGGCGGTCGCGGCGGCGCGCGACGGCGTTCGCCGAGGGCCCCTGGGCCATCGATGCCCGCCGCCGGGCGCGAGCGCCTGATGCACGCGCTGGCCGACGCGATCGAAGAGCGCGCCGAGGAGCTCGCGCAGATCGAGTCGCTGGACAACGGCAAGCCGGTCGGCCTCGCCCAGTACGTCGACGTGAACGGGGCGATCGGGCACCTGCGCTACTTCGCCGGCTGGCCGACGAAGATCGAGGGCGGGCGTGCTGCCGGTCGCGCGCGCCGAACATGCACTGCTACACCCGCCGCGAGCCGGTCGGCGTGTGCGGGCAGATCATCCCCTGGAACTTCCCGCTGCTGATGGCCGCATGGAAGCTCGGCCCGGCGCTCGCCGCCGGCTGCACGGTCGTGCTCAAGCCGGCCGAGCAGACGCCGCTGAGCGCGCTGCGGCTCGGCGAGCTGGCGCTCGAGGTCGGCTTCCCGCCGGGCGTCGCTGAACGTGCTCACCGGCGACGGCGAGACCGGCGCGGCGCTCGTCGATCACCCGGACGTCGACAAGATCGCCTTCACCGGCTCGACCGCGGTCGGGCGCGAGATCGGCGCGAAGGCCGGCAAAGCGCTCAAGCGCGTGACGCTCGAGCTCGGCGGCAAGTCGCCGAACATCATCCTGCCCGACGCCGACATCGACGCGGCGGTGAAGGGCTCCTTCCAGGCGATCTACTTCAACTCCGGGCAGGCGTGCAACGCCGGCTCGCGCCTGTTCGTCCCCGCGGAGCGCTTCGACGAGGTGATGAGCGGCCTCGCCGACGCGGCCAAGGCGGCGCGACTCGGTCCGGGCCTGGATCCCGGCACCCAGCTCGGGCCGCTCGTCTCGGCCGAGCAGCAGGAGCGGGTGCTCGGCTACATCGAGGCAGGTCGCGCCGAAGGCGCCGAGGTGCTCGCCGGCGGCGAGGCGGCGCTTGACCGACAGCGGCGGCTACTTCGTCGCGCCGACGCTGTTCGCCACGACCTCCGACGAGCTGCGGATCTCCCGCGAGGAGATCTTCGGGCCGGTGCTGGTGGCCTCTCCGTACGACTCGCTCGAGGAGGTCGCGGCCAGGGCGAACGCCAGCGAGTACGGCCTGGCCGCCGGCGTCTGGACGCGCGATGTCTGCAAGCGCCCACCGCCTGGCCGCGATGCTGCACGCGGGCATGGTCTACATCAACACCTGGGGAGTGGTCGATCCGTCGGCGCCGTTCGGCGGCTTCAAGGCCTCCGGCATCGGCCGCGAGCACGGCCACGACGGTCTCGACGCCTACCTGGAGACAAAGACGGTTTGGACAGCGTTGTAGGGAGCGGCGGCGGCGTTGTCAGGTCCTGCAGCGCTCGTGAGATCCCCGGCGGCAGGGCCGCCGGTGAGCGCCGCGGCGTCTGAGCGCCTCGCGCTTTGCGCGGCTGCGCGAGCATCCGCAGGCGGAGCGCTGGGCGCGGGCGCTGATCGTCCTGTGCGCGCTCGTGCTGCTCGCCGCCACGCTGGAGATCGTGCTCGACGCGGCGGTCGGGCACTCGGTGCTGATCCCCAAACAGCCCGACATCGCCGGCTGGCTGAGCGGGATCGGGACGCGTCTCGGCTACCGCACCTTCCTGATCGCGCTGCTCGCCTTCACCGGCGCCTACGCGGTGCTGCTGGGGCTCGCGGGGCGGATCTCAAAGCGCTGGGCGATCGTGCTCGTGGGGGCGCTGCAGCTGATCGTGTTCGTCGGCCCGGTTCTGATCTCGACCGATGTGTTCAGCTACATCGCCTACGCGCGCATGGGCGTCGAGCACGCGATCAACCCCTACACGCACGGCCCGATCGCGATCGTCCGCGACCCGGTCTACCAATACGTCGGCAAAGACTGGAAGCACGTCGCCACTGCCTACGGCCCGCTGTACACGTTGCTCTCCTACCCGCTGGCGCCGCTCGGCGTGAAGGGCGCGCTGTGGGGGATGAAACTCGAGGCGCTGCTCGCCGGTGCCGGCACGCTCGCGCTCACCTGGCGCTGCGCGCGCGTGCGGGGCCTGGACCCGGTGCTCGCGCTGCTCGTGGTCGGCGCGAACCCGCTGTGGGTGATCTACGGCCTCGGGGGCGCGCACAACGACCTGATCATGACGCTGTTCATGATGGCCGCGGTCAGCTTCTCGCTCGCCGGACGCGACGCCTCGGCCGCTGCCTCGGTGGTGGCGGGCGCGCTCGTGAAGGCGACCGTCGCGGCGCTGCTTGCCGTTCATGATCCTCTCGCGCCGCAGGCTCGCCCCGATCCTCGGCGCGCTGGGAGCGCTGGCGCTCGCCGCGCTGGTCGGCTACGCCGTGTTTGGGATCCACGGGATCGACCTCGTCGCCGCGCTGAACCGCGACGCGGCGTTCGTCTCGACCGACAGCTTCCCGACCGAGCTCGCGCACCTGGTCGGCAAGCCGGGGGTGTTCCCGATCGATCACGACCTGCTCAAGGCGGGCCTCGTGCTGATCGTCGGATACCTGCTGTGGCGCACGTGGCGGGGCTATGACTGGGTCGCGGCCTCCGGCTGGACGCTGCTCGCGATCTCGGTGACGAGCACGTGGCTGTTGCCGTGGTACACGCTGTGGTCGCTGCCGCTGGCCGTGGTCGTGCGCGACCGCCGCCTGCTCGCCGCGACGCTGGCGGTGCAGGTGCTGTTCATCGTCCATCAGCTGGCTCCGTTGTTGGTACCCGTCGGATGAGCGACGCCGCGACTCCTCTCCCGGACGCGACTCCCGTCGACGGTGGCCGCTGGAAGCGCCTGCCCGAGTGGATTCAGCCACGCGACCGGGAGCTGTCCGGGACGGGACGCCGCCGGCTGGTCGAGGTGACGCTGCTGATCCTCGCGGGTCTGCTGCTCGCCGTCGCGACGGTCAACGACGTGATCGACCAGACGCACGTCAACCATCGCCTGAACGCGGACCTGCGCACGTGGCGGGAGTACACCGGCCACGACTACAAGAACGTGTCCACCGAACAGGACATCTATGGCCACACCACGCGCGACATCGTCTGCGGCAACACGACGCCGGGACCGCCAAAAGAGCGGATCCAGCTGTGCCTGCAGATGACCGGGCCGGTGCTCGACGGACGGCGCGCCGCGCGCGGCGGCTGGTACCTGCCGCCGAAGGCCGAAGACGCGCCGGCGTTCCGCTATGGCTGCTTTGGCGCGGCGACGCCGGCGGAGTTCTGCGGGAAGGCTGCGGCGGGCGCGGCGGGAAGTCCCGAAGGCTCTTCGCCGGAAGTCACCCAGTGAGCGCGGCGATCCCCTTGCCGGAGGGCGACCAGTGAACACGACGGGCCTGTTGTCGGAGCTTGCGCGGTGAGCGCGGCGGTCTCCTCGCCGGCGGGTGCGCACCCGGCCGCCGCCGCGCGCAGAGGAGCGCTGCCCGAATGGTGGCCGCTCGCGGCGCTCTTGCTGCTCGCCACCGCGCTGCGGTTCTCGACGCTCGGGCTGCAGAGCTTCTGGTACGACGAGGCGTTCACCCCCGTGCACGTGCTGCACGCGAGCCTCGGGGCGACGCTGCACTCGGTCGTCCATACCGAGAACACACCGCCGCTCTGGTACGTGCTGATCTGGGCGTGGTCGCGCGCATTCGGCACGGGCGCCGTCGCGCTGCGCCTGCCCTCGGCCGTGTTCGGTGTCGCGACCGTTGCGGTCGCATGGGCGATCGGGCGCGAGCTGACCGGCCGCCGCGCGACGGCGATCGCGGCTGCCGCGTTCGTCGCGGTGAACCCACTGTTCGTGTGGTACTCCCAGGAGGCGCGCGCGTACGGGCTGTTCGTGCTGACGGGCGCGCTGGCGATGCTCTGCTTCCTGCGTGCGCGGCAGGAGCCGACGCCACGGCGACTGGCGGCCTTTGCCGTGACGGCCTCGCTGGCGCTGCTGAGCCACTACTTCGCGGCATTCCTGCTCGCCCCGATGATCGTGATGTTGCTTCTGCACGATGGTGCGCGCAGGCGCGCCACGCTGCTCGCATGTGCGGTGCCGGTCCTCGTCGGCCTCGCGCTGCTGCCGCTGGCCTCCGCGCAGGGTGGCCACGGCGCGCAGTGGATCGGCGAATGGGCGCTCACGAGCCGCCTGCAAGCGATCCCGCAGTACTACCTGACGGGCTATTCGGGCGCGCCGCTCGGACACGGCATCGAGCTGCTCGTGGCGCTGCCGATCCTCGCGGGCATCGGCTACGGCCTGTGGAGCGTGCTCGACCCGTGCGAGGAGCGGGGCGCGCTGGTCGCGCTGGCGATCGCGGCCTGCGGGGTGCTGCTGCCGATCGCGCTGATCGCGTTCGGCGCCGACTACCTGGCGCCGCGCAATCTCGTCGCGGCGATGATCCCGGTAACAGCCCTGATCGCGGTGGTCGTCGTGGCCCGAAGGGCGGGGCGCACGGGCGCGGTGCTCGCGGCGCTGATCGCACTGGCGGGGCTTGCGATAACGATCGACGTCGACCTCAGCCCGCGCCTGCAGCGCGGCGATTGGCGCGGCGTGGCGAAGGTGTTGCGTGGCAGTGCCGCCGCCGGGAACCGCATCGCCGCTGCTCACCGTGTGATCACGACCGTCGAGCTTGGCGCCGCGCCGCTCGAGTACTACCTACCGCCGCTGGCCGATCTGCGACCGGTCAACCTCGCCGAGGGCACAAAAGTGACGGTGAGCGAGATCGACGAGACCGGCTACGCGCCGCTGCGGGCCTCGGCTGCCAGCCCCCCGGCGCCCGGCTTTCACCTGCTCAGCCGCGAGGACGTAAACGGCCTGATCGTCTACCGCTTCGTGTCGCCGACACCCCGTGCGGTCTCCGAAGCCACGCTGCGCAGGCACGTGATCACGGAAGCGCACCCCGAGGTGCTCGTCTCGCCGGGCGTACGGGTTTCCTCCATCGGCAAGCGGAGTTGATCGAGCACGGCGGTAGGTCAGCACGGCGTGAGGACCTCGGAAGGCTCATCGGCCCCACGCGGGAGTGCATCGATCGCCGGAGGCTAACCTTCCACCTCGGCCCGCGTCGCCTATTTCCCATATTGTTCTTTTCTTGTGGATCCGTCGAATATTCGGTATTCGCGGATAACTACGGTCTCACCAGGGGCGTGGCGAGTCGATGCAATTGATATGCCACAGCCGCCAGAAAGGCTCCCCGAGTCGGACGAGCCCGTGGACGCGCTGACGGCCCGAACAGCCATGAGCCGGAGAAGGTGGATGATCCTTGCCTGCACGATCCTTCTCGTCGGTCTGGCGACCTCGCTCGGCAGCGCGCTGCTGTGGCGCTCGAGCGTACGCGCGCACGATAAGCAGGAGTTCCAAACCAGCTCGACCGACGTGAACGAGACGGTGGAGACGCTGCTGCAACGTGACGCCGACTTCGTGGCGACCCTACGTGCCGTGCTGACGATGCAGCCGCATTTGAGCGCCACCCGCTTCGATCAGTGGTTCGCTCAGCTCCAGGGTAAGCAGCGGGAGGTGAGTGGACTCGGAACGACCGTCGTGGAAGCGGTGCCGGCGGCCGACCTGGCGGCCTTCCAGGCACGACGCGCCGCCGACCCCGCGTTTCGGGCGTTCGTGGGAGGCACGACCACACCCGTTGCTCCCAGCGGACGCGCGCGCTACTGCCTGCTCTCGGCCGGCGGGACCGTGACGCCTTACACCCGGGAAGTTGGGCAGCTGGTGCAGGGTGACTGGTGCAACCCCGCCTCACCGATCGGTGGATTCGCGGACGGCGGAACCTCGCAGGCCAAGCTGATGCAGTCGATCACCGACAGTGGACAGTTCCTTGTTTACCCCGTGACGGTTCAGAACGTGAGCACGCTGTTTGTCGAAGCCGCGTTTTACAGGCGGGGCGCGAGCCTGCAGAGCGTCGCGCAGCGCCGTGCGGCGGTCGCCGGGTGGGTCGGGAGCTCGTTTGCAATCACCGCTCTGATCCACGAAGCGATTGGCGCGCACCACGGCCTCGGCGTGGCCCTCTACCACAGCAACCCCGGCGAGAGCGAAAAGCTGATCGGCCAGGTCGGCACGGCTTCACCGGCAGGCGCCTTCACCCATGAAACCACGCTGCAGATCGACGGCACCTGGAGGGCGGTCGTGCGTGGCTCGGCGTCCGCGAGCGGGCTCTCCGCCAATGCGCAGGGACTGGCGCTGTTCCTCGTGGGGGCGATCATCAGCCTGCTGCTGTTCGCACTGGTGCTGGTGCTGACGCGCTCGCGCGCGCGCGCTCTGGGGATGGTCCAGGAGAAGACCGGAGAGCTTCGCCACCAGTCGTTGCACGACGCGCTGACCGGGCTGCCCAACCGCGTGCTGGCGCTCGACCGCGCCGAGCAGATGCTCGCCCGTGCGCGCCGGCAGCAGATTCCGGTCGCGGCGCTGTACATCGACATCGACGGCTTCAAGCACGTCAACGACACGTTCGGACACGCCGCGGGCGACGAGCTGCTGCGGACAGTCGCCACGAGGCTCGAAGGGGTCGTCCGCGAGGGCGACACGGCGGCCCGGCTCAGCGGCGACGAGTTCGTCGTCCTGGTCGAGGGCTCCGCGCTCGACGCCGGTCCCGAGCTCGTCGCCGAGCGCCTGCTGGAAGTGTTGCGCCAGCCCTACGAGATCGACGGCCATACCGGACGGCAGCTGTCGCTCACGGCCAGCGTCGGCATCGCGCTCGGCGAGCGTGCGAGCGCCGCCGAGCTGCTGCGCGACGCGGATGTCGCCCTGTACGAGGCGAAGGCCGCCGGCAAAAGCCATTACATGCTCTTCCAGTCCAGCATGCAGACCGCGGCCCGGGATCGGCTCACGCTCGAGATGGACCTGGCCGAGGCGCTCGAGCAGCGGCAGCTGTTCCTCCAATACCAGCCCACTTTCGACCTGCAATCGGAGCGGGTGATCGGGGTCGAGGCGCTGATCCGCTGGCGCCACCCCACGCGCGGTGTGATCGCGCCGATCGAGTTCATCCCGGTCGCGGAGGAGAGCGGGCTGATCGTCCCGATCGGACGCTGGGTGCTGCAGGAGGCCTGCATGCAAGCCGCGAACTGGTACGGCGATGGCCACAGGATTGGCATGTCCGTGAACGTATCCGGGCGCCAGCTCGACGACGACGAGCTGATCGAGGACGTGCGCGGCGCCCTCGCAGAGAGCGGCCTCGACCCGACGACGCTGACCCTGGAGATCACCGAGACCACGCTGATGCGCGACGCCGAGGCGACCGCCGAGCGCCTACGCATGCTCAAGCAGCTCGGCGTCCGAATCGCGATCGACGACTTCGGCACCGGCTACAGCTCGCTCGCCTACCTGCGTCAGTTCCCCGTGGACGCCCTGAAGATCGACCGCTCGTTCATCAGCGGCATCGCCGGATCGAAGGGGTCGGCCGCGCTGATCCACACGCTCGTGCAGCTCGGCAAGACGCTCGACATCGAGACGCTCGCCGAGGGCATCGAGGAGCGCTCCCAGCTCGAGACGCTGCAGCGCGAACACTGCGACCACGGACAGGGCTTCCTCTTCTCCCGCCCACTCGACGTCGACGCGGTCGAGAAGTTCCTCAATGCCGACCACCCAATGACGCGGGTTCTTGCGAGGAGCTGACGACGCGGCTGTACCTCTCCCACGGGAGAACCCTGCCAGACGATATCTTCTACCTAAATGGTCGATCGGGGCGCGACGCCCCCACCGGATGATCTCTCGACACGCGAAGTCGATGTGTTGCGGCTGATCGCACTCGGAAACACCAACGCCGAGGTCGGCGAGCAGCTGTACTTGTCGGTGCGAACGGTGGAGACCCACCGCGCGCATATTCTCCAGAAGCTCGGGCTCTCCACCCGCGCGGAGCTCGTGGGCTACGCACTGGAGCGGGGACTGATCGGTGCCGGCGGAGAACACGGCGACTGACCCGAGACGTTCAGGCGCCGTTGTAGGAGGGAGGCGCCGGCGGGTCGTCGCGGATGCTCGCGATCTCGGCGAGCAACGCTTGCGGTGAGGTTTCCCCCAGCACGCGCAGCCGGTGCAACCGGTAGGGGTCTTCGCCTGGGTGCGCCCAGCCCGGGACGACGGTCGTGGACCCGGAGTAGCCGGCGTCCTTGACAGCGGCGATCACGGTCGCGTCGTAGTGACCGGAGGGGTAGCAAAACCAGTTCACCGGTACGCCGAAGCGCCGCTGGACGATGCTGCGCGCGATGGCCACCTGGTAGTGCAACTGCTCAGAGTCGAGCGTGATTAGGTCGGCGTGACTGAAGCCCTGCGTGTCGAGCTCCCAGCCCGCCACGACGAGCCCTTTGATCTGCGCCTGGCTGAGGCCGCCCTGGGAGGGCGGCAGGCCGGTCAGCTGCACGTTCTCATCGGCCACCCAGCCGAGCCGGCGCAATACGGGCAGCGCTTGGGTGTATTGCGACTGGTAGCCATTATCGAAGCTCACCACGATCGGTTTGCCCGGTCCCAGCGAAATGCCGTGCTGCCAGTACGCCTGCACCTGGTCGAGCGTCACGGCGTGCCAGCCGGCGCGCTTCAGCGCTTCCATTTGTGTGGCGAACTCGCTCGGCTGAACGTACAGGCCGGGGAACGGGGCGCCCGCGGGCGGCGCTGCGATCACGTGGTACATCAGGATCGGCACAGCTTCTTTTCCGGGCTTGCCCGTACCCGTCCCCGGGCCTGTGGCGGCGGTGCTATTTGCCGTCGTTCCGTCCGTCTGTCCAGACGTGCGCTGCCCGGGGTGGTTCGCACCGCGCGCGGCCTGCGCGCGGCCGGCAACGTCTTGTGTCTTGGCGCTGGAGCCCCCCGCTTTGCCCCCGGCGAGATTGCCCACCAGCACGGCACCCACGGCGAGGATCAGCACGGCGAGCAGGCCGGCGGCCTGACGGCGCTGGCGGCTCCTTGCACGCCGAGCTGCCTCGCGACGAACGCGGATCTGCTCGGGAGGATCTGTCGGTGGCGTGGCCACCGCCGAAGCATGGCAGGCGGTGATGGCTGCAACTGCCAGGCAGAGCCGCCGGTCAAACAGCGCCTAGCACGACGCCCGCTGTTGAAAGATGGCTCAGGAGATGACCGCTGGCTCTTCAATATGCGCGGGCACGCCTGCCGCCGCGTAAGCGTCGCGTGCGTCGAGCGTCTCCGCCTTCAACAGCGCCTGCGCGAGGCTCTCGAGCTGGTCGCGATGGTCTACGAGCAGCTGTGTGACCTGCTCGTGGGCGCTCTCGACGAGCTTGCGCACCTCCTCATCGACGAGGCGCTGGGTCGACTCCGAGGTCTCGCTCGCGCCCGGTAGGAACGGCCCCTCGCCGTCCGCCGGCAGCACCGCGATTGGGCCGAGCGTCTCGCTCATGCCCCAGCGCCCGACCATCTGGCGCGCGATCGCGGTCAGCTGCTGGATGTCGGACTCGGCGCCCGAGGTGATCGTGTCGTAGACGATCTCCTCGGCCACGCGGCCACCGAGGGCCACGCGAATCTTGGCCTGCAGGTCCTCCAGCGAATAGGAGACGCGATCTGCGTCGGGCGTCGAGAGGGTCACGCCAAGGGCCATCCCGCGCGGGATGATCGAGACCTTCCTGACGGGGTCGGCGCCCGGCGTGAGCATGCCGACGAGCGCATGGCCGGACTCGTGGTAGGCGGTGCGCTCGCGGTCGGCGGGAGAGAGCACGATGCCGCGCGGGGAGCCCAGCATCAGCTTCTCCAGCGAGTCGGTGAAGTCAGCCATCTCGACCTTCTCGTGTTCGCGCCGGGCGGCGAGCAGGGCGGCCTCGTTGGCGAGGTTCGCAAGGTCGGCGCCGACCATCCCGGGGGTGCTCGCGGCCAGCGCGTCGAGGTCGACGCTCTCCGCGAGCGGGATCGAGCGCGTGTGCACTTCGAGGATTTCACGCCGGCCGGTGCGGTCAGGGGCCTGGACCGCGACGCGGCGATCGAAGCGGCCGGGCCGCAGCAGCGCCGAGTCCAATACGTCGGGCCGGTTCGTGGCTGCCAGCACGACGACGGCCTCGGAGCTCTCGAAGCCGTCCAGCTCGGTCAGGATCTGGTCGAGCGTCTGCTCGCGCTCGTCGTTGGCGCCGGTGACCGACACCGAACCCTGGCGCGAGCGTCCGATCGCGTCGAGCTCGTCGATGAAGATGATCGCCGGCGCCGCCTCCTTGGCCTTGGCGAACAGGTCGCGCACCCGCGAGGCGCCGACGCCGACGATCGCCTCGATGAACTCCGAAGCGGAGATCGAGAAGAACGCGGCGTGTGCCTCGCCCGCCACCGCGCGCGCGAGCAGTGTCTTCCCTGTGCCGGGTGCGCCTGAGAGCAGCACGCCGTGGGGCATGCGTCCGCCCAGGCGCCCGTAGCGCTCGGGGTTGCGCAGGAAGTCGACGATCTCCGACAGCTCGGCCTTGGCCTCGTCGATCCCGGCGACGTCTCTGAATGTGACGCGGATCGTTTCCGGATCGACGCGCCGCGCCTGCGAGCGCCCGAAGTTGCCGAGTGCGCCCATCGCCCCGCCGGCCTTCGCGGCACGTCTGGCAATCAGCACGAACAGGCCGACGATCAGCAGCGTAGGGCCGAATCCGAGCAGGATCTCGGCCAGCAGCGAAGTGCTCGTGTTCGTCGATTCAGCCTTGATCTCCACGCCCTTTTCCTGCAGCAGCGCGGATAGCTGGCTGCCGTTCCAGAAACTCGGCACCTGCGTCGCGAACAGCTTCGTCGGGGTCGCCTTCGTGTCACTCGCCGGATAGCGCTGCTTGGCCTTGAGCTCGCCCTGGATCGTGTCGCCCTTGGAGGAGATCGAATGGACCGCGTCGCCCTTGACCTGTTCCAGGAAGTACGGGCTGAACGGGACCGTTACCCGCTGTTCGCCGGATGAAGGGTGGAAGAACAGAACCGACAGCAGGTTGATCGCCAGCAGGATCCCGACAAACCACATGAAGCCCGGCCGGCGGTGCGCCGGAGGGCCTTTCGGCGTCTGCTCGGGCATGCCGCGCCCGTCGGGGGCGGGGGAGACCTGCCAGCCGCGTTTGTCGCGCGGCAGCGGCGGGTGCGCGTCTGACCGGCTCGCGCTCAGGCGGTCTGCGTCGTTCGGGGGCTCGTCGGGCAAAACGTCGTCGTTCAGCCGGTGATATAGACGATGTCGCCCAGCGCCAGCATCCCGAAGACCGTTTTGGCGGTGGCGATCGGGAGCTCGACGCAGCCGTTTGACTGGGGAAAGCCGTAGGAACCGCGTTCGTACCCGTGCACCGCGTCGCCGCCGTTGAAGTAGTTGACCCAGGGGACGTCGGGAATGTCGTATTTGGTGCCGTCGACGTCCGTTCCGCTCATCGTCGTCGAGACGTCGCGCGCGAAGATCGGGAAGATGCCCGTGGGGGTTTCCGCTCCCGGAACGCCGGTGTTGGCGGGGGTGGAGAGAACCACGTGGTTGCCCTTGTGGACCTCCAGCGTCTCGGGTTCGGACTCGGAGACCGTCACGAACGTGTAGGGACTCGGATCCCTGCGCCCTTCGGTCTCGGCGGCGAGCAGGCTCTCCCAGATCCGCGCGTCGGAGACGCTCGAGGTTTCGGTGGCTTCGATCCCGTGGGCTGCCTCGAACACGGTGAGCGCGCCCTGCGTGGTCTCGTCGAGCTGGCCATAGTGCAGCGGCGGGGCGTCGTGCACGTTGGCGACCATCACGCCGGTCGGCGGGTGGAAGGCGTGGTGGGCGGCCATGCTCCTGGGCTCCGCGCCGCCGGGGAAATGCAGGCCGTAGATCGAACGGAACATGTAGGGGAGATACCCAAGCCGCGCGAGCGCCTGCTGGAAGGCCTTCACGGGCGGGCAGGCGACCTTCAGCGCGACCGTTCTCGTCTTCCCGAGCGGCGTCTGTCCGCTGGCATCGATCGCGGCCGGGATCGTGAGCTCGTAAGAGGTGCACGGCTCGAGCGTCGAGGCGGGCGTGAAGTACTCGGAGTCGCCGTTCGTGCTCCACGCGCCGGCCACATGGGGGCTGACCGTCGGGCGCGGCGATCCGGGCGCCGGCGTGCCCGAGAGCCGGACCCACAGTGGGGCAGTGCCGTCGACGCGCGTGCGGTCGGGCAGCGCTGTCAGAGTCGTGCGCGGCTCGGCCGCAACGGGGGTCGCGGCGGCGGTGGGCATCGCGGCGCTGGCCTGGTGGGAGCCCCCGAGCAGGCCGCTGACGCTGTGATCCAGGCCGGCCAGTGCGACGATCGTTACAACGACGATGGCCGCTGTGACCAGTGGTGCGCTCGCGGGTCGAGCGCCGCGGCGACCGCGGGGCCTGCGAAAACGAGCTAAGAACCCGGTGGTGTCATCCCGTTCGGGCAGGGGCTCATCTCGAGGGTCGCTCATCTTCCCCAGGGTAACGCCCGCTCGCCGCAATTACCGATCTTTTTGGCCCAGCGGTGGACGAGCCTCGTTGGAACGCTTCGTGAGGCCGGCCCGCTCGCGGTGAGGCTAGACTGCGCCTCCCGGCCGGAGTAGCTCAGTTGGTTAGAGCAGAGGAATCATAATCCTCGTGTCGGGGGTTCGAGTCCCTCCTCCGGCATCACAAAAGCCCTGCAAAGACGGAAGTTCGGTGAGAACAGAGAGGGTCTGAGAAGGAGCATGAGGACACGCGTGGGCCGGTGACCCCGAACGAGAAGCAGCTCTGATTTGTCGCGAGTGGTACGTTTTCGCGACTAGGCCCAGCGACGGGCCGGGCCGTTAGGGAAGGGGGGTCGGCATGGCCGACCGGATGCTGTTCATTGGTTGGGGTACCCCTGTGCGGGGGCGTGAGGAGCGTGGCTTGGAGGTGTTCAACGAGTCGATTGGGCTCTATGGGCGTATGCAGCAGGAGGGACGGATCGAGGGGTTCGACGTCGTGTTGCTCGATCCGAACGCGAACCTGGCTGGTTACATCGAGTTGCATGGCTCTGCTGAGCAGCTCTCTGCGGCACGCGCCAGTGAGGACTTTCGGCGCACTCTTGTGGATGCGAGTCTGATCGTGGAGGACATGCGCATCGTTGAGGGCTTCACCAATGAGGGGGTGGCGCAGCAGATGTCGCTTTACCAGGAAAGTATCGCGCGGGTTCCGCAGATCGCCTGAGCAGTGACCGGTCTGATCGGCGCCTTGCCGCGAGTGTTGGTGAGGCGCCGGGGCCTGGCTGGCAGCGGGGGGGCCGCAGTCCGGCTGGTCGCAGGGCCGCAGTCTGGCCGCAGGGCCTGGCTGGTAGCTAATGCCGCGCTGTCCATGGGTCGATATCTCTCTCATGGGAGCCGCCCACCCCGATCGTCCCGAACTGGGAATCGTGGTGCACATCGAGGCGGTCTCGAGCAGGGCCGAGTCCGATACGGACCGGCTGGTGTCGGCGATGTTCCGCGGCTGCTGGCCGGGCGGCATGGGTGACCGGACGGAGGCAATGGCACGCGAGTGGGTGCGCCGCTGGGGCCCACGACGCGCCGGTCCCATCCCGTCTGCATGCCGCTGCACCGTGGGGCATTGCGGCGTCTGCAACTGATCTCTGTGTGTGACGTCGCTCTAGGCCGTAAAGCGACGTAGCTGCAGCCCCAGCTACCCTTCCGCTGCGGCCATCGCGATCGCGTCCTGGTCGGCGATGTCCAGTTGCTCCTCCTCGTCTCCGGTGATGCCCTGCAGCGCTCCGGAGGAGTCATCGGAGCCGTTCGTCTCGCTGAGTGGGCTGCTGAGGAACTGCACTGTCTTGGCGATGATGCTCACCGCTTGGAAGTTGCGGCCGTCCTCGGCCTTCCACTCGCGCCAGTCGAGGCGCCCGTCGATCGCTACGGGGCGCCCCTTGTGCATGTACTTGGCGACGGTCTCGCCCTGGGCGCCGAACACGACGGCGTTGAAGAAGTTGGGCTTCTCACTCCAGGCTCCGGCCGGGTCGCGGCGACGGCCGTTGACCGCGATCCGCAGGTGACAGATGCTGCTACCCGATGGCAGAGAGCGCAGATCGGGGTCGCTCGTGAGTCGCCCGGTGAGGACGACGTGGTTGATGTTGCTCATCGACATGGCTTGCTCCTATTCGCTTGGGGTTGGCCTGTGGAGGACCACGTGCCCGCCCGGGACGCGCGGAAAGCTCTCCACTGTCTACTCCGACGGGGCGAGCCAAACGGGACACAAACGGGACACCGCCCGGGAAGCAGTCCGATCAGCTACCGGGTACAGAATTGTCACATTCGTGTGTGGTTTGTCGCATTTGCGGCGGTAGCGTCCTATGTATGTCTGCCGATCAGAGTCCTCTGCGTGACTCGCTCGATTCTTTGTTGAGCGTGCGGGCTGCGCGGGGTGAAGGTGGTAGGCCCAGGGATCATCGTCGTGCGCTGGGCCGGTACGGCGAGAGGATCGCGCTCGAGCACCTTCGGGCTCGTGGTTTTACCCTGCTTGCTCGCAACTATCGTATGCGTCGCGGCGAGATCGATCTGATTGCGTTCGACGGGCGTACGCTGATCTTCGTTGAGGTCAAGACACAGCAGTTGGGAACATCGGGGATGCGGACGGGGGAGAGTCCGCTGGAGTGGCTGTCCGCCAGTCAGCTGGCGCGTTATCGCCCGGTTGCGCAGGCCTGGCTCGATGACCCCAGGCACGCGAGCCCTCAGGCTCAGAGCATGCGCTTCGATGCGATCGGGGTGCTCGTGGACGAAAAGGGCGCAGTGGTCGATCTGCGGCACGTCGAGGGAAGACGAGTGACGAGATGGCCGGCTTGCCTACCGCGCGCTGTCGAGCTTATGAAATGAGCGCCGACTGCCGATGTGTTGAGTTGCCATGTCTCCTACACACTCGAGCCCGGGATTAGATGAGACGCGTGTGCCGCTGCCGCCGTTCGTTTCCGGGGATGAGCCCGGAGAGGATCTCGCTCGTCTCGGTGAGGCACTGAAGGCGCGACTCGGAGATGTGCTCGAGCGGACGGTCGCGCGAACCTCGGCGTCGGGCGAAGTCGTCGACGCTGTGGTTCAGGAGAGCTTCGAAAGGATCTGCAATAGCTCCACGATCGCAGTGGCCCGCTGGATTGCGGGGGAGGGTATGGAGGTCGCGATTGAGGCTGGCCGGGAAACGTGGGAGATCTTCGCCGAGCTGGCCGCTCATCGCGCGGCGTCGCTGAACGAGGTGACCCGCCGCTGCTACTGGTGGCGCAACGTGATGGCGGAGGTACTGAGGGACTGCGCCACGCAGATGGGCGTCGCGCCTGACACGCTGTCGCAGGCGCTGAACATCTTGCAGCTGAGCCTCGAGTTCAGTGTTTTGCGGATGTGTGAGAGCTATGAGGCTGAGCGGCGACTGACCGATGAAGAGCTCGCGCGGCGCGAGGAGGAGCTTTCGTTCCTGGCGACGCACGATCCGTTGACGGGACTGCCGAACCGGACGTTGATCCTGGATCGCGTCGAGCAGATGCTGGTGCGCTCGCATCGCAGTCAAACGCCGGTGGCGGCGCTGTTCGTAGATCTCGACAACTTCAAGAGCATCAACGACACGCTCGGTCACGCTGTCGGCGATGAGCTCCTGCAAGCGGTTGCCGCGCGACTCGACGGTGTTGTGCGGGCCACCGATGCACTGGGGCGTCTAGGTGGCGATGAGTTCGTCGTGGTCTCCGAGGAGCTCTCGCTGGGGGCGGGACCCGAGCTGATCGCCGAGCGTCTGCTCGATGCGCTCAAGCCTCCGTTCAAGCTTGGAGCCGACCAAGAGACCCGGGTCACCGTGACGGCGAGCGTCGGAATCGCGGCGGGAGAGCACACCTCCGCGGAAGATCTCCTGCGCGACGCTGACATCGCGATGTATCGAGCGAAGTGGGATGGCAAGAATCGCCACGTCGTATTCGAGGCGGGGATGCAGGGCATGGTGCAGAGCCGCATGGAGCTGGAGATGGACCTGCGCGAAGCATTGGAGAACGACGAGTTCTTCCTCGCCTATCAGCCCACGATCGACCTGCAAGACATGAGCCCCAACGGAGTCGAGGCCCTGATTCGCTGGGAGCACCCGACGCGCGGCGTCGTCCAGCCCGACGATTTCATCCCGTTGCTCGAGGAGACGGGGCTGATCGTCGAGGTCGGGAAGTGGGTCCTGGAGGAGGCCTGTGCTCAGGGCGCCAAGTGGCGTCAGGCCGGCTATCCGATCGGGATGGCCGTCAACGTCTCCGGACGCCAGCTCGACACCGATCAGCTGATTGTCGACGTGGAAGCAGCGCTCTCCCACAGCGGCCTTGAGCCGGCGGCGCTGACGATTGAGATCACCGAGACCACGCTGATGCGTAACATCGAGGAGACCGCGCGGCGCCTCGCCCAGGTCAAGGCGCTCGGCGTGCGGATCGCGATCGACGACTTCGGGACCGGCTACTCCTCGCTCGCTCACCTGCAGCGGTTCCCGGTCGACGCGCTGAAGATCGACCGGTCGTTCATCCTTGGCTTGGAGCACAACCAGGAGGGGGAGACGCTGATCCACACCCTCGTGCAGCTCGGCAAGTCGCTGTCGATCGAGACGTTTGCCGAGGGCATCGAGCAACAGGAAGAGCTGTCCCTGCTCAGAGGCGAGAATTGTGACAGCGGACAGGGCTTCCTGTTCGCCCGGCCCCTCGGCGTGGCCGATACTGAGAAGTTCCTTCAGAATTGGGCCGAGAACGCCACTACCCTGAACGTCCCTCCTGTCCTGGCGCAAGCGCCACAGCCAGCGCAATGAGGCGCAAGCATGACATTCAGAATCACCCATCATTCGGGCTTCGCGGCTCCCGCCGATGCTCTCGACTTGCTATGGCTGCACCTCGACTGCGACCGCGATGACGTCCGCGACCGCGATGACGTCCGGTTTGCGAAAGTTGACGCTGAGCTGAGGGCCACATGGAGAGAGGACGCGCCGCTCTCAATGGAGCGCCCTGAACGCGAGGAGTTCGGGCGTCGCGTTGTCTTGAGCATCCTCTGCGAGGTCTGCGAGCATGCACCGGAGCTCGAGTCGGACTGGTACGCCGTCTGCAAGCCTCGCTAGCACTCAGAGCGCGGGGGCCAGGGCGCCTCTGCCCCGGTGCCGTGTGACGACCGACCCTGCGCACGATCACGCGCAAAGCCTGTTTACTGGAGAGGTGGCTCTGCGACGCTCGATCCTGCTTGCGCTGAGCAGCGCGCTGCTCGCACTGCTCGTCATCCCGGCCACCGAGGCCGGCGCACGGACTGGCCGCTCGCCTCTGCACCCGCTAGCCGCCGCGGACGAAGGTGGCGCGCCCACGCAAGCTCCGCTCCCGGTGACCGTGACGATCGACCCGTTCGCTCCAGGCCCGCCGGTGCCCCAGCGGTTTCTTGGAATCTCTTTCGAGGCGGCCGCGCTTGGCCAGCTCGCGCAGTACGCAGAGCACGGGGACCTTGTCAGGCTGCTGCGCTCGCTGGGGCCCGGCGTGCTGCGCTTCGGCGGCATCACTGCAGATGAGAACGTCGCCTGGACCGACGCCGCCACGCCGCGGCCGGCGTGGGCCACGAGCACGATCGGGCCCGAGGAGATGAAGGCGCTCGGCGTGCTTGCCCGCCGCAGTGGTTGGCAGGTCCTGCTCACGGTCGGGTTGGCCCACTATGAACCGACCGCCGCCGCGCGCGAGGTCGCTGCCGCGCACCATGCGCTCGGACCGTATCTCGCCGCGGTCGAGATCGGCAACGAGCCGAACGCCTACGGCAGCCATGGCTTCCGGGAGCTCCCCTGGATCGCGCAGGGCTATGAGGAAGAAGTCTCGAGCT
Source organism: uncultured Solirubrobacterales bacterium (assembly GCA_963779405.1). Classification (GTDB taxonomy): domain Bacteria; phylum Actinomycetota; class Thermoleophilia; order Solirubrobacterales; family Solirubrobacteraceae; genus Palsa-744. The sequence continues at coordinate 188,142 of CAVZYF010000017.1, forward strand.
ACCGCGAAGCGATCGACGCGCTCACCCCGGGGGTGCCGATCGCCGGTCCCGACGTGTCCGGCTCGGGGGTCTTCCCGGAATGGGGCGAGGAGGAGGCGCTCTCGCAAAAGCCCGCCCTGCTGACCGGACACCACTATCCGCTGGGGTGCGCACAGACGCCGGCGCCCTCGATCGAAACGCTGCTCAGCGCCGCGACCCGCGGACGCGAGGCGCAGTCGCTACAGACCTACATGTCGGTGGCGAGCACATACCGCATCCCATTTCGTCTCGACGAGACCAACTCCGTCTCCTGCGGAGGAGTCGCGGGCATCAGCGACACGTTCGCCTCGGCGCTGTGGGCGATCGGCTACATCACCCAGGCAATGGCGGCGGGGACGGCGGGCATCAATCTGGAGGGCAACCCAACGAACTGCAGCGGCTATACGCCGGTCTGCGCGCCCGATCCGGCGGCCCTCGCGAGCGGCAGTCTGCGCGCTCAGCCGGATTGGTACGCACTGCTACTGACCAGCTCGCTCGCCGGCGATCGCCCGCTGCCTACGACGATCACCGAAGGCTCACCCAACCTCGTGGCGGCGTCATTCGCGGGGCCCGGTCACTCGCTGAAGGTGGTGCTCGCGGATGATGAACCGTCCGGCGCGAGCCCGCTTGCCGTGCGGCTGAATGTGGGCGCCGGCCTGGGTGCGGGACGTATCCTGCGTCTCACCGCGCCCATGCAAAGCGCCACCGGCGGCGTGCTGCTCGGTGGCCGCGCTGTCGCGGCCAACGGTTCTTGGAGCACATCTGCGCCGGCCGAAAGCGTCTCGGCCCGCACGGGGGTCCTCGCGCTCGAGCTCACGCCCGACAGCGCCGCGCTCGTCATCGTGAGCCCACCTGTGATTGCGCCGCGCCGGCACAACAGGGCGAGCCGGCGGTAGCCGCCTATCGGCGGCGATTGATACCGATCATCGATGCCGATACGGGGTTCTCGCTGCGGCGCGCTGGGGCACCGACCGCGTTCAGCTGCCCCTGATACGTAGTCTGCGGTGATGGCAGATCTGAGCGGCAGCGATCAGACGGCCGTGCCACAGCGGACGACCGTCGTGTCGGTCGCCGCGGCCGGCCTGCTGGTGATCCTCAAGCTGGGAGCCGGATTGCTGGCCGGCAGCCTGGGGTTGATCTCGGCCGGGGTCGAGTCCAGCGGCGATGTCGTCGCCGCGGCGCTGACATTCTTTGCCGTCCGCTTGGGCCGCCAGCCGGCGGACCCCGAGCACCCCTACGGCCACCGTCGCGCCGAGAACCTCGGCGCCTTGGGCGAGGCGGCGATCCTGCTTGCCGGCGGCGCGATCGTCGCGGTTGGGGCGATCAAACACCTGCTCAGCACCGAAAGCACGCCCGACACCGGTTGGTATGTCTTTGCGGTGATCGCGGTCGCGCTGGTCGTGGACCTTTCCCGCACGATCGTCTCCCTGCGCGCCGCACGGCGCTACGGCAGTCCCGCATTGCGCGCGAATGCGTTTCACTTTGCCGGGGACATGGCGGGCTCTGTGGTGGTCCTCGTCGGGCTGCTGCTCGTGCGCGATGGCTTTGCCCAGGGCGATGCGGTCGCCGCGCTGGTGATCGCGACGATCGTGCTTGCCACCGGCGCACGGTTGATCACGGAGAACGCGAACGTGCTGATGGACCGCACTCCCGCCGAGGCCCGGGAGGCCGCCGAGCGAGCGATCGCGCGCCTGGAGCCCGACATCGAGCTTCTGCGGCTGCGCCTACGTGAGTCCGCCGGGCGCTACTTTGCCGATGTGGTCGTGGCGGTGCCGCCCGGCCAGGCGGTGGTCGAGGGTCATGAGACCGCGAACCTGATCGAGGCGGCGATCGAGCGCGCGCTGCCCGGCTCAGATGTAGTCGTCCACGTCGAGCCTCGCCGCAGCGGCCTCGACCTCCGCGACCGTGTCCTCGCGATCGCATTGGCCGAGCCGCTGGTCAAGGAGACGCACGACATCGCGATCTTCGAGCAGGAGGGGGGCTCGGTCAGCGTTGCCCTGCACCTGAAGTTTCCGGCCGATCTCGACTTGGAGGCGGCGCATGCCGTCGCCGAGCGCGTCGAGCGGGCGATTCGCGCAAGGCCCGGCGTGGCCGATGTGCAGACCCATCTCGAGCCGCTCGAGCTCCCCCTGCTCGCCCGCGCCGCCGACGACCGCGCTGACCGTCACGCCGTGGCGGAGATTCAGCGCATGGTGCGCGAGCGGACCGGCACCGGGCCGCGCTCGGCACGGCTCTTGTCCACGAAAACCGGCCGTGTCGTATTTCTCACGGTCGAGGTGGGCGCGGATGCCTCGCTGGTCGATGCGCATCAACTGGCGAGCGAGCTCGAGGAGCAGCTGCGCCGCCAGATACCGGACATAGTCGACGTGGTCGTTCATACCGAGCCCTAGGGGCGCCGTTCACACGAGCTCTAGACTTGAGCGCTTCTCCCGAGGAGGGTGCATTGAACGCCACTCCCGGCGCAGCTCTGGCCGGCCCCGACATGAAGACCCCGGACCCGCCCAATCTGCGGCTGGTGTTCGGAGGCCTGCTGCTCGTGATGCTGTTGGCGGCGCTCGATCAGACGATCGTCGCGACCGCATTGCCCACGATCGTCGGCGACCTCGGGGGTCTGGACCACATCTCCTGGGTCGTCACCGCCTACCTGCTCGCGCAGACTGCCGTCACGCCGCTGTACGGGAAGCTTGGCGACATGTACGGGCGCAAGGTCGTGCTCCAGGCCGGCCTGATCGTGTTCCTGATCGGCTCGGCGCTCTGCGGTCAGAGCCAGAGCCTCGATGAGCTAATCGCCTTTCGCGCGCTGCAAGGGCTGGGTGGCGGCGGGCTGATGGTCAGCGCGCAGGCAGCGATCGGCGATGTCGTGCCGCCGCGCGAGCGCGGCCGCTACACGGGGCTGTTCGGCGCCGTGTTCGGTCTGGCCAGCGTCGCCGGACCTTTGCTTGGGGGATTTCTGACCAGCGACTTCAGCTGGCGGTGGATCTTCTATGTGAATCTGCCGCTGGGGATCGTCGCCTTTTTCGTGCTCGCGGCCACGCTTCCCGCGGTCACCGAGCGCGTGCACCACGTGGTCGACTATCTCGGGACCTTGCTACTCGGGGGCGGCCTCACCGCGATTGTGCTGGCGGCCTCACTGGGAGGTAACTCCTACGCTTGGGGCTCGCCGGAGATCGTCGGTCTGGGTGTCGCCGGAGTGCTTCTGCTCGTCGCGTTCGCATTCGTCGAGCGCCGCGCCGCGGAGCCCGTGCTACCGCCGAAGTTGCTCGCGAACCGGGTCTTCGTCGTGACCGGCGCAGTCGGTTTCGTGGTCGGCTTCGCACTGTTCGGCGCGGTCACCTACCTGCCGTTGTTCTTGCAGGTCGTCAAGGGAGCCTCGCCGACGGGCTCGGGGCTGCAGCTACTGCCGTTGATGGGCGGCCTCTTGATCACCTCGATCGTGTCGGGGCAGCTGATCACGCGCACCGGTCGCTACAAGCCGTTTCCGATCGCCGGCACCGCGGTGATGACGCTTGGGCTGTATCTGCTTTCGACGATGGACCCGTCGAGCTCGCGGGTCTCGATCTCGCTGTTCATGTTCGTGCTCGGGCTCGGGTTGGGGATGGTCATGCAGGTCCTGATCCTCGCCGTCCAGAACGCGGTCGACTACGCGGATCTGGGGGTCGCGACCTCGGGCGCGACGTTGTTTCGCTCGATCGGGGGCTCTTTGGGTACGGCTGTGCTCGGCGCGATCTTCTCCAACCGGCTCACGAGCGAGCTGAAGAGCGTCTTTCCCACCGGATCGATTGGATCCCCACCCGCCCACGCCAGTACCGGAAGCACGGTCAACCCGCAGGCGATCGCGAAGCTGCCGTCGGTGCTGCGCCTTGGTTATCTGCATGCCTTCACGAACGCTCTCTCCACGGTCTTCCTCGTCGCATCCGCGTTCGCGATCGTTGCCTTCGCGCTCTCATGGTTCATCCGCCAGCTGCCGCTGCGAGAGACGGTGGCAAGCACCGACATGGCGGATACCTTCGCCGGCCCGCGGGAGGTCGACTCTCTGGATGTGGTCATCGACAAGATCGGACGTCTGGACCGTCGCGAGGGCGCACGCGAGATCATCCGGCGCGTGTCGCTGCGCGCGGGTGTCGATTTGGACCCCGCGGCCTGCTGGCTGCTGGCGAGGCTCTCAGAGCACGCGCCGGTTTCGCTTTCCACGCTCGCTGACCGTGCTCACGTCGAGGTGATGACGCTCGACCGAGCCAGGGACCGGCTGCTCGATCGCGGGCTGATCGTCGCCGGTCCGAGCGCGGTGATCAACGACAACAACTACGAGCTCACCACCGAAGGTCACATGATCTTGGAGCGCCTGACTGCGACCGGAGAAGAGCGCTTGACGGATCTGCTGGAGTGCTGGCGTCCAGATCAGCATGCGGAGCTTGCTCGCTTCATCGCCAACCTCGCGCACGAGTTCTTCGTCGACGATTCGGCGCTGCTCGAGGGCATCCGGGCGCGTGAGGCGTTGCTTCGTCGTAATGGTGCGATGAGTCCACCAACCCTGCTGGCTGTGCCAAATATCTCCGAGGGCCGTGACGAGGCGGCGATCGACGGCGATCGGGGCGGCGTTAGCCGACGGCAGAGGCCGAGTACGTCTGTTGGATACACATTCCGACCGAGACCATCACCGCACGGTGTTTACGCTGGCCGGGCATCCGGGCGTGCTCGCTGACGCGTTGCTCGAAGGCGCGCGGGTGGCGGCGGAGCGGATCGACATTGGCGGCGGTCGGGACCGATCGGAGATTGGCAGCACCCCCACGTGGGCGCGATCGATGTGGTGCCGGTGGTCTACCTGGACGAGGGCGCGCGCGGCGCCGCATGCGCGGAGGCGCTGGTGGTGGCCGACCGGATCGGCCAGGAGCTCGCCGTGCCGGTGTTTCTCTACGGCGCCCTCGACCGGCGACCCACCCCGCACGCGGGCGCAGCTGCGCCGGGGCGGTGCGGCGCGACTGGCGCAGCGGATGCGCTCGGGCGAGCTGCGGTCGGACTTCGGCCCGCATGAGGCGCACCCCGGCGCGGGCGCGACGTTGGTCGCCGCGAGGGAGCCGTTGGTGGCGTTCAACCTGCAGCTCGAGCAACCGGCAACGGTCGACGATGCCCGCACGATCGCGGCTCTGATCCGTGAGGGTGGCGCCGAGGGACTGCCCGGAGTGCGCGCGATCGGCGTTGACTCGAGGGGGCGGTCGCGCAGGTGTCGATGAACGTCGAGCGCCCCGGCGAGGTGCCGTTGGCACGGGTGGTGGAGGCGGTGCGCCGGCACGCCGCGCTTGCGAGTGCGGAGCTGGTCGGGCTCGCGCCGCGGGTGGCGCTGGAGGGCTTCCCGGAGGATCTGCAGTTGGTCGGGTTCGACCCGGCGTGCCACGTGATCGAGAACGCACTGAGCGGATGACGCCCGCGTTGGCGGCGCCGGATCGCGGGCGTGAAGGCCACGACCGATAGGCTAAGAGGATGGCTCAGACAAAGCGCAAGCGCCAGACCAAGCACCGCGGGAACGCGGCCGGGGTGGTGGAATCGCGAGGTCGCACCGGACGCAAGCCGACGGCCGCCGAGAAAAGCGGCAAGGGCATCGATGCCACCGGGAAAAAGAAGCCGCAGCTGGCAAGGCAGGACCGTCCGCCGACGTGGCTCGGCGCGTTCTACCGGGCGATGATCGCCGCCGTGCTGATGCTGCTCGTCAGCCTGTTCCTGATCAAGAAAGCCAACGAGGCGATCGCGCTGTTCCCGATCGTGCTGCTGATCTACGTCCCGATCAGCTACTACACGGACATGTGGATGTTCAACCGCCGCATGCGCAAAAAAGCCGCGCAGGGCGGTGGCAAGGCGGCGGCGCGATGAGTGCCGCGCGCGGGGAATCGAGCCCGCCCGCCCCGAGCGGCGAGGTGGACGTGAGGATGTTCACCGTCGGGCCGATCCAGGAGAACGCCTACATCGTGTCCGTCGCAGGCTCCAGGCGCGCGGTGATGATCGATCCGGGGGCGGAGGCCGAGCGGCTACTGGAGGCGGCGCGGGCGCTGGGAGTGGAGATCGAGGCAATCCTCGTCACCCACTGCCACTTCGACCACATCGGCGCCGTCGCCGAGGTGGCACAGGGCGACGGGCGCGCCGGTGTACTGCCCGGAGATCGAGCGGGGCGTGCTGGCGGACATCAACAGCTGGACGCCGCCCGGGTTCGGGCCGTTCGAGAGCTACGAGGCCGACCACACGGTGCAGGGCGGCGAGCAGCTGAGCCTGGCGGGGCTGGACATCGAGGTGGTCTTCACGCCCGGGCACAGCCCGGGGCACGTCACCTATGCGATCGCCGCGGCCGCGTCCGATCGCGAGGGTTGCAGCCGCGGACGAGAGCTGGGCAGGCGCGCGCAGCGGACAACTGGGGAGCGGGCGCTGCTCTCGGGAGACGTGCTGTTCGCGGGCTCGGTCGGCCGCACCGACCTGCCGGGCGGCGACTGGAACGTGCTGGAGCGCTCGATCGGCACTCTGCTGAGGGCGTTCCCCGCCGAGACGGCGGTCTACCCGGGGCACATGGGCACGACGACGCTCGGACGCGAGCGCGACACGAACCCGTTCCTTGCGGAGCTGCGCGTCGCCCGTGGAGAGGCCGGCGGTGGGCGAGCGGGCCCGAGCCGGCGGCGCGCGCCGTGGCGGACCCGGCAGCCGGCAGTTGAGCCGCGGGGAGCAGATCAAAGCCCCACGGGGCACGTTCGACGTGCTACCGGAGCAGGCGGGGGTGCGCGCGAGCTTGGAAGCGAGCGCGCGCAAGATCCTGGAGGGGGCCGGGTATGAGCGGATCGAGACGCCGGCGCTGGAGGCGACCGAGCTGTTCGCGCGCGGGGTCGGGTCCTCGACGGACATCGTGCAGAAGGAGATGTTCACGCTCGACGACGGCGGTGGGCGTTCGCTGACGCTGCGCCCGGAGGGCACCGCGCCGGTCTGCCGGGCCTATGTGGAGCACGGTATGCACAAGCGCAAACAGCCGGTGAAGCTGTGGTATTTGTCGAGCTTCTTCAGACACGAGCGCGCCCAGGCGGGGCGCTACCGGCAGTTCTGGCAGGTGGGGGCGGAGGCGCTTGGCTCCGAGGACCCGGCGGTGGACGCGGAGTCGATCGTGCTGCTGGCGGCGCTGCTCGAGGAGATGGGCGTGCGCGAGGTCAGGCTGCGGCTGTCGAGCCTGGGCGGCAAAGAGAGCGAGGGGCGAGTACCGCGAGCTGCTGCAGGCGCATTTGCGCGAGCACGAAGCGAGCCTGTCCGACGAGGTCAAGAGCCGGATCGAGCTCAACCCGCTGCGGGCGTTCGACTCCGACCACGAGGGCACGAAACGGGTGATGGAGAGCGCGCCGCGCCTGCTCGATCGCCTGAGCATGCAGGACAGCGAGCACTTCGCGCAGGTGCGTGAGCTGCTCGATCTGGCGGAGGTCCCGTACGAGGTCGATCCGACGCTCGTGCGTGGCTTGGACTACTACACGAGGACTGTGTTCGAGTTCACCTCCGATGCGCTCGGGGCGCAGAGCGGCGTGGGCGGCGGCGGCCGCTACGACGGGCTGGTGGAGAAAATCAAGGGACCGTCCAGCGACGGCTCCTCGACGCCCGGCATCGGCTGGGCGGCCGGGGTCGAGCGGATTCTGCTGGCGGGCGAGCCGGCGCCGGTCGCGACGAGCCCGTTGGATCTATTCGTCGCGCTCGGCGAGCGGAAGGCCGCCTTCGGCGTGATGGGCGCGGCTCGATCTGCCGGGTTGACGGCCCAGATGGAGTTGGCGGGACGCTCGCTGAAGGGTCAATTGGGGTATGCAAACGCGCTCGGTGCCCGCTATGTAGCGATCGTCGAGCAGGAGGAGACGGTGCTGAAGGACATGCAGGGGGGAGGGCAGGAGACGATCTCCACGGACACCGTCGTGCACGCCGTTTTACGAGCTTTGCGCACGCTCTGAGGGTCCAGCGGGTTTTGCGCGGTTCAACTCTTCGGCGAAAAATGCCGAAAGGGGAGCGATGGCACAACTTTCCCGTCCCTTCCAGATCGCCCTCGCGGCGGTTGTGCTCTTTGCGGTCGTGTGGTTCGTGGCGCTGCAGGGACACAGCTCGAGCTCCAGCTCGACGCCTGTGGCCAGCACGCCTGCGCCTGACGCCGGCTTCGACCCCGTCGGCGAAAGCCCCCGCCGGGTACGTACGCACATCGAAGGCATGACGCGCGCGGTCGCCCACGCGCGCGAAGCGGTCGCGGCATCTCAGCAGGCGGCGAACAAGTCTGCGGCCTCCTCGGCAGAAGCCCCGCCTCAGGGCACAACCGTCACCACGTCGAGCACGACCGTAACCCACGCAAGAGGCAGGTGCGCCGGGGAGTAGTGCGGTCAAGACCACGAAGAGCACTACCGTGATCCACTCGAAGCATGCCGCGGTCCCCGCTCCCACCGTGACGAAAAGCAGCGTGACTGTGACCCGCTCGACGCACGGCGCCCCGAGCAGCACGGCTACGGTCACGAAAACCGCCGTGCACGCTGCTCCCGCCCAGCAGGTGGCCGTGGAACGCGAGCTCAAGCGGGGCGAAGTCGCGGTGGTGCTGTTCTGGAACAAAAATGGCGCCGACGATGTCGCCGTGCACGAGGAATTGCAGATCCTGCTGGCGGCGCACCACGAGATTCGGGCGCTCGGTCAACCAGGCGCAGGTGCACAAGCTGCTCTAGATCGACGGGGCTCGAACTGGAAAAGAAGATCGCGGTTCACTACGCGACCGCGGCGCAGGTCACGTCGTTCGGCTCGTTCACGAAGACCGTGCAGGTGTACGGGACACCGACGATCTTGATCATCAACAGGCACGGTGCGGTGACGACGATCAACGGCCTGACGGACGCCTTCGCGATCGAGCAGACGATCGACGAAGCGCGCCAGGAATCGTAAACTCGCTCGGGTGAGAAGCCCGGAAGCCCTCGCCCAGCATCTCGAAGCACCATTGGGCCGCGGACATGCCCCCGAGAACGCCTTCACGGGCGCGGCGGGCGGCGCGGCCTGCGGCGATCTGATCCGCGTTTCGATCGCGCTCGATCCCGCCAGCCCAGACGGGCGTATAACGGACGCTGGATTCGACGCGAGCGGCTGTGGCGCGTCGATCGCCGCCGGCAGCGCGGTGGTGGGTCTCGTGCGCGGCGTCCCGCTGCTTGCAGCGGCGAGAATCGGTACGGAGGAGATCGCGCGGGAGCTGGGCGGACTGAGCGCGGCCAAGCGTCACGCGGCGGAGCTGGCGTCCGACGCTCTGCATCGCGCGCTCGGCGGCGCGTTACGCGCGAGCGCCGTCTTGGGCCCGGCGGCGGGCCGCACGCTGGTGGCGATGAGCGGCGGCGTGGACAGCGCGGTGGCGGCGCTGCTCGTCACACGCGAAGGAGCGCAGGCCGTCGGGGTCACGCTGGAGCTGTGGTCCGATCAGGAGAACGACGGCGAGGCCAGCTGCTGCTCGGCGCAGGCGGTGCGTGGCGCCCGCGAGGTGGCACACGGCCTGGGGATGCCCCACCTGTCGATCGACCTGCGCGCGGAGTTCCGCGCCGGTGTGGTCGACCCCTGGCTCTCAGACCACGAGGCCGGGGAGACGCCGAACCCGTGCGTGCGCTGCAATGGGAATGTGAGGCTCGACGCGATGCTCGAGCTGGCCGAGCGTCTGGGCGCGCAGACGCTCGCGACCGGGCACTACGCGCGCGTTGCGGACGAGTACCGGGCGGAGGTGACGGAAGGCCCGCCCGCTCCGCTATTGCGAACGGCGGCCGACCCGGGCAAGGATCAGAGCTACGTGCTGGCGGCGCTCGAGCCCGAGTCGCTTGCCCGGCTGCGGTTTCCGCTGGGGGGTATGCGCAAGGCAGAGGTGCGCGAGCTGGCGGCGGCGGCTGGGCTCGCGGTCGCTCACAGGCGCGACTCGCAGGATCTGTGCTTCCTCGCGGGGACGCGCCAGGGCGCCTTTCTGGAGCGTCACGGCGGCCTGGGAGAGCGGAGAGGGAAGATCGTCGATCCTCGGGGGAGGGTGCTCGGCGAGCACGCGGGCGCGCATGTGTTCACCGTCGGTCAGCGCCACGGCCTCGGTATCGGCGGCTCCGAGCCGCTGTACGTGCTCGCGACAGATACGGGGAAGAGCACGGTTACGGTCGGTCCGCGCGCGGAGCTGTTGAGCGATGGCGTGCGGGTGCGCGAGGTGACGCTGCACCGCGACGGCGGCTGTGTGGACGGCGTGAAGGTGCGCTCGCGTGGGCGCCGACTCCCATGCCGGCTGGCCGATGAGGCGGGGGCGGGGCACCACGAGCACGTGAGCGTGCAACTGAAGGAGCCGGCGGAGCGCACGGCGCCTGGGCAGTTCGCGTGTTTGTACGCGGGCGATGTGATCGTCGGCCATGGCACCGTTACCGCATAGCGTCCGGTGTCCCACCTCCGCGAGCGCAGGCGAGGGTGGGCGGGGCGCGCAGTACAAGCACGCGATGAGGGTGGGGAGTAGGATGCAAGGACAAGACGGTCGGAGGTGAAGGGAAGCCGGTGAGAATCCGGCGCGGACCCGCCACTGTGACCGGGGATGCCTGACGCGGCGCGTGCGAAAGACACGCGAGCCACTGTTTCGGAAGACGAGACGGGAAGGCGCGGAGGGAAGGCCCGGGAGCCAGGAGACCTGCCGAAGGCCGAAAAGCCCACAAGCCCTCGTGGAAAGGGGTTGGCTCACATGAATAGATCATTTCGTCGTACGTTGTTGGCGCTCGTCGGCGTCATCTCAGGTGTCCTGTTGCTCGTTGTAGGCGTCGCACCTGCGCTCGCGGGCCCTACGGTGACGGTCCGGGTCGAGGGGGAATCCGGAACCCTCCTGCCGCGCACAACTGTCACTCTCAACGCGCCGGAACCAGTGAGCGGATGTCCGGCGAGCAGCGCCGCCGCCGCCATCAATCTCGCTGTCAATGGCAATTGGGACCACGGTGAGGCCGGTTCCGGAGGGGGTGATTTTACCGAGACAATCCTCGGAGAGACACACGAATTTACGCACGAATCAGATACTTGGGCCGAGTGGGTTGACTACAAGTGGGGGGGTGGGATCTGCTCAGACCTCCTGAGCGAAGGAGACGAAGTCTTGATGGTGGCCGACCACGAGCCTGAACCGTACTTTGCTCCGACTCGACTACCGCTGGTCGTCGGCGAAGCGCCCGCCAGTATCCAAGCGGGGATTCCGTTCACCGTCAAGGTCAGCGTTGTTCATATCCCGCCTGAAGCCGAAGTCACACCGGGCGAGGGGGAACTGGTGCCCGCGGAAGGGGTGACTGTTTCTGGCACCGGGGTTACTGCGACCACTGGCCCGAACGGAGTTGCCACCCTTGCACTTGCAAGCGTTGGCGAAGTGACTCTGCGAGCCACCAAGCCTGGGGATGCTCCGTCGGCGTCTTTTACCGTCTGTATCCACAACGGTAATGACGGCAACTGCGGAACTTCAGTCACCGGTTCCGGCACTACCACAGGTGGTGGGACAACCACAGCGACCCCCACTTCAAGCTCGTCTACGGCGATCACTGCGAGCATTAGTTCGTTGTTGGATGGTCATGTGTACGCCCGTCATAAGGCGCCTAGGATCCTGGAGGGTACCGTCGCCACAACCGCTCCGCTCCAAGAGGTCGAGTTGCGCCTCACACGTCGAGGTCCAAATGGTCGTTGCTCTTACTTCGACGGTGTCACTGGGCGTTTTCATGCGATGCGCTGCGGGGCGGCAAACGGGAAGTATTTCAAAGCATCCAGTCAGAAGTTGTTCTCTTATCTGCTTCCTGAAACCCTCGCCCCGGGTCGCTACGTGCTCGATGCGCAGGGCGTGGGCACCGGCGGTCACGTCAGTTCGCTGGTACGAGGGACGAGTAGAATCGTCTTTTATGTCAAGTAGTTGTATCCCGTCGACAGGCCACAATCTCAACACCTGCGTGGTGCGGTGAGAGCGAGGCTCAACGATAGGATCGTCATGGCAGGCATCGCGGCGGCCACAATGGTCGCCGCGTTAGCCGGCTGCGGCCTCGGCCCGGGCGCGGTGCCCGGCGGCGTTCATTTAACGGTCACGCGCGATTTCGGTGCGCATGTACTGACCCAGACCGGCGCCCCACAGTTGAAGGGTGAAGAAACGGTGATGAGCCTGTTGTTGCGTAACAACGACAAGGTGACGACGAAGTACGGAGGCGGGTTCGTCGAGAGCATCGACGGATTGTCCGGTGGGCAGGAAATCGGGGGGGACCCGCTGGATTGGTTCTATTACGTCAACGGGATCGAGGCCCCCAAGGGCGCCGCGGCGACAGACGTGAATCAGGGAGACCACGTGTGGTGGGATTTGCACGATTGGAGCCAGACGGACGATGTCCCTGCGGTGGTCGGTTCTTATCCTGAGCCGTTTTTGAACGGCACCGAAGGCAAACGTTTGCCGGTGCGCGTGGAATGCGCCACGGCGCAGAGCGCGCCGTGCCGCACGGTGATCGAACGGTTGCGCGAGCTCGGTGTCCCCGCCGCCGTGGCGGCGATCGGCAGCGGCGCGGAGCCCGACGCGCTGCAGGTGGTCGTCGGGCAATGGACCGCGGTGCACGGCGACCCGAGCGTGACGAGCATCGAAAGCGGCCCGCGCGCGAGCGGCGTGTACGCGCGCTTTGCGTCGAACGGTCAGACGCTGACGCTGCTCGACGGCGCCGGTAACACAACCGCCAGGCTCACCGGAGGAGCGGGCTTGATCGCGGCCACGAAGGATGTCGAAAGCGCGATCGTGTGGGTCGTGACGGGCACAAATGAAGCGGGTGTGCAGCGCGCGGCGGGCGCGTTCGACACGAGCGCTCTGCAAAATCACTTCGCGTTGGCGGTGACGCCGGCGGGCGCGCAACTGCCGGTGCCGGGGGCGGGCGGATGAGAAATACGGGCCAGATCCAGTCTCGTGACCGCTGTTTGCGAATGCCCGGGAGAGCCCGATGAACACCCGCCTGCTGTTCTACCGCCGCCTCGCCAGCCCGCTGCACGCCACGCGCGCGGGAGTCGGCGCAACATGGGCGCTCGCGCTGACCGCGGCCGCGCTGATCCTCTACAACCCGCTGCCGCTGGCGGCGCTGGCGTTGGCCGTGTTGGGCGCCGGCGCTTGCGCCGGTGTGGGCCGCCATCTGGCCGGCACGCTGCGCACCGCGATGATCGTCGGATTGCCGATCGTCGCGATCAACGTCCTCGCCTCGCGCGAGGGCCTGACGGTGTTCGCGCGGCTCGGCGACCTCGGCCCGTTCGGCCAGGGCAACCTGACAGTCGAGGCGGTCGTGTACGGCGCTGTGATCGCTTTGAAGGTCACGCTGCTGATGCTGATCACGACGCTCGCGAGCCTCGCGGTCGATCCCGACGAGCTGTTGCGGGGCTTCCGTCGGCTGTCGTTCCGCTCGGCGCTGACTGCCTCCCTGGCGACGCGAATGATCCCCGTGCTCGGCGCGGACGCGCGACGCCTGGCGGAGGCGCAGCGCACCAGGCCCGACGATCCCGCGCGTGGCGTGCGCGGCCGGGTCGCGCTGCTCAGCGCGATCGTCGGCGGCTCGCTGGAGCGCGCGATGGAGGTGGCGGCGACGCTCGAGCTGCGCGGCTTCGCCGTTGCCGCGGAGGGCCGGCCGGGTCAGCGGCGTTTGCGCTCATTGATCCCACGGAGGTCGGGAGCACTCATGCTGGGACCCCGCGCGGGGCGACTTGACCAACGTGGATCGGCGAGACGCGTGGGGCGGCCGTGGTCGCGGCACGACTTCGCGTTTCTCGGCTCCGCGCTGGCAGTGCTGGCGCTGGCCCTCGCGGGCAGGTTGAGCGGCGCGGCCTCGTTCGAGGCGTACCCGCTCGTGAAAATGCAGGTCGGTGCAGGCACGTTCGTGCTGTGTGCGGCGCTCGTCGCGGCCGTGCTGCTGCCGTTTGCGGACCGCAGGGGGATCGACCAATGATTCTGTCCTTCGACCAGGTCACCTACCGCTATCCGGGGTCGGAAGAGCCGGCGCTGGACGACGTCAGCTTCGAGTTGCAAGCAGGCGAGTTCTGCCTACTGGCGGGACTGTCCGGCCATGGCAAGACGACGCTCCTGCACGCGGCGTGTGGCCTCGTGCCGCACTTTCACGGCGGCACGTTCGCCGGCACGGTGACGCTGGCCGGCCTGGACACGCGCGAGCACGGACCCGCGCACCTCGGCGGCCACGCGGGCGTGCTGTTCCAGGACCCCGAGACGCAGCTCGTGATGAGCTCCGTTCGCGCCGAGCTGGCGCTGGCGCTGGAAAGCAGGGGCCAGGGGGCGGCGGCGGTCGCGCGTGGGGTCGAGGAGGTCGCGCTCGCGCTTGGCATCGACGTGTTGCTCGACCGCTCCACGCACGAGCTGTCCGGCGGCGAGAAGCAAAGGGTCGCGCTCGGCGCGGCGCTGGCGGGCAGGCCACAGGTGGTGCTGCTGGACGAGCCGACCTCGCAGCTGGACCCCGTCGCCGGGGATGAGCTGATCGGTCTGCTGAGAAGGCTGAACGAGGAGTGGGAGACGACGATCGTGCTCGCGGAGCACCGCCTGGAGCGCTGCCTCGGGGCCGCGGATCGCGTGATCACGCTGGAGGAAGGCCGTGTGTCTCACGACGGCGATCCAAGATCGTTCTTGAAGTGGGCCGCGCAGCACGAGCCAACACTGCAGACGCCGGGCGCGAAGCTGTTCGCGTTGGCCGGGGTGGAGCCGGCGCCGGTCGGCGTGAAGCAGGCGCGCGCGACGTTACGCGCGCGCGGCCTGCTGCCCGAGGAGGATGACCCCAACGCGGGCTCAGCGACGCTGCGGGGACGGGCTCCGGCGGACGAGCCACATGCACTTTCGACCGCTTCGGAGATGGCGGTGGTGCAGGCTCGTCGATCCGGACGCGCACGTGGCCGGAAGGGTTTGCTGGGACGGAGGGAACGCGTCCCGGAGGCGCTGCGCATGAAGGGCGTGTGGCACGAGCTGCGCGACGGCCCGGCGATTCTGCGCGGCGTGGATCTGAAGGTCGAGCCCGGCGAGAGCGTCGCGCTGATGGGCCGCAACGGCGCCGGCAAGTCGACGCTCCTGCGCCACGCCGCCGGGTTGATGCAGCCCACGCGAGGACGGGTGGAGCGCGCGGGACGGGTCGCACTGCTGCTGCAGAACCCGGGCGATTACCTGATCCACGAGCGCGTCGCCGAAGAGGCGTCCGTCGCGGCGCTCGCGGCCGTCGGGCTTGAGGGGATGGCCGAGCGCAACCCGAAGGACCTCTCCGGCGGCGAGCGTCAGCGCCTGGCGCTCGCGATCGTTACCGTGCGATGGAGCAGGAGACTCTCCGGCGGTGCTCGCGCTGGACGAGCCCACGCGCGGGATGGACCGCGGGGCGAAGGCCGAGCTGGCGAGAGATCTGCGCCGTCGTGCCGAGGAGGGACAGGCCGTGATCGTGGCCACGCACGACCCCGAGTTCGCCGCCGCCTGCGCAAACCGCGCGGTGCTGCTCGCCGACGGCCGCGTGATCGCCGACGGCTCCACCGCCGAGCTGCTCGCGGGCGGCTGGTACTTCGCCACCGAGACCGCCCGCATTCTCGGCGGCGCCGGCGGTGCGCTGCTGCCGGAGGAAGGCGCGGCGCTTTTGGAGGCGTGTGCGCGCACGACTGCCGGGCCCGCGCCAAGTGCTGTAGCTGCCGCCCAGGTTCTGGGCCGGCCGGCCGCGGCTTCCGGCAAGATCGTCCCGGGGGCCGCACGATGAGCTGGCCACTGGCCTCGTTCCTCCTCGTCGGCGTGGTGCTCGCGCTCGGCTGGCTCGCCTACGAGCGCAGGCGGCCGTCCGCGCGGATGGTCGCGGTTGTGGGAACACTGGCGGCCGTCGCCGCGCTCGGTCGCGACGCGTTCGTCGCGTTGCCCGACGTCAAGCCGATCACCGCGATCACGCTCGTCGTCGGCTACGCGCTGGGTCCTTTGCCGGGCTTCACCGTCGGCGCGGTCGGGATGCTGATGTCGAACTTCCTGCTCGGTCAGGGCCCCTACACCCCCTGGCAGATGGCGGCGTGGGGTGGCGTCGGCCTGTTCGGCGCCGCTCTCGGCCGGCTGAGCGGGCGACACATGGGGCGCGTGCCGCTCGCGCTCTGCTGTGGGATCGCCGCGCTGGCGGCGAAGGAGGTGATGAATCTGTACACGTGGACGATCGGCGCCAGCCACACACCCGCCGCATTGCTGGTGGTCGCAGGGGCGGGGCTGCCGTTCGACCTGACCGACATGGTCGCGAGCTTCCTGTTCGGCCTCGCTTTCGGCCCCGAGCTGGCACGGCTGCTGGCGCGGATGCGCGCGCGGATGGATATTCAATGGGAACCAGCCTCACTCAAGCCCGTCGCGTCCAGGGTGCCGGCGAGTGGGGCGATCACGGGCGTGCTTGCGATCCTCGCGCTCGTCACCGTCGGCACTGCGTTCGTCTTCGGCGGCGCGATGGCCCGGGCTTCCACCACGTCGACGATCCGCGCTCAAGCCGCGTCGCTGTCCCCCGAGCTGTCCTTCCTGACCTCCGCCCAGAACGCCGACGGCGGCTTCGGCGCCGCAAAGGGACAGGGCTCCAGCGAGCTGTACACCGCCTGGGCGGCGATGGGCCTCGCCGCCGCCGGTCGCAACCCGGCGGACGTGCGCCGTGACGGGCACTCCGTGCTCGACGCGCTGCGCGCCGAAGTCTCGACTCTGAGCGGCCTCGGCGACGCCGAGCGCACGATCCTCGCCGCGGCCGCGTGCGGCGCCTCGTCGTACTCGTTCGCGGGACGCGACCTCGTCGCCGAAGTGCTGCAAGCACGCGACAGCGACAACTCCTTCGAGCACCTCGTCAACCTCACGTCGTTCGCCGATCTTCGCGCTGCGCGCGGTCGGCCACTCCCCGAGCTACCCCGCGATCCGCGACGCGGCCGGCTGGATCGAGCAGCAGCAGAACTCGGACGGCGGCTTCTGCTTCGGCGAGCACGGCTCGCCCAGCGACGTCGACGACACCGGCGCGGCTTTGCAGGCGCTCGCCGCCGCGGGTGCGCACAACGCGCTCGTCCTCGGCGCCGGCGCCGACTACCTGATCCGCTCGCAGAACCTCGACGGCGGCTTTCCCGAGCAGTACGGCAGCGAATCCAACGCCCAGTCCACCGCCTGGGCGATCCAGGGCCTGATCGCCGCCGGCCGGGGCGGGCGGGTCCCAATCATCCGCCGCCGCGGCAGCCGCACGCCGACGGGCTACCTGGAAAGCCTGCTCGCCCCCGGCGGCAGTATCCGCTACTCCCGCACCGGCGCCCAGACTCCCGTGTGGGTGACCGCACAGGCCCTGGTCGCGCTGTCGGGCAAGACGTTCCCCGTCGGGCCTTGATCTGCTCAGAGCGCTTCAGCCCTCGTTTAGCGCCGTCTCTACCCTTTAGGGATGTACGCGAGACCCAGCGCGAGGCTTGCAAACCCACCCAGCGCGGCCGGGGCGCTCCTCGTCGCCGGCCTGTGCGTCCTGGCGCTCGCCCTGACCTGGGTTGTGGCGGCGCTGGTGCCCGCGACGCACGTGAAAGACGCGGTCGCGCTGTACGACTTCACGCTGCTCGGCGGCCCGCGCCTGGACGACCTGGCGAATGCCCTGCTGCATCTGCTCGAGCCCGCCTTGTACATCCTCTGGGGCGTGCTGCTGATCGCGATCGCGCTTTGGCGCCAGCGCCCGCAGGTTGCGCTCGCCGTCGGGGTCGTGATGGGCATGGCGCCGCTGACCGCGGAGTTGCTCAAGCCGCTGCTCGCCCATCCCCACGCACAGATCTACGGAGACGAGATCACCGCCGCCTCGTGGCCGAGCGGGCACGCGAGCGCGGCGACGGCGCTCGTCATGTGCGCGGTGCTCGTGGCGCCTCGGCAGCTGCGTCCCACTGTCGCGGTACTGGGCGCGATCTTCGCGGCGGCCGTCGGTTTCTCGCTGCTGCTGCTCGCCTGGCATCTGCCGAGCGATGTCGTGGGCGGCTATCTGGTGGGCACGCTGTGGGCAGCGCTGGCCGTGGCCGGCCTGCGCGCCGCCGAGGCGCGCGCTCGCTCACGCAGACTGGGAAGCGGTGTTCGAGCCATGCGCGCCGGGGTCCCATAGCGGCTCCGATCCTCCGCTGGCGTGTGAGCCCTCATTCACAGCGCGGCCGAGGATGAACAGCAGGTCTGAGAGCCTGTTCAGGTAGCGCACGACCTCGGGGTTGACATCCTCGCCCACGGCGATCGCGCGGCGCTCAGCGCGGCGGCAGACCGTGCGGCAGATGTGCAGGTGCGCGGAGGCGGGGGTGCCGCCGGGGATCACGAACGAGCGCAGCGGCGCAAGCGTCGCGTTGACCTCGTCGCAGGCATGCTCGAGCCACTCGGTGTAGGGGGGGCCGATGCGCAGCCGCTCGCGCTCGGACTTGCCGGAGGACGAGTCGCCGGCTGCCGGCGCAGTCGGGCACCGACAGGTCGGCGCCGAGGTCGAGCAGGTCGTTCTGCACGCGGCGCAGCCACTCGGCGAAGCTCTGCGGAAGCCCGGGCTGGAGCAGCGCCACGCCGAGCGTCGCGTTCAGCTCGTCGACGGTGCCGTAGGCCTCGACGCGCGGATCGAGCTTGGAGACGCGGCTCATGTCGCCGAGGTGCGTCTCGCCGCCGTCGCCGAGCTTCGTGTAGATGCGGGTCAGGTTGACGGTCATCTGCGATTCGAGTTTCGCACAACCGGACCGGGGTGGGCGGGCACTCATCAACGCGATGGGATACGTTCCCGGCGCACATGCGGATCGGTGTTCCGAAGGAGACCGCGGCGGGAGAGCACAGGGTTGCGCTCGTGCCGGAGGTCGTCAGCAAGCTGGGGGCCAAAGGTCTCGACGTCCTCGTCCAGAGCGGCGCGGGCGCCGACGCCCTGATTCCGGACGCCGCCTATACAGAGGCCGGCGCGCAGGTCATCGGCATGCCCGGGGCGGGTGGGGATCCTGATCAGGCGGACGTATGGGGCGCCGACGTGGTCGTGAAGATCGCGCCACCCGACACGGAGGAGATCCGCCGGCTCGGGTCCGGCTCGATCCTGATCGGCTTCCTCGCGCCGCTGTCGAGCCCGCAGACCACCCGCGCGCTGGCGGACGCCGGGGCGACCGCGTTCGCGATGGAGGCGATCCCGCGGATCTCGCGCGCGCAGGCGATGGACGCGCTGTCCTCGCAGAGCAACGTCGCCGGCTACCGCGCCGCGCTGCTCGGCGCCGAGCAGATGGGCCGCTTCTACCCGATGCTGATGACCGCCGCCGGCACGATCCCGCCGGCGAAGGTGCTCGTCCTGGGCGTCGGCGTCGCCGGGCTGCAGGCGCTCGCGACCGCCAAGCGCCTGGGCGCGCGCACGACCGGCTATGACGTGCGCCCCGAGGTCGCCGAGCAGGTGGAGTCGCTGGGAGCGCAGTGGCTCGACCTCGGGCTGGAGGCCAGCGGCGAGGGCGGCTACGCGCGCGAGCTGACCGAGGAGGAGCGCGCTCGCCAGCAGCAGGCGCTGACCGATGCGATCAAGGGCTTCGACGTGGTGATCACGACCGCGCTCGTGCCGGGGCGCCCGGCGCCGCGGCTGGTCACGGCCGAGGCCGTCGAAGGGATGAAGGCGGGCTCGGTGATCGTCGACATGGCCGGCGAGGCGGGCGGCAACTGCGAGCTGACCGAGCCCGGCGAGACGGTCGTGCGCCACGACGTGAAGATCCTCTCCCCGCTGAACCTGCCGGCGGGCATGCCCGAGCATTCCTCGCAGCTGTTCGCGCGCAACGTGCAGGCGCTGCTCGACCTGTTCATAGGCGAGGACGGCGAGCTGCACCTGGACTTCGAGGATGAGATCGTCAACGGCGCGTGCATCGTGCGCGACGGGGAGATCGTCCATCCGGGCGCCAAAGCGGCGGTGGAGCAGGCCGGCTCATGATTCTCGCCAGCACGCTCACGACCAACCTGGCGATCCTCGTGCTCGCGGGGTTCATCGGGTTCGTCGTGATCTCGAAGGTGCCGAACACGCTGCACACGCCTTTGATGTCGGGCACGAACGCGATCCACGGGATCGTCCTGCTCGGTGGCCTGCTTTTGGTCGGCCTGCCCGGGTTGGACGGGCTCAGCAAGGCGCTGCTCGTGATCGCGATTGCGTTCGGCACGATCAACATCGTCGGCGGCTTTCTTGTGACCGACCGGATGCTCGAGATGTTCAAGGCCAAGCCGAAACCCAAGCACGCGGCGGATGGGGGATGGGCGGGAACTGGAAATGCACAGCAAGGGGCTGCTGGTGATCGCGATGGCGTTCGGCACGATCAACGTCGTCGGTGGCTTCCTCGTGACCGACCGGATGCTCGAGATGTTCAAGGCCAAGCCGAAGCCGAAGCCGGCTGCGCGAAGAGGAGACCGAGGGCGGGGAGGGCGAGTCGTGAGCAACCTCCGCCGATCGCGACGAGCTTCTGCAGAGCGAAAGCTTCATCTACGTGCTTTACATAATCGCCTTCGCCTGTTCATCCAGGGCCTGCGCGGACTGGCCGGGCCGACGACCGCCGTGCGCGGCAACCGGATCGCCGCGTCGGCATGGCGATCGCCGTGGTAGCGACCCTGCTGAACCCCGGTGAGGGCAACTGGGGCCTGATCGTGCTCGGCGTTGCGCTGGGCGCCGCGGTGGGGATCCCGGCGGCGCGCAACGTGAAGATGACGGCGATGCCGCAGATGGTGGCGCTGTTCAACGGCGTCGGCGGTGGTGCCGTGGCACTGATCGCGTGGGTCGAGTTTCGCCACTACGGCTCGACCTACGGCACGCGCACGGTTCAGGTCGGCGGCGAACTCGGCCATGACGTCGTTCTGCAAACCGGAGCCACCGTCCAGATGCAGGGGTGCCCTCGTATGTAGCGATCTTCTCGGTGTTCGCGCGATCGTCGGCTCGGTCTCCTTCTGGGGCTCGAACATCGCCTTCGGCAAGCTCGAGGAAATCATCCCCGGGCGCCCGATCAGCTTCGGCTCAGCCCAGCAGATCGTCACCTCGTGCTGCGTGAGGAGACCAAGGACGGGGAGGGCGAGTCGTGAGCAACCTCCCGATCGCGACGAGCTTCCTGCAGAGCGAAAGCTTCATCTACGTCCTTTACATAATCGCCTTCGCCCTGTTCATCCAGGGCCTGCGCGGCCTGGCCGGGCCGACGACCGCCGTGCGCGGCAACCGGATCGCCGCCGTCGGCATGGCGATCGCCGTCGTAGCGACCCTGCTGAACCCCGGCGAGGGCAACTGGGGCCTGATCGTGCTCGGCCTCGCGCTGGGCGCCGCAGTCGGGATCCCGGCGGCGCGCAACGTGAAGATGACGGCGATGCCGCAGATGGTCGCGCTGTTCAACGGCGTCGGCGGTGGCGCCGTGGCGCTGATCGCCTGGGTCGAGTTCCGCCACTACGGCTCGACCTACGGCACGCGCACGGTCCAGGTCGGCGGCGAACTCGGCCACGACGTCGTTCTGCAAACCGGCGCCACCGTCCAGATCGCCGGGGTGCCCACGTATGTCGCGATCTTCTCGGTGTTCGCCGCGATCGTCGGCTCGGTCTCCTTCTGGGGCTCGAACATCGCCTTCGGCAAGCTCCAGGAAATCATCCCCGGGCGCCCGATCAGCTTCGGCTCGGCCCAGCAGATCGTCAACCTCGTGCTGCTGATCCTGGCGCTTGCCGCCGGCATCGATCTGATCGCGGGGGCGCACTCGGAAGTGCTGTTCATCGGCATGCTGATCGTCGCTGCGCTGCTCGGCAACGCCGTCGTGCTGCCGATCGGCGGTGCCGACATGCCGGTCGTGATCTCGATGCTGAACGCCTTCACGGGGCTCTCGGCGGCCGCCACGGGCATGGCGCTGAACAACCCGGCGCTGATCGTCGCGGGCATGATCGTGGGTGCCTCGGGCACGATCCTGACGAACCTGATGGCGACCGCGATGAACCGCTCGATCCCGTCGATCATCGCCGGCGGCTTCGGCGGCGCAGGGGCGGTCGCGGGCGCCGAAGGCGCCGGCGAGCACGCCGGCACGGTGCGCTCCACGAGCGCCGCCGACGCGGCGATTCAGCTCGCCTACGCCAACCGCGTGGTGATCGTCCCCGGCTACGGCATGGCGGTCGCCCAGGCCCAGCACGCGGTGCGCGAGCTGACGAAGGAGCTCGAGGCGCGCCAGGTCGAGGTCAGCTATGCGATCCATCCCGTCGCGGGGCGCATGCCGGGCCACATGAACGTGCTGCTCGCCGAGGCCGACGTGCCGTATGACCAGCTGCGGGAGATGGACGACGCCAACCCCGAGTTCCAGCGCACCGACGTGTCGCTTGTGATCGGCGCCAACGACGTGACCAACCCGGCTGCGAAGAACACGCCGTCCTCGCCGATCTACGGGATGCCGATCCTCGAGGTCGCCGACTCTCATTCGGTGATCGTGATCAAGCGCTCGATGAACCCCGGCTTCGCCGGGATCGAGAACGAGCTCTACTTCGACCCGAAGACGGCGATGCTGTTCGGGGACGCGAAGTCCGCGGTGAGCGAGATCACCGCCGAGCTCGCCCAGATCTGACCGGCGCGCCTGCTCGCCGCTCTGCGAGACTGACGGCCGTGATCGAGCGCAGCCAGGCTCTTGCCGCCCTTCGGAAGACGAGTTCGATGTCGTTGTGATTGGCGGCGGGATCACGGGGGCGGGTGTGGCGCTGGACGCAGCAACGCGTGGCTACAGCGTCGCGCTCGTGGAGCGCGCCGACTTCGCCTCGGGGACGTCGAGCCGCTCGAGCAAGCTCGTGCACGGAGGGCTGCGCTACCTGCAGAACTTCGACCTCGGGCTCGTGCGCGAGGCGCTGCTGGAGCGCCAGCTGATGGTGGCGCTGGCGCCGCAC
Source organism: uncultured Solirubrobacterales bacterium (assembly GCA_963779405.1). Lineage (GTDB taxonomy): Bacteria > Actinomycetota > Thermoleophilia > Solirubrobacterales > Solirubrobacteraceae > Palsa-744. The sequence goes on from CAVZYF010000017.1 coordinate 211,012, forward strand.
CTGGTCCGCCCGCTGCCGCTGGTCGTGCCCGCCTTCGAGGGCGCTCACCCGGACCGCATGGTGGGGATGGGGTTGAACCTGTACGACGTGATGTCCGTCGACCGCGATCGCCTGCGCTCGCGGCGGGGCAGGCGCGCCCGCGGGAGCGCCGAGCGGAAATCGCCAGGCAGAGAGGCCGGCGAGCAGAGCGCTCAGTCCACGCGGCCGGAGGAGGGCGAGTCCTGGAGCCCCGAGCGCCACCGCGTGATCTCAGGCGAGGAGGTGATCGAGCTGCTGCCGGCGTTTGCCGGCCGAGGTCGCGAGCCGACGAGCGGCTACCTGTTCTACGACTGCCAGACCGACGACGTGCGCCTCGTGCTGACGGTGCTCGGCGAGGCCGAGCGCTTCGGCGCGGTCTGCGCCAACCGCCTGCGGGTCACCGGGCTGCTGGAGCGGGACGGACGCACGCGAGGCGTGCGAGCGCTCGACGCCGAGAGCGGCGCGGAGCTCGAGGTGCGCGCCGCGAACGTGATCAACGCTACCGGCGTGTGGGCCGATCAACTGCGCCCGGAAGAGCTCCACGACGAGGCCGAGCTGCCGCGCATTCGTCCCAGCCGAGGCACGCACGTGATCCTCGACCGCAAGGACCTACCGCTGGTGGGTGGGGCGATCGTGCCGGCGGGCAGTGGACGGTCGATCTTCGCGCTGCCATGGCTCGGACGCACGCTCGTTGGCACCACCGACAACGACTACGAGGGCGACCTCGAGCACGTGCGACCGTCGGCGAGGACATCGACTACCTGCTCCAGGCCTGCAACGAGTTCTTCGGCGCGTCCCTCGACACCGACGATCTGGCGGGCGCCTTTGCGGGGGTGCGTCCCCTGATCTCGACCGGCGATCCGAAGAAGTCCGTGGACATCTCGCGCAAGGCCGAGCTGTACGAGACCTCCAGCGGCATGATCACGATCACCGGAGGCAAGCTGACGACCTGGCGGCGGATGGCGAAGATGACGGTCGACCGCCTCGTCGAGCGCGACGCGCGCGAGGCCCCCTGCCGGACGCACGAGATCCCGCTCGGGCAGGCGATCGCGGCCGCGGATCTGCCACGGGTGGAGGGCGTGGGGCTGGAGGGGCCGGATCCCTACCAGGCGCTGGCGGCGCGTTACGGCGACGCCGCCCATCAGGTGCTCGCGATCGCGGCTGGCCGAAACGGGGATGCTCGCCAAAGGCCGGCGTCTTCCGGCTTCGGTCGCGGCGAGCTGGCCCAGCCGATCGTCCCCGGCCTGCCCGACCTACTGGCCGAGGTCGTGCTGGCGGCTCGCAACGAGCAGGCGCGCAGCGTCGGCGACGTGCTCCTGCGCCGTACGCGCCTGGGGCTGCTCGCCGCGCGGGAGCTTCCGGTCGAGCGTGTCGCCGACGTGCTCGCGCGAGAGCTCGGCTGGGACTCGGAGCGCATGGGGCTGGAGATCGAGCGCTTTGCCGCGGAGGCGCAAGCCGAGGGTCTCCTCGTGGGCCCTCCGCAGGCCGCCGACAGGGTTGCGGATTACCGCTCCACCGAACCCTCGCCATGAGCGAATCCCCTGATCGCGTGCGTGCCGTTGATCGCGTGCTCGAGCTGGGCGGGCGTCCGTGGCTGATGGGCATCGTCAACGCCTCGCCCGACTCCTTCAGCGATGGCGGGCGGTTCGGGACGCTGCAGGCGCAGATCGAGCTGGCGCGTGAGCTGCTCGCGGACGGGGCGGACATCCTGGACATCGGCGGAGAGTCCGCCAGCACCGGGCGCCCGGAGGTGAGCGTCGAGCAGGAGATCGAGCGCGTCGTGCCGTTGATCGAGCACGTGGCGGGCGAGCTGGGCGCGATCGTCTCGGTCGACACCTACAAGCCGCCGGTCGCCCGCGCAGCGATCGCCGCGGGCGCGCACGATCGTCAACGACGTCAGCGGCCTGCGCGATCCGGGTCTCGCGGAGGTGTGCGCGCAGAGCGGCGCGGCGCTCGTCTTGATGCACACGCGCGCCGCGCCCAAGCAGCGACTGCAGGACCCCGATCTGTACGGCGATGTGGTCGGCGAGGTTTACGCTTTTCTGAGCGAGCGCATCGAGCAGGCGCTCGCCGCCGGCGTGGCGTCCGAGCAGCTGATCCTCGATCCGGGCCCGGATTTCGCAAAGACGCCCGCCCAGACGATCGAGCTGCTCGCGGGCATCGGGCGCCTGCACGAGCTGGGGCGGCCGCTGCTGATGGCGATCTCGCGCAAGGACTTCATCGGCGCGCTCACCGGACGTCCCCCGCGCGAGCGCCTGCCGGGCACCCTGGCCGCGCTCGCCCACGGCATGGACGCGGGCGCGCGGATCTTCCGGGTGCACGATGTCGCCGCTGCCGCCGACTTCCTGAGGGTGCGCGCGGCGACTTGCGGGGGAGCTACAGCCGCAGAGGGATCTGGCGCTCGCCGAGGAACACCGCTACGAACGCTAGGCTTCACCCAGCGGGTGCCGGTCGCTGCGCAACGCGACCGGACGCCAACCGCCCAATCCAAACGAAGGAGAAGCAAACATGTCAGTACTCGACCGCTCCGAGCTGGAGGCATCACCTCTGGCCGACTTGCACGCGATCGCCGACCAGCTTGGCCTCGATGGCTTCCGGCGTCTGCGCAAGGCGGATTTGATCGACGCAATCCTCGGCGAGCCGGGCAACGGTGGGGAGGACCCCGATCGGTCCGCCCGCAAGAGCGCCGACGACGAGTCCGGGGGGGAGGGCTCCTCGGATCGCTCCCGCGCCGGGACCGCCGCCGGTGGAGCTCCTCGCAAACGTCGCACCCCGCGCCTGCGGCGTGGAGCCAGGGCGAGTGAGGAGGCGGAGGGTGAGTCCTCGACCTCTCCTTCTTCTTCGCCTTCCTCAGTTTCCTCACGCCGCGGTGGTGGTCGCGGCTCAGAAGAGCAGCGCGAGGAGGGTGGTGGCCGCGGCAACCGTGCCGCGCGGCCCGGCGGCGGGGCTGGAGCGTCGCCGTCAAAGCGGGTGGCCGAGGACGCAACTGCGGACGATGCCCCCCGCGCCGCCGAGGGCGTGGTCGAGCTGCTGGGGAACGGCTCGGCCTTTCTGCGCGTCGATCCGCCGGAGCCCTCCGACGATGACGTCTACATCTCCGCCGCGCAGGTCCGTCGCTGCGAGCTCGTCTCCGGCGACCGCGTGACCGGGCCGGTGCGTACGCCCCGCCGCTCGGAGCGCTACCCCTCGCTGGTGCGCATCGACACGATCAACGGCTCCTCCGCTGACGCGGTCTCCGAGGGCGCCCACTACGAGGATCTGCCGGTCGCCTACCCGAGCGAGCGTCTTGCGCTGAACGCCGGGGATCCCACGCTCGACGCGATCGAGTGGCTGACGCCGCTGGGTCGTGGCTCGCGCGCGGTGATCGTGGGGCCGCCGCGCGCCGGCAAGACCGAGACCCTGCGGCGCCTGCTGGGCGCCGTGACCGCTGGCGCCGCGGGCGCGGGTGGCGGGCTCGAGACTGACGATGCGGCTTCCGCGGATTTGCCGGGCGCCGCCGCCACCTCAGTAGGTAAGGCCGGGTCCTTGGAGGTGACGGTGGTGCTCGCGGGGGCGCGGCCCGAGGAGATCGCGGAGTGGCGGGAGGGGCCTGCCGCTCCTGTAGCCGCGCTCAGCTTCGCCGCCTCGGCGGACGCCCAGGGTCAGGCGGTCGAGCGTGCGATCGAGGCCGCCAAGCGCATCGCCGCGCGCGGTGGAGACGCAGTGGTGTTGATCGACGGCCTCGACGGGATGCACCCGCCGGCCGCGCGCAAGACGCTCGCGGCGGCCCGCAACCTGCGTGACGGCGGCTCGCTGACCGTGATCGCGACCGCCGCCCGCCCGTTCGGAGGCGAGACGACCGTGATCGCGCTCGACGCCGGGCTAACCGACAGCGGTCTGCCGATCCTCGATCTGGCGGGGAGCGGCACGCTGAAGGCAGAGCTGCTCGTCGGTGAGGACGGCGCCAAGGCGATCGCGAAGGCGCGCGCGGAGGCGCGGAGCTAGCGTCTGGTGTAGGCGACGCGGCCCCATGAGGGCTCGGGCGCCAGCTCGATCGGCTCGCCGCCGGCCACTCTGGCATCGACGGGCTGGACGTAGGCGAAGCTGCCGGTCTCTTCGTTGAACGCGACGCTCAGCTCGCCCTCGTTGACGCGCTGGTCGAGCCAGGCGCCGCGGAAGACCAGACGACGCAGCCAGTGGACCAGCGAGCGCTCGGCCGGGCCGACCAGCTCGGGCCAGCAGTCGTTGACGTGCTCGCCGAGGGCCGAGGCGGGATCGAGGATCTCGCCGTTGACAGCCAGGTTGACGAGGTCTTCGAGCTCGCCGTCGCCGAGGCGCCCGCCGACGAAGCCGAGCTTCAGCGCCGCCTGCTCGCAGCGCTCGGAAAAGTCCTCCTCGTTGAAGGTAAAGCGCAGCTCTCCATATTCGAGGACGAAGTCCTCTCCCGAGTTGTAATTTCCGCGGCGCGACGTTTCCATGTCAAGAAGGCCGGGGATAGCTTGATTGGAACCCACCCGGGTCGTCGGGATCATAAGCCGAGCTCCTGCATTGCCGGCTCTCATGAATGGGATTTTGCAGAGCCGACCCCGCGCTCTCGCGCGGGCGCCGCGCTAGGCTCCCCGCCGATGGCACGCCTAACCGAACGTGGACTGCGCCGCTCCGTCGGCGTGCCCGGCCTGTTCGCGACCGCCTACGGCAACGTCGGCTCCTCGATCTACTACGCGCTCGGCCTGGTCGCCGCGCACGCTCTCGGTCTCACGCCGCTGGTATTCGTGTTCGCCGGTGGCCTGTTCGCGCTGACGGCCAAAACCTATGCCGAGGGCGCCGCGATGTTTCCCGAAGCAGGCGGCTCCTCCTCGTTCGCGCGCCACGCCTTCGACGACGTCGTCTCGTTCTTCGCCGGCTGGGCGCTCAGCCTCGACTACATCCTCACGATCGCGATCTCGGCGTTCTTCGTGCCGCATTACCTGAGCGCCTTCCCGGGCCTGGGCGCGCTCAAGCACAATCCGGACGACATCTTCGGCGGCTTGATCGTGGTTGGAATGCTGGCCTGGCTGAACATCCGCGGGCTCGGCGAGTCGGCCAAGCTGAACCTCGTCCTTGCCGTCCTCGATCTGTCGACGCAGATATTGCTTGCGGGTATCGGCATCGTGCTCGTCCTCAATCCGGCGCTGCTGATCCACCAGATTCACCTGGGGTCGGTGCCCACGTGGAAGGAACTGATCTTCGCGCTGTCGCTGGCGATGCTCGCCTACACGGGCATCGAGACCGTGGCGAACATGGCCGAGGAGTCCAAGGATCCGGGCAAGCAGGTGCCGAAGGCCGTCAATCTCGTCGTGCTCGCGGTACTTGCCGTCTACGCCGGGATCTCGGTTGTCGCGCTCTCGGCGCTGCCGGTCATCCATCACGGCGTCGGCTACAGCGCCGAGCTCAAACAGTCCTTTTCGCAGCCGGGATATGCGACCTCGCTCGGCGGCTTCTTCGAAAACGACCCGATGCTCGGGGTGATCGAACACCTTGGGTTGCACGGCACGGTGCTGAAACTGTCCAGGTACTACCTCGGGATCCTCGCCGCGACGATTCTGTTCATCGCGACCAATGCAGGGATGATCGGGATCTCGCGCCTGTCGTGGTCGCTGTCCGAGCACCGCCAGCTGCCGAGCATCTTCTCGCGGCTGCACTCCAAGTACCGCACACCGTGGTTCACGCTGATCTTCTTCTCGGTGCTGGCGAGCACCCTGATCATCTACGGCAACACCCAAGTGCTCGGCAACCTGTACTCGTTCGGTGCGATGCTGTCCTTCACGACAGCGCATGCGGCGATCATCAAGCTGCGCGTCAGCGATCCGGACCGGGAGCGCCCCTACCGGAGTCCGTGGGGTGTGCGCATCAAAGGCTCCGAGATCCCGATGACCGCGGTGATTGGCGGCATCGGCACCGCCGCCGCGTGGGTCGCCGTGACCGTTCTACACGTCGAGGCCCGGTACGTCGGCATCCCCTGGATGATCGTGGGGATGGCGGGCTACTTCTACTATCGCCACAACCAGGGCCTGGATCCGCGCAAGCACTACCGCATCGAGCGCGCCGAGCGCCCACCGGACTTCCAGGAGCTCGAGTACCGCACCGCGCTCGTGCCGATCTTCGGCGAGGACGTCAGCGCCGCGCGCGTTGCGTAGCGCCGCGAAGCTGATCGGCGAGGACGGCGTCGTCTATGCGATCTTCGTGCTGCCCGTGCCCAGCCAGCTCTCGCTGGAGGCGGGCCTCGAGGACGAGGAGGCCCAGGGCCGCTCGGTGCTCGAGAGCGCGCGCATCCAGGCGCGGCGCGCGGGCATCAAGATCCATACCGGCCTGATCCGCACGCGCAACCCCGGCAAGGCGCTCGTCGAAGAAGCCGAACGCGTCGGCTCGGACGTGATCTACTGGTCGACGATCCACGCGCCTGAGGGCGAGCAGCGAATCGGCCCCACCGCCGCCTATCTGCTCATCAAAGCGTCCCTGCCGGATCATCATCGAGACCGAGAACCGCCCCGCGCGCTCGTCTCAGACGGCCTCAGTGCCTGCGCCGGTCTGAGTGATCCGCGCTGGGGATGGGCCATGGCCCGTGATCCCTCTTTTGCTCAGCTGAGTGCGGACCGCAGCGCCTCATCCAGCTCGGGATGGCGAAAGTCGTAGCCCAGCACGAGCGGCTTGGCGGGCATCACGCGCGCGCCGGTGGTGACGATCTCAGCCATCTCGCCGTACAGCAACCCCAAGGCAAAGCCCGGCACCGGCAACAACGAAGGCCGGTGCAGCGCGCGACCGAGCGCATGTGAGAATTCGCGGTTGGTGACCGGCTCGGGCGCCGTGGCGTTGATCGGGTCCCGACCAGCGCTCGTCTTCCAGCGCAGCGCGAATCATGCCGACGAGGTCCTCTCGGTGGATCCAGGACATGTACTGCTCGCCTCCTGCCACCGGCCCGCCCACGCCGAGTTGGAACGGGGGCAGCATCTTCTTCAAGGCACCCCCGTCGCGGTTCAGCACAACGCCGGTGCGCACCAGCACGACGCGCATCCCCAGCGCCGAGGCCTTCTGCGCCTCGGCCTCCCAGGCGACGCACGTCTCTGACAGGAAGTCGCTCCCCGGCGGTGCGTCCTCGTCGAGCGGCTCTTCGCCGCGCGGGCCGTAGTAGCCGACCGCCGAGCCGCTGATCAACGTTCGCGGGCGCTGGCCGACCCGGCGCCTCACCGGCCGCCTCCAAGCCCGCGAGCAGATTACGGGTGCCAACCACGCGGCTGTCGCGAATCGCCCGCTTGGCCCGCTCGCTCCAGCGCTGGGCGACGTTCTCCCCGGCCAGGTGCACGACCGCATCTACACCGGCGAGGGCCTGCACCGGGGCGGGTTCGCTCAGCGGATCCCAGCGCACCGCCTCGACACCCGATAATGCCTCCCGCGCGCGGGACGGATCGCGCGAGAGAACCGTGACCTCGGTGCCGTGCTCACGCAGCTCGGCGACAAGCGCACTGCCGATCAGCCCGCTCGCTCCCGTCACGGTAACGCGCATGGCGACTGTCGCTCCCGGTGGTCCTCGTTCATATGCATGACTCACATATGAGTATGCACACGCCGACAGTGCGACGCCAACTATCGCGCGGCGACCCTAGCGGCCCGCCCAATCTGGGCTATCGCGTGAGAGGTGCTACTGCGCGAGTGATCTACGAACGCGATCGTCTCCCGGGGCGAATCCCACCTCCGAGCCGGCCAGCGCCGTCCCGCTCGCTCGCGCCTCGTCGGCGACGGCCGCGGCGACGGCGGGCGCGACATCCCGGTTGAAGACCGAGGGGATGATGTAGTCCTCGTGCAGTTCCTCGTCGGTGACGATCGCGGCGATCGCGCGCGCGGCGGCCATCTTCATCGAGTCGGTGATGTCCGGCGCGCGCACGTCGAGCGCGCCGCGGAAGATCCCCGGGAAGCAGAGCACGTTGTTGATCTGGTTGGGGTAGTCCGAGCGGCCGGTCGCCATGATCCGCACGTACGGCGCCGCCTCCTCCGGGAGACCTCGGGGTTGGGGTTGGCCATCGCGAACACCATCGCGTCGTCGTTCATCCGCGCGAGCGCGTCGGCCTCGAGCACGCGCGCGCCGGAGAGGCCGATCAGCAGGTCGGCGCCGTCGATCACGTCCGCCGGCGTGCCCGCGCGGTGGTCGGGGTTGGTCGCTCTCCGCGAACCAGCGCTTGGTCGCGTTCATCGAGCCGTCTACATAGTCGTAGCGCTCGACGTGCAGCGCCCCGCGCGAGTCGGCGCCGATGATGTGGCGCACGCCGGCCTCGAGCAGGATCTTCGTGACCGCGATCCCGGCGGCGCCCAGTCCGATGATCAGCACGTGCAGGTCCTCCAGGCGCCGGCCGGTGAGCTTCACCGCGTTCAGCAGCGCCGCCATCACGACCACGGCGGTGCCATGCTGGTCGTCGTGAAAGATCGGGATGTCGAGATCTGCGCTTAGGCGCTCCTCGATCTCGAAGCAGCGCGGCGCGGAGATGTCCTCCAGGTTGATTCCGCCGAAGGCGGGCGCGATCAGCGTGACGGCGCGGACGATCTCGTCGGTGTCCTTCGTGTCCAGGCAGATCGGGAACGCGTCGACGCCGGCGAACTCCTTGAACAGGCAGCACTTCCCCTCCATCACCGGCATCGCCGCGCGCGGGCCGATGTCGCCCAGCCCGAGCACCGCGGTGCCGTCGGAGACGACGGCGACGGTGTTGCGCTTGATCGTGTATTGGAACGCCCGGTCCTCGTCGTCGGCGATCGACAGGCACACGCGCGCGACCCCCGGGGTGTAGGCCATCGAGAGGTCGTCGCGCGTCTTCAGAGGATGCTTGTTGTGCTGTTCGATCTTGCCCCCGACGTGCAGCAGGAACGTGCGATCGATCGTCTCGATCACGCGCGCGCCTGCCACTGAGCCGATCGCGGCGAGGATCTGCTCCCAGTGGTCCTTGCCGGAGGCGTCGACGACGATGTCGCGCACGCTGTGGCCGGAATCGATCTCGACCGCATCGACAGCGACGACGATCCCGTCGGCCTCGCCGATCGCGCTGGTCAGATGCGCGAGCGTGCCCGCGGTGTCGTCGAGCTCGACGCGAATCGTCAGGCGGTACTGCGCGCTGGGGGTGACGCTGCTCACGGAGGATGGCTCCCGGGTCGAAGACGATGTGGACGGGCGGTCGGGCATCTTATTTACTTGCCGCCCTGTGGCCCCCACGCCTACTAATAGAGTGATTGGAAGTGCTCTATCTCGAGTCAAGACGACGGGCCGCGCACGGGTGAGCGCCGCCGCGCTGAGGACCGACGGCCACGAGCGCCGCCTGTTCCTGATCGACGGCCCCAGCCTCGTGTACCGGGCCTTCTTCGCGCTGCCCGAGTCGATCGCGACCTCCACCGGTGTGCCGACGAACGCGATCTTCGGGTTCGCCTCGATGCTCGTGAAGATCGTCACCGAGTACGGCGTGTGTCCCACCGTGGTCGCGTGGGACGCGGGCACCTCGGGCCGTACGGAGATGTTCGCCGATTACAAGGCCACGCGGCGCTCGCGTCCGGATCTGCTTAAACAGCAATGGCCGGCGATGGAACCGCTCGTCGAGGCGTTCGGGTACAGCAACGTGCGCGTCGAGGGCTTCGAGGCCGACGACGTGCTCGCCTCGATTGCCGAGCGCGCGCTTCGGGCCGACCCGCCCGTACCCGTGATGATCGTCACCGGCGACCGCGACGCCTTCCAGCTGATCGACGGTGATGGTGTCATCAAGGTCATGGCGACCGCCCGCGGGATCACCGACACGAAGATCTACGACCGCCAGGCCGTGATCGACCGCTATGGGATCGCGCCGGAGATGATTCCCGACTTCTATGGGCTGAAGGGCGACACCTCAGACAACATTCCCGGTATCCCCGGCATCGGCGACAAGACGGCGAGCGAGTTGATCCAGAACTACGGAACGCTAGAGGAAGTGCTCGCGCACGTTGAGGAGATCAAAGGCGCCAAGCGCAAAGAGAACCTCGTCGAGCACGCCGAGAACGCGCGTATTTCCAAGCAACTCGCGACCGTCCAGCGCGACCTTGACGTCGACTTCGATATCGCTGCGGAGTCCGTGCGCGAGCCCGACCGCTCGCGCGTGCGTGCGGTCTTTCGTGAGTACGAGCTGCGCGATCCGCTGCGGCGTCTGGAGGAGGCGCTCGGCGACCCCGACGTCGCCGCGCCTGCGCCGGCCGCCGAGGTCAAGCTGAGCGGTCGCGTGCGCGCGGGCGGGCCCGCTGACATCGCCCGCTTTGGCGGGTGGCGAGGACGAGCTCTCGCTCGTCGTGCGCGAGACCGAGACGCCCGAGGGCGAGCTGTTCGCCGAAGGCGCGCCCTGGCGCTTCGCTGCCGCGGTCGGCAACGGCGAGGTGCTCGCCGGCGATTGTGACGGCCCCGAGCAGGTCGTCGAGGCCGTCGGCGAGCGCGCCGTCGTCGCGCACGACGCCAAGGCGCTCGGGCTCGTGCCGCCGGGCCTCGCGCACGACACGCTGCTCGGCGCCTACCTGCTCGAGCCCGCCCGCCGCGGCTACCCGTTCGCGGAGCTGTGCGAAGAGCGCGGCCTCGCCAGCGACCTCGAGGATCCGCTCGCCGCAGATGCGCTGCTGCTGCGGCGCGCTCGCGGACTGGCAGCGCGAGCAGATCTCCGAGCGCGGCCTGCATCGCGTGATGCGATGAAATCGAGCTGCCGCTCGTGGCCGTCCTGCGCGAGATGGAGCTGCTCGGGGTGCGCCTGAATCTCGAGCGCCTCGCCGAGATCACCGCGCGCGTGCGCGGGGAGCTCGATCGCGCTGGAAGAGGACATCTTCGCGCTCGCCGAGGAGGAGTTCCTGATCTCCTCGCCGCAGCAGCTCGGGGAGATCCTGTTCGAGAAGCTTGGGCTCTCGCGCAAGCGCCGCGGCAAGACCGGCTTCTCGACCGACGCGCGCGTGCTGCAGGCGATTCGCGCCGAGCACGAGATCATGCCCAAGATCGAGCGCTGGCGCGAGCTCTCGACGCTGGCCAAGACCTATCTCGACGTGCTGCCGGAGGTGGTCGACGAACGCTCGCGGATCCACACGACGTTCCTTCAGGCCGGCGCCCAGACGGGGCGGCTCGCGAGCACCAACCCGAACATGCAGAACGTCCCGATCCGCACCCCGCTCGGGCGCGAGATCCGCGGCTGCTTCGAGGCCGAGGACGAGCGACGTGCTGATCTCCGCCGACTACTCGCAGATCGAGCTGCGCGTGCTCGCCCACGCCGCCGACGAGCCCGTGCTCAAGGAGATCTTCGTCAACGGCGAAGACGTCCACACCGCGACCGCCTCGCAGGTTTTCGAAGTCGCGCCAGACGCGATCGACCCCGGATGCGCTCGAAGGCCAAGATGATCAACTACGGAATCGTCTACGGGCTCTCCGACTTCGGCCTCGCCGACCGCCTGAACATCCCGCGCGAGGAGGCCAAGGAGTTCATCGACGCCTACCTCGAGCGCTTCCCGCGCGTCGCCGCCTTCATGGCCGAGACGATCGAGCAGGCAAAGGAGGAGAGCTACGTGACGACGCTCTGGGGCCGCCGCCGTCAGATCCCCGAGCTGCAGGCGCGCAACTACCAGGTGCGGATGCTCGGCGAGCGCCTCGCTGTGAACACCGTGATCCAGGGCACGGCTGCGGACATCATCAAGCTCGCGATGGTTCGTGCTCACGCCGCGCTCGCGAAGTCCGAGCTGCAGACACGCTTACTGCTCACGATCCACGACGAGCTTCTGTTCGAAGGCCCGCCCGCCGAGCAGGACGCCGCGCGCACGCTCATCGAGCGCGAGATGTGTGGGGTGTGGGAGCACGACCCGCCGCTCGCCGTCGATGTCGGCGTCGGGCAGAATTGGCTCGAGGCGAAGTGACTCGGTTGGAGACCAAGTGACCTGGTTGGAGGTCAAGTGAGCCGCGGGCTGGCGGTGCTGCTGGCCGCCGGCGCGGGCTGCCTTGTGGGGATTCAGGCGCCGATCAACTCCCGTCTGGGCAAGTCGGTCGGAAGCGTGCAGGCGGCCAGCGTGTCGTTCATGGTTGGTACGGCGGTGCTACTGCTCGCGGTCACATTTGTCAACGGCGGCTTCGGAAACCTCACCCACATCTCACGCGCTCCGTGGTGGGCACTGCTCGGCGGGTTGTGTGGCGCGGTGTTCGTGACGATTGCGATCGTCACCGTGCGCACCCTCGGCGCGAGCGGCCTGGCCGCCGCCGTCATCACCAGCCAGCTTGCCGTGTCGGTGGCGATCGACCGCTTCGGCCTGCTCGGGATCGCCAAGCAGCCGATCGGCACGCCACGCATCGTTGGATTGGCGCTGCTCGTGATCGGGGTTGTGTTGGTGGTGCGGAAGTAGGCACTCGGTGCTCTGGCAGATCTCTGTAGGTTTCATCCAGAGCGCTTGCGCGCCTCGGCCAACGCCTCGCCCAGCAGCCGCACCCCCTGCTCGATCGCCGGCTCGGCGAGATTGCCGTAGCCGAGCACAAGACCCGGGGGACCACCCGGGGTAAAGCGATGTAAGGAGAGGCCCTCCGCCCCGACCCCGCGCTGGGCGGCACTCACCAGCAAAGCGGCCTCGTTCACGTCACCGGGTAGCTCCACCAGCTCGTAGAGCCCAGCCTCGTCACGGCCCGCCTGTGTTTCTCCCAGCCAGCGGGCAAGCGCCCCGAGCAGCGCCTCGCGCCGCGCCTGATAGCGTCGGCGCATGCGGCGGACGTGGCGGTCCAGCTCGCCGCGCACGATGAAGTCGCACAGGGCGAGCTGCCCAATGACCTCCGAGCCCGAGTCCTCTACCGCCTTGGCCGAGGTCAGCTGCCAGGCCAGCCACGGGGGCATAAGGAGCCAGCCGAGTCGCATCCCGGGAGCCAGGCGCTTTGCGGTCGAGCCGCAGTAGAGCACGCGTTCGGGCGCGAGACCCTGCAGCGCGCCGACCGCGCCGCGGTCGTAGCGGAACTCGCCGTCGTAGTCGTCCTCGACGATCAATCGATCCCCGCTCTCGGCCCACTCGATCAATGCCGCCCGACGCGCGGGGCTGAGCACGGCTCCGGTGGGAAACTGGTGCGCAGGGGTTACGACCACGACATCGGCGTCGCTCTGCGCGAGCCGCTCGACACGCAGCCCCTCGGCGTCGACCGGGATCGGCACGACCTCCATGCCGGCCTCCTCGACGATCAACTTGTGCGTGTGCCAGCCGGGATCCTCCAGCGCGACCGAGCGCACGCCATGGCCGCTCAACGTGCGGCAGGCGAGCGAGAAGCCCTGCGTGAAGCCGGTGCAGATCAGCATGTGCTCGGGGTCGGACGCCGTGCCGCGAACGCGGCCGAGGTAGTCGCCGAGCGCTTCGCGCAGCTCCGGTACGCCGCGCGGGTCTCCATAGCCCAGCGCCCCATGCGGCGAGACGCGCAAAGCGGTGCGCAGCGAGCGCAACCAGCCGTCGCGGGGAAAGCCGGCGAGGTCGGGCAGCCCGGGGTGAAAGTGATAGGCGAAGCTCGGCAGAAGCGATCGCGCGGGAGCACGCGGGATCGAGGCGCGTACCGCGGTGGCGACCCGCACGGGCGCCCCCTGGCGGGTGCTCAGGTAGCCCTCGGCTGCTAGCTGGCCGTAGGCCTCGGTGACCACGCCGCGGGAGACGCCCAGCTCGGCTGCCAATCCACGCGTCGAGGGCATCCGCGCGCCGCCGGGCAGGCGCCCTGAGCGGATGTCCTCTCGCAGCGAGCGCTCGATCTGCTCGTGGAGCGGGATATCGCCGGAAAGGTCAAGCCTGACAAGCAACTCCGGGCCCCCGACTGGTCCTAAAGAATCCGGCACAACTGGAACTGTACTCCGAGCCAGTTGCGGCATAGCGTGCAGCCTGCAAACGATCCTGGAGGACCCGCGATGAGCCAGCAGATCACCATAGTAGGAGGCGGCCTTGCCGGCCTGAGCGCCGCGATCGCGTGTGCCGAAGGCGGGGCGAAGGTGCGTCTGCTCGAGGCGCACGAGGAGCTCGGTGGGCGGGCACGCAGCAGCGATGGGGCGTTCAAAGCGAACCTAGGTCCGCACGCCCTCTACCAGGATGGACCCCTGTGGCAGTGGCTGGCGGAGCGCAAGCTGCTCCCCGCGCACGTCGCACCGGCGCTCCGTGGCGCGGGTGGCGCGAGGTTCCGCTGGGATGGCGCCGTGCGCCGCACGCCGCCGCTCGGCGTGATTCCCTCGGTGCTGCGTCTGCGCGGACGTGAGGCGCCCGTCGAGCTCGACTTTCGCAGCTGGGCGGCCAGTCACACCGACCAGCGCACCGCGGATCTACTGTCGGCGGCGGCCGGCGTCTACACGTTTCACCACGACCCCGGTGAGCTGTCGGCGGCGTTCGTGTGGCCGCAGACGGTACGCCTGTTTCTCGCACGCCCGCCCGGCCCAGTCCGGTACGCGAGCGGCGGCTGGGGGATGCTGGTCGCGATGCTCGAGCGGCGGGTACGCGAGCTCGGCGTCACCGTCGAAACCGGCCGGCGCGTGGACGAGTTGCCCGCGGGACCGGTGATCGTCGCCACCGAGCACGAGCAGGCGGCGCAGCTGCTGAGCGTGAAGTCGCTGAGCTGGCCGAGCGGCCGTACCGTGTGTCTCGACCTGGGCTTGCGCAGCCGCCGTGGCGATCCGTGGATCGTCTCGGACATGGAACAGGCGGGCTGGATTGGGCGCTACTCCACCTCAGATCGAGCGATTGCGCCTGCCGGACACGATCTGATCCAGGCGCAGATGCCGATCCGCCCAAAGGAGAGCGTCGATCAGGCCGGCCTGCGGTTGGAGGCGCTGCTCGACGCGTCGCTGGTTGACTGGCGTGCCCGCGAGACCTGGCGCCGGCGTCAGGTGATGGACGCGCGCTCAGGCGCCCTGGACATGCCCGGCAAGACCTGGCGCGACCGCCCCGCCGTTGACCGCGGCGACGGCGTGTTCCTCGCCGGCGACATGGTCGCGGCGCCGGGCCTGCTCGCCGAGGTCTCCTTGACCAGCGCCGTGGAGGCCAGCCGGTTGGCGCTTGCCGTGGCGAGCGCGACCAGACCGCAGCTGCGCAGGGTCGCCTGAGCGCTCAGGAGGTTACGGCCACGGCTGCGCGTCTCGCGGGCGGGGTCCGGCCTAGCGTGGGCGGCCTCTCACCAACGAACGTGGGCGGCGCGATCGCCAGGTAGTGCTCGAACGCCCAATGGGAAACCCGCCGGTTCTCAAACGCGAGCGCGAGCGCGGTGACCGCGCGCGAGGGGGTCATACGACCGATCGCGCACTGGAGTTTGAACAGCGAGTCGTATTTACGCCCGTGCCCGGCGGAGAACGCGCCGTAGCGCGCGAGCGCCTGCGCGCGCGTGGCTCGCCCGTCTATCACCAAACGCAACTCGCGCCCGCAGGCGAGGCCGAAGTAGAGGGCGGTGCGAATCCCCTCGGCGGTCAAGGGCAGGCAGTGACCGGCGGAATCACCGGCGAAGAACACGCCGTCCTCGACGGCCGCGCGCAGCTTGTGGGGGATCCAGTTGCCCTGATAGCCGTCCGCCGGCAGGCCCTGATCGCGGGCCAGCCGGACGGTTGGCTCCTTGACATGGTGCTCTGGCCAGAACGAGCCGACGCCGACGCGCAACTCATCATCCGCGGGGAAGCTCCAGGAGTAGCCCGAGCGGATGTAGCGATGGTCGATCCACAGCTCCATCTCCTCGCCGGCCCCGGCGGGGTGGACCTCGAGACCGCGCGACAGCGTGGCGTTCGGGGGTTGAATTGGCGCTGCGTTCGACAGCACGCGCCGCCAGCCGAGCGCATCGACGATTAGCGGCGCGCTCACATCGCCGCGGTCGGTGTGCACGGTGAAGCCCTCGCGGCCGGTGACGGTGGCGATCTCGAGCTCCGATTCGGTCCCGCCCGCTCCGGCCTGGTCCCAGAGCAGCTCGCACAGCTCGCGGTAGTCGAACGTCGAGTACAGCCACGGCAGCGACCAGTGGGAGGTCCGATAGGGGGTGTGCGCGACGAGTTTGTCAAAGCGCTGGCGCTCGGAGCCACCCACCTCGAGCGCGTCCACCCAGCCGGTGGGCATCGCGCAGGCCGAAGTCTGGCGCTCACCGAGCTCGTAGCGGTCGAGGAGGAGGACCTTCGCCCCCGAACCGGCCAGTTCGCGCGCGACGGCCAACCCCGCGAAGCTGGCGCCGCAGACGAGCACGTCGCAGTCTCCGCGCTCTAGGGGTGTGCGCTCGGCTCCACGCTTCGTCGCTCGCACAGGCATCTGTGAATCATACGAGTGCCCATCGGGTGGTGAGCGCCCCCGCTGCGCTAGGCTTGCTGCCGTGCAAACGCTGATTGAGCAACCCGACGCTCGCGTGGTCGAGGGGTCGAACGGACTCCTGCTGGAAATCGACGGCCAGATCGTCCCGAATTACGACGCCACCTTCCAGCCGATCGAGGAGGGGCAGGTCGTCACCGGCCACGTCGTGCGGATCGACAAGGACGAGGTGCTGGTCGACATCGGCTACAAGTCCGAGGGCGTGATCGCGGCGAACGAGCTGTCGATCCGCAAGTCTGTCGACCCCAAGGACGAGGTGCATCTGGGGGAGGAGGTCGACGCGATCGTCCTGATCAAGGAGGACCAGGACGGGCGACTGATGATGTCCAAGAAGCGCGCACGCTTCGAGAAGGCCTGGCGGCGGATCGAAACCGCCGCAGAGTCAGGTGAGCCGGTCGAGGGCACGGTCATCGAGGTCGTCAAGGGTGGCCTGATTATTGACCTTGGGGTGCGCGGCTTCCTACCCGCCTCGCTGGTGGACATCCGCCGCGTGCCCAACCTCGACGAATACATGGGCACGAAGATCGAGAGCAAGGTGATCGAGCTCAACCGCTCGCGCAACAACGTCGTGCTCTCGCGCCGCGCGGTGCTGGAGGAGGAGCGCAAGGAGGTACGCCAGCAGATCCTCGACCGCCTGCAGCCGGGACTGGTCGTCGAGGGGCAGATCTCCAACATCGTCGACTTCGGCGCGTTCGTCGACCTCGACGGGATTGACGGATTGATTCATATCTCTGAGCTGTCGTGGTCGCACGTGAACCACCCGTCAGAGATCCTCACGATCGGGGACACCGTGAAGGTCAAGGTGCTCGACATCGACCGTGATCGCCAGCGCATCTCGCTGGGGCTCAAGCAGACCCAGGAGGACCCGTGGCAGCGGATCGTCGACACCTATAACGTCGGCGACGAGCTCGAGGGCAAGGTCACGAAGGTGGTCACGTTCGGCGCGTTTGTCGAGATCCTTGACGGCGTCGAGGGCCTTGTGCACATCTCCGAGCTCGCCCCGCACCACGTCGAAAGCCCCCGCGAGGTCGTCCACCCGGGCGATGAGATCCGCGTGCAGATCCTCGAGATCGACTCCGAGCGCCGGCGTCTGAGCCTGTCGGCCAAGCGCGTCGAGGACCAGATCCTGCCGCTGTCGCGCCCTGACGACGCCGCCCCCCCCGAGGATGCAGGCGAGGACGCGGCCGTTGCGGAGGCGGAGGAGATCACCGCGGAGGCGACCGCCGAGGTCGCCTCTGTCGAGGCGGAGGTTGCGGAGCTGGCGCCTGGTGCCGAGGCCGCCTCTGAGGCGCCCGAGGCAGAGGTTGCGGAGGCGGTGTCTGAGGCCGAGGCTACTCCCGCGCCAGAGGTCGAGGCCACACCAGAGACACCTGAGGCAGAGGTCGAGACTGCCCCCGAGGCCGAGGCTACGCCCGAGGCGCCCGAGGCAGAGGCGATCCCTGAGCCGGCGGACGCACCCGAAGCCGCGGCCGAGCCCGAGCCGGCCGCCGAGCCCTCGCAGGACTGAGACGGGGCCGAGACGGTCCCAGCCGAGCGCGCTGAGCAGGTGGAGCAAAGCGTCCCCCTGATCGGGCTCACCGGGGGCATGGGCGCCGGGAAGTCGACCGCGCTGAAGGCGCTGGAGCGGCTCGGGGCGGCGGTGCAGTCGAGCGACGCGGTCGTGCACGAGCTGTATGGGGGCGAGACGCTGCGCGAGGCGGTGATCGCGCGCTGGGGCGAGGAGGTGGCGCCCGGCGGCGTGGTCGACCGCGCGGAGGTGGCCCGGCGCGCGTTCGCCGACGAGCAGGGTCGGGCCTGGCTGGAGGCGACCGTCTGGCCGCTCGTGGGCAAACGGATGGAGAGCTGGCTGGCGCAGGCGCGCGCGCTGGAACCGGCGCCGCGCGCGATCGTGATCGAGGTGCCGCTGTTGTTCGAGGCCGGGCTGGACGGGGTCTACGACGCGACGATCGCGGTCGTGGCGTCAGAGCCGCTGCGCGAGCAGCGCGCCGCTCAGCGCGGGCACGCGCTCACGGCCGAGCGCGCGGCACGGCAGCTGACCCAGGATGAGAAGGCGCAGAGGGCGACCTATGTAGTACAGAACGACGGCAGCGTGCAGGACCTGGAGCGGAAGTTGTCGGGCGTGCTTGACAAGCTGGGGAGATGAGGCGGCGGCGCAGGCGAACGCTGGGCGCGCTGGTGGGGATCGCGCTCGTGGTGGTAGTGGGGGTGACGATCGCGCATGTGAACCATGCAGTGAACGAATTGACGCTGCCGCTGAGCGACGCGAGCGTAATCCGCGAACAGGCCGCGGCGAAGCAGCTCGATCCGGCGCTGATCGCGGCGGTGATCTATGCGGAGACGAAATTCGAACCGAGGACGTCGTCTGCGGGCGCGGAGGGCCTGATGCAGATCGAGCCGGAAACGGCGGAGTTCCTCGCGAAGCTCTCGGGCGGGTATAGCTTTACGACCAGCGATCTCGGCACGCCGAAGGTGAATGTGGCCTACGGTAGCTACTACCTACGCTATCTGCTCGACCACTACGAAGGCAACGAGATGCTGGCCGTGGCCGCGTACAACGCGGGCTTGGCGAATGTGGATCGCTGGGTGGCGAAGGCGCGCGCCGAAGGGGGAGCGCTGACCGTGAGCGCGATCCCGTTTCCCGAGACGCGCGCATACGTGCAGCGCGTGTTCGAAGCGCAGAAGGAATACCGCGCGACGTATGCCAAGCAGCTCGGGTTGAACTGATGCCTGCCTGCCCTGACGGCTCGCTACGGTAGGAGCTATGCCCGACTTCCGACTCGACAGCGCCTTCACCCCGACCGCCGACCAGCCGAAGGCGATCGCGGCGCTGGCGCGGGGCGTCGAGCGGGGCGAGCGCTTCCAGACGCTGCTGGGGGCGACGGGGACGGGCAAGACGATGACGATGGCGGCCACGATCGAGGCGGTGCAGCGCCCGACGCTCGTGATCGCGCACAACAAGACTTTGGCGGCGCAGCTGTGCAACGAGTTCCGCACGTTCTTCCCCGACAACGCGGTCGAGTACTTCGTCTCCTACTACGACTATTACCAGCCCGAGGCCTACGTCCCCAGCCGGGATCTGTACATCGAGAAGGATTCCGCGATCAACCAGGAGGTCGATCGCCTGCGCCACGCGGCGACGGCGGCGGTGTTCGCGCGCCGCGACGTGATCGTCGTCGCCTCGGTCTCCTGCATCTACGGGCTGGGCTCGCCCGAGACCTACGAGATGAACATGCAGATCCTGCGGCGGGGGGAGACGATCGACCGGGAGAAACTGCTGAGGAAACTCGTCTCGATCCAGTACACGCGCAACGACACGGTGCTCTCCAGAGGCGGCTTCCGGGTCAAGGGGGAGACGCTGGAGGTGTTCCCCGCCTACGCGGAGACGGCGTACCGGGCCACTCTGTTCGGCGACGAGGTCGAGCGACTGCAGCACTTCGACCCGCTGACGGGGGAGTTGATCGGGGACGACATCGAGCACGTGGCGATCTGGCCGGCGACGCACTACAACGTCAAGGAGGGCACGATCGAAGCGGGGGTGGAAGCAATCGGGCGCGAGCTGAACGCGCGCTGCGAGGAGCTCGAGTCAGAAGGCAAGCAACTGGAGTCCCACCGCCTGCGGCAGAGGACGCAGTACGACATGGAGATGCTCAGGGAGATGGGGTTCTGCTCGGGGATTGAGAACTACTCCCGGATCCTTGATGGCCGCCAACCGGGGGAGCGGCCTTACTGCCTAATCGACTACTTCCCCAAGGACTTCGTCTGTTTCATCGACGAGTCCCATCAAACTGTGCCGCAGATCGGGGGGATGTTCGAGGGGGACAGATCGCGCAAGCAGACGCTCGTCGACTACGGGTTCAGATTGCCGAGCGCGATGGATAACCGGCCGCAGAGATTCGAGGAGTTCCTGTCGATCACCCCGCAGCTGATGTTCGTCTCGGCCACGCCGGGGGAGTACGAGCGGACCCGCTCGACGAACGTGGTCGAGCAGATCGTGCGCCCGACGGGGGTCGTCGACCCGACGGTCGAGGTGCGTGAGTGCAAGAACCAGATCGACGACCTGATGAACGAGGTCCGCAAACGGGTGGAGCGCAACGAGCGCGTGCTCGTGACGACACTGACGAAGAAAATGTCGGAGGACCTGTCGGGATACCTGCTGGAGATGGGCTTCAAGACCCGCTATCTGCACTCAGAGATCGACACGCTGGAGCGGATCCAGATCATCAGGGACCTCAGACTGGGGGAGTACGACGTGCTCGTGGGGGTCAACCTGCTGCGCGAGGGGCTCGACCTGCCGGAGGTCTCGCTGGTGGCGATCCTCGACGCCGACAAGGAGGGTTTCCTCCGCGGGGAGACCTCGCTGATCCAGACGATCGGGCGCGCGGCGCGGAACATCGAGGGGACGGTTTTGATGTACGCCGACAAGGAGACGAAGGCGATGAAGGCCGCGATCGGGGAGACCGACCGCCGGCGCGCGATCCAGCTCGCCTACAACGAGGAGCACGGGATCACGGCGGCGACGATCGTGAAGGGGATATCGGACATCGCCGAGTTTTTGCAGGCCGACAGCAAGGTTCCGAGGAAGGGCCGCAGCCGTCGCGGCGCCGAGCGGCGACGGGCGGGCAAGGAGCTGCCGGAGAACGAGCTCGAGCGGATGGTCGTCGAGCTGGAGGAGGAGATGGCGGTCGCGGCCGAGGACCTGCGCTTCGAGTATGCCGCGCAGCTACGAGACGAGCTGCGTGAGCTCAGGCGCGATCTGCGAGAGATCCAGGCGAGTGAGGCGCCCGCCGAGGAGACTGTCTGAGCCGACTTGCGACGCATGTAGGATCTACGCCGTGGAGCTAGACCGGCAGAGCATCGAGAAGCGGGACTTTCCGATCGGTCGCCGAGGGTATGACCCGGCGGCAGTGGACGCGCATCTGAAGACGCTCGCCACAGAGGTCGAGGAGTTGCGCTACGCGCTGGAAAGCCGCGCGGGGGAGACGTTGGGGTCCAGTGCCGGCACGCAGGTGCAGGGGATCCTCGAGGCCGCCGAGACGACGGCTGCCGAGATCGAGCAGCGCGCCGCCGAGGATGCGCGCCAGACGCGCGCGGAGGCCGACGCCGACGCCGAACGCACCCGCGCCGAGGCGATCGCGCGGGCCCAGGCGCACGTTGCGGCGGTCGCGCGGGCCACGGCCGTTCTGACTCGAGCGCGTCGAGTCGATGGACGGGCAGTCCGCCGCGCTCGTGGAGTCCCTGCGAGCCGGGGCCTCCCGGCTCGCCACGTGACCTGTCTGCGGTCGAGACGAACATGGCTGAGCTGTACGACGCGGCCGCGGGGCGCGGGGGAGATGCCGGTGTTGCAGTTGACCCGCCGCCCGTCGTGCCGCCCGCACCGGAGGCGGGCACCGGCGCCGACGCGTCCGTGCGTCAGGGGCACTCCGAGTTCATTCCCGCGCCTGCGGTCCCGGTTACGGCCCCCGCGCCCTCGGCCCCAGCTGCCGCCGCGCCCTCGGTTCCCGCGCCGGCGAGCACTCCCTCGGTGCCGCCTGTGCCGCCCGTCGCGGCGTCACCCGCACCGCCGCGATCCGAGCCCCAGGCGGGAGCCGGTAACGGAGATCTGGACGGGGCGCGGCTGATCGCGCTGAACATGGCTTTGAACGGGGACTCACGGGCTGCTACGGACCGGTATCTGGCCGAGCACTACGACCTGGGGGATCGGCAGAAGCTGCTCGATGAGGTGTACGCGGCGATCGAGGGGTAGCGGCTGAGATCGCCGCAGAGACGAACGTCTGTTCGCCGCAATAGAATGACCGGTAGATGCCGGTGAGCGATCAGATCGTCGTCACGGGGGCGCGCGAGCACAACCTGAAAGACGTCACGTTGTCGCTGCCGCGCGACGCGCTCGTGGTGATCACGGGGCTGTCCGGCTCGGGCAAGTCGAGCCTCGCATTCGACACGATCTACGCCGAGGGGCAGCGGCGCTACGTCGAGTCGCTGTCGGCCTACGCCAGGCAGTTCCTCGGTCAGATGGACAAGCCCGACGTCGACTCGATCGAGGGCCTGTCCCCGGCGATCTCGATCGATCAGAAGACGACCTCGCGCAACCCGCGCTCGACGGTGGGGACGGTCACCGAGATCTACGACTACCTGCGGCTGTTGTGGTCGCGCGTGGGCAAGCCGCACTGCCCGATCTGCGGGCGGCCAATCGTGGGCCAGTCCGCAGAGCAGATCATCGACCAGGTGATGGAGCTCGGCGAGGGGACCCGCTTCATGGTGCTAGCGCCGGTCGTGCGTGGGCGCAAGGGCGAGTACGGCAAGCTGCTGGACGAGCTGCGCGCGGAAGGCTTCGCGCGCGTGAAGATCGACGACCGGCTGCGGATGCTGGAGGAATCGATCGTGCTCGACAAGCGCTACAAGCACGACATCTCGGTCGTCGTCGACCGGCTGGTGATGAGGCACGACCTGCGCAAGCGGCTGGCCGATTCGATCGAGACGGCGGTCGGGTTGGCCGAAGGGCTCGTGGAGATTGAGATCGTGGGATCCGCTTCGCAGGCGGAGTCCGATCCCGCGCACGCCACCGGCGCGAAGGGGGCGCGGAAGGCCGCCGCGCAGATCGTCCCCGGCGAGGTGCCGCCGGACGGCACGATCTTCACGTTCTCCGAGCGCTTCGCCTGTCCCGTGCACGGGCCGTCGCTGGTCGAGCTGGAGCCGAGGATCTTCTCGTTCAACTCCCCGCACGGGGCCTGCGGGCACTGCACGGGGCTGGGAGCGCAGATGGAGATCGACCCCGAGCTGATCGTGCCTGACCCCAGCCTGTCGATCGCCGAGGGCGCGCTCGCGCCGTGGGCCGGCAGCTCGTCGAGCTACTACGAGCAGGTGACCGAGGCGATCGCCGAGCGCTACGGCGTCGACCTCGACATCCCCTGGGAGGACCTGCCCGAGGAGATGCTCGAGCTGTTCCTGACCGGCACCGACGAACGTCTGCAGATCACCTACCGCAACCGCTACGGGCGCAAACGGACCTACGCGACAAAGTTCGAGGGGATCGTCAAGAGCCTGGAACGACGCTACCGCGAGAGTGAGAGCGAGCTGACGAAAGAGAAGATCGAGCAGTTCATGTCGCTGCGGCCCTGCCCGGTCTGTGGCGGGGCGCGGCTGCGCGCGGAGTCGCGCGCTGTGCTCGTCGCGGGGACGGCGATCGACGAGTTCTGCGCGCTGTCGGCGCGGCGCGCGCTTGAGTGGCTGCGGGAGATCGAGCTGTCGGAAACCGACCGCCACGTCGCACGGCTGATCCTGCGCGAGATCGACGAACGGCTGCGGTTCCTCGAGAACGTCGGAATCGGCTACCTGTCGATGGACAGGGCCGCGACGACGCTGTCCGGGGGCGAGGCGCAGCGGATCCGGCTGGCGACGCAGATCGGCAGCTCGCTCGTGGGCGTGCTGTACATCCTCGACGAGCCCTCGATCGGGTTGCACCAGCGTGACAACTCGAAGCTGATCGGCACGCTCGAGCGGCTGCGCGACCTTGGCAACACGGTGATCGTGGTCGAGCACGACGAGCAGACGATGCGCGCGGCGGACTACCTCGTCGACATGGGTCCCAGCGCGGGCGTGCACGGAGGGAAGGTCGTCGCCCAGGGCACCGCGAAGCAGGTCGAACGCGTGAAGGATTCGGCGACGGGGCAGTTCCTCGCGGGCACGCGCACGATCGCGGCGCCGAAGAAGCGCCGCACCCCGAAGGGGTACGTGGAGATCGAAGGCGCGACCCAGCACAACCTGCGCGACGTCGACGTGAAGGTTCCGCTCGGCGTGCTGACGTGCGTGACGGGGGTATCGGGCTCGGGCAAGTCGACGCTCGTCAACGAAGTTCTGTACAAGAGCGTCGCTGGCCGACTGCACCGCGCCCGCCGCCGGCCGGGTGCGCACCGCGCAATCCACGGTCTCGACCAGCTCGACAAGATCATCGCCGTCGACCAGTCCCCGATTGGGCGTACGCCGCGCTCGAACCCGGCGACGTACACCGGCCTGTTCGACGTGATCAGGGACATGTTCTCCAAGACGCAGGAGGCCCGCGCGCGCGGGTACAAGGCGGGCAGGTTCAGCTTCAACGTGAAGGGCGGCCGTTGCGAGGTGTGCAAGGGCGACGGACAGATCAAGATCGAGATGCACTTCCTGCCCGACGTGTACGTCCCCTGCGAGCAGTGCCACGGCAAGCGCTACAACCGCGAGACGCTCGAGGTGAAGTTCAAGGGCAAGAGCATCGCCGACGTGCTCGACATGGCGATCGAGGACGCGCTGCCCTTCTTCGAGCACATCCCGAAGGTGCGCCGCCGGCTGGAGACGCTCAACGCGGTGGGACTCGGCTACGTCAGGCTCGGCCAGCCCGCGACGACGCTCTCAGGCGGCGAGGCGCAGCGCGTGAAGCTCGCGACCGAGCTGTCGAAGGTCGCGACCGGGAGGACGCTGTACATCCTCGACGAGCCGACTACCGGCCTGCACTTCGCTGACGTGGAGCGGTTGCTTGAGGTGCTGCAAAGGCTCGTCGATGCGGGCAACAGCGTCGTCGTGATCGAGCACAACCTCGACGTAATCAAGTCGGCGGATCGATTGATCGACATGGGCCCGGAGGGCGGCGAGGAAGGCGGCGTGGTGATCGCTCAGGGCACCCCCGAGCAGGTCGCGGCCGAGCCGAGCTCGCACACGGGCGAATTCTTGGCGGAGCTGGTCACGCCGGCGAAACGCGCCACCGCGAAGAAACCCCGGGCCAAAGCCGCCCCCAAGCGCAAACCGCGTGCGAAGATAGCTGCTTGAGCGAAGACGGCGATCTCGCCCGGCAGGCCAGACTGTGGGTTCAGAAGTGGCGCTGGTATGAGCGCAGCTCGTTGCCCTGGAACCGCGCGCGGATTCACTGGGAGGCGATGCGCCGTGAGGCGTTCATACGCTGGCCGGTGCACGGGAATGTGTTGGAGGCGTTGCGCGAGGGGCGGCTGGAGCTCGGCAAGGGCACACTGCTCGAGCCAGACGTGTGGATCACGGCGCCAGGGCAGGCGCGAGTCCGGATCGGTGCGGGCACCTTCCTGAATCTAGGTGTGATGATCGCCGCGGAGGAGCTGGTGGAGATCGGCGATCACTGCATGCTCGCGAACGGCTGCTTCGTGACCGACTCCAGCCACCGCTACGACGATCCCGAGGAGCCGGTGCCGTGGCAGGGCTTCACGACGAAGGGCCCGACGCGGGTCGGCGAGAACTGCTGGCTCGGCGCGAACGTCGTCGTCACCAGCGGCGTCACGATCGGCGAGCGCTGCGTGGTTGGCGCGAATAGCGTCGTCACGCGCGACATCCCCGCGTTCTCAGTCGCCGTGGGCGCGCCCGCGAAGGTGTTGAGGAAGATCGTCTACGACAGCTGAGCGTGCAGGTCGGCCAGCTCCGAGGGGTCGATCGAGTAGGTGTGCTCCGGGGCCGGGTAGCGCCGTGAGCGTACATCCTCGGTGTAGGCGGCGACGCCGGCATTCATCTCCTCCTGGAGGTTGGCGTAGCGCTTGACGAACCGCGCGCCGAGGCCGTCGCGGATGCCGAGCAGGTCGTGGAACACGAGCACCTGCCCGTCGGTGGCGGGGCCGGCGCCGATCCCGATCACGGGGATCTCGATTCTGGGCATCAGCTCGTCGGTGACCGCGGCCGGGATCGCCTCGAACACGAGCGCGAAGCAGCCGGCTTCCTGCAGCGCGAGTGCCTGCGCGCAGATCTGAGCGGCGGTGGCGGCGGTGCGGCCCTGAGCCTTCCAGCCGCCGAGTGCAGTCGCGGTCTGGGGGGTGAGGCCGACGTGACCCATCACGGGGATGCCCGCGCCGACGATCGCGCGCGCCCGGCTGACTGAGGACGGCCCGCCACCCTCGAGCTTGACGGCCTCGCAGCCGGCCTCCTTGACCAGGCGCAGCGCGCTGGAGATCGCCTGCTGGTCGGAGACCTCATAGGAGCCGAACGGCATATCGCCGATCAACAGGGGAGTGCGCAGGCCGCGGCGGGCGGCGCGCGCGAGCACGAGCATGTCGCCAAGCTCCACGGGGGTGGTCGAGTTGTAGCCGAGCACGGTCGTCGCGGCCGAGTCGCCCACCAAGACAAGGTCCACACCGGCTGCCTCGGCGGCGCGTGCGGACGGGTAGTCATAGGCGGTGACCATCACGATCGGTTCGCCGAGTCGCTTCTTTTCGGCGAGCAGCGGCAGGGTCATCGGCAGGCGGCCGGGATCGGATGGGGCATGGACGGGTGCTTGAACGTTGGCGTGGCTTGACATGATGATTCCTCTCTGAGTTGGTTGACGCCCTACGCGAGTAGGGTCGCCACCTCGTCGTCGATCGTGATGATGCGGTTGGTTCTCGCCTCGACGTGCACGACGCGAGGCTCGTAGCGGGACAGCTCGGCCTCGTCGTACTGGCCGTAGGAGATCACGATGATCGTGTCGCCGTGGTGCACGAGCCGGGCGGCGGCGCCGTTGACCTTCATGTCGCCGGATCCACGAACACCGGGGATCGTGTAGGTCTCGAAGCGCGCCCCGTTGTGGACGTCGACAACGTGCACCTGCTCGTGCTCGAGGATGTCGGCGGCCTCCAGCAGGTCCGGGTCGATCGTGATCGAGCCAACGTAGTGCAGATCGCAATCGGTGACGGTTGCCCGGTGGATCTTCGACTTGAGCATCACGCGCTGCATGTGGTCATCGCCTTTTCTGTGTTGGAAGCAATTGTCGGTACGGCAACCGGCTCGAGGATCAGGTTGTCGATCAGGCGGGTGGCGCCGACGTTGGCGGCCACCGCCAGCAGCGCGGGGCGGTCGAGCCATTCCAAGCGCTCGAGCGTGTCGGGGTCGACGAGCTCGAGGTACTCCGGGTGGACCCCCCGCGCGGCGAGTCGCTGATGGCCGGCCTCGAGCAGTCGCGCCGCGCGGCGCTCGCCGCGCGCGGCGTAGTCCTCGATCGAGCGCAGCGCTCCATACAGGGCCGGCGCCTGCTCGCGCGCGCGCTCGTCGAGCAGCGCGTTGCGGCTCGACATCGCCAGGTCGTCGGGCTCGCGCACGGTCGGGCAGACCTCGATCCGGACCGGCAGGTTCAGGTCGCGGACGAGCCGGCGGATTACCACGACCTGCTGGGCGTCCTTCTGGCCGAAGTAGGCGGCGTCGGGGAGGGACATGCAGAGCAACTTTGTGACGACGGTGCAGACGCCGCGAAAGTGCTCCGCGCCGCGGGCGGCGCCCTCCAGGCGCTCGGTCACGCCCACCACCTCGACAGTAGTCGCGAACCCCGGGGGGTAGACCTCCTCGGCCGGCGGTGCGAACAACAGGTCGGCGCCGGCCTCGGCGCTCAGACGCGCGTCGTGGGCTTCCTGACGCGGGTAGCGCTCGAGGTCCGAGCGCTCGTTGAACTGGGCCGGATTGACGAACAGCGAGACGACGACTCGATCGCACTGCTCGCGCGCGCGCTCGATCAGCGAGAGATGGCCCTCGTGCAGCGCGCCCATGGTGGGGACGAGGCCAATCGTCAGGCCGACCCGGCGGTCGGACGCGAGCGCCAAGCGCAACTCGTCAACGGTACGGAGCGTCCTCATTGCTGGCGCGCCTCGGCTACGCGGATAGGTTGCAGAACCACGTCGTACGGGTGCACGCAGGAGATGAAGGCGTGGCGAAAGCGGATTGCTCTGCTCATCTGGCTCGGTCCAGTTCCTTCGGGGATACCGGTCGCGACTTGCTTAAGCATACATCCGCGGAGGACGTCTGTGGGGATATGTGCGCAATCGCACATGAGGATTGACTGCCGACGTCGATCCGGTGTCCTCACCAACCGGCAGCCTTCGCTGCCCGGCTGCCCTCACCACGCTGCCCTCACCACGTGTCGATGTTCGGGCGCTTCTTTCCCGCCCGCCGTCGCCACTGCCCCGTGGTGTCATCAAACAGCGTGGCGATCCAGCGTCGCGAGTCGGCCGGGTCGATCACGTCGTCGATCTCGCCGTAGGCCGCCATGTTCAAGCCCTGGCCGTGCTCATAGGCGGCCGCGACCGTGGCCGCGAACACGCGCTCGCGCTCCTCGGGATCGGCGATCGCCTCCAGCTCGCGCTTCATCCCGAGGCGCACCGCGCCCTCCAGCCCCATTCCGCCGAACTCCGATGTCGGCCAGCCAACCGTGAACAGCGGCGCCTTGAAGCCGCCCGCCGCCATCGCCTGCGCGCCGAGGCCGTAGCCCTTGCGCAATACGATCGTGCCGGTCGGCACGGTGAGGTTCGCGCCCACAACGAACATCCGCGCGAAGTGGCGCACGGTCGCCGTACGCTCGGCCGCTGGGCCGACCATGAAACCGGGCGTGTCGCAGAGAAACAGCAACGGCAGCTCGAAGGCATCGCACAGCTGCATGAAGCGCGCCGCCTTGTCGGCGCCCTCGGCGTCGATCGCTCCGCCCAGGTGCGGCGGGTGGTTGGCCACCACCCCCAACGCCCGGCCGTCCACACGGGCCAGCGCGGTGACGATGCCCGCGCCGAAGCCGCGGCGCAGCTCGAGCACGGAGTCCTCGTCAAACAGGGCGGCGAGCACCTTGCGCACGTCGTAGATCTGCCGGCGCCGCTCGGGGATGATCTCTCGCAGGAGCTTTTGATCGGGTACGCGCACGTCATCCGCCGGTACGGAGTCGCCGAAGTAGGAGAGATAGCGCTTGGCCACCGCGACAGCGGCATGATCGTCCGCGACACGCAGGTCGACCACGCCGCTTGCGTCCTGCACGTCGATCGGGCCGACTTCGGCGGGCTCGTAAACGCCCAGGCCGCCGCCCTCGATCATCGCCGGGCCGCCCATGCCGATGCTCGAGTCCTCGGTCGCGATCACGACGTCACAGCACCCGAGCAGCGCGGCGTTGCCGGCAAAGCAGTTCCCGGAGGCGATGCCGACGAGTGGAACGAGGCCGCTCAGGCGGGCGAAGAGATTGAAGGCGCGGCAGTCGAGGCCCGCGACCATCGGCACATCGACATCCCCCGGTCGCCCCCCGCCGCCCTCGGCGAACAGCACCACCGGCAGCCGCCGGCGAGCGGCGAGCTCGAACAGCCGGTCCTTCTTCTGATGACCGCGCATGCCCTGGGTGCCCGCCAGCACGGTGTAGTCGTAGGACATCACCACGCAGCGCTGGCCGTCGATCTCGCCGATTCCACCGACCAGGCCATCGGCTGGAGTGCGGGCGATCAGCTCCTCGCGCGAGCGCCGGCGCTCCTGAGCGGCGAACACGAGCGGGCTGTACTCGACGAACGTTCCGCCGTCGACGAGCTCCGCGAGGTTCTCGCGGGCTGTGCGCCGCCCGAGGGCGTGGCGCTTGGCGACTGCGCCGAGACGGGCCGCGTCCTGCCCGACCTCATGGCGCTCGCGCACGGCTTGGAGGTCTGCGCGCTCGACGTCGTCCGTTTTGGCATCGGACTCGAGGGGTGGCGCCATCGCGAGATCATCGCTCATAGCATGCAGGCTGTGCCAACCCAAGAAGGTGAACTGTCGGCCGCCGAGCGGCGTGAGGCACTGAAGGAGGTCTTCGCCCAGGCGCGGGGCTGCACGCGCTGCACGGAGCTGGCGGCAACGCGCAAGACGGTCGTGTTCGGCGCGGGCAACGCGGACGCCGATCTGATCTTCGTGGGGGAGGCGCCGGGTGCGAGCGAGGATGAGCAGGGGGTGCCGTTCGTCGGAGCGGCCGGCAAACTGCTCGAGAAGCTGCTGGTGGAGATCGGGATGGCACGATCGGAGGTCTTTATCTGCAACGTGCTGAAGTGCCGTCCCCCCGGTAACCGTGACCCACAGCCGGTCGAGATCGACAACTGCCAGGAGTATCTGCACCGTCAGGTCGAGCTGATTCAACCCAACGTGATCTGTACGCTCGGGAACTTCTCGACGAAGCTGCTGCGTGGCGATCCGACCGGGATCACGCGGTTGCACGGACAGTCCGAGGTGCTGACCCTGGGCAAGCGCACCGTGCGGCTCTACCCGATCTTCCATCCCGCCGCGGCGCTCTACACGCCGCGCATGCTCGAGACGTTGCGCGAGGACTTCGCGCGGCTGCCGGAGCTGCTGGCGCTGGGCGCCCCTGAGCAGCCGGACTCGGCAGAGATGTTGGAGGTGGTCCCAGAGGCGGCATCCGAGGTGGCGCAGGTGGCGGTTGAGGAGCAGGGCTCCGAGATTGACCAGCTTGGGTTGTTCTAGACGCTTCTTGGACGCCATTTCCCCCGGAAAGAGGGGATCTTGGGGCATTGTCGAAACTCTCGAGCTAAGGGCTAAAGCAAACCGAGATGGTTGTCGATACGAGCCCTGTCTCCATCCTCCCAAGTAGTGACGACCGGCCCGCGCTTTCCCTCTCCCGCGGGCCGGTCGTGTTTAAGTGCCCGCGGCGTCTGGCGCCGCTGAGCGTCTCGTCCCGCGTTTGAGGTGAGTCTCCCCGCGTTTGAGGTGAGATCCGCTCTAAGGTCTCGGCGTGAGCGTGAGCGTCGTCGAGACGAATGATCCCCTTGCAACGGAGGCGCTTGGCGCCGAGTTGGCCGCTGGCCTGCGGGACGGAGATGTGGTGCTGATCCGAGGCGAGCTCGGTTCGGGAAAGACCACCTTCGTGCGCGGCGCCGCGCGGGCGTTGGGCGTCACCGATCCGATCACCAGCCCGACGTTTAGCATCGGCCACCGCTACAGAGCCGCGCAGACCACCGTCTCCCACCTGGATCTGTACCGTCTCCCGGACGGTCTGCAGGCCGAGGACCCCGGCCTGCTGGATGACTATCTGGGTTCCGGGCGGATCGCTTTCGTGGAGTGGCCGATCCGGGACAGCGCCGAGCTCTCGGATGCGCGCGTGCGGGTGACGTTGGCTCATCTGGGCGAGGATCGCAGGCGGATCGAGGTGGTGCAGGGATGATCGTGCTCGGCTTCGATACGGCCACACGGTCCACCGCAGTTGCTCTGTGCCTGGGAGACGGGAGCACGCTGCAGGCGCGCGATGACCCTGGAGTCAGCGAGCATCCCGGACATGCCACAAGACTGCTTGCGATGGCGGACGAACTGCTGGGGAGCGCGGGCATCGGCTGGAGCGCGATCGACCGGATCGCCGTTGGGCTGGGGCCGGGCACCTTCACAGGTCTGCGCGTGGGGGTCGCGACCGCGCGCGGGCTGGCGCAGTCGCTGAGCGTGGATCTGGCCGGGGTATCGAGCCTGCGAGCGCTCGCCGAGCCGGCGCTGGGGGCAGATATGGATGGACCGCACCACGTCCTCGCGGTCCTGGACGCACGCCGCGGAGAGGCGTTTGCGGCCGCGTATGAGATGACCGATCGGGGATCGGCCGAGGAGCTCGTGCCGCCCCGCGCACTGGCCCCCGAGGATCTAGGGAGCGTCGCCGAGAAAGCAGAAACAGTAATAGGAGGCGAGCCGGGCAGGAGGTGGCAGGCGATCGGCGACGGGGCCGTGCGCTTTCGAGGAGACCTACAGGCCGCCGGCATAGTGGTTCCGCCCGATTCTTCGCCGCTGCATCTGCTGAGCGCAGAGGCGATCTGCAACCTCGGCGCCCGCGCGGAGGCTGTTGCGTCAGGTGAGGCGATCGTGCCGGACTACCGGCGCCGCCCAGATGCGGAGATCGCCTTGGAGCACAAGCAAGCGCTGGCGCTCGCGCAACCATCTGACGGCTCGCCGACCCAGGGCGGATGTCCAGCCGTGACCGAGCGATTTGCCCCTCGCCCATGACCAGCGATCCCCTGTCTGTGGCCAGCGACCCTCTGCCGGTGAAGATCCGGCGGCTGGTCTACCCCGACCTGCCGCAGGTGATCGCAATCGAGCGCCGCGTGTTCCCGACGCCATGGTCGCTTGCGATGTTCGTATTGGAGCGCTCCAAGCAGTCCGGAATCTGCCTGGCGGCGGTGCTCGACTCCACGCACGGCGGGCGGCTGGCGGGGTATCTGATCTGTTCTCGTTACGAGGATGCATGGCATGTGATGAACGTGGCCGTCGATCTCGACTACCAGCGCCTGGGGGTGGCATCGGCGCTGCTAGCGGAGCTGTATGCGCAAGTCGGGGATGACGACGCGCGCTTCACCCTGGAGGTGCGCCGATCCAACCAGGTCGCGATCCGCCTGTATGAAAGAGAGGGCTTTCGGGCAGCCGGCATGCGCCGCCGCTACTACCAGGACAACGGCGAGGACGCGCTTGTGATGTGGCGCACCCCGGCCACTTTGCGGGGCTCGCTGGATGACGTGCCCAACCCAGGGCCGGTATGAACATCCTCGCGCTCGAGAGCAGCTGTGATGATACCTGCGCGGCCGTGCTCGGCGCCGACGGCCGGCTGCGCTCGAACGTGATCTCATCGCAGGGAGTGCATGATCGCTTCGGGGGAGTCGTCCCGGAGATCGCCTCACGCCAGCATCTCGAACTGATCAACCTCGTCGTCGAGCAGGCGTTGAGTGAGGCGGACATGACGCTCGAGCAGATCGGGGTAGTGGCAGCTACGCAGGGCCCGGGGCTTGTGGGGGCATTGCTGGTTGGGTTGACCACCGGAAAGGCTTTGGCCGCGGCTCGTGAGCTGCCGTTCGTGCCCGTCGATCATCTGCAGGGGCACGTCGCGGCGAACTTCCTCGATGGCTTCGAACCTCCGTTCCTCTGCCTGATCGCCAGCGGCGGCCACACGCTGCTGGTGGGAGTGGCCAAGCACGACGGATACGAGGTGCTCGGCCGCACACTCGACGACGCGGCGGGGGAGGCGTTCGACAAGGGGGCGAGGATGCTCGGGCTGGGATACCCGGGCGGCGCCGCGCTGGAGCGCCTGGCCGCCGAGGGAGATTCTGAGGCATTCATCTTCCCGGGCTCGCGCGCCGAGCGCGCCCGCGGCGGGCACGGGCGGGGTCGCGAAGCGTTCGCGCAGAGTCTCGACTTCTCCTTTGCCGGGCTGAAGACGGCGCTGCTCTACAAGCTGCGCGAGCTCGGAGAGGCCGAGGCCCAAGCGTGCCGCGCCGACCTCGCGGCCTCCTATCAGGCGGCGATCGTCGACAGCCTGATCCTGCGCGCCGAGCATGCTCTGGAGCGCACCGGCATCGGCCGTCTGGCGGTGGGCGGCGGGGTGGCCGCCAACGGCGAGCTGCGCCGGCGGCTGGGCGAGCTCGACGCGGAGTTGCATGTTCCGCCACGCGTGCTGTGCACCGACAACGCCGCAATGATCGCAAGCGCCGCGCGCTTTACGCGGGCGTTGCCCTACCCGGATTACCTGGCGCTCGACGCCTACGCCACTGGGGAACGACCGATCACCTCGCAACCGCCGGCCATCGCCAGAGGAAGCATCCTCTAGAGTCACGGCGATGACCTACAACGAAGTGAGCACGGGAGCCGGTGCTGCCGGGCTGGGAAGTGGGGTCTCCTCGAGCGAGCGACTGTCGCTCGGCGTTGCGGCTCGCCTGTCGCGCTACCTGCAGGTGCTGACGCAGGCCAAGAAGATGGGCAAGGAGACGATCTCCTCGCAGGAGCTCTCGGATTACACCCATGTGAACTCGACCCAGATCCGTCGCGACCTGTCCGGCTTCGGGAAGTTTGGCAAGCGCGGAGTCGGCTACAACGTCGAGGCGCTCGTGTCGCAGATCCGCAAGATCCTGCGCACGGCGGGCCAGCACAACATCGCGCTGCTCGGCGCGGGTCATCTGGGCAAGGCGATCGCCTCCTCTGACATCTTCGCCGACCATGGTTTTCGGGTGGTGGCGATCTTCGACGTCGACGAGGCGAAGATCGGCACGAGCGTGGGCAGCCAGGCGGTGCGCCATACCAGCGATCTGCGCCAGGTGGTGGAGGACGAGGACATCGTCGTGGGAGTGCTGGCGGTACCCGGGGATGCTGCCCAGGGGCTGGCGGGCGAGCTGGTGGAGGCGGGCGTGAAGATCATCTTCAACTACTCCGAGTCGCTGCTCGATGTACCTCCCGAGGTGACCGTCCACACCTCCAGCCCGGCCGTCGATCTGCTCTACGCGCTGTACTTCTATCTGACCTGACCTGCCCGACTTGACCCGGCCCGACCTGATCTGACCTGCACCTGCACCTGAGCGATGACCAGTCTCGACCTCGACAAGGTGGAGCAGACCTTCGCCGCGGCGACCGATATGACGGTGGGCGTCGAGGAGGAGTTCTCGATCCTCGACCCCCGCACGCTCGCCCTGCAGCCGCGCTTCGAGGAGCTGCGCGGCGCCGCGGAGAGCGATCGGCTGTTGCACGAGCACATCACGGGCGAGTTGATCTCCTCGGAGATCGAGATCATCTCGGGCGCCGGCGCCGACCTTCACGACGCGCTGGCACGCCAGCGCGAGCGCCGCAGAGGACTGTTCGCGCTCACCGCCGCTCACAGCGTCGCGCTGGGGGCCACCGGGACCCATCCATGGGCCGACTACCGCGAGCAGCCGATCATTGACACCGAGCACTACCGCCGAGTCGAGGAAGGGCTGAAGTACGTGGCTTGGCGCAACAACACCTTCAGCCTGCACGTGCATGTGGGCGTGCGCGACATCGACCGCGCGGTGCGCGTCTGCGACCGTCTACGCCCGCTGCTGCCGGTGTTGCTGGCGATCTCCGCGAACTCGCCCTATCTGGACGGTCTCGACACGGGGCTGCACTCGGCGCGGACGCAGAGCTTCACGAAGAGCTTTCCGCGCTGTGGAGTGCCCGACGCGTTCGGCGGCTGGCGCGCGTACCGCGAGTACATCGAGCTGCTCGTGCGGACGCGCTCGATCGTGGAGTTCACGCAGGTGTGGTGGTCGGTCAGGCCGCACTTCAGCTTCGGCACCGTGGAGGTGCGGATCTGCGACGCGCAGGCCACCGCCCAGGAGTCCGACGCGCTGGCCACGCTGATGGTCGCGTGCATCGCCCAGGCGCTGCGCGATGTCGACGAGGGCGTCCCTTTTGCCGATCCGCCGCCGCGGCTGATCGAGGAGAACATGTGGCGGGCGATCCGCTTCGGGCTCGACGGCCGGCTGATCGATCTGCAGCGGGGTGAGGAGTACCCGGCCAGGGAGGCGATCGAGCGCCTGGCCGCCTGGACGGCGCCGGTCCGCGCCGAGCTGGGCATCGAGCCGGCTTTCCCCGAGCGCAACGGAGCACAGCGTCAGCGTGAGAGGATCAAAGCGGGCGCCACGCGCGAGGAGGTCTTCGCGGCCTCGGTGGCCGAGACCCGGCAGACCTATTCAGAGGAGGTGGCGGTGTGAGGCACGCACGCGCGATCATTACCCGACCGTGGCGCAGGCGAGGAGAGGAGGACCGATGAGCACCGATCCAACCGCAGGACAGGCTGAGCAGGGGGCAGGTCAACCGCAGGGACAACCGAGCGAGGAGGAGCTACGCGCGGCCTACGAAGCGGAACTGAGCCGCATCACCACGGCAGACATGATCCTGCAGGCGGCGGTGTCGTTGCTGAATCTGGGCGGTCGCCGCCTGGGACCGATCGGAGATCGGCCGGCACCGGGCGCGGAGGGTGAGCGCGACCTCGAGCAGGTGCGCGACGCGGTCGACGGCGTGCGGGCGCTGTTGGGAATCCTCGAACGGAGCGTCGCCACTCAGGAGCTGCGGCCCCTGCGCGATGCGCTGTCACAGTTGCAGATGGCCTACGCGCGTGAGGCGCAGGCAGGTGGTGGCGAGCCGGGCGCACAACAACGGCCGGCTGGAGAGTCGAGTGCGCCCGTTGCGGAGGGGAAGACCGGCGCGCCGACGGCCGCAGATAAGTCAGATGCGTCAGCGACGAAGGGTAAGCCCGGCGCTGGGCCGGCGGAGTCGAGCGGCAGGTTGTGGGTGCCGGGACGCTGAGAACGCTTTCCCGCGGCCGGCACGATAGACTGCGCCCGCCTTTCCGCCGGGGAGCGCTCTGACGAGCGAGCCGGGGGACATACGTAGACGCGCGAAATCCTCGCGCGGCACGCTAACAAGACCGCGGAGGATTTCTGTTGAGCAGCTTTCTGATGAACCATGGGGTCGTCGTCGCCCTCGTCTGCGCCGCCTGCGCCGTGGTTTACGGCCTGGTGACTACACGCTCCCTGCTCGCGCTCTCGCCGGGCAACGAGAAGATGCAGAGCATCTCGCTGGCCGTCCAGCAGGGCGCCCGCGCCTATCTGAACCGTCAGTACACAACGATCGCGATCGCCGGGGTAGTGCTGTTCATCGCCCTGATCTTTATCCAGAACATCGCGGTGGCGTGCGGATTTGCGATCGGTGGTCTGCTCTCCGGCTCGACCGGCTATATCGGCATGAACGTCTCGGTGCGCTCGAACGCACGCGTGGCGGAGGCCGCGCGCGGGGGTGTCTCACCGGCGCTGAAGGTTGCCTTTCGCGGTGGCGCGATCACGGGCCTGCTCGTGGTCGGGCTCGCGCTGATCGGCGTCGCTGGCTACTACGGTGCGCTGACCTCGTTCTTCAACGACAGCCCCAAGACGGCGGTGGACGCGCTGATCGGGCTCGGCTTCGGCGGTTCGCTGATCTCGGTGTTCGCCCGGCTCGGCGGCGGGATCTTCACAAAGGCCGCTGATGTAGGCGCCGACCTCGTCGGCAAGGTCGAGGCGGGCATTCCCGAGGACGATCCGCGCAACCCCGCGACGATCGCCGACAACGTGGGCGACAACGTCGGTGACTGCGCCGGCATGGCGGCCGACCTGTTCGAGACCTACGCGGTGACCGCGATGGCGGTGATGCTGCTGGGCGTGCTCACGTTCCATGAGTCCACGCGGTCGCGCTGTATCCGCTCGTGCTCGGCGGCGTGGCGATCATCGCCTCGATCATCGGCACGTTCGCGGTGCGCACGAAAACCGACAACGTCGAGCGCGCGCTGCTGCAGGGCCTGATCGTCTCGGGCGTGATCGCCGCGGCTGCGTTCGCGCCGATCACCTACTGGCTGATGCGCAACATCACCTTCAAGGTCGTGGGCAGCGCCGTGAACACTCCGAAATGGTGGCACCTGTACCTGTGCTCGCTGATCGGGATCGCCGTCACGGCGCTGCTGTTCGGCATAACGGAATACTACACCTCGACCCGCTTTTCACCGGTGAAGAAGACCGCGAAAGCGTCGATCACCGGTCATGCGACGAACATCATCCAGGGTTTCTCTTCGGGCCTGCAGGCGACGGCACTGCCGGCAATCGTGATCGTGCTCGGGATGCTCGGCGCCTGGAAGCTCGCGGGCGGCGGCATGACCGGGATCTACGGGATCGGCGTCGCGGCGGTGGGGCTGCTCTCGCTGACGGGGCTGATCGTCGCGCTCGACGCCTTCGGGCCGATCACCGACAACGCCGGCGGGATCGCCGAGATGGCCGATCTGCCCGAGGAGGTCCGCAAGGTCACCGACCGGCTCGACGCGGTCGGCAACACGACGAAGGCCGTCACCAAGGGTTACGCGATCGGCTCGGCGGTGCTCGCCGCGATCGTGCTGTTCGCCGGGTTCCAGAAAGAACTCGAAACCAAGGCGGGGCACGTGATCTCCTTCGGCATCAACGAACCGCCGGTGCTGATCGGCCTATTGCTCGGTGGGATGATGGTGTGCCTGTTCGCCTCGCTGTCGATCGAGGCGGTCGGCCGCGCCGGCGGCGCGGTCGTGGAGGAGGTGCGCCGCCAGTTCCGCGAGCACCCGGGGATCATGGACTACACCGAAGAGCCCGACTACGCGAGGTGCGTGGACATCGTGACGAGGACCGCCCAGCGCGAGATGATCCTGCCGTCGCTGCTGCCGATCGTGATGACGCTGATCGTCGGCCTGATCGACCAGCAGGCGCTCGGCGGCCTGTTGATCGGCGTGATCGTCGTCGGCTTCTTCTTCGCCGTGATGATGACCGCAGGCGGTGGCGCGTGGGACAACGCGAAGAAGCTGATCGAGGACGGCGCGTTCGGCGGCAAGGGCTCCGAAGCGCACGCCGCCTCGGTCACGGGCGACACGGTCGGCGACCCGTTCAAGGACACCGCCGGACCCGCGATCAACCCGATGATCAAGGTCGCCAACATCGTCGCGATCCTGATCATTCCGCTGATCACCTGAGACTGATGCGGGCCGGGTTGCACGACAGGTCTTAAGCTCAATCGAAGATGACCACAGGCCAACAGGCGCATCGCTCGGCGACGTTGGATCTTCTCCCTGGTGATGATCGTCATCGGTGTGGCGCTGATCGCCCAAGCCGCAGATGGACATGGGGGCCTGATCTCTCCGCGTTTGCTGCTCGGCATTCTGTTCGTCGCGGCGGGCGGGGGACGGATGTATCTGGAGACCAAGCGGCACGGGAGAGGCTCGTCGTGAGCACGCCGGTCGGTAAAACCCCCGCTGGTGTCCCAGGAGCGCCGGGTGCCGCGGATCCGGCAACCGAGGTCGAGCGTGCCGCGACGGCGATCGCCGCCCGCTCGCGCGTGACGATGCGGCGCAGCATCGGCTCGCCGGTCCTGTTCACGGTCGTGTACACGTCGCTTGCAAGTGCGATCTACTTCTCCCTGGGTGTGATCGCCGGCCACGCGCTGGGGCTGACGCCGCTCGTGTTTCTGCTCGCGGCGCTGCTGTTCGTGCTGACGGCGATGACCTACGTGGAGGGGGCCTCGCTGCATCAGGATCGCGGCGGCTCGACCGTGTTCGCCCGTTACGCGTTCAACGAGCTCGTGAGCTTCATCGCCGGCTGGGCGATCCTGCTCGACTACATCATCCTGATCGCCGTCTGCGCCTTCTCGGCGACCCAGTACCTGCGCGTCTTCTGGCATCCGCTGGGACACCACACCGAGGCGCTGCTGCTCGCGTTGGCATTCATCGCGATCGTGGTGCTGGGCAACATTCGCGGCTTCGGCAGCGGTCGCTCGCGGCGAGTCGGGCTGCTCGTCGCCGGCGACCTGGTGCTGCAGCTGTTGATCGTGGTGATCGGGTTGATCCTGTTCTTCGACCCGAGCAAGCTGATCGACCCAATCCACCTGGGCAGCGCGCCGAAGTGGTCGGATCTCGTGTTCGCCCTGACGGTGGCCGTGATCTCCTTCACCAGCCTGGAGTCCGCCGCCGGCTTGGCGGGGGAGGTGCGGATCGGCCGTCGCGGACTGAAGCACATGGTCGGCAGCGGCGCCGCGACGGTGATCTTCG
The DNA here is from genome assembly GCA_963779405.1 of uncultured Solirubrobacterales bacterium. GTDB lineage: Bacteria > Actinomycetota > Thermoleophilia > Solirubrobacterales > Solirubrobacteraceae > Palsa-744. The sequence continues at coordinate 250,412 of CAVZYF010000017.1, forward strand.
GCTATGTGGGGATCGCGCTGGTGGCGATCACCGCGCTGCCGGTGCACGACGGGCACACGGCGCTGGCGGGCCGCTACCTGAACGACCCCGTGATCGGGATCGTCCCCCAATCCACCCGCACTGGCTGGCGCATACGCTCAGATACGTGGTGGGCGCACTGGCGACGCTCACGCTGATCGCCGCGGCCAACTCGGCGATGCTCGGCCTCTCGCGGCTGGCCTACTCGCTCTCGACCAACCGCCAGATCCCGAGTGGCCTGGGGCGCTTGCATCCGCAACGCTCGACGCCGTATGTGCTGATCGTCCTGGCGGGTCTGCTCGCGGCGGTGCTGGTGGTGCCGGAGGACCTCGATTTCCTCGTCGGGATCTATGCCTTCGGGGCGATGCTGGCATTCACGATCGCCCATCTCTCGATCTGCCGGCTGCGCTACTCCGAGCCCGATCGCGACCGCCCCTACAAAGTGCCGCTGTCGATACGGGTGCGCGGCGGCGAGCTGCCGCTGCCCGCGGCCTTCGGAGCGCTGGTCTGCGCCG
>CAVZYF010000018.1:0-104658 GCA_963779405.1 uncultured Solirubrobacterales bacterium
AGCTGTGGGCCGAACGGCTCGTGGCCGACAACGTGGTCACGCGCGAGGAGGTCGACAAGCAGGCGCAGGGCGTGTGGGACGACCTGACGCTGCTGCACCAGCGCCTGAAGACGAAGATCGCCGCGGCAGCCGAGCATGGGACGGCGGAGGAAAGCACCGGCGAGTACCAGCTCGACCGCTCGCCGAGCCCCGACGTGAGCACTGCGGTACCCGCCGGCCGGCTGCGCGAGCTCGGCGAGGAGCTGTTGAAGGTGCCCGCCGGGTTCACCGTGCATCCGAAGCTCGTCAAACAGCTCGAGCGCCGCCGCGAGGCGCTGCTCGATGAGGACGGCGGCCTCGACTGGGCGCACGGAGAGGCGCTCGCGTTCGCGTCGCTGCTCACCGAGGGCACCCCGATCAGGCTGACCGGACAGGACACCGAGCGCGGCACCTTCAGCCAGCGCCACCTGGTGCTGCACGACGCGAAGACCGGGCAGACCGTGTGCCCGATCCAGAGCCTGCCCGAGGCGCTCGCGCCGCTGGAGCTGCACAACAGCCCGCTGTCGGAGCTCGCGTGCATGGGCTTCGAGTATGGCTACAGCCAGGAGGCGCCCGAGACGCTCGTGCTGTGGGAGGCCCAGTTCGGCGATTTCGTGAACTCCGCGCAGGTGATCGTCGATCAGTTCATCACCTCGGGCCTTGCCAAGTGGGGCCAGACATCGCGCCTGACGCTGCTGCTGCCGCACGGCTACGAGGGCTCTGGGCCCGAGCACTCATCCGCGCGCTTGGAGCGCTTCCTGGTGGTCGCCGCCGAGGGGAACATCCGCGTCGCGAGCCCGACGACCCCGGCCCAGTACTTCCACCTGCTGCGCCGCCAGGCGCGCATCGCCAAGCAGCGCCCGCTCGTGGTGATGACCCCGAAGTCGCTGCTGCGCCTACCGCAAGCGACCAGCACGATCGCCGACCTGGCGGAGAGCACGCAGTTTCACCCTGTGCTCGCAGAGCCGGGCGTTGACAATCAGCAGGTCACACGGTTGGTGCTGTGCACCGGGAAGATCTACTACGACCTCGTCGGCCACCCCGAACGTAAGTCGCACCCCGGCTTGGCTGTCGGGCGCGTCGAGCTGCTCTACCCCTTCCCCGAGGGCCAGATCCTGGAGCTGATGAACAGTTACCCGAACCTGGCCGAGGTGCTGTGGGTCCAGGAGGAGCCTCGCAACATGGGCGCGCGCGCCCACATGTTCCCGCGGCTGATGCAGATCATGCCCGACGAGATCCACTTCGGCTACATCGGCCGTCCCGAGCGCGCCAGTCCCGGCGAGGGCTATCCGGCCGCGCACATCAAAGAACAGAACCGGATCGTCAGCACTGCGATCGATCTCGGCCAGCCGATCTCGCAGTACCCGCGCAAGACGCCGGGAGAGCGCTGATGCGGGCGTTGTGGCGACGTTTTAGGGAGATTCGCCGCCAGCGCAAGCGCAAGAAGCAGCTCGGACGTTAGCTAGCGTCCCTGCCAACGTGGGTCGCGCTTCTCCTTGAAGGCGGCGGCGCCCTCTTTGGCATCCTCAGACGCGAACACGGGCCCAGAAATTGCGCTCTGGCGCTCCCACATCTCGGTGCTCGACCAGTCGAACTGCTCCTGGAGAATCCGCTTGGATGCGATCAGCGCGAGCGGAGCGTTCTTGGCGACGGAGTCCGCCAGCTCGAGCGCCGCATCGACGGCGCCGCCCGGCTCGGCGATGCGGTTGACCACGCCAAACTCGTGGAAGCGCTCCGCCGGCAGGGGATCGCCGGTGAGCGCCAGCTCCATCACCACGTGGTAAGGCATCCGCCGGGGCAGGCGCAGCAAGGCGCCGCCGGCCGCCACCAGCGAGCGCTTGGCCTCGGGGATCCCAAGCTTGGCGCCGCGGGACGCAACGATCAAATCGCAGGCGAGCGCGATCTCCATACCACCGGCTACAGCGAAGCCCTCGATCGCCGCGATCAAAGGCTTGCGCGCGGACCGCTGGGCGATCCCGGCGAAGCCGCGGTCGCCGAACCAGGGCGACTCGCCCTTGACGAACGCGCCCAGATCCATCCCCGCGCAGAAGAAGCCGCCCGCCCCGGTGAGGATCCCAACCGACAGCTCATCGTCGCCGTCGAGCTCCTCGAGCGCCCCCGCGATGCCCTCGGCCACTGCTGCATTGACCGCGTTGCGCACCTCGGGGCGATCGATCGTGATCAGCAGGACGTTGTTGCGCCGCTCGGTGAGTACTGCCTCGGAATCGCTCATGAGCCCATCCTATGCGGCGAAGAGAGTGAGATCGGGCTCGCGCTCGCCACGGAGGACCGCCAAGTCAACCTCCACACAATCGATCCCCCGTGCCTGCGCCAGGACACGCGCCTGCGGCTTGATGATCTGTGCCGCCAACACTCCACGACACGAGCCGAGCGCGGGATCCAGGCGAATGCGCTCGAGGTAGCGCGTCAGCTGCTCGACGGCGTCGATCGTCGCGATCCGCTTGATCTCCACCGCGATCCACTGATCCTCCCCATCCCGGCACATCAGGTCGACGGGGCCGATGTCGGTCGGCCACTCGCGCCGCACCAGCCGAAAGCCCTCGCCACACCACTGCGGCGCGTCCGCGAGCAGCTCCTGTAGCTCCCGCTCCAAGCCCTCCTTCTCGAGCGTGGCGAGCACGTCGAGCTCGTGCTCGATGTCTGAGAGCACCTCCGTGATCGTAATCTCCACACGATCTTCCTGGCGCTGCTTGCGCACGACGAGACCGGTCAGCAGACCGTCTGCGTCGGTCTGCTCCTCCAGCACCGTCGGCGGAGTCATCCAGTTCAGCGGCTTGACGTTCGGACCGCCGCCGTCAGCCCAGACCATGAACGTGCCATCGGCCTTCAGCATCAGCAGCCTTACCGCCCCGGGCAGAGCGGTCGTCAGGCGGCCGATGTAGGCGACCTCACAGCGGGCGACGATCAGGCGCATCGCCCGACGGTAACTTCTGGGCCGGATCGACCGGGGCGGGCGGAGCGGCCGGATCGACGACCACCGCGTCCGGAGGTGTGGCAGGGAGCGACTCCGGCGCAGCGACGAGCTGCGTCTGCTCAGACATCAACGTCCCCGTGACCGAGCCGTCGTCTTTCACGGCCTCGCTCATCGACTCGCGGAACTCCCTCATGCCGTGACCGAGCGAGCGGGCCAGGTCGGGCAGGCGCTTGGGCCCGAGCACGATCAGCGCGACCGCGGCGATGAAGATCAGGTGTACCGGATTGTCGATTCCCATTTGATCACTTCCTACGCTCCCATCGTCGGATCCGATCACTTTCAAGAGTACCGCCACCGCCGAGCCGCCCCTTACGCTCTCATTTGATGGCCGCTGAAGCAAGCCCGCCCCAGCGCTCCACCCAGCCGGGTCGCCCCTACCCGCCCCCCGCGGCAAAAGAGCCGTTCTGGCCCGCCCAGCTGACCGTGCTCGCCGCGATCGCGATCCAGCTGCTGCTTCCCGCACGACTTACGGCCGGCCCCAGATGGTTGGTCCCGGGCTTCGAGGCCGCATTGCTGATCGGCCTGTTCATCGTCACGCCCAACCAGATCGAGGACGAGCACCCCCGGCGCCGGCGGATCGCGCTCGGCATGACGGCGTTCGTATCGGTCGCGAACATCTACTCGCTCGGCGCGCTCACGCACTATCTGCTGCACCACAACGTCTCTGAGGGACGCGCGCTGATCGGCGCGGGCGTGCTGATCTGGCTCACGAACTTCCTGATCTTCGCCCTCTGGTACTGGGAGATCGACCGCGGCGGCCCCGGCCGGCGCTCGGCCGGACACGACGGGCCTCCCGACTTCCTGTTCCCGCAGATGGCCGACGACCGCATCGAGCCGCTTCAGTGGCGGCCCAAATTCATCGACTACCTGTACGTCTCCCTCACCAACGCGACTGCCTTCTCCCCCACCGACACGATGCCGCTCACATCGATGGCGAAGATCTTCATGGGTATCCAATCGCTCGTCTCGGTCGTCACGATCGGCCTGATCGTCTCCCGCGCGGTCAACATTCTTTAGGCCTGCGCCCGAGCCGACATTCTTTAGGCCTGCGCCCGAGCCGACATCCGCGGCTCCAGTGCCAACGCCCGCGCCAATAGATCGCGCAACTCCCCCTCCGCGCCGAGGGCTCCCGCGCGCTCCAAGGCTTCCAGCGAGCCCTCGCGGTCGCCCAGTATCAGCCGCAACCGCCCCAGCCGCTCCCACGCCCCCATATCCGTCGGCCCGCGCCTGACCGCACGCGCGGCAGCCTCCTCGGCGAGGTCGATCGCGCCGATGTCCTCGTAGATCCGCGCCGCGAAACGGTGCGCCGCCGGGCGGTTCTCGTCGGCGCGGGCCCATTCGTGCACCACGCGAGCCGCGGCCTCGAGCTTGCCCGCGTTCCAGAACGCCAGCGTCAGCAGCCGCAGCACCGCGACGTTCGCCGGCTCGGCGTCGCGCGCGTAGATCAGGCGCTGGGCCGCCAGCTCGTACTCGCCTTCGGCCATCGCGCGCTGCGCCGCGACCAGGAAGCGCTCGACGCGCTCCTTGCCGGGGTCGGGCTTTGAGAAGTCGACGAACTTCATGCTCCCCGCCGGCACCGTCCGGATGCCGTGGCTGAACTGCACGCGCGCCCACTGCTGCATCTCGTCGTCCTCGCCGGTGAAGTAAATCCCGGCCACAGTGCCCACGCCCCACTCCGGATAGGACTCGCAACGAGCGTAGCGATGCACCACCGAGTGGTCGGGCATCCTGCTCCCGAACGGGTCGTACTTTTCCTGCTCCTCGGCCTGTTTGCGAGCGCGCTGCTCGGCTTCGTACGCGCGCCTTCCAGCCTCCTCGCGCTCGCGCCTGGCCGCCTGCGCGCTCGCGCGCACGGCGTTGCGCGAGACCCTCCCACCCCTGGAGCCCTCCGCCAGACGCTCCAGCTGGTCGGCCGCCTCGTTGATCGCCTTCAGGTGGCGCTCGTGCTCGAACTGCCGTCCCTGCGGCGCGACGTCCGGGTGCCAGCGCTTGGCCATCTTGCGGCGCGCCAGTTGCACGGCGCGCTTGTCGAACGGCGGCTCGAGCTCCAGCAGGAGCAGATGCTGCTCGACATCGAGGACGGTGGTGGGCATGACCCGACAACGTTAGCGAGGGTGGGCGCGTTTCTCTGGGCGGGCGGGCCTTCTATCCTCTGCGTGCAAATGTCCTCCCAGTACATCTTTACGATGCACCGCCTCTCCAAGCTCCACCCCCCGGAGAAGGTCGTCCTCAACGAGATCACGCTCGCTTTCTACCCCGGGGCGAAGATCGGTGTGCTCGGCTACAACGGCTCCGGCAAGTCCACGCTCCTGCGGATCATGGCCGGCGAGGATCAGGAGTACCGCGGCGAGGCCGCGCTCGCGCCCGGCGCCACCGTCGGGATGCTCGCCCAGGAGCCCCACCTCGACGAGTCCAAGGACGTCAAGGGCAACGTCGAGGACGGCGTCGCCGCGACCAAGGCACTGCTCGACCGCTTCAACGAGCTCGCCGCCAACTACTCCGACGAGACCGCCGAGGAGTTCGGCAACCTGCAGGCCAAGATCGAAGCCGCCGATGCGTGGAACCTCGACACGCAGCTCGAATACGCGATGGACGCCTTACGCCTGCCACCGCCGGACGCCGACGTGTCAACCCTCTCCGGCGGCGAGCGCCGCCGGGTGGCGCTCTGCCGGCTTTTGCTGCGCGCGCCCGACCTGCTGCTGCTGGACGAGCCCACCAACCACCTCGACGCCGAGTCCGTCGCCTGGCTCGAGCAGCATCTCTCCGAGTACAAGGGCGCGATCGTCGCGGTCACCCACGACCGCTACTTCCTCGACAACGTCGCCGGTTGGATCCTCGAGCTCGACCGCGGCAAGGGCATCCCCTACCAGGGCAACTACTCGAGCTGGCTGGAGCAAAAGCAGGCCCGGCTCGCTCAGGAAGAGCGCTCGGAGAAGGGCCGGGAGCGCACGATCGCGGCCGAGCTCGAATGGGTGCGCACGAACCCGAAGGGCAAACGCACGAAGTCCAAGGCCCGCCTGGCCCGCTACGAGGAGCTGATCGCCGAGGAGCGTAACGTCAAGCTCGACGAGGTCCAGATCCACATCCCGCCCGGCCCGCGCCTGGGCGAGAAGGTGCTGACCGCGACCGACCTCTCCAAGGGCTTCGGCGAGCGTCTCTTGATCGAGGACCTCTCCTTCGATCTGCCCCGCGCGGGGATCGTCGGCGTGATCGGCGCCAACGGCGCCGGCAAGACGACCCTGTTCAGGATGATCACTGGTCAGGAGTCCCCCGACAGCGGAAAGCTCGAGCTGGGCGACACCGTCCAGCTCGCCTACGTCGACCAGTCGCGCGACTCGCTGAAGGACGAGAAGACCGTCTGGGAGGAGATCTCCGAAGGTTACGAGCACATCAAGGTGGGCGAGCGCGAGGTCAACTCGCGCCAGTACACGGCCGGCTTCAACTTCAAGGGCCAGGACCAGCAGGCCCGGATCGGCAAGCTCTCCGGCGGCGAGCGCAACCGCGTGCACCTCGCCAAGCTGCTGCGCTCGGGCGGCAACCTGCTGCTGCTGGACGAGCCCACCAACGACCTCGACGTCGACACCCTGCGCGCGCTCGAGAACGCGCTGCTGGAATTCCCCGGCTGCGCCGTTGTGATCTCCCACGACCGCTGGTTCCTGAACCGCGTCGCCACCCACGTGCTGGCCTTCGAGGGCGACTCTCAGGTGACGTGGTTCGAGGGCAACTTCGACGCCTACGAGGAGCACCGTCACACGATCCTCGGCGCCGCGGCCGACCGACCGCACCGGATCACGTACAAGCGGCTCGTTCGCGGCTGAAGCCCACGCCGAAGCCTTGACCGGTCATGCGGCTGAGGACCACTTCGGGAATGACTGGCCAGACGGCCAGCCTGGCGGATGACCGATATGCTCGCCGATGCATGGACACGGTTTTCGACCGCGACACGGCCATCACGCAGCTCGACGACGGCACATTCGCAGCGACGATCGCCCCCGGCTGGCGTGCCGGACGCGGCCCTCATGGCGGCTACCTCGCGGCGATCCTGCTCCGCGCCCTCACAGCCGCGGTGGACGACTCCGAGCGCACGCCTCGATCCTTGACGATCCACTACGCCGCCTCTCCGGAGGCGGGACCCGTTGAGATTCAGACGACCGTCGAGCGCGCGGGGCGCTCGCTGAGCACGCTGTCCGCACGCATGGAACAGGCCGGCCGCGTGACCGCGCTCGCGCTCGCGGCGTTCTCGGTGCCGTGGACGGCCCCGGGCGCCAACGAACTGCCGATGCCCGAGCTGGGCGAGCCGGACGCCGAGCGGCGCTCGACACCGAAGATCTTCAAGGGCGCGCCGGAGTTCACCAAGCAGCTCGTGATGCAGCCGCGCGTCGGCGCGCTCCCGTTCGCCGGCAGCGGCGCCCCGATGCGGGTCGGCGGTTGGACCGGCCTGCCCGAGCAGCGCCCGGTGGACGCGCTCGCGCTCGCGCTGTTCTGCGACGCGTGGTTCCCGCCGTCGTTCATCGCGCTCGACTCCCCGGCGGTCAGTCCCACGATCGACCTAACGATCCACTTCCGCCAGCCGATCTCCGCGTGCGACTGCGACCCCGCGGCGCTGTGCCTCGGCGTATTCGAAACGCGCCTGCTGCACGATGGCCTGTTCGAGGAGGACGGCGTGATCTGGGCGCCCGACGGTGCGGTGCTCGCGCAGTCGCGTCAACTGGGAATCATCATGCCGACCGACAAACCTGTGCTGCAGCCTGTCGCGCTCGCGAGCAACGAGGACGCGAGCTGATCTCGCCGAGCGCACCGTTTGACGATCCATCCATCTCCGATCCATCTCCGAGCTTCAGCTCACCACCACACCAAGACAGGAGCAAAACGCATGAGCAACTACACCGCGAAGCACGTCAAGGACATGGAGGCCGCGTTCGGCGGCGGTTTCATCAAGGCCCGGGCCGAGCTTGGGGTCACCTCGTTCGGCATGCAGGTCATCAGGATGCCGGCCGACTACGGTGACTACCCCGAGCACGATCATGAGCATGACAAACAGGAGGAGGTCTATCTCGCGCTGAAGGGCTCCGGCTGGATCGACATCGACGGCGAGCGCGTGGATCTCGGCCCGGACATGTTCGTGCGGGTAGCCGGGGGCGTCAAGCGCAAGGTCCACGCGGGTCCCGAGGGCCTACAGATGCTCGTGCTCGGCGGCTGCCCCGGGAAGGCCTACGAGATACCCGAGATGACCGAGCTGACCGCCGCCTAGCGGCTAAAGGTCGCGTCGCCGTCCAACCGTAGGGCGGCGGCGGCGATCAGACGCGCGCAGGCGTGGACGTCGTCGAGCTGGACCAGCTCGACCGGGGAGTGCATGTAGCGGATCGGGATCGACACGAGGCCCGTGGGCACGCCCGCGCGGCTGATGTGCACCGCGTCGGCGTCGGTGCCCGTCGCGCGTGCGCTCGCCTCGACCGTGAACGGGATCTTCTCCCGCTCGGCCGTCTCATAGAGCAGCTCGAACAGCTGCGGGTGCAGCGTCGAGCCGCGGCTGATCACCGGGCCCGAGCCGAGCTCGTGCTTGCCGATCTCCTTCACGTCGATCCCGGGGGCATCGGTTGCGTGGGTGACGTCCACGACGATCGCCGCGTCCGGCTCCAGCGCAAAGGCGCTCGTGCGCGAGCCACCGAAGGTGATCTCCTCCTGCGCGACCGCCACCGCCGCCAGCTCCCACTCCGCGCCGCCGTCCTGCGCCACCAGCCGCGCCGCCTCCAGCGCCACGAACGAGCCCAGGCGATTGTCCAGCGCGCGCGAGATCAGCCGGCCGTTCGGCAATTCCGTGGGGCCGGCGTCGATCACCGCCACGTCGCCGATCCGCACCCGCTCGCGTGCATCCTCGCCGTCCCGCGCGCCGATGTCGATGTGCAGGTCGCGGATCTCCGCCACCTTCTTGCGCTCCTCATCGCGCAGCAGGTGAATCGGCTTCTTGCCGACAACGCCCGTGACCTTCCCAGCACGCGTATCCACGACCACGCGCTGGCCCACCAGGATCTGCGCATCCCAACCGCCGACGGACCCGAACCACAGATAGCCCTGATCGTCGATGTGCGTCACGATCAACCCGATCTCGTCGATGTGACCCATCACCAGCAGGCGTCGCGCCGGGCTGCGGGCGTCGTGCTTCGGGGCCACCAGCGCGAGCGGCGTGCCGACCACGTCGGTGCTGACCTTCGCAAAGCCCTTCGCGGCGTCGCGCCACACCGCCGCCGGGGCGGTCTCGTAACCGGAGGGGCCTTGCGCGTCGAGCAGGTCGAGCAGAACCTTGGGGGTCGCCACCGTTGCCGGTGTCTTCTTGCCCCCGCTTTTGGCGCCGCTCTTTTTCGCGGTGGTCGGGCTCATGTGGAGAGGAGTGCTCGCAAAACGAACTGCAGAATACCCCCATGTCGGAAATATTCCGCCTCTCGGGGGGTGTCGATCCGCACGCGCGCCCGAAAGCGCACCGGCTCGGCGTCGTCGCGCCGCGCCTGCACCTGCACCTCGCTCGGCGGTCCGGTGGTGGGTGAGTCGCCATCGTTCATCGCCGCGGCCATCCCCTCGATCGAGAAGCTCTCCTCACCGGTCAATCCCAGCGAGTCGGCGCTCTGCCCCTCGAGGAACTGCAGTGGCAGCACGCCCATCCCGACCAGGTTGGAGCGGTGGATGCGCTCGAAGCTCTCCACGATCACCGCGCGCACCCCGAGCAGCTTCGTGCCCTTCGCGGCCCAGTCGCGCGAGGAGCCCGACCCGTACTCCTTGCCGCCGAGCACCACCAGCGGCACGTCCTGCTCGATGTACCTGATCGCGGCGTCGTAGATCGACATCCGCTCGGGGCGGGCGGGATCGGTACCCGACCCGGGTGCGCCGAAATAGAGGGTCACACCGCCCTCTCCCAGCGCGGCCCCGGGCGGGCTCGTGTTGATCAGGTTGCGCAGCCTGATGTTGGCGAAAGTGCCACGCATCATCACCTCGTGGTTGCCCCTGCGCGATCCGTAGGAGTTGAAGTCGCGCGGCGACACTCCCAGCTCCTGCAGGTACTTACCCGCGGGGCCGTCGCGCTTGATCGAGCCGGCCGGGGAGATGTGGTCGGTGGTCACGCTGTCGCCGAGCTTGGCCAGCACGCGCGCGCCCTCGATGTCCTGCACCGCCTCGGGCTCTGCCGGCATGCCCTGGAAGTACGGCGGCAGCCGCACGTACGTCGAGTCCGCCTCCCACGCGAACCGGTCGCCCGTCGGCACCTCGAGGGTGTTCCAGCGCTCATCGCCCTCGAACACCTCGCCGTAGCTCTTGCGGAACATGTCCGACTGGACCGCCTGCTCGATCGTCTCGGCGACCTCGCGCTCGCCCGGCCAGATGTCGCGCAGGTACACGTCCTCCCCCTGCTCGTCCTGCCCCAGCGGCTCGTGAACGATGTCGATGTCCATCGTGCCCGCCAGCGCGTAGGCGACGCACAGTGGCGGCGAGGCGAGGTAGTTCATCTTCACGTCGGGGTTGATCCGGCCCTCGAAGTTGCGATTGCCCGACAGCACCGACACGACCGCCAGGTCCGCCTCGCCGACGACCTTCGAGATCTCCTCTCCCAGCGGCCCCGAGTTGCCGATGCAGGTCGTGCAGCCGTAGCCCACGAGGTTGAAGCCGAGTTGCTCCAGCGGCTCGGTCAGGCCGGCCTTGTCGAGGTACTCGGTCACGACCTTCGACCCCGGCGCCAGCGAGGTCTTGACCCAGGGCTTCGATCGCAGACCCCGCGCAAGGGCATTGCGCGCAAGGATGCCCGCGCCCACCATCACCGACGGGTTCGAGGTGTTCGTGCAGCTCGTGATCGCGGCGATCACGACGTGCCCGTGGTCGAGCTCGGTCTCGGTCCCGTCGGCGAGCGTCACCGCCACGGCGCTCCCGGCGCCGGACGATCCCGCTCCGCGCTCGGCGGTCGCCGTGGCGCCCGCTCCAGGCTCACCGGCCCGGGTCATCGCCGCCCCCGCGCCCGCACCCTCGTGCGCGTAGCTGGGGCCGCCATCGTTCAGCGCGGGGTGATCGTTCCCGTTCGCCGGTGGATCGCTCGAAGGAAAGCTCTCGGCGGAGGCCTCGTCGCGCTCGTCGTAGTCGGGGACGTAGCCGCCCAGCACGCGGCGGAAGTCCTCGCGCGCCTCGCTCAGGGCGACGCGGTCCTGCGGGCGCTTCGGCCCCGCGATGCTCGGCACCACGTCACCGAGATCCAGCTCCAAGGTGTCCGAGTACGTCGTCTGCTCAGAGCTCGCGTCGTGCCACAGGCCCTGCTCGCGCGCGTAGGCCTCGACCAGCTCGATTTGCTCGTGCGGCCGGCCGGAGAACTCCAGGTAGCGCAGCGTCTCCGCATCGATCGGGAAGATCGCGCAGGTCGAGCCGAACTCCGGGGACATGTTCCCGATCGTCGCCCTGTCGGCCAGCGGCAGGCCCGCCAATCCCGCCCCGAAGAACTCGACGAAGGAGCCGACCACGCCGCGCTCGCGCAGCATCTGCGTGACGGTCAGCACGAGGTCGGTCGCGGTGGCGCCCTCGGGCAATTCGCCGTGCAGCTCAAAGCCAACCACCCGCGGGATCAGCATCGACATCGGTTGGCCCAGCATCGCCGCCTCGGCCTCGATCCCGCCGACGCCCCAGCCGAGCACGCCGAGACCGTTGACCATCGTCGTGTGCGAGTCGGTCCCGACGAGCGTGTCGGGGTAGAGCTGCGGCAGTTGGTCTGGGTCCGATCCGGATCCCGGACGGTCCTTCTGGAACACGACGCGCGCGAGGTACTCCAAATTGACCTGGTGGACGATCCCCGTGTCCGGCGGCACGACCGCGAAGTGCTCGAATGCGCCCTGTCCCCAGCGCAGGAACGCGTAGCGCTCCTGGTTGCGCTCGAACTCGCGCTCCGCGTTGATGCGAAAGGAGTCGCGGGTGCCGAACGCGTCGACCTGCACCGAGTGGTCGATCACGAGCTCGGCCGGCGCGAGCGGGTTGATCTTCGCGGGGTCGCCCCCCATCTCAGCGATCGCGTCGCGCATCGCCGCGAGGTCGACGACCGCGGGCACGCCGGTGAAGTCCTGCATCAGCACGCGCGCAGGCGTGAACGCGATCTCCTTGCTCGGCTGTGCGTTAGCATCCCAGCTCGCGAGCGCCTCGATGTCCTTCCCGGTGACGGCGCCATTGCCCTCGGTGCGCAGCAGGTTCTCGAGCAGCACCTTCAGCGAGAACGGCAGCCGCGCCACGTCGAAGCGCTGCTGCAGCGCGTCCAGCCGGAAGATCTCGTACTCCCGGCCTCCAACCTCAAGTGTTCCTCTCGCGCCAAAACCGTCGTCCGACATCGCATCTCCCGGGCCGATCTACAGGGTCTAACCGCAGTCTCGCAGAGTCCTTCGCGAAGCCCCGCAACGAACGACGGCCCCGGAATGTTCCGGGGCCGTCGTCTTCTGTCCTTGGGCGGCTACTGCTTGTCTGCGTTTCGCCTATTCCTTGATCAACGGCTTGACGGCGGCGAGCACCTGCGCTTCGGTCAGCGGCTTGTCGAAACCACCGTTCGGCGTCGGGCTCTTGTCGATCAGCAGGTTGATCGCGGCGGCGTGACGCGCCTCGATCTGGACGATGCTGCCGGCCGAGGCGAGCACTTCTTTGCTCGAGATCTTCGGCGCCGCGCCGTTGTAGGCGCCGACTCCCGTGTTCTCCAGCGTCGAGGCCAGGGCCAAAAACGAGCTCTGGTTCGAGACGGGGAAGACGAACGTCGGCTTCGCCACCGGCGTGCCGCCGAGCGCTTTGATCGCGGCCGTCAGCGCCTTGACGTGTTCGGCCTCCTGCGCGCCGAAATCGGTCGCGTAGGTCTTCGCCTGACCGCTGAGGCCGACCGTCTTGCCCTTTTCGTTGTAGAAGGCGGACTCGAGATACTCGAGCGTCAACGCGAAATTGAGGATTTCGGCATCCCCTCCACCGCCCGCGGCGAGTGCCTCAGAGACGAACGGCGCAACCGCCGAGACTCCGTAGACGGCGCCGGCCGCCAGCGCACCGCGCACCATGAAGCTCGCGCGGGTGAGGCCGTGCACCTCGATCTCGGCCAACTCCGGGTTTGCTAATTCTTGAGTTTGAGTAGACATTTCAAATGACTCCTTTTCCACGCTTCAGCTCAGGCCAGGAACGGCTTGACCGCCGCCAGGACTTCGGACATGTCATCCGGCTTGGCGAACCCGCCATCCGGCGTGACCGACTTCTTCACCAGCGTGCCGATGCTCGCCGCGTGGCGCGCCTCGACGGTGTGAATCGCGAGCGCCGCCGCCAGCACCGTCTTGCTCTGGATCAACGGCGCCTGGCCCAGGTACGCCGCGGCGCCGAGGTTCTCGACGGTGTAGGCGAGTTCGGCGGTCGCGGCCGGGGTGGTGATCGGGAACTTGCCTTGCACCTTCGCCACCGGCGTACCGCCGAGCGACTTGATCGCGGCGGTCAGCGCGGCCACGTGCGTGGCCTCCTGCGCGCCGAAGGTCTCGAGCAGACTGCCGACGGAACCGCTGAACAGTTTCGCCGCGATCACCTTTGCGTAGAACTCGGTCTCCAGGTACTCGAGCGTCAGGGCATAGTTGAGGATGCCGATGTCGGTCGTGTTGGCGCTCGACGACGCTGTCGTTGCCGCAGGCGCGGCCGCCGTCGAGGGGGAGCTGCTGCTACTGCTGCTGCTTCCGCACGCGGCGAGCACGAAGGCGCCGAAGCTCGCGGCGCCGGCACTGCCGGCCATCTTCAGGAAACGCTTGCGGTCGGAATCGTCGCGCACGAGTTGCTCGACGATCCCCATCGGCTGCGGTGGGGCTTCATTCTCTGTTGCAGAATCGACAGGCATTTTGAACCTCCAGTAGGTGTTCACTGCCCATCTATTCGCGGCCGGCCCGCGAGCGGATCAGTTTGTGGCCGGCGCCGACGCTCGTGTGACGCGTCCCTTGCCCTGGCGCTTAGAGCGCAGCAGCGCGGCGTCGCAGGCCTCGAGCAGCTCGTCGACCGTCATCGGCGCCTGCCATTGGGCCACACCGATCGAGGCGGATGCGCCCGGGGTTTGATCGAAAGAGGGGATCGCCAGCAGCCGCTCCAGCGCGCGCTGGGCCGCCGCGACGGCAGGCTGGAGCTCGGCGTTGGGCAGGATCACGACGAACTCGTCGCCGCCGTAGCGCGCAACGCGGTCGAAGGCGCGGAACTCGCGCACCAAGGTCTGGCCGACCTCGCGCAGCATCACGTCGCCGGCCTGATGCCCGTGGCGATCGTTGACGAGCTTGAAGTTGTCGAGATCGATCAGCATGCACGACAGCGGGGTTGCAGCCCGCACCGCACGGCCGACCTCCTCGTGCAGCTGCCGGCGCATCCCGCGGTGGTTCATGCAACCCGTCACCGTGTCGGTGCCCGCCTCGGCGCGCGCTCGCAGGAGCGCCAGAGCGGTGGCCGCCTGGTCGACGAGCGTGCTCGCGAGCTCGATGCAGCGGTCGGTGAACGGCTCCGCGCGGCGTCGGGCGAGCAGCACCACGGCCTCGACCTCGCCCCGCACGGCCAGCGGCAGCAGCAGCGCGCAGCCGGCCGGCCCGGACGAGCCGGGCGGCTTGGGCGAGGAGCCCACCAGTGCGAGCCGCGGCACGCTGGTGGCAAGCTCATTCCCGTCGGCGGCGAGGAAGCTGCGACCGGTGCTCGCCACCCAGCTCACGCCCGGCGGTCGCTCCTCGCGGGGCGCGAGATAGCTCAGGCGCCCCTCGCCCTCGAACAGGTAGATGACCGTCTGCTCGCGCTCGCCGCCGTCCTCAGACAGGTGGTGGACGTGGATCTCATCGGCGCCCGGCGCATGCATCAGCTCGCGGGCAAGCGCGCGAAAGATCGCCTCCGAATCTTCCGCGCTGTCGGCGAGCAGCGTCAGGCGCCGCACGCCTGCCAGCAGGGGATCCCCGCCGACCGGCAGCTTCGAGGTATCCGTACCTGTAGCTACATCCATCCCTGCAATCTAGCGCTTGAACGTGACAGTTGCCTCAGCCGCGGAGCCGAACTGACCCTTCTGCTTGGGCGCAAACGCGACGTGTACGCTGATTTTCAGCTTGCGACGGGAGCGGTGCGCCTTGCTCAGCGCCTTCAAACCGCCACGCGTGAGGGATAACTTGAAGGTGACGGTGGCAGATTTGCTCACACGCCGGGAGACGGTGGGAAGACCCGTGCCCTTCAGCGTTATGAGCCCCGCCCCCAAAGTCCTGACCTTGATGATCAGCTTGTGCCTGACGACGCGGTGACTGAGAATCCGCACGCTGCAGCCGGACACGGAGATCCGTGTGTTCTGCTTGACCTGCGCGCCGCTCTGAGCCGTGATCGTGGTCGGCATCTGCAGCGGCTCGAGGCAGAGGCCCCCAATCGCCGTCAGCGCCGAGTGAGGGCCGACGGGCAGGTTCAGCACAAAGCTCGTGACCGGCACATCCGGAATCGCGGCGAACGTCGAGCTCGTGACCCCTTTGGTGATTTTCGTGTTCCCCGTCAGGATCACTTTCACGCCGTCGCCTTCGAGCACGATGTCGAGATCGGGGAACGACTCCCCCCCGTGCGAGACCAGGTAGGCCGACCCGGTCAGCTGACCGGGCAGCACCGGGGTCACGACGGTGGCCGTCCCGACTTCCGAGCCCAGCGGGCGACAGTTGACCGGGTTTGCCGCGAACGTCGCTTCCGGACATGCTTTCTGCAGGGTCGTCAGTCGTGAGGGCAGCTGCTTGGGCAGTTCCACGAACACCGACTTCATGTTCGCCTCGTGCGCCGGCTGGGTGAGGCTGACCTGCAGGCTCGCTCCGTTCAGTTTCGAGGTCTTCGCGCTGGTCGCGGTCTTGAACGACGGTTTGAAAGCGAGCGCGCTACAGGCGCCAACCTGGAACGGGGTCGACAGGCCTTGGGTCGCGTTGAACGTGGAGGTCAATGTCGATTCGGTCGCCAGCAGACCGCAGTTGGTGGGGTTGAAGATGAAGCTCGGCCGGTTGACTTCGACTTTGATCGTCTTCAACCGCACCGGCACCCCGCCCACAATTGTGGGCAGCGCGCCCGCCGTACCCGACGGTGGGGTGCTCACGGTCACGCGCGCGGTGTGCGGATCGACGGAGATCGTCGCGCGGGTGACGACCGTGCCAAGGTTGAAGGGGCCCGCGATGACCGACACGGGGATCGAGAGTCCGTAGGGGGCGCCGTTGTAGGGACCCGTCAGGTAGACCGGCCCTGAGAGCGGGTACGGTTCTGGGCCGGCGCCCGCCGTCACCGAGGCGATGCCGATCTGGCTCGCCGCGGCGCAGGTGCCCTGAGCCGCCTGCGGTTCGCCGCAGAGCGTCACCGACGGGATCGCGCCGAGCAGGCCGGCCGGCAGGGTGGTGCTCACCTGGGAGAGATACTGCTGGCCGTCGGCGCGAGACAGGTTGAACGTGTAGGGGCTGTAGGCGCCGGCGGTCGCGTTCGTGCTTTGGGTGGCCTGGGCGAGGACGAATGGGAGGGGGTTTGCGCAGCCCGTGGTCACGAACGGCGTCGGCGTCAGCGCCTGAAGTTTGCCCGTCGTGTATGGCGAGAAAAACGCTTCCGTAGGCGCATTGCCGCAAGCCAGCGGGTTGGCGAGCGGCGCGCGTTCGCCTCCATTCAAGCTCAAGCGCAGTTCGCTGAAGGGAAGCTGGGGATTGCTCACAAAGCTGACTTCCAGCCGACCTGTGCTCAGATTTGGTTCCACCAGACCCTGCAGCCTGACGGACACACCCAGGCTGCTCTCAGCGTTCAGGTAGATCGTGTACGGAGGCTTCGTGATCGGACCTCCGGCCGGGTCCCCCAAGTACACGCCGCCCGTGAGCGAGCCCGGCGGCAGGTCCGTTTCGATCGTGACCGTTCCAACCCTGGAAGATTCTGGACAGGTGCTCGGGCCTGGACTGCCGATCGCAATCTGCGCAGGCGCACATACCCCGAGCCCGTTGGCCGCAGGGGGATTGAGGGTCATCCCTTCGGGCAAGCTGACGTGAGCGTCTTGGATGTCGGCCGTGTTGGTTTTGGTCGCGTTTTGCGGAACCGTGACAACAGTCGTGGCACCGTCGGGCTGGTCCGATGCAGCAGTTTCGGGGTGAACTTCGGTCGTCGGATCGAAGGGGACTTTGTCGCAGCCTTCGACGCCCACCGGGGTGTGGGTTTCAGTTCTCGAGATTTCGCCGGCGTAAGATTCGACTTCGAGATGAGACGTCGTGCTGGTGGAGCAGACGCTCGGAAGGGTAAGGAAGTTCCCCTGACCAGCGGTACCTTCGAAGTTGAGTTTTGACATCAACACCTTGAGTTTTGCTTTTACCGGAAGCACAAGAAGTTTGACTTCGGCTTCTTCCGGCACATTGTTGATTTCAAAGTACTCGTGATAGTCACCGCTCCAGTCGACGTGACCTTCCAGATAGAGCTGAACCGGCGCCGTGAGCGCACCGGCGGCTTCGACGTCTATACCGAAGTCGAGTGGCAGTCCGGTCGGTGGTTCTAGGTTGTAAACCTTGCCTTTTAGCCCGTCGAGCACCAAAGTTTCTGCTGCAACCGCATCCAGTTCCGTCGTGCCCACCTGAGTTTTCGACGAGCATTCGTTATTTTTGAACTGTGTCTGCGAACACTCCGGGAGAGCCTCTGGGTCGGCGGCCAACCCCGGGGGAACATCGACTCTAATGCGCTTTAGCGCGGCTCCTTCAACATTGTTCCCGCTGTGGTTCAGTTCGAACTTCGTAATTCCAAACGGGGGGTGGCCAGCCGCTTGCGTATAGAAGACACTGTGCGGACTAACGTATTTGCATTCGACTTCAATGCAGGTGCCCGCTTCAAAGTTGCTTTCCGTCACGCCAAACGACGCCTGTGCGGCCGATGTCAGCGCCCCTGCGAACATGGCGGCGCTTGCGAGCGCGCCGAGCAGCAGTGCGAAGCGAACAGCGTGTCTCATCCTCTACCTCTCCTCTGGACCCGTTGGGACCTCAGAGGAGAGGTACCCGCTTCTCTATCTTCTATTCATCGAATTGCGACAGGCGCTACCCGAAGACCACCGTCGTGGTCGACGCGGAGTTACCGTTGCTCTTCGTCTTGGGTACAAAGCCGACCCGCAGCTTGACCCTCAGCGGGCGGCCCTTGCGCAGGCCACCGTTGGAGAGCGGCACCTTCAGCGTCGCGGTTTTCTCGGCCTTGCCCAGATGGCGGTAGACCGTTTTCAGGTTCGACCCGCTGCCGCTGATGCGTCCCGCGGAGTAGGTCTGGACGGTGATGTAGGCCGTGTTGCCGATCGTCTTCTTGCCGGCGATCCGCACAGGACAGCCGTTCACCACGAGCTTCGTGTTCTGTTTGATCACGAAGCCGTTTTGCCCGGTGAGCGTCGTCGGCATCGTCAGCGGGTTGATGCAGAGGCTGCCGTTCGCCGTCACCGCGGAGTGCGCGCCGATCGGCAGGTTCACGGTGATGCTCGAGACCGGCACGTCGGGAGGCGACGCGAAGGTCGTGGTCGTGATGCCCTGGCTGATCTTCGTGTTGCCGACCAGGATCACGCGCACGCCGTTGGCTTCCATCACCAGATCGAGATCCGGGAACGCCAGCCCGGCGTGGGAGACCAGGATCGCCGGTCCCTGCAGTTTGCCCGGCAGCGTCGGCGTGTTCGCCCTGGCGCCACCGACGAACGAGCCGCTGGGACAGCTGTACGGGTTCGCGGCAAACACCGCTTCCGGACATGCTTTCTGCAGCGTCGTCAGCCGTGACGGCAGCTGCCTGGGCAGCTGCACCACGACCGATTTGAAGTTCGTCTGCCCGGCCCCGATGTTGAGGGTCGTTTCCAGACTCGCTCCGTTGGCTTTGGACGTCTTCGCGCTGGTTTTCGACTTGAACGAGGGCTTGAAGGCGAGGGCGCCGCAGGCTCCAACCTGGAAGGGGCTCGACAGGCTCTGCGTCACACCCGCCGCCAGATTGGGCGCAGTGGTGCCACTCAGAACCGATTCGGTCTGCAGCACGCTGCAGTTGGTCGGGTTGAGCAGGAATCCCTGCTTGTTGATGTTGACGCTGATGCTCTTCAGGCGTAGAGGGATGCCTTTGTAGATCGTCGGCACGGCGGTCGTCGCGGTCACGCGCGCTGTGTACGGATCGACCGTGAGCGTGCCACGGGTGACCACGTTGCCAAGGCTGAAGGGCCCGGCGACGGCCGGCACCACAACCGACAGCCCGAACGGCGCGCCGTTATACGGGCCGGTCAGGTAGACGCTGCCCGCAAATCCGTACGGCGTCGGGCCCGCGCCCGCCGTCACCCCGACCACGCCGATCTTGCTGGTCGCCGGGCAGGTGCCCGCGTTCGCTTCCGCTTCACCGCACTGCGTCACCGTCGGGATCAACCCGACGAGACCCTCCGGCAGGGTGGTCTTGATCTGCGACAGATACTGCTGACCGTCTCCCCGCGCAACGTTCAGCGTGTAGGAGGTCGCCGCGCCCGCGTTGCCGGGAGCCTGGTTGATGGTGCTCTGGGTGAGCGCAAACGGCGGCGGCGAGGCGCACGCGCCCCCGGAGCCATTGCTGTCGACGGTGAAAGGCAGGACGGAGGGCGAGAATGGCACGGTCGGGTTCGCGAACGGGACGAAGCTCGCCTGGCTCACCGCCGACCCGCATGTCAGCGGATTGGCGACGGGAGCCAGCGGGCCTTTGGTGAGGGCCAGTTTGATGTCGCTGAACGGCTGTTCTGGGGTTTCGGTGAACGTCACCGTCACTCGACCAGTCGTTTCGTTGGGCGTGGCCAGTCCCTTCAGGCGCACATCGACTCCGTACCTCGTCGATTCGGCGTTGACGTAGATCGTGAACGGCGGTTTGGCGATCGAGGTGCTTTCACCTTCGCCACCTAGGTAGATGTTCCCCGTAAAGGTCCCTCCAGGAGCTTCGGGAAGGGTTGGGACGTTCAGGGAGACGGTGCCGATCTTCGATTTTTCTGGGCACCCGACCCCGAAGACGGGGCTGCCGATTCTGGCCTGAGCCGTCGTGCAAGCTTCCAGGCCCGCCGCGGCCGACGGGTTGAGCGTCATGCCTTCAGGCAAGGTGAAGGTCGACGCGGACAGCTGGGACGAGTCGATTGCAGTAGGTACGTGGGGCACCGCCAGGTCGGTCGTGGCACCATCGGGTTGGTCCTGCTGCGTGGTTTCCGGGAGCAGCGCGGTCGTCGGTTCGAAGGGGACGAGGTTGCAGTTGTTGAGACCGAGCAGCGTTTTGTACGGTTTTTGCGCCAGTTCCTGCGGGCCTGCCAAACGTTCTTCCGTTTCTTTCGTGGTGCTTCCCGGGGTGATGCCTTCCAGGCTCAGGTGGGTGATCTGGTTGATGGGGTCATTGCATTTGGTTGCGTTCGTGATGAACGCTCCATTACCGGCCCTACCGTAGTCGAGCTGTCGCGACCTGATCAGGGGCAGAACGGGAGAGACCTTGACTTCGAAGTAGTCGTGATAGTCGGCGGCTCCGGTGCCCTTCGCTTCTTTGCCCCATTCGACGTTGCCTTCGACAAACGTGTGCGCGTACAATTTCGCGCCTCCCGTGAACGCCGCTGGGATTTCGAGCGCTGCCCCATACAACGCCGAGCGCGCCGGCGTCGTGCTCGTAGCTTCCGGTGGCACAAGGTTGTAGAGCGTGCCTTTCAGGACGACGTCACCGGGGAAGCCCACTGCCCCGGCGTACACGGTGGCGGTTTCTTCGCCGATCACGGTGCTTTTTGGTCCAATATTGAGCGGCCCTGTTCCTTCTTTTTTGCAAGTTGGTTCTGTATAGAACCCGGTCCCCGGGGCTTCGGTTCCAGTGAATTCCGCCACGGTGCATTGGGGTACGTCCGCGGGGCTGGTGGCAAGACCCGGGGCAACGTCAACCCTAACGTGCGTCACGATACCGGTCGGGATCGCTTCGCCTTTCGCGTAGCTCCCTGTGTGCTTGAGCATGAAGTCTGTGATGCCATAGGGTACGCGTCCTGCTGCCTGCCTGTACCCTTCTTCTTCGGATTCTTTCTGTTCTGGTTCGTAGGTTTCCGTCAGTGGTTTTCCGAAGGCATCGGTTTTTCCAGTTGACTTTTCGCCGCATGTTTCATGGCCTTCTTGGCAGTTGACCCCGACAAACTTTTCGATTTCGACGCCAGCATGGGCCGCGGGCGCCGCGACGGCAAAGATCGCGCCGATCAAAGGCGCCAGCAGAGCAAAACGAACTTTGGACCTCATCCCTACCTCCATATTCGAACCGGGGCTTGACGTCCCGTTTTGAACTTCCCCGTGCTTCCCAAGTTGCGGCAACCCGTTGCGGTCCTTCAAAAACTCTTCATCAACCGAATCTCGGTTGGCTGCTACCGACAGTAGCGTAACCAGCCGGCATCCGCGACATCTCCTCTTGCAAATCCCACCTTACACGATGCAAGCGGTGGTTGTCTAGGGGGGAACCCTCTAGGGGGTTTCGTCAGCCAATCAGTGAGGAAAGCCTCCCCTTGGACGACTATCCGTCGCCGCTCGGCGCGAGGCTCAGCTCGGTGGCTGCTCGCCGTCGTGGTAGAAGCGTATGCGACCATGGCCGCCTCGCTCGTGGGCGGGTGTCTACAGCGCCACCAGCTCGCGGTCTGGCTTGCCATCGGTTGCGAACTCGAAGCCGAGCACGGCGTGACCGTCGAGCGCCTCGGCGAGGCGTCGCAGCGTTTCGGTGCCGGTGCGGTGCTGGCCGCTCTCGATTCGAGAGATGACCGAGGTGGTCGTGCCCATACGCTTGGCGACCTGTTGCTGGGAGAGGCCAAGGCGCGCGCGGCGCATGATCGCGATCCGTGCGATCTGCTCGAACGGCGCCAGACGCTCGTAGGCTTCGCGGTAGTCGTCGGCGCCGCCCTCACGCTGCCCGACTTCAACCAGGTGCTCGCCAAGCTGAACGGGCGGCTGCTTCCCTTCGGTTGGATCACGGCGCTACGCGCAAAAAGCAAGATCGACGCAGTGCGCGTGTTCGCCCTGGGAGTCAAGCCTGAATATCAGCACACGGGTGTCGGCGCGCGCTTCTATCAGATGCACTTCGACGCGGCCGAACGCACCCCCCAGAAGGGCGGAGAGATGGGCTGGATCCTCGAGACCAACACGCCGATGAACCGCGCGATGGAAGGCATGGGCGGCGAGATCAAGCGACGCTACAGGGTGTATGAGCGCATGCTGTAGAAAGGCCGGTGCCGGAGAGCCCTCGGCCTACTCGACATAGCCGGAGCTACTTCCCACCGCCCCATCGCCCCCTGCATCCGAGAACCCAACGGGCGCGCCGAAGCTGACCCGCAGCAGCGCCCCGCCCCCCGGCGCATTCGCCGCCTCGGCGTAGCCCCCGCAGGCCTCCGCCGCCTGGCGCACGATCGCGAGGCCGAGGCCGGACCCCGGCAGCTTGCGCGCGCGGTCGGCGCGGTAGAAGCGGTCGAACACGAACGGCAGGTCCTCCTCGTCGAAGCCCGGCCCGTGGTCGCGGACGGTCAGCACGCCGTCGTGCAGGCCGATCTCGACGAGGCCGCCCTCCGGGCTCCACTTGTGGGCGTTCTCGAGCAGGTTCGAGACCGCGCGCACGATTCGCTCGCCCTGTCCGCGTACGAGCGTGGGCTCGATGTCCAGCTCGAAGCGCAGATCGCCGCGGCGCTTGGTGCGCTCGACCGCACTTTGGACGACCTCATCCAGGCGCACGTCCTCGGGGTCGGCGTCCCCCCTGCCCGCACCCCGCGCCAGCTCGACCACATCGCTGACGAGCGCGGTCAGCTCGTCGAGCTCGCTGACGATGTCGCTGCGCAGGCTTTCCTGCTCAGTCGCCGGCAAGCGCTCGGCTTCGCCGAGGACCTGGATGTTCGCGCGCAGCGAGGCGATCGGCGTGCGCAGCTCGTGCCCGGCGTCGGCGATCAGCTGTCTTTGCTCCCGCACCGAGCGCTCCAGCGCGTCGAGCGTCGTGTTGAAGCTGCCCGCCAGCCGCGCGAGCTCGTCGCGGCCCTCGACATCCAGCCGTCGCGTGAGGTCGAGGTTGCCCGTCAGCGCCTCCGTGCGTTTGGTGAAGCGCGTGATCGGCGCGAGCGCCACACGCGCGACGAGCGCGCCGAGGATCGCCGCGAGCGCGATCCCGGACACGCCGACGATCACCAGCAGCAGCAGAATCCGGCTCAGCTCGTGGTTCATTTCGCTCAGCGGCCGCGCGATCAGCACGGCCCCGCTCGCGCCGGTGCCGATCGTCAGCACGCGCAGCTTCGTCCCCCTCACGGTCCGGTCGCTCAGCGCACTGCCGCTGCCGCTCGCGGCGATCGCCTTGTCGCCCGCGCTGACCGCGATCCGCGGGCTGGTTCCCTGCCCGGCCGGCACCTCGACGGTCCCGTTCGGCGCGATGAACTGCACGTAGCCCGACGCCGCGCCGAACGGCGCCGGCTGCACGCGGCGTGGGAAAGCCGTTCGGGGAGAAGAGCTCGTTGGTTACGGATTCACTGCCGCTCGCCCGCGTTCCTCCGCTAGCGGAAGCTCCGCCGCCCTCAGGCGCCCCGGTGGGAAGCCCGCCGCCCGGCACGCCTGCCAGTCCGACTCCGGACGGTCCGACAACAGCCTGAGCGCGCTGGCGCAGCCCCTGGTCGATCTCCCCCTGCAGATCCGAGCGCACCGCGAGGTACACGCCGACCGCCGCCGCGAGCACCGCCAGCCCGACCGCGATGCCGGACGCCGCGGAGATCCGCGCGCGCAGGCTCACGGCTCGCGCAGTACGTAGCCGACCCCGCGCACGGTGTGGATCAGCTGGCGCGCGCCCGCCCCCTCCAGCTTGCGGCGCAGATACCCGACGTACACCCGCAGCGCGTTCGAGGCCGGGCCGAAGTCATAGCCCCACACGCGGTCGTAGATCAGGGTGTGCTGCAGCACTCGGTTCGGGTTGAGCATCAACAGCTCCAGCAACTGATACTCCGTCCGCGTCAACTCGACGAACTGCCCCTCCACCTCGGCGCCGTGCCGCGAGCTGTCCAGCCGCAGCTCGGCGAACGTGAGCGAGTCCGGATCGCTGTCCGGCCCCGAGCGACGCAACAGTGCCCGCAGTCGTGCCTTCAGCTCGCCGACGTCGAATGGCTTGACCATGTAGTCGTCCGCGCCCACGTCGAGGCCGTCGATCCGATCGGCCACCGCGTCGCGCGCGGTCAGGATCAGGATCGGCACGCGGTTGCCCAGCAGCCGCAGCCGGCGGCAGACCTCCAGGCCGTCGATCCCCGGCAGCCCGACGTCGAGCACGACCGCGTCCGGCACCGCCTGCACGACCTGCTCGAGCGCCTGCTCGCCGTCCTCGGCGCCCTGCACCTCGTACCCGCCCAGCGTCAGCGCGCGGCGCAGGGCGTCGCGCACCGCGCGGTCATCGTCGACGACGAGGATCCTCATGACTTTGATTGTTGCGTGCTCAGCAGTTGGTTAGCGCGTCCTTGACAGTCATAGAGGGTGCTCGTGCTCACCGTTACCTTGCGGCAGACCTTCTCAGCGGCGGCGATCGCGACGCTCGAGCCTTTGCGCGTGTCGCCGGGCAGCCTGCCCGCGCCCATACCGGCGCCGGCGCCGCTCTGGCCGGCGAGCACCCAGCGGATCTTGCCCGCCGCGACCTCACCGGCGAGCCACGAGATGCTGACGTCGCTCTCGCGGCCGGAGAAGCCACCGATCCCAGCCACGTCGGCGTCTTTGCCGATGATCGCCGAGGCCGCGCTCGACTGGCTCGCGACCGCGATCGTGCCGCCGCCGTGCTGCTTTACGTAGCTGAGCACTTCATTCGACAGGTCTTCGCCTCCGCCGGGTCCGCCGCCGGCGAAACCGACGCCGCCCACGCGAAGGGTGGGAAGACTGGTCCCAGCAGCACCACCCGCGGCCGTGCCGGACGGCAAGCCGGCGCCGGATGGGATGCCGGCGCCCCCGGGAGGACCGCCGGCCTGGGCGCCCGGCACTTCTGAGGTTCCTTGCGCGGCACCGCTCGATCGCGACGCGCCGCCGGAGCCGAACAACTGCACACCGCCGACACCGCTGGAGCCACCGGCGGCGCCGCCACCGCTGCGAAACCCCGCCCGGCCGGAGCCCGGGAAACCACCGCGGCCGCCCGGCCCGCCGCCAAAGCCACCGGCAGCGGCCGATTCGGGCCCTCCCGCTGGGAACGTCCCGCTCGTCGCGTGCCCGAGCGTGTCGACGGCCCAGGCCGCGGGCGCCACCAGCAGCGCCGCGAGCACGACCGCGAGCGCCGCCACGCGCACGCGCCGCTGCGCGAACGCGGCCAGCGCCAGCGCGGCGAGTACGCCGACCGCGATCAGCACCGGCGCCAGCCACGTCAATTCGCCTGGGTACCGGCTGAGGACCGCGAGCTCGGTCGCGACACCCGCGATCACTGCCAGCGGGCCGACGATCCGCGCGTTCAGACCGCCCTTGCGCAGTTGCGCGGCGCCCGCGCCGGTGAGCGCGGCGACGAACGGCGCGAGCAGGGAGACGTAATAGGGATGGAAGATTCCTTTCGCCGAGCTGAACACCACGCCGGTGACGAGCAGTGCGCCGCCGACCGCGATCAGCCAGCCGCTGCGCGGGTCGGCGCGGCGCAGACGGCTCGCCACGAGGATGCCGACCGCGCTGACGAGCGCGAAGCCGAGCAGCCAGCCGGCCTGGCCGCCGAGCGCGGAGTTCAGCAGCCGCAGTGGCCCGGCCGTGCCGCCGAACACGCTGCCGCCGCCGAGCCCGCCGGGGCCGCCGGTCTGCCCATCGATGCGCCCGACGCCGTTGTATTCGGAGATCAGGGAGATGATCTTGTTGTCGCTCGTACCGGAGATCCACGGCCGGTCGGCTGCCGGAGTCAATTCCACGAGCAAGGGCCAGGCGCCGCCGACGAGCACCATCGCGACGCCGCCCGCGAGCAGCTGGCGCAGCGCGTGCAGGCGCCCTTTCGCGGCCGGGGCGATCCACAGCCACGCGGCGACGATCCCGGGCACCACCATCAGCGCGACCGCCATCTTCGTCTCGAAGCCGAGGCCGACCGCCACGCCCGCGAGCACGAGCCAGCGGGTCTGCGCGCGGGAGGGCTCCGCTTCCAGCGCGCGCACGGTGAACCACAGCGCCGCGACGCAGCACAGGATCAGCAGCGCGTCCGGATTGTTGTGCCGCGAGATCGCGACCGTGATCGGCGTCAGCGCGAGCGCGAGCCCGGCGACGAACCCGCCGAGGCGGCCGAAGCGGCGGCGCACGAGGTCGTATACGAGCGCGACGGTCGCCACCCCGATCAAAGCCTGCGGCACGAGGATGCTGAGCGAGTGGTAGCCGAAGAGCCTGACCGACAGCGACTGGATCCACAGTGCCAGCGGCGGCTTGTCGACCGTCATCACGCCGCTGGAGTCGAGCGAGCCGAACAGGAAATTGTGCCAGCTGGAGCTCATCGACCTGACCGCAGCGCTGTAGTAGTCGTTCGCCCAGCCGTTGCGGCTCAACGCCCACAGGTTCAGCGTCCCCGCGAGCGCGATCAGCCCGAGCAGCTCGGGGTACGGCAGCCGCAGCGCGAACGTGCGCGTTCGCGTCCGGTGGCGCAGCGTCAGAGAAGGGGCGGGGCGGGTCTCCCAGGAGAAGCTCATGCCGGGAGCATCGCCGGGGGGTGTAGGAGCAGCGTGTGAGGAAGCTAAAGATGGATAAGTGATTAGACGAATATACGTCTATGCGATTGAAACGTTTAATCATCTAAACTAAAACCTATGCTATTCAAGCTGCCCAAAATCACGAAGGAGCTCCGAGCCCAACTCGACGAGCTCGACCTGCTGCGAGGGCGCCTTGGCGCCGAGGCCGGTGGCGCGGGTCTCTGGCTCGGCAACCTGCGCCGGCAGGTTCGGGCAAGCTCGGCCGAGAGCTCGATCTCGATCGAGGGCTTTCACGTTCCCGAGGAGGAGGCCGCGAAGCTCGTTGCGGGCGAGGAGTTGCCTGGCACCGAGGACGAAAGCCGGATGGCGCTGGCCTGCTACGCCCGCGCGATGGATCACGCCGGCGTGATGGCAAGCGATCCGTATTTCCGCTGGCTCGACCGCGTGATCCTCGATCTGCACTTCGATGCCTGCGACTTCCAGCGAGACAAAAGTCCGGGCCTGTGGCGAGCAGGGCCGATCGGTGTTACCGGCAGCGACGGAGGACTCGCCTATCGGGGTCCCGACGCGGAGGAGGTCCCCGGACTCATGGCCGAGCTCGTCGACTGGCTCGGAGAGGGCGATCTCGGCGCCCCGGCCGTGCTCAGAGCCGCCATGGCCCACCTGAACCTGGTCTCGATCCATCCTTTCCGCGACGGCAACGGCCGCATCTCCCGGATCGTGCAATCGCTCGTGCTCGCGCGCGAGGACTCGATGTCGCCCGAGTTCTCCTCGATCGAGGAGTATCTCGGAGCGCACACGCCCGCCTACTATGCGGCCCTCCGTGCCTTGCGCGATCGCTACCAGCCGGAGCGAGACGCAACGGGCTGGGTCTCCTTCTGCGTGGAGGCGCATCTCGTGCAGGCCCAGCAGCGACTGACGCAGATCGAGCAGGCCGGCAAGCGCTGGCGCTTCCTCGAAGAGCTCGTCGAAGGCCGTGATTGGTCCGATCGGCTGGTCATAGCCCTCGAGCAGAGCCTCTTCCACGGGGCGGATCGAAGCTCATACGCTACCGAGGCCGGCATCTCCCCCGCCACCGCCAGCGCGGACCTCCGCCGCCTGCTGGACGCAGGGCTCGTCGCCCGGCAGAGCCTCGGGC
Organism: uncultured Solirubrobacterales bacterium; assembly: GCA_963779405.1. Taxonomy (GTDB): domain Bacteria; phylum Actinomycetota; class Thermoleophilia; order Solirubrobacterales; family Solirubrobacteraceae; genus Palsa-744. The sequence continues at coordinate 27,757 of CAVZYF010000018.1, forward strand.
GCACGACGCGCTACGTGGCCAGCGATGCCCTACGCAGTGGCGTCCGCGACGTGTTGGCCTGATCGGTAGGTCCGCCAACAAAGCGCACCTGAGCTGGGGCTTTATGGTCGGCTGTCCAGGGCGCGTGCAGCCAATCTTCAACGGGAGTCCATACCTCGGGAGCGCGAAAGCGGCGAAGCTGCAGTCGTACTGTTGGTATTCGAATCCATTTCAGGCGAGGCGAGCGATGCGACCCCGCGTTCCCCAAATCGTGGCCCTTGGCGGCGGCGGCTTCTCGATGGAGCAGGGCAACCCCCTGCTCGACGACTACGTGCTCTCGCTGACCGGAGCGGCGCGCCCGCGCGTGTGCTTCCTGCCGACCGCCTCTGGTGACGCCGACCATTACGTCGTCCGCTTCTACCGCCGCTTCTCGCCCGGCTGCGAGGCCAGCCACGTCTCGCTGTTCCGCCGCGACCAGGGCACCGGCGGGGTCGAGGACGACCTCGCGACCCACCTGCTCGCGCAGGATCTGATCTACGTCGGCGGCGGCAACGTGGTGAGCATGCTCGGCGCCTGGCGCGCGCACGGGCTCGACGCGGTGCTGCGACAGGCCTGGCGCAAAGGCGTCGTGCTGTGCGGGCCCTCCGCCGGCTCGCTGTGCTGGTTCGCCGAATCGCTCAGCGCGTTTCATGGCGCCCCCCGGCAGGTCAGGGGGCTCGGACTGCTGCCCTACTCCAACTGTGTCCACTACGACGCCGAGCCCGCGCGTCGCGCCGAGTACCACCGCTTCGTCGGCGACGGGATGCGCCCCGGCTATGCGGCCGAGGACGGCGTCGCACTGCACTTTCGCCGTACGCGCCTGGAGCGGGTCGTCAGCTCCCGGCCGGACGGGTGCGCCTACCGCGTCGAGCCGGCCGCGGACGGCGTCGTGGAAACACCGCTCGAGACCGTCTACCTCGGGGACGCGGACACAGGCGCCGCCACACCCACAAAGGCCGCCAAGCGCGCAAGCGTCGCCACAGCGGTCCGGCTCCCGCCCGTGACAGCGATCGCCGCCGCGTGAGCCCGTCAGGCGGTCCGGACACACCCGTTTCAGACACCGAGGTCACGGAGAAAGATGAGTCGACGCTGCTCGCGCTCGGCGGCGGCGGCTTCACGATGGAGCCGACCAACCCGCTGCTCGACGACTACGTGCTCTCGCTCTCCTGCGCGAAAGAACCCCGCATCCTGTTCCTGCCGACGGCCTCGGGCGATACGACGGCGCAGATCAACGCGTTTCACGCGCGCTTTTCCGACCGCCTGTGCATGCCCGAATACCTGTCGCTGTTCCGGCTGGGCGAGGTCAAGCGCCCGCTCGCGGAGATCGTGCTCGAACAGGACATCGTGTACGTCGGCGGCGGCTCGATGCGCAACCTGCTCGCGATCTGGCGTGCCCACGGCCTCGATCGTCTGCTCGAGCAGGCGTGGCGTGCGGGCGTCGTGCTCGCAGGACTGAGCGCCGGCGCGATGTGCTGGTTCGAAGGCGGGATCACCTGCTCCAGCGGGCCGCCGGCGCCGATGGCCGGGCTAGGCCTGCTCGAGGGCTCGCTCACCGTCCACGCCGACGGCGAGCCCGAGCGACTACCGGTGTGGCTCGCGAGCGTGCGTGACGGCTCGCTACCCGGAGGCTGGGCCGTCGATGACGGCGTCGGGCTGCTGTTCCGGGGACAGCGCCTGGAGCGCGTGGTCAGCTCGCGGCCGGGGGCGGGCGCGCAGCGCGTCGACCAGGTCGCGGGCGAGCTCGTCAGGCATCGCCTCACACCCGAGCTGCTCGGCGAGCACTCGCCCGGGGTGCTCGGGGGCTTCGACGAGGATGTACAGGAACTGCGGCGCGTCAACCGCCTACGGCGTGGCATGCTCGGTGAAGGGCATTAGGGCACGTCGCCGCAGCGGACGATCCGACTCTCCCGAAAACTACACAGCGCCACCTCAAAGGCCGAGCAGCCTTCGCTATCTGCGATTGCTCTTGCGCGGTTTCGCCGGCCTCGGCGGAAAGCGCTTGCGCTCCTCGGCGGTCATCTTGCGGATCGTCAGCGAGCCGTCCTTGAGCTGACGCTCGACATCCTCCAGTTTCGCGACACGCCGCTCGGCCGCACGATCCGCTTGAGTGGCCATTCGTTCAGGATAGCGCTCGCCAGGAGGTGTCTCCGTTTATTGGAATTCAGGCGAGCGCCGCCGCGCGCCGCGTTAGCTCTGCCCGGGTGACCGAGTTCTCCGCGCACGCCGCCGCACGCTCGTAGGCACGCGCGGCCAGCGCGATCTCCCCGGCGCGGTCGAGCAGCTCGCCGCGCACCAGCCGATCGCCGCCGGAGGCAAACCAGCCCTCGTTGAAGATCAGGTACAGGACCGCCAGCACGCCTCCCAGCGGTCGGCAGCTCCTCGTCGGATGGGACTCTGTAACGGAATGTGAGCCGCCGCGATCTTGCGCTTGGCGCGCACCAGTCGCTGGGCCATCGTGGTCTCGCTGACCAGGAACGCGCATGCGATCTCGCCGGTGCTGAGGCCACCGAGGGTGCGCGGCGTGAGCGCCACGCGTGCCTGCATCGCCAGGCCGGATGGCAGCAGGTGAAGATCAGACGCACTGGTCGTCGGTCACGGTTACCTCCTGGTCGGGACCGGCGGATTCCGGCCCTTTGTCTCTTCGACGAACGGTTTAGGCCTGATTCGACAGCCTCCCATCGCGGCGGCGCCTCTGAGCGCTAAACCGGCTGGCCATTCGCCGTGAGTGCGACCTCGATGTTGCCGCGCGTCGCGTTCGAGTACGGGCATACCTCGTGCGCGCTGCGCACCAGCCCAATCGCAACCTCAGAGTCATCGACCGAGGGTAGGCTCACATCCAGCTCGACGCCGAGCTGAAAGCCACCGGTGCCGGTCGGAGTGAGCGTGACCTTTGAGTCGATCGCCGCGTCCCCCGCTTCGACTTTCGCCCGCCGGGCGACAACACCGAGCGCCCCCTCGAAGCAGGCGGCGTAGCCGACGGCGAACAGCTGCTCCGGGTTGGTGCCATCGCCGGCGCCGCCCATCTCGGTGGGGAGGCGCAGCTGAACATCGAGCTGGCCGTCGCTCGTGCGGCCGTGTCCCTGACCCCGGCCTCCGGTTACGTGGGCCTCGGCGGTGTAGAGAACGTTGGGCATGGGAGCTCCTCGGTTTGGGTGAAAAGACAGGGACAGTGATACCAAGCGCCGCCTCCGATCCCTCTCCGTCAGACTCCCGTCACCTGCTCTCAGTCGTCGACATAGACCCCGGAACGTTTCTCGCAATCATCGCCGCGGCGGCGGTCGCCGGCACGCTCGCCGCGGTCGCAACCGGGCGCGGGATCCTCGTGCCGGTCGTCGTGATCGAGCTGGTGTTCGGGGTGTTCTTGGGTCCGCAGGTGTTCGGGTTGCACGTCGATCAGTTCGTCCAGTTCTTCTCCGACCTCGGCTTGGGAATGCTGTTCTTCTTCGCCGGCTATGAGATCGACCTGCAACGGATCATGGGCCGGCCACTGCGGCTGGCGTTGCTGGGCTGGGCGATCTCACTCGCGCTCGCGTATGCGATCGGCGGCGCGCTGGCCGCCGCCGGGATCGTACTGTCGCTGCTGTACACGGGCTCCGCGCTGGCGACGACGGCGCTCGGCACGCTGATCCCGATCCTGTCGGACACGGGCGAGCTGAAAACCCGCTTCGGTACCTACCTGCTCGCGGCCGGAGCGGTCGGCGAGCTCGGCCCGATCCTGCTGCTGACGCTGATCCTCTCGACCGAGTCAGCGGCGCACAACGCGCTGATCCTCGTCTCCTTCATAGCCCTGGCGGTCCTCGTGGCCGTGTTCGCCGTCCGTTTCTCCGAGCGCACGCTGCCGGTCTTCGAGCGCACTTTGGAGAGCAGCTCGCAGCTGGCGGTGCGCTGGATCGTCGTGCTGGTGTTCGCGCTCGCGCTGCTGGCCTCGGAACTGGGCCTTGACCTGCTGCTCGGCGGCTTCGCGGCGGGGCTGATCACGCGCCAGGTGCTGAAGACGCGCGAGATCCCGGCGTTCGACTCCAAGCTGAGCGCCGTCGCGTTCGGCGTGTTCGTGCCGTTCTTCTTCGTCGTCAGCGGGATGAAGCTCGACATCGACGCGCTGTTCGCGAGCGTCGCGAGCGTCATGAAGATGATCCTCTTCTTCGGGCTGTTCCTCGTCGTGCGGGGCACCCCCGCGCTGCTGCTCTACCGCGACGTGCTCGACGCCCGCGCGCGGGCAGCGCTGGCGCTGATGAGCTCGACGCAGCTGCCACTCGTGCTGGCGATCACGACGCTCGCCGTCGAAACGGGGCACATGCGCCCCTCGACCGCCGCCGCGCTCATCGGCGCCGCGGTGCTGTCGACGCTCGTCTTCCCGATCCTCGGCCTGCGCCTGCGAGGGGATATCGAGGCCGGCACGCTCGCGACTGAGGTTCCCGCGAGCGTGGTTTAGTCAGCCCGTAGGAGGCGGGCCGCGTCCTCGAGACGGTCCTCACCCCAGAACAACTCCTCACCGACGGCGAGGGTCGGCACACCGAAGACACCGAGCTCGTGGGCATCCTGCGTCGCCGCACGCAGCGCCAGCTTCACCTGTGGATCCCGAGTCGCCTCCTCGACCGCTCGCAGGTCGAGTCCGGCATCGCCGGCGAGCGCCAGGACGCGCTCGGGCATGCCGAGATCGTGGCCGTGCTGGAAGGCGGCGCGGAAGGCGCGGAGGGAAAACTCGATGCCCTGGCCGACCTGGAAGGCGTAGGTGCAGGCGCGCATCGCGAACAGGTAATTGCTCGGCCACGGCTCGGGCCAGCGCATGGGCGCCAGGTCGTAGAGCGCAGCGCGGCGCTCGACCTCGGCCATCCCCTCCCGGCGACGCTCAGGATCGCCCAGCGACCACGAAGATCGCCCGGCCAGCTTGAACAGCGCGCCCAACGACAGCGGCTGCCACGCGACGAGCTCCTCCGGCAGCACATCCTCACCGGCGATGCGCTCGGCGGCCAGATAAGCGTACGGCGATCCGAGATCGAAGTAGAAGGTCGCTCGTGTCATCTCAGGGACCGAAGCCAGACCGAGCCGTGCCGAGCCGCTCCGATTCCCGAGGCGCTCAGCTCGCCGGCACCCAGCCGGCCGGGAAGGCGCCCGCCGGAATCTCGCCGGGGTACTCCGAAAAGAGGTTGCGGGCAATCCGCTCGCCAGCACTGCCGCGAAGCAGGGGACGCAGGTCGCCCAGGTTGAGCAGGATCCGCAGCGTGGCACCGATCTGCAGGTCGGCGGCGTTTGGCTGCTCCCCTCCGATCACGCCATCGGCGGCGAGCTGCTCGACGTGCGCGAGCTTCTCCGGCAGCCCCGCGAGGTCCTCGTGCAGACGCTCTGCCGTGATCTTGTGGTACTTCCAGGTACCGCGGACGAAGCGGATCGCGAAGTCGGTGCCGGGACCATCCAAAGGCTCTCCGCCGGCGAAGGTCCCCATCGCCTCGGGACGGAAGTACAGCGCTCCCCACGGCATCCGCCGCCCGAGGTCCTGAAACTCCTCGTCGCCCCAGCGCTCGGCTTCGCGCACCTGCACCGTGGGATACAGCACGGGCTCGGGGACCAGCTGCTCCAAGCGATCGAGAATCGCGCGCGAGCCGTGCACCGGCTCGCCGTCGAGGAGCATCCCGGGGACGGTGTGGTTGCCCTCGCCGTAAATCTCCTGCATCGGCTCGATCTGCTGACCCGGGACGAACTCCACGCGCTCGTACTCCAGGCCCTTCAGGCGCAGGGCCGCGCTGGCGGTCATGCACGGGTGCGACGGCGGCAGGACGTGAAGGACGATTTCAGGAGCCACTGTGGACACAGCCTAACCGGCTCGCTGGCCAGAGGAGCTCAGCCGCCCTCTCCGTCCGATTCGCCTCGCAGGCTCGCGAGGAAGATGCTCTCCGCCATCCGCAGCAGACCGATCGACACGTGCGGGCGCAGGTCGCTGCTGCGCACCCTCACGTCGGAGCCGTGCGGCCCGATCACCTCGACGATCGTGCAGACGTCGCCGATCTCACAGTCCTCGCCATAAGCCTCTTCGAGCGCCTCCATCTGCGCCGTCACAACCTGCCCTACCTTGGTCTGATCAAGCGTCATTGCCTGGTTCTCCTTCGCGGTGGTGTATGTAGTGGACCTGTGCTGTGGATCATCCTCGATCCGGATCGCGCGCCCCGCGCATCGCCGCCTGATGCTCACTCCACGCGGGCCCGCGTGGACGCATCGTTCGGACCCGCCTATGGCGCCGCCGGGACCACCGCGACCGGAACGTCCTCGACGGGCAGCTCCGCGGTGTCGAAGGCCGGCCCCGGTAGGCGCTCGACGTTCCTCATCAGCTCGAGGAACGCCTCCTCGGTTTCCAGGAAGGAGATGCGCGGGGTGCGGTAGTGCATTGGGACGACCCAGCGCGGCGACAGACGCTCGACGATCGTCGCGGCCTCGGACGCACCGGCCGTCGGTCCGCCGCCGACGGGGAGGAACAAAAGCTCGACGCGTCCGATCGCCTCGGCCTGTTCCTCGCGCAGCTCGCGCTGGCCGAAGTCGCCGAAGTGGCACACCCGCATGCCATCCAGCTCGAACGCGAAGATCGTGTTCGGCCCGCGTTCGGTTCCGGCCGCTGCGTCGTGCTCGGAGGCGATCGCGGTGACCTCGCCGATCGGCGACTCCAGCGCCCCGGCAGTGGAGCGCAGGATCGCGGGGTCGCCGCCGACGACCTCCACGCCGTTGTGGTCGATGTGCTCGTGGGTCACGAGCAACAGCTCGGCCGCCAAGCCGTCGATCACTGGGTAGTCGAACTGCATCCCGCGGCTTGCCGCCATTGCGGACATGTCGCCGAATGGGTCGATCGCGACCGTTGTGTCCGCTGTGCTCAAACGAAACGCGGACTGTCCGTACCACTCAACTTGCATGCTGTTCCTCTCTAATGGGGACTGGGGTGGCTTGGGTGACTGTGTATTGATACTTGCCGCCGCGCATCAGCGATGCGGCCGCGGCGATCAGACAGGCGACGATCGCGAACGCGAACGCCTCGTGCAGCCCCGCGCGAAACGGCGCGGAGATCAGATGCGGAAAGAACGAGTGGCCGACGAGCGCCGTGTGGTTTGCCGGCGAGAGCCCGCTCAGCGCGTGGGCGCCGACGAGGTGCTGGATCGGGTTGTAGCCGAGGAACGCGGCGAACAGGATCGACACGGGCGGCAGGTGGGCGACGCCGGTGGCGGTGGCCGCGGCGACGCCGTGGGCCTTCAGACCGGCGGTCATCGCCGCGGGCAGGCTGGAGGACAGGCCGAAGATCATCAGCGTGAAGAAGATCCCGATCGAGAGCACCTGGGCGGAGTTCTGGAAGGTCTGGTTCATACCCCCGCCGGCTCCCCGGTCGCCCGCTGGGAGGCTGTTCATCACGGCGGCGCGGTTGGGCGAGGCGAACATGCCCATCGAGATGCCGTTGAGCAACAGGATCGCGGCGAACAACGGATAGGGAAAGTCGATCGGTAAAAGCGCCAGCAGGTAGAAGCTGAGCGCCGCGCCGAGCATCCCGCCGGTCGCAAACCAGCGCGCGCCGAAGCGGTCGGACAGGTAGCCGGAGGTCGGTCCGGCGACGAGCATGCCGACGATCAGCGGCAGCATGTAGATCCCGGCCCACAACGGCGTTTCGGTGAAGTCATAGCCGTGCTGGGGCAGCCAGATGCCCTGCAGCCAGATGATCAGCATGAACATCAGGCCGCCGCGGGCGACCGCCGAGAGGAACGTGGAGAGCGTGCCGAACGTGAAGGCGCGAATCCGAAATAGCGCTAGACGGAACATCGGCTCCGCCACCCGCCACTCGATCAGCGCGAACGCCACCAGGCAGGCCACGCCCGCGCCCAGCAGTGCGATCACCTTGGGGCTCGTCCAGCCGGTGGCGTGGCCGCCGTAGGGGCGGATGCCATAGGTGACCGAGACCATGATCAGGATCAGCCCGAGCGCGAAGGTTAGGTTGCCCCACCAGTCGATCTGGGCGGGTTTGGGCGTGCTGCGCTCCTCGAGCTTCAGATACGCCCACACGGTTCCGAACACACCGATCGGCACCGAGATCAGGAACACCGCCCGCCAGTCGATCGGCGCCAGCAGGCCGCCGAGCACGAGCCCGACGAAGACGCCGCTGACCCCGACGATGTTGTTGATCCCGAGCGCCATCCCGCGCTGGTTGGCCGGGAAGGCGTCGGTGAGGATCGCCGCGGAGTTGGCCAGCAGGAAGGCCGCCCCGATCCCCTGCACGATGCGAAAGACGATCAGGTACAGCGCTCCGTCGCGCCCGGTCATCCAGTCGATCGTGAGCAGCAGCGAGGCGATCGTGTAGACGAGGAAGCCGAGGTTGTACATCTTCACCCGGCCGTACATGTCGCCGAGCCGGCCGAGGCTGACGATCAGAACGCTCGTGACGACGAGGAAGCCGAGGATCATCCACAGCAGGTAGAAGCTGTTCGCCGGCACCAGTGGGTCGAGGTGGATGCCCCGGAAGATCGAGGGCATCGCGATCAACACGATCGACCCGTCGAGCACCGCAAGCAATACGCCAAGCGTCACGTTGGACAGGGCGATCCACTTGTAGTTGTCCTTCTCGGGTATCCGGTCAGGGGTGGGCATACTCAGATCAAACCAAACGGAGGTTCGAAAACATGAAGATCGGGCGATTGCTGTTGAGGATGGTGGTGGGCGGGCTGTTCGTCGGGCACGGTGTGCAGAAGCTGTTTGGCTGGTTCGATGGCCCGGGCCTCGACACCACAGCCCAGGGATTCGAGCACCTCGGCCTGCGCCCGGGTAAGCCGAACGCGATCGCGGCCGGCGCCGCCGAGGCGGGCGGCGGAGCACTGCTCGCGGTCGGACTGGAGACACCCTTCGCCGCATCGGTGCTGGTCGCGACGATGCTGACCGCGATCCATCGGGTGCACGCCAAGAACGGTCCGTGGAGCAGCAACGGCGGCTACGAGTACAACCTCGTCCTGATTGCCGCCGCGCTCGCGCTGGCCGAGGTCGGACCGGGCCCTTTCTCCCTGGACGCCGCCCGCGGGCGCGAACGCTCGGGCTCCGGCTGGGCGCTCGCCGCGTTGACTACCGGGGCACTCGGCGCGCTCGGCTCATACGCAGCAGCCGCGGCCCAGCCCGCGCCGGCAGAGACGCCCGCCGAGAGCGCCGGCTGAGCCCAGAAGCGTCACCGGCGGGTATCGGACACCGCCATACGGCCATGTCCGATTCCCGCGAGACATCGCCCGGTCGGTGTGCCACTGTAGGCGCATGGACTTCGACTCGGACCGCCTGTGGATCGCCGTCGAAGCTGAGGATCCGCGCTTTGACGGATGGTTCTTCTGCGGTGTGAAGACGACCGGGATCTACTGCCGGCCGAGCTGCCCGGCAAGGACGCCAAAACGCGAGAACGTGCGCTTCTTCGCCACCGCCGCGGCGGCGCAGGGGGCCGGCTTTCGCGCATGTAAGCGCTGCCGGCCGGACGCGACGCCGGGCTCGCCGGATTGGGATCTGCGTGCGGATATCGTCGGGCGCGCGATGCGTTTGATCGCCGACGGCGTGGTCGACCGCGAGGGCGTTGGCGGTCTCGCCGGCCGCTTGGGTTACACCGAGCGTCATGTCCACCGCCAGCTCCTAGCGACGGTCGGCGCCGGGCCACTTGCGTTAGCGCGTGCCCAGCGCGCGCAGACCGCTCGCATCCTGCTCGAGACGACGGTCGTGCCGATCACAGGCGTGGCGTTCGCCGCGGGCTTTCAGAGCGTGCGCCAGTTCAACGCGACGGTGCGGGAAGTCTTCGCGATGACGCCGCGCGAGCTGCGCGCACGGACGCGGCGTGCAGAGCACCTCGAGGAGAGCGGCGCACTGTCGCTGCGACTCCCCTATCGGCCACCGCTGGACGGGGAGGGCCTGATCGCGTTCCTGGGCCTGCGAGCGGTACCCGGTGTCGAGCAGGTGCACGACGGAGCCTACCGGCGGAGCCTGCGCCTGCCACACGGGAGCGGTGTCGTCGAGCTGCGTCCCGCCGATGGGTACGTGCACGCCAGATACTGGCTCCAGGACCTGCGCGACCTCGCCGCCGCGATGCAACGCTCGCGCGCTTTGCTTGACCTCGACTCCGACCCACTCAGCGTGACCGAGGCGCTGGGTGAGGATCCGGTGCTGGGGCCGCTCGTGCGCAACGCGCCGGGACTGCGGGTGGCGGGGCATGTCGACGGTCACGAGCTCGCCGTCCGCGCGGTGCTCGGCCAGCAGGTGTCGGTTGGCGGCGCGAGAACGCTCGCCGGGCGTCTGGTCACCGAATACGGGCAGCCGCTGGAGCGCCCGCTCGGAGCGGTGACCCACCTCTTCCCGCAGGTCGAGGCGCTCGCCGCCGCGGATCCTGAGCGGCTCGCGATGCCGAGGGCGCGTCAGACGTGCACTGCTCGGCCTCGCCAGGGCACTCGCCAGCGGCGATCTGACGCTCGACGCCGGGGCCGATCGCGGCGAGACACGCAGAAGATTGCTCGAGCTGCCCGGGATCGGGCCGTGGACGACGGAGTACATCGCGATGCGTGCGCTGGGCGATCCCGACGCATTCCTACCGAGCGACCTCGGCGTCCGCCACGCGCTCGAGCAGCTCGGGCACGACGGGCAGCCCGCCGCGGCGGAGAAGATGGCGGAGCGCTGGCGGCCCTACCGCGCATACGCCTTACAGCACCTGTGGGCAACGCTTAACCCACCAAAGCAAGCAAAAAAAGGAGCGAAGCAAGCAACAGTAGCGCCACCAAAAGACAGCGGCACAGCGACACGAACAAGCGACGCCGAGAACAGAATCGCGGCGTGAGAAAGGTGATCGAGATCAATGCCCACTATGCAGATCGAGCAGAACAAACAGACCACACAGATCCTGTACACGACGATGGAGAGCCCGATCGGCGAATTGTTGCTCGTCGGCGACGGGAAGACGCTGAGCGGCCTGTACATGCAGGACGGCCGCAGGCCCAAGCGAATCGCCACGGACTGGACCGAGTCGGCCGCGCCGTTCGCGGATGTGAAGCGACAGCTGGAGGAGTACTTCGCCGGCAATCGCACCACCTTCGATATCCCACTTGCCGCGGAGGGAGCGCCGTTCGAGCGCGAGGTCTGGCATGCGCTGGAAGAGATCCCCTACGGCGAGACGGTCAGCTACGGCGAGATCGCGCGACGTGTCGGCCAACCAACGGCGGCGCGCGCGGTGGGAACGGCCAACGGGCGCAACCCGATCGCCGTGATCGTCCCCTGCCACCGGGTGATCGGCGCGGACGGCTCGCTCACCGGCTACGGCGGTGGGCTCGAGCGCAAGCGGTTGCTGCTGGAGCTCGAGCATGGGCAGGGACGCCTGGGACCGTGAACGTGCTGCCCGTTAGGATCTGAAACATGGGCGAGCTTCCGACGGTGTGCGTGATCGGGGCCGGTGTCAGCGGGCTCACCGCGTGCAAGGCGCTCGCGGACTTCGGGGTTCCCCACACGTGCTTTGAGGCCTCGGATGAGGTGGGCGGGAACTGGTACTTCGAAAATCCCAACGGGACATCCTCGGCATACCGGTCGTTGCACATCGACATCTCCAAGCCCTCGATCTCCTTCCGGGACTTCCCGATGCCCGATCGCTACCCCGACTACCCGCACCACACACACATCTTCGAGTGGCTGCGTGACTACGCCGACGCCTTCGCCCTGCGCGAGCAGATCCGCTTCAACACGCGCGTGAAGCACGCCGAGCGCGGCCCTGAGGGCGGCTGGCAGATCACGCTCAAAGACGGTGAGCAGCAGCACTTCGACGCGCTGCTCGTCTGCAACGGGCACCACTGGGACCCCCGCTTTCCCGACTTCCCCGGGTCCTTCGACGGGCCGGTCATCCACTCGCACGACTACGTCGACCCGAGCACCCCCCTGGACCTCTACGGCAAGCGCGTGCTCGTGGTCGGGATCGGCAACAGCGCCGTCGACATCGTCTCCGAGCTCGCCCGCAAGACCATCTCGGACACCGTCTTCCTCTCGACCCGCTCCGGCGCCTACGTCGTTCCCAAGTACATCTTCGGCAAGCCCGCCGACCAGGTCTTCAAGACGAACCCACGCCTGCCCGCCGGCCTGCAGCGCCGGCTCGCCCGGCCGCTTCCCCGGATCTTCTCCGGGCGCATGGAGGACTTCGGGCTGCCCAAGCCCAACCACCGCTTCCTCGACGCCCACCCCACCGTCTCCAGCGAGCTGCTCGGGCGCCTGGGCTCCGGCGACGCGGTGGGCAAGGGCGATGTCACCGAGCTGCTCGGCGACCGCGTGCGCTTCGCCGACGGCTCGGTCGAGCCCGTCGACGCGATCGTCTACGCGACCGGCTACAGGGTCTCCTTCCCGTTCTTCGACCCCGAGTTCCTGTCCGCGCCCGGCAATGTGCTGCCGCTCTACAAGCGCATGCTCAAGCCCGGACTCGACGACCTCGCGTTCATCGGGTTGGGCCAGCCGATCCCGACGATCTTTCCCTTTGCCGAGCTGCAGTCGAAGCTCGCCGCGCGCTGGCTCGCCGGCGATTGGGCGCCGCCGGCGCGGCATGAGATGGAGACCGAGATCGCGCGCGACGAGGCATTTCACACGGGTCACTTCGTCAACAAGCCCCGGCACACGATGCAGCTCGAGTGGTACACGTTCGCGCACGAGCTGCAGACGCGTTCGATCCCCGCAGGTCGGGCGCGGGCGCGCGCCGGAGCGCCGACCGGGCGCGCAGTGGCGGGACGCGCCGCCATGCTCGCGGGCGCAGAGCTCCCGGCGTAGGCATCTCAGCCCGGCGGTTCCGGTCCGATCTGCTCGATGAATGCCGTCAGCGCCGCGACCTGACCCGGATGGCCGGCCAGGTGCAGGCGCCCGACCGCCGCGAGCATCGGCGCGGGGTCATATCCCTTGATCTCGGCGCTCTCGGGGTGCAGCAGCCCGGCGTGTAAGAAGTGTTCGTCCACGAGCACGCGACGACCGTCGGCGAGCGTGACGCGGTGTCCCGCGAAGCTCGCAAAGCTCGGAGCGATCCCCCGTCCCGCGGCGCCCAGGTGGCATGCGGCACAGCCGTAGGAAACGGCCAGGCGGGCGCCCTGTTCGACGAGCAGCTGCTGGTGAGTAAACGGTTCGTTGACGTACGCGGGTTCGGTCGAGGTGTGTGATGAGCCGGCGTGGCTCGACGTTGCACTCGTGCCGCAGCCCGCGAGTACGAGCGCGATCGCCCCGATCGCGAGTGCCACGGCCGTCGATCGCCCGCCGCGCACGCCCTCTAAGTGGCTCGTTCGGCCGCGCGCAGACCGCTGAGCAACCAGATCGCGAACAGCACGATCAGACCCGCCGCGCATGCGTAGGCGAGGCCGGTGTGGTCCTGGGCGCCCGAGATCAGGCCCCGTCCGGCGTCGAGGAAGGCGGTCGCCGGGTTGACGCTCGCGACGTCGTGGATCCAGCCCTTGAGCAGCGCCAGCGGGACGTATACGGGCGCGAGGAACAGGATCAAGAAGACGGGGGTCTGCATCAACGGGCCGGCCTGGATCGTGCGGAAGCGGAACGCCACCCCGCCGGCCCAGCCGTAGCCGACAAGCACGAGCAGCGCCGCCAGGCCGTACAGGCCGACGATGTCGACGCCGTCGCCGGTGATCCGCATGCCCGAGATCAATGCCACGACCGTCACCAGCGACAGCGTGATCGCCGCGCGCGCGAGCGCGACCATCGCGTAGCCGAGCGCGATCCCGCGCCGATCCTCCGCCGCCAGCATCAGCCGCCGGGCGAAACCGCTTTCGAAGTCGAATGCCAGCGTGAAGCCCGTGAACAGACCGGAGAACATCGCGGACTGACACATCACGAAGACGAACTGGAACGCCGTGTAGCCCGCGGGAAACGTGAAGCCGGGCACTTTGCCGAGCGCCGACAGCCCACCGGCGAAGCTCGCGAAGAACACGAGCGGGAAGATCAGCGAAGGAAAGATCAGGTCGGGCCGGCGGATGTAGGTGTGCATACCCCGCCAGGCGACCGTCCAGGCCACGCGCCACAGGCCACCGTGTGTTCGACGTGCTGTGCTCATGCTGCCCATCCTGGGTTCGCAGATGAATCGAGTCCCACCCACCCAGGACGCAGGGAGCGTGGCGTGCTGTGCACGCGAGCAACCGAGGACGCCGATCCGGCGCCGCCATGCGGGCTCAGGATCATGTGCGCTGCATCCTTGTCCGCAATGCCGAGCTGGCCGCGACCAGCGCAATCAGGCCAAGTACCGCCGCGACCGCAAAGCCACGCCACAGGGCGGTCGCGTCCCAGCCATAGATATAAAGGCTGCGGAACGCCTCGATCAGATAGGAGATCGGGTTCCAGTCGGCGACCGTGTGAAACCAGCCCGTACCCAGCAGATTGCGCGGCAGGCTGCCCGACGACAGGAAGATGAACACGAAGAACAGCGGGAACAGGCCCTGCACCGCTTCGCCCGACCCCGTCCACAACGCCGCCGCGCAGCCGAGCGCGCCGAACGCCAGCGTCGTCAGCGAGCCCAGCGCGATCACGACCAGCGCGCCGGGAAAGCCGGCGTCCAGGTGGGCCCCCGCGATCAGGCCGATCGCGATGTAAACAGCCGACTGCAACGCGCCGACCGCCGCCACGCCGACGAGCAGCCCCGCGATCAGCGAGACCCGCCGCAGAGGCGTCAGCGCGAGACGATTGAAGAAGCCGCTCTCGATGTCCTCCGCCAGGTTCGTGCCGGTATTGATCAGCGCGAACATCGCCCCCTGCAGAAACGCCACCGCGATCGCAAACGACACGTATGAGTGCGTGGGAAAGCCCGCGAGCAACGTCGCCGATTTCAGGCCGCTGGCGTTGACGGCCAGCAGGATGATCGGGAAGAACACGATCGGGAACAATTGAAACGGCTGACGCAGGGTCTTGCGCATCGAGCGCCTTGCCAGCACGCTGACCTGTGTCGAGAGCAGGCTGCTCATTGAGCGACCACTTCCCGTCGGTGCCGGCCGCTCATCGACCGGGCCTCGTCTCCCACCCTGCTCATGCGCTCGCGCTAGCGGGCACCGGCTGCCCACCTTCCTCCCCGGAGTCCTCGCCCGCACCCTCCAGCGAGCGACCAGTCTTCGCCAGGAACACGTCGTCGAGCGTCGGCGTGTGCAGTCGCAGGTCGGCAATCGGCAGGTTCTCGGCGTCGAGCGTGCGCACGATCTCCGCCAGGTCGCTGACGCCCTCGGGCAGTTGCGCCGCGACGCTGTTGGGCGCGGCCGCGCCCTCCTCGCCGAAGCGATGCAGGACCTCCTTCAGCCGCTCGCGGTCGCCCGGGTCCTGGGGGACGACCTCGACGCTGGAGCGCCCGATCTCCGCCTTCAGCGCCGCCGGCGTGCCCTCGGCGACGATCGTGCCGCGGTCGATGATCCCCACCCGATCGGCCAGCACGTCGGCCTCCTCCAGATACTGCGTCGTCAGGAAGACGGTCACGCCGTCGTCGGCCAGGCGTCGCACCTCGTCCCACAGCGCGGCGCGGCTCTGCGGGTCGAGACCGGTCGTCGGCTCGTCCAAAAACAGCAGCCGCGGGCGGTGCACGAGCGCGAGACCCAGGTCGAGCCGGCGCTTCATCCCGCCGGAGTAGCCACCGACCTTGCGATCGGCCGCGTCGGTCAACCCGACGCGCTCCAAGAGCTCCGTGCCGCGCGACTCACGCTCGCCCTTGCTCAGGCCGTGCAGCGCGCTCTGCAGGCGCATGTGCTCGGTGCCGGTCAGGAACGGGTCGAGCGCGGACTCCTGCAGCGAGGCGCCGATCGCGCCGCGCACCTCCGCGCCCTGCGTGACCACGTCCAGGCCCGCGACGCGGGCCTTGCCGGAGGTGGGCGGCAGCAGCGTCGTCAACACGAGCACCGTCGTCGACTTGCCCGCGCCGTTGGGACCGAGGAAGCCGTAGATCTCACCCGGCGCCACCTGCAGATCGATGCCGTCGACGGCGCGCACGCCGCCCTTGAAGTCCTTGACAAGGCCCTCGACCTCGATCCCGTTCTCGCCCGCGATTCCATTTCCGGCGCTGCTCACGATTTGCTTGCCTCCATCGCCATCTCGGCGCTCATCATAGGCAGCTCCCATCGGATGCACCCACCAATAGACCGGGTCGCCCGGCCAAGCTCATCGGTGACGGGCCGATCGTTTAGGGTGAGCGTGAGAACCGCGCCGTGACACCGAACGAGGCCAAACCCGAGCTCCAGGACGGCTCGCGGGATCTCCCCCGCCCCGCGGCCGTTTCGACGCTGCCACCGCGGTTCGACGAGTGGCAGATCGAGCTGCACGGACGCCGCGTGGTCTACAGAGTCGCCGGCAGCGGACCGCCGGTGGTGCTGATCCACGGGATGCTCAACTCATCCAGCCACTGGCGATCGGTGGCCCTGAGCCTGGCGCACGACCATACGGTGATCGCACCGGACCTGATCGGGCATGGCGACTCGGCGGCGCCCCGCGGCGACTACTCGCTGGGAGCGCACGCGTCCAGCATCCGCGACCTGCTGGCCGCGATGGGCATCGACCGCGCCACGATCGTCGGACACTCACTCGGCGGGGGAGTGGCGATGCAGTTCTTCTACCAGTTCCCTCAGCGCACCGAGCGCCTGGTGCTGATCTCCAGCGGCGGCCTCGGGCACGAGGTCAGCCCGATGCTGCGCACCGCCGCGCTGCCAGGCGTCTCCGCGTTGCTGTCACTGACGATCCACCAAGGTCTGACCGGCGCGCTGAGGAGCATGGGCCACCGTCTGAGCCGGCGCGAGGTTCGTTTGGGCGTGTACATGCAGGCAATCGCCAGAGCGCTGCGTCCACTGGAGAACTCCGAAGCGCGCCAGGCGTTCCTGCAGACGCTGCGAGCGGTGATCGACGTGCACGGCCAACGCGTGAGCGCGACCGACCGGCTGTATCTGCTCGAGCGGATGCCCACGATGATCGTCTGGGGCGAGCGCGACAACACGATCCCCCTCCAGCATGGACGCAAAGCGCACGAGGCGATCCCGCACAGCCACTTCAAGACACTGCCCCGCGCCGCACACTTCCCCCACCTGGAAGATCCAGAAGGACTCTCTCAGGCGCTACGCGAGTTCATCGAGGACACACGGCCCGGCAGGATCGACGACGCCGACTGGGGGACGGTGCTGGCCCGGCATTCGCCGCCCAGGCGCGTGGGGGATGCGGCGGCTTAGCGACCTGATCGCCGAGCATCCACGAAAAACTCGTTGTCCCGTTTGGAACGTCTCGTCGGATATGAGGATGGAGGCCTTTCCACGCGACGACCGGTTCGGTCATCGGCGGAGATGTGGGTCTTCGAGAGCCCATCCCAAGCGAAACAAGGAGCCAGCATGTCGACCCCAAACATCAATCACGTCGTCCTCACCGGGCGGCTCACGAGCGATCCCGATCTGCAGACCCTGCCGTCGGGAAGCAGCGTCTGCAACCTGCGGATCGCGGTGAACGCCAGGCGCCGCGACCCGGCGGGAGACTGGATCGAGAAGCCGAACTTCTTCGACGTCACCGTGTATGGCCCCCCGGGCGAGAACGTCGCCAAGTACATGCACAAGGGTCGCGCGGTGGCGGTCGATGGGCGTCTGGACTGGCGCATGTGGGAAACCCCGGATGGCCGCAATGCCACCGCGGTCCGCATCATCGCCAACACGGTGCAGTTCCTCGGCAGCCCGCCGAGCAACTCCAATGGCACCGGCGATTACGGCACGGGCGCACTGCAGGGCATCGCCGGAGGCGAGGAGGAGGCGCTGGACATTGGCGAGGAGGAGGCGATCGCGGCAGTTGCCGCCGAGGGTTAGCGGACCTGCGGACACGCTGTGCTGGGGCGCAAACCAAAGACCTGCTCCAGCACAGCAATTCCGGACCCGAGGACCGATCGAATGAGCAACGAGGACACGACCACCCGAGCCGCCGAGCTTGCCGAGCTGATCCTCGACGAGGTGAGTGACGCCGATCAAAACTGGCGCACGATCGAGTGGTGCGCCCAGGAGCTTTCAGAGCTTGCGGCGCAGATGCTCCAGCGGGCTACCGTCCCGATTGCGGCGGATTCGTCTCCCGATCGCTAGCCGGCAAGAAGCTTTCAGAGCGCGCGATGAGCTCTGATGGCCGTATGGCAAGCGCGTTTGCGAGCTTCAGCAGATTCCCGAAGCTCACGTTGCGCTCGCCTCGCTCGATGCCGCCGACGTATGTGCGATGCAGACGAGAGCGGTCGGCCAGACCCTCTTGGGAGATGCCGGCGCTGCGCCGAAGCTCCCGGATCGCCCGCCCAAGCGCGACATGTTCCAGCGACTTGGGCTTCACCGTCGATCGATCCTGTCAGGATGCAAATTCAGACCGCGGCTGTGACCGGGTCCGGCGCGCCGGCGAGCACCGCGTCGAGCAGGCCGGGAAAGCGCTCGTCGAGGTCCTTGCGGCGCAGGCTGTTCAGGCGGGCGGTGCCTTCCTCGCGCTGATCGATCACGCCGGCCTCACGCAGGACGCGGAAGTGGTGGGTGAGGGTCGACTTGGTGATGTCCAGATCGAACGAGCCACAGCGACGCGGCATCGGATCCTCGGCCAGGCTGCGCACGATGCTCAGGCGCTGAGGGTCGCTGAGGGCATGCAGTACGTCGGCCATCTGCAGCTGGTCTGGACTGGGTTGGAAAAGGCCCATGCAGACATTGTACGACGATCGGCGTCCTTTGTGGTACGATACTCGTCGTACTAGCGAACTAAGAGAAGGCGAGGCTCCGATGCCAGCCACCACACCGAAGTCCCCGACCACAATGTCCGCCGTCGCCCCGGTCGACCGCGACCGCCAACCCACCGCCCGCAACGAGGCGCGTCTGAGCGCCGTCGTGCAGGCGGCCTACATCCAGGAGGCGATCCGCCGATGACTACCGCCGCCCTTCGCCGGCTGCCCCGCGCCGCGCACTTCCCCCACCTCCCCGCGCGCTCGCGCGAGCGCGCGGATGTACTGCTCGTGCTGCTCTGCCTCGCGCAGTTCATGGTGATCCTCGACGTCTCGATCGTGAACGTCGCGCTGCCGTCGATTCGCGACGGGCTGCACTTCGGCACGACCGGGCTGCAGTGGGTCGTGAACGCGTACACGATCACCTTCGGCGGCTTTCTGCTGCTCGGTGGGCGGCTCGCCGATCTGCTCGGGCGCCGGCGCATGTTCCTCGCCGGCACCGCCCTCTTCAGCCTGGGCTCGCTGCTGTGCGCGCTCGCGAGCTCGCGCGGCCTGTTGATCGGCGCCCGCGGGCTGCAGGGGATCGGCGGCGCGGTCCTCTCCCCCGCCAGCCTCGCGATCATCACGACCTCGTTCGCCGAGGGCCCGCAGCGCAACCGCGCGCTCGGCGTCTGGGGCGCGATCGGCGGGCTCGGCGCCACCTCCGGCGCGCTGCTCGGTGGGCTGCTGACTCAGGGCCTCGGCTGGCCCGCGATCTTCCTGATCAACGTCCCGATCGGCGCCGCGGTGATCGTCGTCGGTCGCCGGATCATCCCCGAGAGCCGCCGCGAGGACATCCACCGCCACTTCGACGTCGCCGGCGCGTTGCTCGTCACGCTCGGCCTGATCGTCGCCGTCTACGGGATCGTCCGCAGCGAGAGCCTCGGCTGGGGCTCAGCCGGCGTACTCGGCCCGCTCGCGCTCGCCGCCGCGCTGCTGGCGCTGTTCGCGCTCGTCGAGGGACGCTACGCGCCGGCGCCGCTATTGCCGCTGTCGGTCTTGCGGATGCCGCGTCTGCGCTCCGCCAACATCGTGATCGCGCTGCTGTACTCGGGCGTTTTCTCGATGTGGTTCTTCCTCACCCTCTACCTCCAGCAGGTACTCGGCTACAGCGCCCTGCGCGCCGGGCTGGCATTCATACCGATGACGCTGAGCGTCGCGCTCGCCGCGTCGCTCGCGCCGCGACTCGTGGCGCGCTTCGGTGTGCGATCGGTGCTCGCCGCCGGGATGCTGAGCTCCGCGGCCGGCCTCGGCCTGCTGACGGGGATCGCTCCCGGCGACAGCTATCTGACCGTCCTGCCCGGCGGCATGCTCGGCGCCGGCGGTCTCGGCCTCGCGCTCGTCCCCGCGACGATCGCCGCGGTGCAGGGCATCTCCCCGGAGCAGTCCGGGCTCGCCTCCGGGCTGCTGAACACCTCGCGCCTGGTCGGCGGCGCACTCGGCCTCGCCGTGCTCAGCACGATCGCCGACTCGCACACCTCCAGGCAGCTCGCACACGGAGCCTCCAGCCTCGGCGCGTTGACCAGCGGCTACCAGCTCGCGCTCGGCGTCGGAGCCCTGATCTCCCTGCTGGGCGCATTCCTGACGGTCGTGCTGCTGCGACCACGCGCCCCTGAGGCAGCGGTCGAGCCCGTGGCGACCGTGGCGAAGATCCACACGCGCGAGCCCGGCGAGGCGAGGGCTGCTTAGGAACTATCCAAAAAGACCCGCTCACTACCGAAACGGCATGCGCAGCTTGCGACCACGGCTCGCCCGGCGACGCTCCTTCAGCGATGTCCCGATCCCCTCGAGCAGCTCGGCCGTCGTCATCCCATCCCCTGTCGAGACCTTCTCCGTGGCGCGTGGAGCGTCTTTACGCCACGAGACGTTCCCCTCGCCGTCCTCGGTGCGCCAGTAGTGGTGAGGCTCGCCCTCTTCCTCATGAATCACGACGCGGACCGCTCGCCCAGGACTCTTCCAGCTACCCACGCAGGTAAGGGTATCGAGACTGGATATGCGGAGAGACTCGAGACCTGCGAAGCCGAGACCTGCGAAGCCTATGAATTGTCCATAGTGTGCCGGCCGAGAAGATGGCCCCAACCACGAGACAGCCCTGATGTGCCGGCTGTTCGCGATGAGCGGCGGCGCCGAGCCGGTGAGCGCGAAGCTGTGGCTGCTGGACGCGCCCGACAGCCTCGCCGCGCAGAGCCACCGAAATCCCGATGGGACGGGGCTCGGGATCTACGACACGGAGGGACGGCCGGTCATCCACAAGGCGCCGATCTCGGCCTTCAGCGATATGGACTTCGCGAGCGAGGCTCGTCAGGAGCGCTCGCGCACGTTCCTGGCGCACGTCCGCTTCGCCTCGACTGGCGCGAAGACACTCGCGAACACCCATCCCTTCGAGCAGGACGGACGCCTGTTCGCCCACAACGGAGTGCTCGCCGGCCTGCCGAGGTTGGAGGAGGAGCTCGGCGACGATCTAGCGTTGGTGCACGGGGAGACCGATTCGGAGCGGTTGTTCGCGATGATCACCCACGAGATCCGCCGGCACGATGGCGACATCCACGCAGGCATCGTCGCGGGCGTGAGCTGGATCGCCGAGCACCTGCCGATCTACTCGCTGAACCTGATCATCACGACCGAGGCCGGGATCTTTGCGCTGCGCTACCCGGACACGAACACGCTGTACATCCTCGACCGGCCCGCCGGTGGCCACGGCGGCGAGCAGCCTGTAAACCACCACAGCAGCCTCGGCACCCGCGTGCATTGCGAGGAGGCCGCACGGCGGCCGGTGGTGGTGATCGCCAGCGAGCCGATGGACGAGGACCCAGGCTGGCGGGCGCTCGAGCCCGGGGAGCTGCTCCATGTCGGCCCCGAGCTCGAGCTCAGCTCCACGATCGCCCTGCCCGACCCGCCGGCCCACATGCTTGACCTGAGCACCCTGAGCGAGCAGGGCCGCAAATCGCAATCGCCCGGCGCCGGCGCCGGATGAGTGACTTCCGAGGTCGCTGAGCAACCTCCAATCGCGGTGGCATTCACCGCTCGGCCGTGGCGCGCGCGGGGCCCACGATGATGCGCTGCAGCCGGCGGGCGGCGTCCAGGTGCTCACCGGTCCAGATCATGCGCACGGCGGTCGCGCTCGCCCTGCCGTCCGCGCTGCGCAGGTCGTGACGCACGGCATCGACGAGTCGCCCGTCGGCGACTCTGTCGTGAGCCAGCGGCTCGCGCAGTTCTCCGCCATCGACGAGGCTCCTGGCGAGATCGTCATACCAGGCCTTCACGAGCCCGCTCGCACGCAGCAACTCCCTGCGCGCCTGCGCGCGATCGCCGGTGTTCGCGCCGTCCTCGCGCTGCCATAGATCCAGCACCGCGTCGGCCGCCAGGCGCAGGCCGCCAATGCCGGTGACCAGGCTCGTCACCTCGGCGAGCGGGACCGGCTTGGCGCCGCGCTCGGCCAGGTAGCCGCGGAACGTGTCGTCCAGGCGGCGGGCCGTCGCAGCCGCGCGAGCGGCGTCCTGCACCGGGACGGCGGCAGAGCTCGCGCCGGGGTCGCAGCGCAGCATCCCGAAGTCGACGGCGCTTGCGAGATAGTCCGCGCTGTCGACATACGCGTCCGCCAGCGCGCGGCGCAGCGCAGCCCTCGCACCACGCGGCCAGAACAGCAACCCGACCGCCACGCTCACCGCGCACCCGATCGCGATGTCCTCGACGCGCAGCAGGCCGACCTGCCAGCCGGCCGGCTGGATGATGTTGAAGAGAAACACCAGCGTCAGCGTGAAGGCGGCCTGGCCCGCCGCGAACGAGATCGCCGCGGGCGCGATGCCGGCGAAGAGGACCGCGATCGGCAGCAGAAACCACAACAGCGTCGTGTTGGTCCCGATCGCCTCGAGCATCGCCGCGCCGATGACGAACCCGGCGACCGTGCCGAGCAGGCCACGAACCGCGTTCTGTCCCGTGCTGAGCGCATTCGATCGCAACACCGACAACGTGCCGAGCACAACCCAGAAGGAGTGCTGGACACCGGTCCGGTTCGCGATCAGGACGGCCAAGCCCAAGCCGACGGCCCCGCGCACGCTGTTGTGCAGCCACACCGAGTTTCGATCGACGTGCGCCGCCGCGCGTTGCTGAGCCGCGGACAGCGCCCCGGCCAGGCCCTTCGGCTGGCGCCCGAGCAATCGTTCCAGCCAGGTGCGCCGCTCGGCGGCCGCGGCCAGGTCGATGTTGTCCCCGATACTTGCGACCGCAAAGCCGAGCTCCTGCGCGCGAAAGCTCGGATCGAGCGATGTGATGAACTCGCCGACGCGCATCGGCCGTCGCGCTCTCCTCCATCCTGTGCCGCGCCGCGGTCAGCTCGACCAGCGCGCCGTGCAAGGCCGCGCAGTCCCCGCCCGTCACCTCCAGCAGCTCCGCCCCGCGTTCGAGCACGGCGGCCGCCGCCACCTTGACCGCGCAGGCGCCGCGATTGACCGGCGTGCCCGCGCCCGGCTGCACCGACCCGACGACGATCGCGTTCACCCAGTTCAGCTCGTCCACGAGCCGCACGACCGCCCGTGCGGAGGTGCTCAGGCTCGCCGGCCGGTAGGGCGTGGCGAGAAACACGCGGTGCAGCGCGGCGACCGCGTCGTTTGCCTGCGCCACCGCGTGCTCGCGATCGCTCGCAAACGAGGAGTCACGGTCGCTCAGGACGTACGCGACCTCCGCGCGCAACCGCGCCGCCAGCGCCCGGCAGGCGATCGTGGCCGCGGAGCGCAGCGGCTCGCGCGCGGGTAGCGGCCACAGTAGTGCCACGGCCAGTAGCGCGGCCGCGGCGGCCATGCCCCAGCCCGCCACCCGATCTCCCACCGACGACGGCGGCCCGGCGATCGTCACCGGCAGGATGAAAGCCAGCAGCAGCGAGGTGGAGGCACCCGCCAGCACGGAGCTGACGACGCCGGCGAACAGCACGCCGAAGCCGACGACCGCCGTCGCCCCGGCCGCGAGCCAGACGCTCTGCGAGGCCAGCGTGCCCACGCACACGAACACGCATCCCACGAGCGCGAGCGCCGCCTGCGCCTGCAGCCGCTCCCGCAGCGTGCCGCGGAAGTCGACCAGCAGCAGCATCGCGAACGACCCCAGCGCGGCGAACGTCGCCAGCGCCGGGTTGCCGATCGCCTCCTCGCCGACGGCGAACATCGCCGGCATCACGATCGCGGCACGCCCCGCCCGGCGCAGCGCGGCCAGCTCGCGATCGCGCTGTCCGAGCCATCGCAAAGGGTGCCTAACCTTTCGAGGATCCGGCTTCTGAGCGCAGCACCGGGCTCCAATGCTCGGGGTCGCGCTCGGCCTGCTCTTTCGCCCAGCGGAAGTGGTGGACGGCGGAGCGACGCAATGGCTCACCGAGCAGCAGGCCCAACAGCGCCCACTTCCGCGCGTGGCGCGGGGTCTCCAGCGCGACGGCCAAGAGGCCCGCGAGCGTCCACAGATGGAGCACCCTGTTGTAGGGGCCGAGCTGCTCGCTCGTCATGCCCTCCGCTTCGGTTAGGTACGGAATGCCGTTACGGCGCTCCCAGGGCCACTCGACGAAGTGGACGATGCCGCCCGCCAGGCCGGCGGCGTTGTTGAGGGCGATCCACTTCTCGATTCCCTCGCCCTCTCCGATCCATCCCGCGAGCGCCCACGCGGGCAGGGCGCCGGACCACGTCGCGACGGCGGCGCGCCTGCCGATGAACGGCTCGAACACCAGGCCGACGCCCGCGCGCACCTCGAAGGCGTGGTGGGCGGCGGTGCCGAGCGCGGTAAGAACGGTGAAGGGACGGCGCGGGAAAAGGCTCACTGTGCCGTCCAGGTCGCGTCGTCGAGCTGTGGCGGGTGACCCAGCTCCTCAGGGCGCCCCAGCATTCGCGCGGCCGCCTCGTCCATGCGCATCAGTGTGATGGCCCCCGTCTCCGCGAGGCGCACCGTCTCGTGCAGGACACCGTCGAGCGCCTCCCAGCCGGGCTCGCCGGTGAAGGCGGCGGAGAACAGATGGAAGAGCAAGGCCAGGTGACCTTCTTCCTGCTCTGAATGGTTCTGCAGCGCGGCGATCATCTCCCCGCGCATCTCCTCGGGCGTAAGGGGATCGGGACCGTCACCGTAGCGTTCGCGCAGGCCCGCAAACGTGGGTAGATACGCGTAGGCATCCACCAGCGGCCAGCGGAACGGCAGCACGGCCAGACCCTCGAGCAGGCCCTCGCGCTCGCCCGCGGGCGAGACGTAGTCGTAGCCGTGCTCGCCGAGCAGCGCGAGCGTGCGCTCGGTCAACCCGCCGCCGGGTGGTCGAAAGCCGCTCGGCTCGATCCCGATCGCACGCATCGCGCCGGTGGCACGCTCGAGCAGCACCACCTCGGACTCGGCGTCGAGCGCCGCCCATTCCTCGTGGCGCCACGCGTGAACGGCGACCTCGTGGCCGGCTTCCACGATCGATTGCAGCGCCCGCGGGTACATCTCCGCGTTCAATCCCTCGACGAAGAACGTCGCCTTCACATGGCGCGTCGCGAGCAGGTCGAGCAGCCGCGGGAGCACTTCGACGACGGTGAAGTGCTCTCCTTCGGGCACCTCCGCGGGCCACATGCCGAGCTCGAGCTGAGCGGCCTCGCCGAGGTTGTCGAACGTCACCGACACGGTTGACCCTGGCACCGGGGTGATGATAGTCCGGGGCCAGCACGCCGTGGAAGGGCTCGCCGGCGGTAGCCGATGGCGGGTGCGGGTGGGCGAGGCCCGCGCCGGGTAGGCTGAGCGGGCGATGCGTCTCCTGAGCTTCTCCACCGAGGACGGCCCGGCCGCCGGCGTGCAGGTCGGCGAGGACCTCGTCCCGGTCTCCGCGCTCGACGCGCCCGCGACGCACCGTCCGAGGCCTGCTCGCGGCGCTCGACGCGGACGGCCTACGCGAGCTGGGGCGACGCGCCGGGGGGGCGAGCGAGCGTGTCGCGCTCGCCGGCGCGACCCTCCACGCCCCCGTGACCGACCCGCAGAAGATCGTCTGCCTCGGCCTCAACTACCGCGACCACGCCGAAGAGACCGGCCAGGCGATCCCGACCGCGCCGATGTGGTTCGCGAAGTTCGCCAACTCGCTGCTCGGCAGCGGCGGCGAGATCGTGCTCCCGGCCGCCCACCCCGAGCACGTCGACTACGAGGCCGAGCTCGCGCTCGTGATCGGGCGCACCGCGAAGAACGTCGGCACCGCGGACGCGCTCTCCCACATCGCCGGCGCGATGCCGTTCAACGACGTCTCCGCCCGCGACCTGCAGATGCAGAACCCGTTGTGGACGAGCGGCAAGGCGATCGACACCTTCGCCCCCTGCGGCCCGGCGCTCGTCACGCTCGACGAGATCGACGACCTGAGGGCGCTCGGGCTGCGCACCCGGGTCAACGGGGAGGTGCTCCAGGAGGGGTCGACCGCGAACCTGATCTTCGGTCCGGCCGAGGTCGTCGCGTGGCTCTCGCGCACGATGACGCTCTTGCCGGGGGACATCATCGCGACGGGGACACCCGCGGGGATCGGCGCGGCGCAGGGACGGTTCCTGCGGGACGGGGACACGGTCGAGGTGGAAGTCGACGGGCTGGGGGCGGTCGTCAACGCCGTGCGCGGCGAATGAGCCTCGCCACCCGCTTCGCAGATCAGATCGACCGTTCGTAGAATTCGGCCTGCGCGTCGACCTCTTCGACCGCTTCCTCCGACGGGAGATCCTCGTCAACAGGGGGATCGACCTCCAGAAGATCGGCCTGCAGCCGATTGCGCTCTGCTTCCGCCGCGCTGCGCAACGCCTCCAGGTGCTCGTTCGTCTTTTGCTTGATTCTGCTCAGGAGCTCCTCGGCCGTCGGCTTCTCGGCCGTCGCACTATCGGTCATCGAACTACCTCTCTTGCTGATCTTTTTGTACTCAGGGGCCAAAGACCATTGGCACCATCTTGGCTTGGAGAGCACTCGACGGAACGGTAGACCGCGCTTGGGACGGTTCGCTCGATCGCCACATTCAGTGAGGGACCCTGCGGTTCTTTTTATATTAAATTCCATTCATCCCCAGCTAAAATCTCAAGCCCCAAAAGTACGACAAAAATTGCCCGATTTGGGCAGGGCGACAGCACCCTGAGTGACATGTTTGTATGGCCTCTCGGATATGGCCTACATCGTTTGTCCAACACCCCTGGACTTTCTCTGGAAACAGTGCAACCTTGCCTCCCGCACCACCCCATATTCACCAACGAGCGAGCACTCAGTCAGGAGACCGTTACATGCAAACGCCGCAAGCGCCCAGGGACTCAATGCAACACGTTTCCTCACCCGCCTACATTCCAGAGCCATGGAACATCGAACTGTCCGTCCGGGACGCACGGGAGCAAACGGGAAGCCGTCACGATGAGCAGACGCTCACCCCGCGCATCGTCCCCGCCGACCCATACACGGCGTGGCTCGAGCAGCGCGAGCCGCAGCGCAGCTCAGCGGCGGTGCCCGTCTGAGAGGTTCTGAACCGGGCTGGGCCGGCGGGGGCAAAGCCCCTCATCATCGCCCTAGGTGCGCCCTTCGTAGCCAACGAGCCCTCGATGACCGACCTCTTGTAGCGCGCTACACTACACACAGCTACATGAGTAATCAGGCAGCCCAGAAGCCGTTCTCGATCCGCATGAGCCCGCGTACGCTCGCGCGTCTGGACGTGGGCGCACAGCGTCGCGGCGAGCCGAAGTCAAGGACGGCCGAGCGCCTGATCGACGAGGGCCTGCGGATGGAGGACCATCCGGGCATCGTGTTCAAGGATGGCCCCACGGGACGCCGCCCGGCGCTCGCTTTCGGTCCGGACGTGTGGCAGGTCGTGAAAGTCGTCAAGGAATTTGGGTCCACCGGCGAGCGGGCGATCGCGGGCGCCGCCGAGTGGGGCAATCTCTCACACGCACAGGTCAACGTAGCCCTCAGGTACTACGGCGACTTCCCCGAGGAGGTAGACGCGCGGATTGCCTTCAACCGCGAAGAGACTGAGCGGCAATACGCCGCGTGGAAGCGCACACAACAAGCGCTCGCCTGAGCCGTGAAGCTCATACTCGACGAGATGTACACGCCCGCGATCGCCGGGCAGCTCCGCTCTCGCGGACACGATGCCAACGCAGTGGTCGAGCGTACTGAGCTTCGCGCGCTCGCGGACACGGACCTGTTCGCGCTGGCTCAGACCGAGCAGCGCGCGGTCGTCACGGAGGACATCGCCGACCTGAGCGTCATCGCCGACGATTACGACCAGCGCGGCCAGGCCCATCACGGTCTCGTGCTTGCTGACCCCAGCCGCTACCCACGCGGCAGCCCGGGAACCATCGGGCGCATGGTCACCGCCCTGGACCGGCTGCTGGGCGAGCATCCCGCGGATACGCCGACCAGTTTGCGCCACTGGCTTTGAGAGCAGGGACTTGTCTCAGAGCCCGTCGCCGATGAAGGCGGCGACTGCGGCACCCACGTCAGCGGCAGCGACGGGGCCGAGGCGCAGCGTCCAGGCGTTGTCGAGCTCCTGCCGTAGCTGGTAGCGGATGTCTTCGGCGGTGAGCAGACGCTCGTGGCGATGCGCCCGCGCGAAACCACTGCTGCCTGTGAACGTCGCGTCAAGCCCAAATCGGCCACCCTCGACCGGCCAGATCGACAGCTTGTCGGGGATCGGCCGCGCTAGCTCTCTCGACACGCATCCATCCTAACCCGCCGGCTGGGTGGAGATCCGCAGCCAGCGGCGCGGGATCCGGCCCGTGTCACACACGGACAGCTTCGCGCAACGATAGGGGTGATGCTGCCTTCGCGAGCGGATGAAGCGGGTTTGCTGCGGCGGATCGCCGCGGGCGACGACGATGCGTTTTCGAGCTTCTACCGCGGGCATCTGGACGCAGTCGTGACGTTCTTTCAGCGACGCGTCGGCGATCGCGAGCTCGCGTTCGATCTGACCGCGGAGACGTTCGCGGCGGTCGTCGTGAGCGCGGGGACATACTCAGGCGACGCTCCCCCGGTGGCGTGGCTGTTCGGGATCGCGCGCAACAAGCTGCGCGAGAGCCTGCGCCGCGACCGGGTCGCCGACGCGGCACGGCGGCGCCTGGGCATGGAGCCGATCGTCCTCGACGACGCGGCGCTGGCGCGCGTGGAGGAGCGCGCCGGCAACGGCGAGAGTGACCTCACACGAGCGCTCGAAGCATTGCCTGAGGCGACGCGCTCAGCGTTACTTGCGCGCCTGGTCGAGGAACAGGACTACGGCGAGATCGCTGCGCGCCTTGCGTGCTCCGAGCAGGTCGTCCGTCAACGCGTGCACCGCGGCCTGAAGACGCTGCGCGCCAACCTGAGGGAGGAAGCATGAACGCCCACGGCGACGACGTGTTCGACGAGCTCGAGAGCCGGCTGCGCGGCGCGGCGCGCGCCCGGCGCAGAACGCGGTCGCCGTGGCTGCGGCGCGGGCACCGGCGCACCCCGGCCCTCGTGCTGATCGCGATGCTCGTGCTGACCGCGGGGGCGCTCGCGGCGGGCGGCGTGATTCAGCTCGGCTCGCCGGCCGAACCGCACACGTCCAAGTTCTATGAGCTGCAGGGCGGTGGGATCGTCAAGGGCACGGTCCGTCTGCTGCCGATCTCGACCGCAGACCCGGCCGGCGGGCCGCCGTGGGGCATGCGCGTGCTCAGCACCAAGCGTGGTACAGGCTGCGTCCAGGTCGGGCGGCTGCTGCAGGGGAAACTCGGGGCGCTCGGCCAGGACAGCGCCTTCCACGATGACGGCCTGTTCCACGAATTTTCCGTCAACACCTTCGGCGCCGAGCGCGCGTGCACGCTACTCGACGGCAACGACCGCCTGTTCATCAACGCAACAGTCGGCGACATCCCGGCCAGTGCATGGAAGGGCAACTTCCCCGACAAAGGCTGCGTCCCCAGCACAGCAGGTCCCTACGAACGCTTCACCGAAGACGGCAAGCGCAAGCCCTACCCCGTCTGCCCGCAGGCCGACGAGCGCAACCTCTACTACGGCCTGCTCGGCCCCGACGCCAAGAGCGTCACCTACGTCCTCAAGGGCCATACCCAAACGCAGCGGACCGCTGGGCCGGAGGGCGCGTACCTGATCGTCACCACCGCATCACCGAAACAGCTGTTCAACTTCAACGCCGGCGGCACCCAGGACGTCGTACCGGTCGACGGGCCGATCACGGAACTGCACTACCGTGACGGCGCTACCTGCCACCTGACCAGCAAGAGCTGGATCGGCGGAAAGTATGCGTGCACGCCGGCGCTGAAGGTGCCCGTCGGGTGGGTTCCGCCAAGGACCCCGGCACCGACCGCGGCTCAGGTCGCCTCCCCGCTGCACGTGCGCCTGATCCACGCAACACACGGCGGGTATGAAGCCATCCTCCAGTTCTCCTCCCGGATAGCCATAAGCAAGGCGAGTAGCTCCTACTGGGTCGAATGGCACGAAGTTGGACAGCCCCCGCAAGTGCACACATTCACCAAGCCCAACCCGCAATTTCCCGCCGCCGGCCAGCTCGAGACCACGCGCATGGGCCGCGGCCTCGACCGCGGGCTGCACCCCGGCCTCATCACCGGCGAAGTCGTCTTCCAGGATCAGACCGGCCCGGGCAACCTCGAAGAAGCCGGGGGAACCATCCGGCACACGGTTGGGCGATTCAGGGTGATGGTGCCTTGAGGCCTCGTCCGAGCGGCGTGGCGGACGGCAGTGGTTCTCACCCGCGCACGCGCGAGCGAAGTATCACGCGGGCGCCGCGCGCGGGGATCATCGTGACGTTGCGGTGCTGGGCGTGCTCGGGCTCGGGCCGGTCGGGGGCCAGATCGAGTCGGCGGACCATTGCCTCGAGCACCACGCGCTGCTCGGCCATCGCCAGCGCCGCGCCGAGGCAGCGACGGGTGCCGCCGCCGAATGGCAGCCACTCGTAGGTCCCCGGACTGTGACCGAGCCAGCGCTCGGGACGGTAGGTGAAGGGATCGGGGTAGAGGTCCTCACGATGGTGGACGAGCAGGATGCTGATGCTGACGCCCTGCCCCGCGGGGACGACGTAGTCGCCGAGCTGCCATGGCACGGCCACGCGGCGCCCGATCACCGGGATCACCGGGCGTGAGCGCATGCCCTCGACGATCGCCGCCTCGACGTGCTCCTCGACTTCGGTGTCGGAGCGCACGGCATCGCGCAGGCGCTCATACGCGGCGGGGGTTCGCACCAGACGCTCCCACGTCCATGCCAGTGAGTTGGCGGTGGTCTCAAAGCCGGCGAGGACCAACGTGAGTAGCTCGTCGCGCAGCTCGTGGTCTGAGAGCTGCTCGCCGTCCTCGCTCTTCGCGCGCAGCAGCAGCGAGAGGATGTCGCTGCGCTCGTCCAGATCGCTGGCGCGCCGGCGGGCTTCGATCACGGGGTAGGTGGCGCGGTCGAGCAGCGCCACGGCAAGACGTGTGAGGCCGGAGGCCTCTTCGCGTCCGACGTTTGCGAGTTCGCCGAGCATCGCCAGCGGCGAGGTCGAGGCGGCGGCGAGCTGCTTGATCGTGCGGCGCAGGCGATGCTCGGCGCTCCCACGGGCCGGAGCGCCTTCGATCCCGAAGATGCCCGACATGATCACGTCGAGCGTGATCGCCTGCATCCTGGGGGCAAGCGCAAACGGCCGACCCACGGGCCAGTGGTCCAGTTCGCGTTCGGTGACGTCGCGGATCATCTGCGTGTAGCGCTCGATCGCCTCGCCGTGGAACGGGGGGAGCAGCAGCTTGCGCTGGCGCAGGTGGCTGGGCCCGTTGGCCGTCAACACCGAGTTGGGACCCACGATCGGGCGCAGCGGCGACTCGGCGGTCAGCGAGGGCACGAGCTCCGCCTTGGCGGTGAACAACGAGCGGACATGATCGGGATGGCTGGTCATAACGATCCCGCCGGGGATCACGACGAAGCGGACCTTGAACACGTCGCCGAGCTCGCGCCGCGCACGGAACACGAACTGGATCTGGCGCTGAGTGAAGCGCAGCGTCTGCAAGACCGGGGGCAGCTCGACGCTCGGCGGCTCGCGCAGCTGCACATCGAGCTCGACGGGGCCCGCCGGGGAGGGGCTCGTCTCACCGATGTAGAACATCACGCACCCCAGCCTCTCAAATACCCCCGGTCGCTGCGTTCCCCTCCGCCCCGATGTGGCGTCCGCGTCGCGCCACGCAGGGCTTACTCGTTGACGCCAAGCACTTCCAGCAGTGCGATCCAGTCGGCCTGACCGCGCATGAATTCAAGTTCTTCGAAGCGGGTGGCGAGGTGTTCGTCCTGCTTGCGCAGGCCATCGTCCGCCGGTTGCACATAGGGAACGAGCAGGTGCCGGGGAATTTCATGGATTTCGATCGCTTCCACGTGCTGGTCGTACTGCTTGACGTCGGCCGGCGCCGCACCAAAGTCGTTCGCGCCCCACGCGCGGACGTCCGCACAGATGTTCGGCACCTGTAGTTCGGTCATTTCCTGCAGGCTCCGGGTGAGCCGATGCGCGTCACGCGTGATCTGCGGGTTGCTCCACGTCAGCCGGTTCACGGTGTTGTCGTAGGTTCGGATAATCCCCTCGTCGGTGTGGTAGCCGGTCGCCCACAGCGCGCCGGCCGCCTCGTAGCTGAGCTTCTGATCTTCTTCGTTCTGCGGCGAGCCCGCCCCCACGTCAGGGCATTCGGTGTGGAACCGGAGGTCGAGCCTGTGGATGCTCGCTTCTACCGTCGACCATGTGGTGACCGCGGTGTGCAGGATCTTGTAGCTGGCCTCGAGATAGGTGTGCGTCGAGGCGATGTCACGCGATGTGGCGTCAGCCGTAGCAGGCGCAGGCGCAAACGCGACAGCGAACACAGCCATGATGACCCCTACACATCTCAACATCCCATCTCAATATAACCCGAACGACGGAACCCTGGGTGGTGTGAGCATGAACAGCTCGATCTCGATGTCGGGGCCGACGTGGCTATCGGAGATGAACGCGGTGACACCGCGGCCGGAGAGGTGCTCTACCGCCTCGATGAACTTCTGCTGCATGGCGTTCTGGAAGGCGTTGCGAGTGTCCCTCACGGTCGGGGCGCGCTGGAGCTCGATCATGGTCTGCTCGACGTCGGTGTAGACGCCGCCGAGGACGCATGCGAGGAGATCGTCGCCGAGCATCTGGGTCTTGGCGGTCACGGGCTTGCGGTGGTAGTAGCGCTCGTGCAAAGCGACCATGGAACCGGTCACGGCCGCAAGCAGCTCATCGCCGTGCAGCGGAGGTTCGTCTGCCAACATGCGGCCGGGCTCTCTCGTCCTCCGGATTGGGTTCGCGCGCGAGGCAGAAGGGCGAGAACCCAACGAACGATAGCTGTCACGGTAGCGCTATTCGGTTAGGATCGCCCGAACTTCGCCTCATGGACGGGCGTCGTCAGCGATGAGCCAAGACATCCAGAGAACCAAGCAGGCACATGGCGACGTGCTCACCGCGATCTCCGACGGATTGGTGGGGCTGCTCAAGGAGTTCTACGGGCACGGGCCGACCCGCGTGAAGTCCTACTACGAGGACGATCTGGTGGTATGCGTTCTGCGCGGGGGCTTCTCGCGCGTTGAGCAGACCCTGCTCGCCGGCGGGCGTGGCCACGCGGTCATCCAGCAGCGAATGGAGTTCCAGGACGTCATGCGCGAGCGCTTCGATAGCGTGATCGAACGCGCCACAGGGCGCACCGTGATCGGCTTCATGAGCGGCAATCAACAACACCCCGACATGATGTGCGAGGTCTTCATCCTCGCCCCCACCGACCTGGTCGGTGAGCACGAGGTTCCGGCGAGCCGCCAGTCCTCGCCTCCCGCCTGAAGGGGAGCCAGACAGGCGAGTCGCATCTGCGCCCGCGGTTGGCGCTATTCTTGGGGGTAGAGGGCATCACTGTGGTCGGTCCCGGTTGGGGCGGGCAACACGACATGACTTCCTGCGTCGCTTTATACAAGCCGCGAGGAGGTTCCCATGCCCCAAGCTTCGGTCGTTACCAGCGCCACAGCGGCGAGCCTGCGCGCTGCGCCGACGCGGTTTACCTGCACTTGGAAAGAGGGCGGCGCCAGCGCGGCCTGGGTTCACGTGACGGGCGAGCTGGACCTCACGACCGCGCCGCTGCTCAGGCGCGCCTTGCGAGATGCGCACGTGTATGCCCATGTGGTGGTGCTCGACCTGCGCGAGCTCACGTTCATGGACAGCTCTGGCGTCCACGCGATCCTCGACGCCGCCGCCAGCGTTCGCCGCGGCGATGGCCGGCTGATCCTGGTGCGCGGCCCAACCCACGTCGACCGCGCCCTGAATCTCACAGGCGCCACCAGTCAAGTACTGATCGTCGATCTCGATCCAGCCGAGCCTCCGGCCCTGGCGTTGCTGCGGTACGCCCAAACCAGTGCTGCCACGTGAGCACCGCCGCCGGCCGCAGGAAGTGCTCACCTGGCAGCCCGGGGGAGTGCGCGTGCGGCGGGTGGAACCTCTCGGCTAGCTCGAGTGGGTGCGCTCGGGAATAGATTTGTGGCAGGCTCCCCGGCTGTGCGCGACGCCGTCATCTGCGAACCCCTGAGAACAGCCGTCGGGGGCTTCGGTGGTGTGTTCCGTGATGTGCCCGTTACGGAACTCGCGGCGAGCGTCATTCGAGAGCTCATACGGCGGACATCGCTGCCCGCGGGCGAGATCGAGGACGTGATCCTCGGCCAGGGCTACCCCAACGGCGAGGCGCCCGCGCTCGGTCGCGTGGCCGCGCTGGACGCGGGCCTTCCAATCGAGGTGCCGGGGCTGCAGGTGGACCGTCGCTGCGGCGCCGGTCTGCAGGCGCTGATGATCGGCTGCATGCAGGTGCAGACGAGCGCCACGGAGCTGGTGCTTGCTGGGGGCGCAGAGAGCATGAGCCAGGCAGAGTTCTACGCGACGGGGATGCGCTGGGGCGTGAGGGGCGCCGGCGTGACGCTCGATGATCGCCTCGCGCGCGGGCGGATCACCGCTGGAGGTGTCAACCATCCGGTGCCGGGCGGCATGATCGAGACAGCAGAGAACCTGCGCCGCCAGTATGGGATCCCGCGCTCCGAGCAGGACGAGTTCGCGCTGCGCTCCCACCGGCTCGCTGTGGCCGCACAGGAGGACGGCACGTTCGCGCAGGAGATCGTGCCGGTGCTCCTCGAGGGCCGCAAGGAGGAGAAGCTGATCGACCGCGACGAGCACCCGCGCGCGGACACGTCGCTCGAGCGCCTCGGCGCCCTGCGCGCGATCAAGCGCTGGCGGTGCTGCGCGAGTGGGACCTGCCCGACGGGCTGGAGCGCGTCAACGTGCACGGCTCCGGGATCTCGCTCGGGCACCCGATCGGGGCGACCGGCGGGCGAATCATGACGACGCTGCTACGCGAGCTCGCGCGGCGCGGCGGACGCTACGGCCTCGAGACGATGTGCATCGGCGGAGGGCAGGGGATGGCAGCGATCTTCGAGAACCTCGCGCCCACGGGCGGATAGGCGGTCGCGACGACTCAGCCGGCCTGGCAGATTCCTAGCCAGAGGGCTAGCGGCCGGTGGACGAAAACCCTCAGGGGCTCGATTCACATATGGGGTGTTACGCGCGATGATGAAGTCAATTCCAACAACGGAGGTCAGCATGAGCACTATCGACCAGGAGATGGTCTTGGCCCACTTCATCGTTTCAGATGATGTCGAGCGTTCGCGGCGCTTCTACACCGACGTACTTGGCGGCAGGACCGTAATTTCAGGCGAGGCGGATGACGAGGTGACGTACGTAGCGCTAGCCAACACCTGGATCATCATCAATGCTTGACCTCGTGACAGGCCGGGCAGAGAGCGATCATCCGCACCAGGCGCTGCACACCGGCCATCTCGTCGTACTCCCAGCCCGCCGGCTAAGTCCGGTGCCAGCGTGCGCCCGAGCCCGAACCCTCGGATCTGATCTGGAGTCCGTCCCGCAGCTCATTGAGCACGAGGCGAATGGTCGCGGAGCTGATATCCGGCAGGGCGCGCTGCACATCGCGAGTCCGGAATTCGCTCGGAGCCTGCGTGAGGATGTAGTCGCGGACTCGTTCTTGCTTGTTGCCGGATGTCCGATCGGCGACCGCAACCCGCTGCTCGAAGTCCTCATACGCACCGTCGAGGATGCGCACAAAATAACCCGTCCACGGCCAGATGCTGTGCTCTGAGGCGTGCCAGCCCAGCTGGGATTCGTAGAGGCTTGCGTAGTAAGCATTCTTGGACTCATAAATCCGCTGCTCCACGCTCACGTAGCGAGCCACGCCATAGCCCCCCGAGAGCAGCTCATAGGTCGTCAACAGACGCGCGAGGCGTCCATTGCCGTCCGCGACCGGATGGATCGCCAGGAAATCGAGGATCAATGCACCGATCAAGACGATCGGATGTGTACGGCCCTCCTGCTTGGCCTCGGCGTAGCGGATCAGCAGCTCCGAGAGCAACTGTGGGGTTTCGTTCTCGTCGGGTGGCGTAAAGACGATCTCGCGCCGACCGCCCTCGTAGGAGACGATCAGATTCTGATCGCTCTTGAGCTGACCCCCGCGGCCGTCGACGTGGCTGAAGATGAGACGGTGCAGATGCAGAATCAGCGGAATGCTCAGCGGCTCGTAGCTCTCCAGGCTTACAAGCCAATCGATCGCGTCGCGATAGCCGGCGAACTCCTTCTCGTTGCGATTGCGAAAGCGCGGCGAGCCCTCGGCGATACGCTCAGCGCGGTCATCGTCGAGGACGACGTTCTCGATCGCGTTCGACGCTGTGATCGAGGCGACGCGAGCGTGCTCAGACAGCTGTTGAAGCAGCTCGGGCCTCTGGTCTTGAAAGAGCCGTTCCTGGCCCTTTCCCATGTCGATCCTGGCAAGCGCGGCGCCCAACTCACGTGGCTGGCTACCGAAGGTCCTATCGAGATCAATAAAGCTCCGCATGGTGCTAATGAGCGCATAATGGTGCTAAGATTGGCGATAATTAGCACCACTATGTCTTGGTTAGCGTGACTCTTGGGTCGCAGAGAACCGTAGAGATGGATCACGCCCAGCTGACCTCGACCGATCCTCCGGGGCGGCCATCCCAGCCTATGACCGGTGACGCTCAGCCTGGTAGCGAACCTTGTGCTCAGCTCCAGCCTTGCTCTTGCGCCTAAGACTCCTTAGGGCGCACGCTTCTTCCCGGGCACAAACAAGCCTGATATCCCTGATTCCCCTGATTCCGTGCCCTCTCCGATGCTTGACCCTGTCTGCCGAAATACACCGGCGGACCGGTTGATTCGGCACCTTCGTGTAACTGTTCTCGAGACTACTCGATGATGTTCGATCTCGCGTTCTGGAGTCAACCCCGACCCGTTCTGGAGTCAACCCCACCGAAAGCTCAATGTTTCCGGGGGTTTTTGGAGAGTCAGCGCCCGCGCACCGCACCAGCGCGAACAGCGGCGCGGTGCCCACAGCCTCGGCGACGACCAGCGCGTCCCGCTCGCGCCAGCGCAGGGCGACCTCTTTCCAGCGGTGTTTCCCTATCACCTCCACCACCTCAAACGAGGGAGCGGAACGTATGCGCTCAAGCTCGTTCTTCGAGCGTGGCGCCGACGATATGCAGACACAACCCCTCGACGCGCTCACGGTCAGGTCGCAAGGGGAGCGTCGAACGCTCGTAAGCCTCCTCCGCTCGAGCGAACAGCCGCGCCGCCTCTGCCTGCACCTCATCGAGCGTCCACCTGCCGTGCTTGATCTCGAGTAGCTCGGTCGCGTCGAGCCCACCTCGATCGACGCGCAGCTCGCCGTCGCGCAGGAATTCGATACCCATGCGCAGCAAACGGATCAGGTGCGCGGCGTTCTTCGTGTCGTAGCCGAACCGTTCGACGATGCGCTTGCGCTTGTCGCCCATGTAGCCCTGCTGGGATCCATGGGTCATCTTGTGGAGCTGGCCCTTCGCATAGCCGATGAAAGAGTGAAAGAGATGGCGTGCGGCGAACACCTCGCGGTGCTCGATCAGGTGCTGGCCCGCCGGCGTACGCGCGATATAGAGGTTCTCCGGGAGCCAGAGCAGCGACAGGATGTTCGGGTTGCCCTGCGCGAGCATCCTCACCGCCTTGCGCGCCTCGTAGATCACAACGTCCCACTCGCCCCGTTTGATCTCCCGAGTGCCGCGCGAGCCGTACTCCGAGAGCCCGTAGTAGTAGTCCAGCGATGGGACGCAGACCGCCATCGTGTCCTTGTCGTCGATGCTCAACGGATTCTCCGGTGGCTCGTACATCCCATGAGCGACCGAGCCCCGATAGCCGTGCAGAATCGCCCACGACCCCAGGCCGGGCTCGTCATCGGTGATTTCGCGCAGCATGTTCATTCTTATTTTTGTCTCCACGCTATGCAACATCAATGCCGAGATTGTCAGCTCCTATGTATCGTATTGTCTGCATCCGATGGACAAGAATAACCCCGGCGGCTGGCCGATTTTCAGGCGGTTGCCATCGGGGTGGCGCAGCATCGCCATAATTTGCGCATGGCTCCCACGCGATCGCCGCTCTCTCTGCCAACACCCCAGCGCGATGCCCTCGGCTGAGCACGCGGCCAGCTGGGAGGACGTCAGCCGGATCGCGCTCGCGCTGCCCGAGGCGAGCGAACGGATCTCGCGCGATCTGCGCCAGTGGCGCGTGAACGAAAAACTGTTCGTCTGGGAGCGCCCGCTGCGGCGCAAGGAAATCGAGGCGCTCGGCGCCTCCGCGCCCGACGGGCCGATTCTCGGTGCGCGCGTCGAGCATGTCGGCGCGAAGGAGGCGCTGCTCGCGGACGATCCGGACATCTTCTTCACAACGGCCCACTTCGACGGCCATCCGTCGATCCTCGTGCGCCTCGAGCGCATCGCCCTGCCCGAGCTCGACGAGGTGATCGTCGAGGCATGGCTCTGCCGCGCGCCGCCGCGGCTCGCGCAAGAGTACATCGACACCCGGCTGGACTCTCACGGTAAGTGACGCGCTCAGCTCTCTCCACCATCCACCTCCACTCGACCGCGGGAGGCAGTCGAACGTCAGCCGCAATCGGATTTCCCAGACCCCCGCATCGTGTAGGAGAATCTGCTCCGCACGATGCCCGCGATCATCTTCGATCTCGACGAGACGCTCCTG
This sequence comes from uncultured Solirubrobacterales bacterium, assembly GCA_963779405.1. Classification (GTDB taxonomy): domain Bacteria; phylum Actinomycetota; class Thermoleophilia; order Solirubrobacterales; family Solirubrobacteraceae; genus Palsa-744. Next base: position 66,549 of record CAVZYF010000018.1, read on the forward strand.
GACACCAGCATGCTGCGTCAGGATCGCGCGCATCGTCGTTGGCGCGAGCTCGCAGCTCGGCTCGACGAGGTTCAGCCCTACTCGGACGACAAATCGCGCGCCCAGGCCGTAGATCTTCCGGCACGAGTCAAGGACATGGACTTCCAGGTCGGCGTTCTCACCCACAGCCCGCGCTGGTACGCCCAGCGTCTACTCAGCGCGTTCGACATCCCCTACGACGCCCTGATCACCGGCTCCGATGGCTACGCACCCAAGCCCGATCCCAGTTCCCTGCGGGCGATCGCCGACGAACTCGGCGTCGCCGTCGAGGATTGCATCATGGTCGGCGACGACGCTGCCGACATCGGAGCAGCACAGAACGCCGGCGCCCTTGGCATCGGCGTTGCGTGGTCACAGCGAGCGCCGAAATCCTGGCGCCGCCGCTGGCCAGACGTGGCCATCGCCCGCCCGGACCGGCTCATCGATGCGCTCGACAAAGACGATTCTCGTCTCCCCTTCGCCGAGGCCGTCTTGGCGGGAAGTCGACCCCTCTGGCATTGGGGCTCGTTGCTGAGACTGGGCAATGAGATCTACGGCGCAGGGCACTACTACACCCAGTCCGACAGCCGGCACCCGAACGATGCGCTTTCGCGGCTCATCATCAAGGCCAAGGACGACCAGAATGCCGCCGAGCGCGTCGGCGAGCTACTCGCCGGGCTAGTCGGCACACCGTGGAAGGGCATGGATGTAGATCTGATCACATCCGTTCCACCCAAGCCAGACCAGACCTACGATCGCTTCGGTCCAGTCCGAGCCGCGATCGCCGCCGCGTCGAGCACAGTCGAGCGAGGCGATGTTCTGCGACAGCTCTTCGACGATGACGACTACAAGCATCAGCGGGCAGAGGACCGCCCCGGACGGGTACACGAGCGCTTTGCTTCAGTCGCTCTGAGCAACGAGCGCGTCTTGCTGATCGACGACGTCATCACCAGCGGCGGCCAGGCCGAAGAGTGTCGCCGTCAGATGCTCGCTCAGGGCGCTGATCGGGTAGTCGTCCTCGCACTGGGTGTCACGCAAGAGCGACTGCCGCGTGCCTGCCCCGAGTGCGGTGGCTTCCTGCGCTTGGTCACCACCGGACCTCACGGCGACTTCATCGGCTGCTCTAACTTTTACCGGGGTTGCCGCTTTAAGGAGGAGGCGCCCTCGTTGTAGCAGTCGTCAGTCGATGGGCATGATCAACGTCTGCTGATCCCCGCTGAGCGCCGGCCATTCACGTGCCTGCTCCACAGCCTGCACGAGCTCCCCGAGATCATCGCGGCTCACCGGACGAGCGAGCGGCTGATCCCCCAGGCGAGAGCACAACGCCTTTGCACTACTCCAAGCGGGGAGGATCGAGCACAGCTCACGCGCGGGCCTCTCCAGCAACACGCGCAGGCCCTCACTGGCGCCGTTCTCGTTGCGTGGGGCCGGACAGAACAACGGCCGCCCCTGGGCGGCCGCGAAGCGAGCCGTGTGCATCGTGCCGCTCTTCACCCCGCTCTGCGCGACGACCACGGCGACTGACAGGCCGCTCTGCAGACGGTCGCGCGCGATCAGATGCTGCGGGAGAGCTTGCTCGCCGAACGGCTGCTCTGAGACCAACGCCCCACCCTCATCGACGATCCGAACGGCCAGGTCCTTGTTCTCCACCGGATAGACACTGTCAAGTCCGCCGCCCATCACCGCGATCGTGGGCGCCCCGTGCTCGAGCGCCGTGCGGTGGGCGATCGTGTCGATGCCCTTGGCCAAGCCGCTGACGATGCCCCACCCGCCATCCGCGAGTGCGCCGGTCATGTTCTCGGCCGCCGAGGTTCCGAAGACCGTTGGCTCGCGCGTACCGACGACCGCAACCAGCCGCTCGTGAGCGAGCAACTCGACATCGCCGCGCACGTAGAGCAATGGCGGCGGGTCCGAGAGGTTGCGTAGGCGATCGGGGTAGCGCTCATCAAAGAAGGTCACCAGTTGCACATCCGCGTCCGCGTAATCCGCCAAACTTCGCTGCGCAAGATCGAAGGCCACGTCGACCTCGCTGCCATAGCGCTCGAGCAGCTGCTCCAGCTGCGTGGAGTGAAGCGTCGCGTTGAGCGCCGTCACGGGGCCGACCCGTGGCAGAGACTGCAGCGCCATGAATCCGGCGGCGGAACGGAAGTCGTTCGTGGCCAGCGAAGTCATCGAAAGTCCTGCCCAACTCCGTGGACATCTGCAGCGGTCCGGCTGGGTTCGACCAAGTACATGATGCATCCTAACTCTAGACCTTGGCGACGACGGTCTTGGGGGCAGCAGCCTGGACGTGTCTTAAGGACTTACTTATATAAGTTGCACCGCCGCAAGATCCCAGCCGGCGAGGCCCGCGTGGCGGTGTTCACCCGCACATACGAGCACGCGGCAAAAACACGATTGCCCTCCGGTCAGCGCGCCTTGGACAACGAAGGCTCAGTTATCCTCCCGGTGATGTCGAGGAGTGGAATGCGCCTGCAGGTCTCCACGGCGGATGGGTCGAAGCTCCGCGCGGAGCTCTTTCCACCCGCCGGTGAGGGCCCCCACCCGGGCGTTGTCGTGCTGCACGAGTCATTCGGCCTCAATGACGACATGCGCAGAATCGCTCGTCGCTTCGCCGATGCTGGATACGCCGCACTGGCACCCGACTTGTATTCGCACGGGTCGCGGATCGTGTGTCTCAGCCGCGTGATGGTCGACATGCTGCGCGGCAGCGTGGCGCGGGAGATCTCCGACATCCACGCGGTGAGAGATGCGCTCGCCGCTCGCCCCGAGGTGGACTCTGAGCGGATCGCCGTGGCCGGGTTTTGTCAGGGCGGCGGCTTTGCCCTGATCGCCGGCACGCAACCAGGTTTCTCCGCGGCCGCCGTCAACTATGGCGAGGTGCCCGCGGAGCGCTCGCGCCTGGACGGCGTGTGTCCGGTAGTCGCAAGCTACGGCAGCAAGGATCGCGTGTTTGGGCCCAAGACAGCCGCGCGCCTGGAGCGCCACCTCGCTGCCCTCGGCGTGCCTCATGACGTGAAGAGTTATGACCAGGCCGGACACTCCTTCTTCTCCCAGGTCGATGGCTGGCAAGGCTGGCTCGCGCGGGTGCCCACACCGATGGCTGTCGGCCACGACGAGGCAGCGGCCAGCGACGGCTGGGAACGCATGCTCAGCTTCTTCGACGAGCACGTGCGCTGAAATCCACCCAGTCTGGGCGTGCGATCATTTCGTCCCTGAGTTGGTTTGCACAAGCGAGCGTCGCCGCTGTCCTTGCTCCACTCCGCGTTTCACCGGGCTTCGGAGATCACGAGGCGTAGGGCGCCTTCGAGCTCCCGCTGCTCGCGCAGGTACCCGTGTTCGGCATCCCATCTGCCGGAGTCAAGCGCCGTGGCGAGGCGCTCGACGATGCGCTGCTCCACACCCGGCTCTAGTAACGCCCACACCGACTGGGCGCCGCGGACCTCCGGGTCGAGGAGCACCTCGGGGCGCCGCCAGAACGCCTCGAAGAAACCGTCTGCACAGTCGCCGGGTGTCGGGATGCGCTCCACGCGCGTGCGCCCGCCCAGGGCGGCCGCGATGTCGTCGATCGCGGGAAACCTTGGCCGCTCCTTCTCAACCCCCTCGCGCAGGTACTCCAGCTGCCACGCCGGCAGGTGCTCGAGCTCGAACGTGAAGACCACGACCGGCCCGCGTGCCACCCGGCGCAACTCGGCCAGCCCCACCTCGGGAGACTCCCAGTGATGGATCGTCACACACGCCATCGCCGCATCGACCGCCCCGTCGTCGAGAGGCAATGCCTGCGCGCGGGCGTCGATCACCGGCGCCGCTCCAACCGGGCGCTGGGCGCGCATCGTCGCGCTCGGCTCGACGGCGAGCACCCACCGATCCCCCGGCTCGTAGGACCCGGCGCCGGCGCCGACGTTCAGCACCGTGCGCGCATCGCCGAGCGCCTCATGGATGCGCGCGGCGATCCGCGGGTCCGCCCGCCGGTGCTGTGCGTACGTGCGCCCGTGTTGCTCGTAGTCAACCCGGGCGCTCACCCGCCGAGCCTAACAGCCGATGGGAAACCAAAGCACCTCTTGCTTCCCATCCCCCGAGGTTCCATCTAGCATCCCCCTGTGACCCTGCTCGAGCACGCGATCGACGCCCATGGAGGGCTTGGCCGCTGGCAGGAGATTCGCTCGATCGACGTCACGCTGCGTTGCGGTGGGATCGCGATGCCCCTCAAGGGTCAGCCCACCGTCCTTCGTCAATTCACGGCCACCGTCGATCCTCGCCGGCCGCATGTCGAGCTGCACTCGATCGGCGGCACCTTCGATTCGAGCACTCCCCGGCCGGCCGGGATGGCCCGGCGCCCGCACTGGAGCATTGACGATGTCGTCCACTTCGCCGGCTACGCCCTCTGGGGCTACATCACCGCGCCGTTCCTCCTTGCTGAACCCGACGTCACCGTCCGCGAGCTGCCCGGCCGGCGGCTGCGCGTCGACTTCCCCGCTCGCATCCCCACCCACAGCCGCCGCCAGACCTTCCACTTCAGCCCCGACGCCGTCCTGCAGCGCCTCGACTACACCGCCGAGGTCTTCCTCGGGCCCTTCGGCCGGGCCCAGCATCGCTGCTTTGACCACACCTGGATCGACGGGCTGCTGATTCCCACGCGCAGGCGCGTCACGCCACGCGGGCTGCCTTTGCCAACGCTTGTCAGCATCGACATCGACGAGCTTCACGCCGGCTGATCTCGGCCCGGCGGGTCATCTCCCGGCATCGGCACGTATCCACAATAATCCGCTCATGGCCTACGACGAGGATCTCGCCAACCGCATCCGCGAGCTGATCTCCGCGGAGGACGGCCTCACCGAGATGCGCATGTTCGGCGGACTCGCCTTCCTGATCGGCGGCCACATGTCCGTGGCCGTCAGCGGACAGGGCGGCCTGATGCTTCGCTGCGATCCGGCCGAGACCGAGGAGCTGCGCGCCAAGCCCCACGCCGGCCCGTTCGAGATGCGCGGCCGCGTGATGGATGGATGGCTGCGCGTGGACCCCGAGGGCGTCGCCACCAAGCGCCAGCTCGAAGGCTGGGTCGCTCGCGGCGTGACATACGCGCGCTCGCTGCCGCCGAAGGGGTAGCCGAGATCCCGCTGTCGACAGAAATGCGGCCGGCTCGTGGGGAGGTCGCGGCGGATTTCCGCAACCTCCCGCCCGCCTGACTCCTACTGCGCCGCCTTACACGCCGCCAGCGCGTGTTCCTTTATCGCCCCCGCGGGGATCGGCGAGGCGTTGATCACTTCCTCGCACACTTCTTTCGCGGCCGCGCGGGCGCCCGCGAGATCGCCGTCAGCGGCTTTGTTGCAGATCGCTTCGACCTTCGCCTTCGTGCTCGCCCCCAGCGTCGGCGCCTCTTTGATCACCGACCTGCACTCCGCCACAGCATCCGCCACGGCCGCCGAGCCCGCCGGGTTGGGGGTGGTGCTCGAGGTGCTGGTAGTCCCGGTGGATGCCGGAGTCGAGCTCGTCGCGGCTGGCGAGCTGCTCGTCGAAGAGGAGGAGCTGCTGCTCCCGCACCCGGCGATGAACATGCTCCCGATGACCACAGCCACCAGCCACTTGGACCTTTGCCTAATCATTTTGCCCCCTCGATCGATCGGGATAGGACGCCCGCCCGTCAGCTTCTCGGCCTCCGGTCGGCCCGCGCATCCGACAACGCTACACCCGCACACGGACCCCTGGCCACGCTCACTCCGCCGGCGAGGCGTTGCGCTCCCTCATTACTCGCCCGGTCCGCCCGCCGGCCGCGCTCAAGAGCATGCCGGCGATCCCCGTGATCACGATCAGAAACGGCGGGAAGCTGCCGAGCGAGACCTTCGCGTGGGTGCCGAGGATCGCGTGCACGAGCAGCAGCGCGATCCCGTAGATCACCCCGGCCACCAGACCGCGGTCCGCCCCGCCCCACCCGTCCTGATGCTCGAAGCCCCCGACGAAGCTGCCGATCGCGGCGATGGCGCCCCACGCCCAGTATCCGCCGCTGGACACTCCGATCAGCACACCGGCGACTCCACCGAAGATCGCTGGTATCACGCCACCCAGCACGACCTGCGCGGGGCGCGGGCGATCCCGGAACAGCACTGGCTCGTACATTTAGCTCCTCCCGGCGGTTGACCCGGGTCTATTTCCCCTACACCCCACCATATCGGGTGCCGGCGGGCCTCGACTGGTGTCGGCCGCCCTCAGCGGGGGATTCCTACCGCGCGTCGAGCACGCGCTCACGCTGGTGTCGACGCCACACGCGATGTCCGCCGGCGAGCGCGAAGATCACAAGCGCCAGCGGCACGAGTATCGCGGCGGCGATCAGCAGGATCGCGAGCGTCACGACGAGCACCCTGCACGCGTCGTGCAGTCCTCGGTTGAGGGTCAGCCCTCCGCTGCCCACGCTCCTGTCGCCGATGACTGTCACTTCGACTTCGCTGGTGCTCGCTCTCCGCGAGACCGCCTGGAGCGCCGTGTGAGCCTGAGCGATCGCGCCGCGGTTCTGCGTGAGTCGTTCGCGCAGGCTGTCGATCGCTCCTTCGGTGCTCGCCTTCGCCAGGGCGCGGAGCAGCGCCTGCCGTTCGACGGTCGCGTCGCTCAGTCGCTGCCGCGCCGCGTCGTAGGTGTTGGTGATGTCCTGCAGCGTTTGGCTCTCCGCGCGCACCGGCGCGAGCGCTCCCAGCGAGGCGAGCGCGGCGCTCAGCTTTGCGCTCGGCAGGCTCAGCGTCAGGTTGGCTTCGCCCGCGCCTTCGCCCGTGTTTACGTGCGAGCCCTGCACGAAGCCACCCTCGCTCACCGCCAGGCGGGACACGCGGTCGGCGGTCGATTGCACTTCGCTGGGCGTCGCCGCCAGGCGAATCGAGGCGCCGAGTTGCTGCACACGTCCGGGTGCCGCGGCCGGAGCACCTGATGGTCCAAGGTCTTCTGGTGCGATGGCCCTGTCTGCTTTCGCGGCTATCGCCGGGGCGCTTGCAACCGCGCCGGATGCCCGGCCGGCGTTATCCGCATGAGCAGCGACCGAGGGGAATCTCGGGGAGTTTTCAACCTCATGGCCGGCCGGTCGCCAAGGTGCCGCGATCAGCACCGCCGCGATCACTGCGCACGCCGCCGATACACCAGCGAGTGCGGGACGACTGGGCCAGCGCAGCCGACCCAGTCGACGCTGTGGCTGTTTGGATGTAGAGCCCTTGGGTGCGGAACGTCCCGGTCCGAAGCCCTTGAGTGCGGAACGGCTGATTGCGAAACCATTGAGTGCGAAACGCTTGGGTGTAGAACGCGCGCTCCGTTCGGCGATCCGCTTGCTCAGCTCACGCTCGAACTCAGGACTCATCGGCGGCACGAGTGCTCTGACGTCCCCGCGCAACTCGCGCCAGGAATCGGCACGTGGACCCTCGGCGGACCCGTCCAGCGCGGCCTCGAGCTCGGTCAGCCAGGCCTCGTCGGGACGCTCTGCCCCACCGCCCGGGAAGGGAATGACCTTCACGCGATCTCCTCCTCTCGTTCCAGCCCATCGCACTCCTCGCGCAGGCGCTTCAGCGCACGGTGCAGCCGTGTGCCGGCGTTTGACTCGCTCACGTCGAGCGCCTTCGCGAGCTCGCTGTTGGAGAGCTGTCCGTGGAACTTGAGCAGCACCACCTCACGCTCTCTCAGCGGCAGTGCCGCGAGCGCATCGCGGACCGTCGCGCGTCGCGCGAGCCGCTCGAACGCCTCGTCGTGGTCTCGATCGCCGGCGATCTCTTCGGGTAGCTCGCTCTGTGGCTGCCTTCGCCGCCTGCGCAGCTCGTCGAGCGCCGCGTTGCGCGCGATCGCGAACAGCCATGCTCTCGGGGTTCCGCGACCGTGATCCAGGCGCGCCCGCGCCCGATAGAGCCGCTCGAACGCGAGCGCGGTCACATCCTCGGCTGCGGCCCGGTTGTCGAGCAGCGAGATCGCGTACGCGTGCACGTCGGCGGCGCTTACGCGGAAGAGCTCGTCGAAGGCCCTGTCGTCGAGTTGGGCGCGTGCGGACGCTGTGACTGCCCGCGGCCCGGTGTCGTCAGCGGAGGACATCTGTGCGCTCATACACCTAACTACGCTTTGGGCCCGGGTTCATCACACCAGCGGCGCTCGACGCTTCGGCCAAGTCACTCTCGTCCAGCCCGATGCGGGCGTGCAGCCGCTTGAGCGAGCGCGGCGCCCACCAGTTCCACTTGCCCATGAGCGCCATCAGCGAGGGCACGAGCAGCGCTCGAATGATGGTCGCGTCGACCGCGACGGCGAGCGCGGCGCCGAGGCCGAGTTGTTTTGTGAAGAAGAGGTCGGAGGTGGTCAGGGCGCCGATCGCCACGCAGAACAGCAGCGCAGCGGCGGTGATGATCCTGCCTGTGCGCTCGATCCCGAGCGCGATCGCCTCGCGGTCGGGCAGGCCGTGGTCATGGGCCTCCTTGATGCGGGCGATCACAAACACCTCGTAGTCGGTCGCCAGCGCGAACGCGACCACGAGCATCAGCACGAGGCTCGACTCTTCCAAGCCGCCGAGCGGCGTGAAGGAGAGCGGGCCGGATAAGTGGCCGTCCTGGAAGATCAGCACCTGCAGTCCGACGGCGACGCTCACGCTGAGCATATTCATAGCGAGCGCCTTGATCGGGATCGTCACCGAGCCCGTCATCAGGAACAGGAAGCCGGCGGTGAGCGTCAGCAGGATCGCCAGCGCCAGCGGAATATGTGCGGCGATCGACGCCTTCTGATCGACGAAGAACGCGGTCGCGCCACCGACCAGCGCGCCGTATGGATGTGCCACGGTGCGCAGTCCCGCGAGCAGCTGCTGCTGGGTATTTGAGTACGGGGAGCCGTGGGGCAGCAGGGTGATCACCCACGTGCCGCGACCGAGGTAGACCGGAACCGCGGCGCTCACCAGCCGCCCCGCGGTACCGACCGCGGCGGCGGCGAGGCGCTGTGCCGAGGAGCGCGATCCATGCAGCACGATTTCGGTTGCTTCGCCGGCGTTGGCGGGGAAGTTCTCGGCGAGCGCAGTTTCCACCTGCCGGCTTTCCGCCGAGGCGGGCAGCAGGTTCGCTCCGGGCGAGGTGAACTGCAGGCGCAGCGCAGGTATCGCCGCAGCGAGCAGGACAACCGCGCTGACTATGGCGACGGGAGCAGGCCGGCGCACTACACCGTGCGCGAGCCGCCACCACCCGCCGTGCTCCCCAGCCTCCGCCGTCGCCGAGCGCGCGGCGCGGCGCTGCAGCCACGCCGGCGCGAGCGCATTGATGCGCGGTCCGAGCACGATCAGCACCGCGGGCAGCACGATCAACGCGACGGCGCCGTCGCAGAGCGCGACGATCGCGCCGCCGATCCCCATCGAGTACAGAAACCGGATCGGGAACACGAGCAGGCTCGTCAACGCCGCCGCGACCGTCAGGCAGCTGAACAGCACTGTGCGGCCCGCTGTCCGTTGCGTATGCCCGATCGCCTCCCGGGTGCTTGCGCCGCCTGCGAGCTGCTCGCGGTAGCGATAGAGCACGAACAGGCTGTAGTCGATCCCGAGACCGAGACCCATGCCGCTGACGAGGTTCAGGGCGAAGACAGAGATCGGGGTGAACTGGTCGATCAACCGCAGCAGCAGGAACGCGAGCACGATCGCAAATCCGCCGACCAGCAACGGCAGCAGCGCCGCGACCAGACCCCGAAAGAACCAAAACGACAGCAGCAGCAACAACGGGAACGCGAGCAGCTCCGCGCGTCCAAGGTCACTGGTCGTGCGTTCGTTGAGTTCCTGGCTGGTGAGCGCGTAGCCGCCGAAGCGCACGCCCATCCCCGCGAGCTTCGCGTTCGCCGGGGGCTTCGAGAGCGCGATGCGCACACGCGCGATCGCCGAGGTCGCGTCGGTCGGGGTCGCATACGCCGCGAGCACAACCGTTTCGCGACCGTCGCGCGAGAGCAACGCGCGCGAGCGGGCCGCGGGATAGTCCAGGACGCGCTGGAACCCATGCTGGCCCGCGAGCAGCGGCGCGAGCGTCCCGACCGCATCCTGAGCCGCCGTACCGGTCCTCAGCTCGCGCCGGCTCCGCAGCAGCACGGCCACGTTGTAATACGGGTTCTGGCCAGTCGCGGTCTGAATCGCGGCGTTCGTGCGTTCGTACTGCGAGGCGGGATCCTCGAAGTCCTGCGCCGAGCTGCCGAGCATCCCCGTCACCGGCAGGCCGAGCACAGCCGCGATCACGAACAGCACACCGGCCGCCGCCAGCACGCGCCGCGGGCGGTTGGTGGCGAGCGTTGTGAGTCTTCCCATCACGATCTACTCGTCGACCAAACGCCGATGGACCGCCCAGCGCGTCAGCTCGTGGCGGCTGGAGAGCTGGAGCTTGCGCAGCACGGCGGAGACGTGCGCCTCGACGGTCTTCGCCGAGATGCCGAGCTGAGCGGCGATCTCCTTGTACATATACCCGCGCGCGATGTGCTGCAGCACCTCGCGCTCGCGCGGCGTCAGCAGGTCCAGCTCCGGGTCCACTTGCGCAGCCGGGATCTCACCGGCGAAGGCGTCAAGCACGAAGCCGGCCAAGCGGGGCGAGAAAACGGCGTCGCCCTCGCGCACGCGTCGCACGGCATCGGTTAGCTCAGGACCGGAGATCGTCTTGGTCACGTAGCCACGAGCACCCGCGCGGATCAGCGCGATCACATCTTCCGCCGCGTCGCTGACCGAGAGGGCCAGAAAACGGACAGCCGGCTGACTCTCGCCAACGCGCCGGATCACCTCCGCCCCGCCGCCTCCCGGCATGTGGACGTCGAGCAGGACGACGTCTGGCTCGAGCTCTTCGATCGCCCGCACGGCGCCCTCCACGTCGCCGCTCTCAGCAACGACCTCGACCTCCTGGCCGAGGCTCGCGCGCACACCGGCGCGGAAGAGGTCGTGATCGTCGACGATCACGACCCGCGCCGCCGCTCTCACCGATCCGTTACTCACGGTCGGTCCCCGCGATCGATCGTGATCTCGACCTCCGTGCCCCCGCCCTGCAGAGAGTGCACCGCCGCGCTGCCCCCCGCGCGTCGCATCCGGCCGATGATCGACTCGCGCACGCCACGCCTCGCCTGCGGCACGGCCGCCGGATCGAAGCCGGCGCCACGATCGCGGACGAAGACCTGGATGCGCTCGCCGGAGAGCTCGGCGTAGACCGAGACCGGCGCCTCGCCGGCGAACTTCGCGGCATTGAGCATCGCCTCGCGAGCAGCGCCGATCACTGCGCCACCGCGCTCATCCAGCGGGCAGTCGCCGACGGCCACGACCTCGACCGAGCCGCCCGCCGCCGCCTCCACTTCAGCGGCCGCCGCCTCCAGGGCGCCGGCGAGACTGTCGCCGGGCTCGCGCGAGTCCCCGTCGGCCAGCCAGCCGCGCAGCTCGCGCTCCTGCCGGCGAGCAAGCGCCGCCACCTGCTTCGGGTCCTCCGCGCTGCGCTGGATCAGCGCGAGCGTCTGCAAGCACCGAGTCGTGCAGGTGCGCTCCGACATCGGCGCGCTCCTGGGAGCGGATGCGCTCGGTCCGCTCGGCCGCGAGGCTGCGTGCGAGACGGCGCCAGGAGGGGGCAAAGATCAAGGCGACGGCGATCAGCACCGCGAGGCCCGCGAGCACCGTTTCGCCCGCTGGCCGCGTCGCGCCGCTCGCCCACAGGAAGGCAAATCCGCCGGCGAGCACGAGCGCGACGCCGAGCCCGCCGCGGCTCACCTCGGGCCGGCCGAGCGCACGCACCCGCTCGGGCGGCTGGCGCGGCGACGAAGGCTCCGCCGGGCGATGGGCGGCCCAGCCGCGAGGCCGCCGAGGCGCGACATTGGGCGCGCGCCAGATCAGGAGCGCTCCCAGAACGGCGACAGTGGCCGGCCAGACGATCGCGTCTCCCGGCCAGGGCCCCGCCGCGCGCACAAACAGCAGGCCGCTGAGGACCAACAGGCCCGTGCCGATCGCGATCCTAAGGGAGCCGCGCGGCGGGTTCGTCGGGTGGGACATCGCCGCTCATGTTCTCAGCCGCGCCGCGACCGCGGCTGGCGAGGCCGCTGGCGAGCAGGATCGCCCCGAACGCCCCGACGAGCACGGGCGCCATATACGCGAAACGGAGGTCGATGGTGCCGTCCGCGTCGAGCACGAGCAGCATGCCCAGCGCGAGGACGGCGATGCCCGTCAGCAGGACCGTGACGTTCGGCGGGCGCCTCATCGACTCGCCCCTTCCGCGGGAATGCGACTCGTGCCCTCCGCGGGAGAACCACTCGCGGCGTCTGTCGGGAAGCAGGCTTCGTTGGTGCCGAGCGCAGCGGGGTGGGCGTGGCTTGGAAACCAGCCTCCTGCACCGCCCCAGCCCCAGCCGTTCCAGCCGCGCTCGCACGGGATGGTCGGCCACGAGCAGCGCGCCGAGCCCGACGTTCCCATCCAGCACCAGGCGCGGCGTGTGGGGCGGCGGCGAAGGGACGTTCGGCCCAGTCGACGTCGAGGCCGCCGGACCGTTGTTCGAGTGCCCCGACGTAGCCTCCGCCGATGCGCGCACTGGTCGCGACGCAAACGCCGCGGGGTACGAGGACGACGAGCTCACCCGCACCCAGCCGAACGTGCAGCCGGGTGCTCCCCGGTGGAAACGCGATCTCACGCAAGTCGATTTCGAGCCGGCCGGCGCCGAGCTGGTAGCCGTCACGCACTTCGCTCAGGGTCTGCGGACGATAGGTGCGTTCGCCCACACCGCCGTGCAGGTCGACGTGTGCGGCGGCGATCACCGCCACCGACAGGGCGAACGCGACGGCCGGCAGCACCAGCCAGCGAGCCCCGCCCGTGAACGCGGTGAGGATCAGTGCCGCGCCGATCGCGACCACCGCCCAGGCGGCGAGCTGCCCGTCGATACCCGCAAGCCACGCGCCTGTCACCGCGAGCAGGACCGCCCACGCGACGACGGCGGTCGCGAGCACGAGCCAGCGGAGCAGCCGCCGGTCGGCGCTCGCGTGCCACTGCTCCCCGGTGGGCCACGCCACAGCAGGAAGATCGGCGCCCGGCTCGCCCCCTCCTCCGGTACCAGCAGCAGGATCGCCAGGTACAGCGCGATCCCGACCCCCGAGAAGATCGCAAGCCCGACGAACGCGATGCGAAACAGGATCGGGTCGACGTCGAAGTGAGCTCCCAGGCCGCTGCAGACGCCACCGATCAGGCGCCCGCGTCGTACGCGGACGAGGCGGCGGCGACCCTTACGTCCGCTCTCAGGACTAGACATCGGTTGCGTCGCCGGCGATTGCGTGATCGGTACTTGTTCTTGTTCTGAGCATGGCGACAGTGTCGGCCCGTGGCGCCGGCCGCGCAATCGGGAATGTCCCTAACTCGTCCCCAGTAGTCCATTTACAGGGACAGGGAACTGCGGATCGAGATGCCGCGCACGAGGTGGCGGCAAACGAGCTTTGAGCGCTAGGCGCGCTCTATGCGGCGGGCACGCCGGACAGTCGTCGATGGACGAACTGCACCACCATGGCGCCCTCGCCGACGGCGGTGGCGCACCGCTTGACCGAGCCTGAGCGCACGTCACCGGCCGCGAAGATCCCGGGAACGCTCGTCTCGAGCAGGCCCTCAACCCCGGCGTCAGAGCCCGTCAACAGGAAGCCCTTCTCGTCGCGTGCCACGACGTCGCCCAGCCAGTCGGTGCAGGGTGCCGCACCGAGGAACAGAAACAGAAACGAGAACGCCAGCCGCTCCCCGTCGCGTAGCGTCACGGCTTCGAGCTCGCCATCGCTGCCATGCAGGGCAGCCACCTCGCTGTGATCGCGCACGGCTACGCCGTAACGCTCGAGCTCCAGCACCAGGTAGTCGGACATCGTCTCGCGCAGGTCCCCGCGGCGATGCAACAGCGTTACGAGCGCGCCGCCACGAGCCAGCCAGACGGCCGCCTGGGCGGCCGAGTTGCCGCCCCCGATCACGCCGACCCGGGTTGCGCCACAACGCTGCGCCTCGGGCGGGCCGGCCGCATAGAAGACGCTGATGCCCTCGTAGTCGGCAAGGTCCTGCACTGGCAGCCGGCGATAGTCGGCGCCGGTGGCCAGGACGACGGCCTGGGCGGAGACCTCGTGGTTACCTTCCAGGCGCACGACGTGGCGGTCGCCTCCCGGCTCGAGCGCCACTGCGCGATAGGGCGTGGCGGTACGCGCCTGGAACTTGCGCGCCTGGGTCACCGCGCGGCTCGTGAGCTCCGAGCCGCTGATGCCGGCGGGGAAGCCGAGGTAGTTCTCGATCCGCCGCGATGTGCCCGCCTGCCCGCCCAGCGCAGTGCCCTCCACGACGAGCGTCTCGAGGCCCTCCGAGGCGCCGTAAACAGCAGCTCCCAGGCCGGCCGGACCACCGCCGATCACAACGAGGTCGACCTCCTCCCTCGGCGCGAGCTCGAGCCCGATCCCCAGTGCGCGCGCCACTTCGCCGCTGGTCGGGTTGCGCAACTCCATTCCGCCCGGCAGCCGCACCAGCGGAAGCTCACTCGCGTCGAACGTCCCACTCGGCGCCGGCGCCCCTGCGTTGGCCTCCTCCGCCATCGCCGCCGCCTCCTCCTCTGCCGTCGCCGCGGCGACGGAGTCCCCCTCGCGCCAGGTAAAGGGCAGGCGATTGCGCCGCGCGTACTCCACCATCCGCCGCGTCGACTCCGAGGAACGTGGACCCACGACCTCCATGCCAACGCTCTGCTGCTGGAGCGCCTCACGCCTGGCCATGAAGCTCGACAGCAGCACGTCGCCGAGCGGCGCATCCTCGAACAGCAACGGACGCAACCGATCGCGATCGACAGCGATATAGCGCATCGGCTGTGTGACGACCGCCGTCAGGTAGCCCGTCTGGCCCGTCAAGATGTTCATCTCGCCCAGGAAGCCCGAGGCGCCGTGACGGACGATCTCCCGCCCCGCCTCGTCGAGCACGGCGGCCTCGCCCTCGATGATGGCGATGAACGGAAAGCGCCGGTCGCCGACTTCAAAGAGCACGTCGCCGACCGCCGCGGAGCGCTCCTCACCGTGCAGGCGCAGCGTCGCCAACTGCGACGCAGACAGGACTGGACTGGTGGCGCTGGTCACGTTGGCAGGGTAGCTCGCGTGGGACCGGGGGAGCTGCTCGGGTGGGACCGGGGGAGCCTTTCCATTCATCTGATCCAGGATGGGCACTGTTGCAAGCACAGTCGCAGCCGGTAAGACGGTTCTTTGCTACAACTAAAGGCTACGACGCGGGGTGGAGCAGTCTGGTAGCTCGTCGGGCTCATAACCCGAAGGTCGCGGGTTCGAATCCCGCCCCCGCTATACAAGAAAGCCCTCCAAATGGAGGGTTTTTTTGTGGGCTGATGGCGGTTTGCTGGGCTGCGCGCGTACCAATTGCGTACCAATTTCGCATGCGACATGGTTGATCGGTCGTCGATCGACGCGAGTCGTATGCTTGCGGGGCCCCTCCCGGAGCGCTCGGTAATGGCCGAGGGTGGTGGTGCACGAAACGCGCTCCGCGGACGCGGCTCGCAGGGCAACGATCCAGCTCCGATGGGGGCCTGTGGGGGTCGGCCCGCGCGCGGTACCGGTGCCCTTCAGGCAGAATACGGCACCCCCATCGGGACCTCGCCTTCGTGTTCTTCTCGGCGGCCCTGCTCGTCGAATAGAGTTCAGCTGGTTCAAATCGAGCGAGGCGCTGCGAGACTCAATGGCTACACCACTTTGGTCGGATAACCCTAGCGAGCTGGACCTACTCGGCTTCGCCGACGTGACAGCCCCGGTGGTCGAAGCCGTCCTGCGAGACAAGCTCGATCCCGTCACGGTCGGGATCGAGGGTGACTGGGGGTCGGGGAAGAGCAGCATCCTCGCCATACTCGGCAAGCAGCTGAAGGAGAACCCATCGGTCGTCGTCATTCCGACGCACCCGTGGGAGTACGACCCCGCTACTGACCCGAAGGCCACACTAATCGGCGAGGTCCTAAACGAGATCCGCGACGAGGCGGCAAGACGCCAGGGCGGTTGGGACAAGCTTTCCGAGACCGTGAAAACCCAGTTCAAGTCGCTTGCGCGGCGAATCAAGCTATCGAAGGTCATCAAGCTCGCCACGAACTCAGTCTTGTCGATGGGCCTCCCAAAGATCGATGAAGTCATCGACCTCTTCGGAACCGACCCGCAGATCGTCGAGGAGCCGACCCTTCAGGGTTTCCGAGATGAGTTCAGCAAGCTAATGCAGGAGTTGCCCGAGATAGAGCGCGTCGTCGTCCTGGTGGACGATCTGGACCGCTGCCTGCCGACTACCGTGGTCGCGAGCTTGGAGGCCGTAAAGCTCTTCCTCTCGGTCCCGAAGATGGCCTTCGTCCTAGCGGCTGACCGTCGCACCGTCTCGCTGGCGATCGCTACCCAATACGAGCCATCGCCCCAGGCCGCTGAGATGGGGCGTCAATACCTTGAGAAGATCGTCCAGATCCCGGTGCGGGTCCCGGCGCTTGGACGCGCTGAGACCGAGGCTTATTTGGCTCTCCTCATGCTTGAGAGACATCTAGATGGTGAGAACGGGCTCGTGCCCTACGCGGAGCACTGTGCGAAGCGTCGTGCCGCGGGCGAGGGCGACGTCCTCGAGGGTTTGCCAGACACGGGCCTCTCCGATGAGGCCAAGGCCGACCTCCAGCTCGCGACGATGCTCGCTCCGGTGCTCTACGAGCGTCTGGAAGGGAACCCACGTCGTCTGAAGCGGTTCCTCAACGACTATTGGATCCGAGCCACCGTTGCCGAACGACGCGGGATCGACTTGCAGCCGAACGCGCTCGCAAAGCTGATGGTCCTCGAGCAGCTCGAGGATGCCGCGTTCGTGACTCTGCTGAACTGGATGCGCGAAGGCGAGCTTCGCACTCGCCTGACAGCGTTGGAGAAGGGTCACGGCCAAGTGGACGGTGCCGCGAGCGACACTGCGTTCTCTGCCCTTGGCGAGTGGGCGAAACTGGAGCCCGAGCTGGCAGCGCTCGATCTCGATGCGTACTTGCGCCTTGCCGCGTCGTTGCAAAGCCGCGTCAGTCCGGAGTCTGGGCTACCGATGGAGGTTCGGGAGCTCGCCGAACTCTTCATGGGCTCGCGTAGCCAACAGCGCGCTGCGGTAGCGCGTGTCGAACAGCTCAGCCTTGACCACCAGCTGGCGCTAGCTCGCTACTTCGTCGCGAAGGCCAAGAGCCAACCGGAGCAGGAGAAGGAGATCGCAGCGGCGCTCGCGACGCTCGCACGGGACGCGATTGTGGCGGAGGCGATGGTCGCCGGACTTAAGGAGCTGGACCCCAAACGCATCAAAGGCTCCCTCGTTATAGCGCTTGCTCCGCAGAGGAACGCCCAGCCCGTACTGCTCGAGGTAGTCAAAGGCTGGGTTGAACTCTGGTCGCCTCGAGAAGGGCGTAGCCGCCGTGGCGGTTAAGCACCTGAACGAGGCGCAAGGTAGCTCCTGATGGGTGCGTCGGGAGCCTACGGCGGCAGCGGCGGTGCGGCTTGGAAAAAGGCACGTGATCAAGCAGGCGATTTCGGCACCGATCCATCGTCCGAGAACGCCCACCAGCTTGTCTCAGACGTCGCCGATGCGCTCGACTGGGACGCGGGCGACGACCCGCAGTCTTTGATCTCCCCGGGGCGCTTGAGGCCGATTGTCGCGCGCCCGATTATTCGCACGCCAAGTGGGGGCCGTGGTGGCGGGATCGGGGGCGCGGCCGGTGCGGCAGGTCAAGGCGGTGGTACGCGTCAACGAAGCCGTGCCGAGGCTGCCGCTGTCGGCGGTAGCGTAGCGGCAGCTGGTCTCGCGCTTCGCGGCGGCGACGAGGGCACCCTCCAAAAGTTCGGGCTGACCCTCGCCGACCTTGAAGATCTCGATCCCTTTGAGCAGGCTCGCCAGATCCTCGACGCGGTCTCGGGGTCAGTTGGAGGGATCCAAGAGGATGAGCTCCAGCACGCGTCAGGCGTGGCGATCCTGGCGGTGCTCGCCGACGGCGCGACTGCAGACGATGCGGTTCGAGCGTTCATCGTCAACTATGTCTTCGAGGTCGCAATTACAGAGGTCGGAGACGCGATTCGAGACGGGACACGCGACGGCTACACGACCATTGACGAGGAGGACCAGGTGCGGGAACTCATTGAAACAGCCGTCAACCACCTGGAGCTACCCGACCGCCTAGAGCCCGAAAACATCCAGGAGGCCATCTACAAAGCCCTCGACGATGCACGGACGTTTCTCCGTGCTGGCGAGTGAGCTCGCACCGCCTCTTGTTGCAGGCCGGACCGCGGCAGCTCGAGCAGCTGAGCGTCAACGATTTTCTGTGGCGACCGCGCAACGAGGTGTGCTCGCTTCAGTCGACGCTCAGCCCGCGCCTTGAAGAGCTTGGCGATGTCCCGCCGCTCCACCTCGACCTCGTTCGGCTCGCCGTCTTGGTCTTTCTTGCTGACCGATCATCACCCCGCGAACGGGGCACCGGTGTGAGGTGGGACCGCGACCTCAGCCTCACTGTTCCCGTCTCCGCGCCCGAGATATGGAGAGCTGGTGCCGAGGGGTTTGAGCATCTCCTCCATATCCTGAGCGGCGATCGGTGGCAACTCGAGTTCGAGAAAGAGCGGCCGCCACGTCGCGGACGGCTCGCCGAGACAGAACCGGCGCGCGTCGTCTGCCTGTTTAGCGGAGGCTCTGACTCGCTCGCGGGGGCGCTTGCCGCCCAGGAGGCAACGGGCGAGGCTCCAGTGCTTGTCTCACACTGGGATGCCAACTCGTTGGCGACAGTGCAGACCCGGTTGGTCGATGAGCTCTCGGCTATCTGGGGGGCGACCCCGGTTCACTATCGACTACAGCTGCGCCGCCGCGAGTACCAGGTCGGGTCGGGGCTGCCGTTCCGTGACGAGAAGTCCCGCCGCAGCCGATCTTTTCTGTTCTTGGCCCTCGGCCTGGCGGTTGCCGCCGTCCGCAACGCTGAGCTCTGGATGAGCGAGAACGGCTTCACAGGTATCAACCCTCCACTGAGCCCCGAGCGGAGGGGTTCACTCACAACGCGCACCACCCACCCCGGGTTCCTTGATGGACTGGTCGCTGCGCTCCAAGGGCTCGGGCTGAAGGCTGACCTCCGCAACCCACTGGAAGATCGCACGAAGGGTGAGGTGCTCGCTGAGGCGTCAAATCAGCTGTCGGCAGGCGCCGCCGACCATCTCTTTTCGATGACTCATTCCTGCGGGAAGGTGCCCTGGTTCAAGGGGTTCCCACAGGGTGCGCAGTGCGGCCTGTGCTTTGGTTGTCTGGTGCGCAGGGGGGCCTTCTTGGCGAGCGACCTCACTGATGAGACCGAGTACGTCGAGGGTCAGCTAAGAGGAGACCCTCGACGAGACGAATTCGTTACTCCCACCAGGCGCAAGACGATTGAGGCTGTGCGCTATCGGCTGCATAGAGGCTATGACGCCAGCGATCTCTTGGCGCTCGGTTTGCCGCCGCGGATCCCAATCGCGGACGCGCTCGCGCTAGTTGATCGAGGACTCCGCGAGCTCCAACCAGTTGTAGAAAGCATCCCCTAATGGCCACACTTTTGCCGATCGACGCTCACGCGCATATCCTCACCGGCATCGATGAGCGAGAGCTCCGTGCGCTACGGAGCGCGGTCTTCGCCGTGACCCGAGATCCGTCCGAATGGACTGCGGCTGCGGAGCGGCGCGACGAGCTGTGTGTCTGGGGGCTTGGCTGTCACCCACTATTAGAGACGGCGATCAGTAGCTTCGATGCAGAACGCTTTACCGAGCTCATCGCGACCATGCCCCTGATCGGTGAGATTGGTCTCGACGGCGGATCGAAGGTGCCGATGATCGACCAGCGCCGTGTCTTTCGCCAAGCCCTTGAAGTTGCGCGGGATCAGTCGCGACTAGCGACCATCCACAGCGTCCGTGCCTCTACACCCGTGCTCGACGAACTTGAGACTGTGGCTGGCATCTCGGGCGCCATCCTTCACTGGTGGCGAGGAAATGCCAGCGAGACAAAGCGCGCCATCGAGCTTGGCTGCTTCTTTTCCTTGAATGGGGCCGAGGCTCTTCGACCGAAGGTGATCGCGAACTTGCCTGAGGATCGAGTCCTGACCGAGACCGATTACCCCCACACCAGAAAGTCCGATAAGGCTGCCGACCGCCCCGGAGCCGTGAGCAGTATCGAGCGCGCCCTCGGTGAGGCTTGGAGTTTGAGCGACGATGACGTACGACGACAGCTGTGGCGAAACCTTGCAGCGATCTGCACCGCCACCAAGACGTCGGGTCTGATGCCTCGCCGGATGCAGGGCGCCCTGTTGGCCGCACTCTGAGACGCTCGGCTGGGGCGCTTAGGCCTGCCCCGGCTGCAAAACGACCCGGTAGGTTCTGGCTGGGCGGCTTGCGTCGCGAGCGCCCCTGGGCTGCATGGGGTTGGCGGTGTAGAGCCTTCAGGGAGCGCCCCAGGGGGAGTCGCGAAGCGACCGGGCGCGACTCTTCGCCGCAGCCGCGGTAGCTCCACTGTTGGTGCCGGCGCTCGCTACTCGATCCCAAACCCGAGGTCGTTGTCGCGGTCTGGGTCGATGCCGCGCTCCCAGGACTCCTGGCGGTCGCGCGCTTCCTGGATGGCTTGCTCGATGTAGGGGTCGCGGCCGTCCTGATCGGCTTGCTCGATCGAGGGTTCATCCCGCTCGACGTGGGCCGGCTGGTGCTCGGACGGGCGTTCTGGCTCGCGGTCTTGCTGGCCGTCTCGGGCTTCCTGGATGACCTGCTCGATGTAAGGGTCACGGCCGGCGTCTGGCTGAGTGGTTGCGGAGGGTCTCTGGTCCGTCAACCGGTCGAGGTCCTGCTCGCGATCGGCCTCACGGGGTACCTCAGAGTCGAGTAGCCGCTGTCGCTGTTGCTCGAGGACCTTGTCGATGTGTCGCTCGTGTTCGCGTTGGGCCTGGGTATTGCGCTCCAGGTCAGCCTCGCGGCCGGCGGTCTGCTTGGCGATCTCCTTGGTGATCGTTACCTCGCTTGCTCCGTCGCCGCGTAGTTGCTCGGCGAGGTGCTCGATCGCCTCGACTTCCCGTGCCTGTTCGTTGACGTTGCCGCTGCGGTCCACGTCGATCGCGCGCTGCCACTCGAACTGGCGTGCTCGGCGTGCCTTGAGTACCTCCTGGATCTCGCTCTCGGTTCCCTGAGTGGTGTTGGAGGACGAGGGGATCTCGCCTGAGTGCTGGACCCGCGGCTCTGCGGTCCGGGTCGGGGGCTCGTGTTGCTGTGCTGGCTCGGCTGAGAGCGTTGGGCTCGGCGGGGTCGACGATCCGCTCCTGCAAGGCTTGTGTGGCGGGCTCGATCTGCGCGGGGTGCTCGGTGGTCGGCTCGGGCTCGGCGGTCGGCTCCGCGACGTCTTTGGTGATGCTGGCTTCTTGTGCGCGGCTGCGTGCCATGCGTTCTCCTAGTCGTTCGATTGCTCCTGTGTCCATGCCCTGCTCGCCGAGGTCCTCGCGGACTGACGTAGACGTCGGTGCGCTCGCGGGCGCGGCTGAGGGAGACGTACATGTGCTCCTTGTCTGTCTGCCAGCCGCCGGCGAGGATTCCTGAGGTCTCGGCGGTGAAGCCCTGGCCCTTGCGGATGTGCACTGCGTAGCCGAGCGAGAGCTCCGAGAACTTCTCGGTGTCGACCTCGACCTTCCGTGGTGGGCGATCGCGGGTTTGGATCGTGACCTTGTTCTCGTTGGTGGCTGGCGTGGATGACGGTCCCGGTGATCCCGTTCTCGACGCGTTTGAGCCGTTTGATCTTGAATTTGTCGGTGAAGATCACCTCGTCGCCGGCGGCGAGGCCGTAGGGCTTGCCGGGTAGCTGGACGCGGTGCTGATCCGAGCTCGCCCGCCTGCGCTCGACGGTCTTGCGCGAGGGCGTTCATCTCGTCGCGCTCTGCGTTCGAGGAGTCGGTGATCATCACGGTCTGATCCGCCGGCAGGCCCTGGCGGTTCTGATCCCAGTTCTCGACCATCGCCTGGGTGGCCTCAGCACGGGTGTCGTAGACGTGGAGGCGGTCGTGGGCCGAGTAGCGCGCGAGCGCCAGTCCGGGTTCGCCCTCTCTGACCTCTGAACCACGCTTCGCGCTCCCACTCGTGATGCGCACGGTGCACCTCGGTGCAGTTCTGCGGTCGGGACCTTGCGCTTCCAGCCACTTGAAGAGGCCACCAGCTCCGATCGAGGAGAGCTGCGCGGCGTCGCCGGCAAGGACGAGCTTGGCGCCGGCCTCGTCCGCAAGCTTGACGAGCTTGGATAGGCGCTCGCTGTCGACCATCGCCGGCCTCGTCGAGCACGATCACGGTGTTGGGATCGAGGTCGAGGCGTCCGTGTTCGAATGCTGGTGATCAGCGAGTCGGCGGTGACGCCCTGGTCGGACTTCGTGTCGGCCTGTAGACGCATCGCGGTCGCGCCCGGGACAGCGGTGCCGATCACCTCATAGCCTTCTTTCTGCCAAGCATCCGTGGCGGCGGAGAGCACGACCCCCTTCCCCGTGCCCGGCCTGCCCCACGAGGATCACGACGCCGCCGGGTCCCGTGATTGTCTCGAGCGCTTCGCGCTGCTCCTGGCTGAGAGCGCCCTTGAGCTCGCGGTCCTTCTGGAGGCGTGCCTGCTCAGGACTCGGTCGGTGACGGGGGCGACGGTGTCGCCGGCGCGGCGCTGAGCGGTCGTGATCGTGGCCTGCTCGATTTCGCGCAGACGCTTGGTCGTGTAGGTGCCGTCCTCCAGCGCAGCAGCTCACCGGAGCGCTCCAACTCAACGATCAGCCGATCGGCCTCGGCGGGCCGGCATACACCTGCGGATAGCTCGTACGCCTTGGCTCGCAGTTCGGCCGCGGTGATCATCGACCGTTCGCTGGTGACCGCAACGAGCAACTCCTCGGCGGGGTCGATATTCGGGTCGGCGTGGAGTCCCCAGTCGTGGAAGGCTTCCTCGGAGCGTTTCGCGGTCTGGTTGTGCTCCTCGCCGAGCGCGCGCCAGGCGGCATTGACCTCCTCCGGAGAAGCGGCGGTCTTGGACCCGCGGGTGGAGAGGGTGAAGGAGTCGAGCTCGTCGGGGCCCGGGCTCACGGCCATAGCGTTGACGAAAGAGGTTCGCGGCGCGGTGGACTTCCTGGGTGCGGGTCGACCAGCGCTCGGACAGCTCCTTGGAGACACCCTTCACGCCGAAGTAGCGCTCGCCGTTGCCCTGGCGCCGTTCGATCCCTACACCGAGCTCCTGTAGGTTCGCGGCCAACTGGCTGCGGTACCACGCGCCGTTCTCGCGGGCGGCCTTCATGATCTGTCTGGATTCGACGGCGGCGATCGTGCCGTCCTGTGCGTTCGGCGGCGAGGATCACGATGTGGGAGTGCAGTTGCGGGTCGGGGATCCCATCGCGTCCTGGTCCTTCCCGAGGCGGCTGGTCGTGTGCACGACCTCCGTGGCGAGCAGGCCTTTGGCCGTCTCGAAGCGGGTGACTCGACCGCTTTTGCGTCGCACCACAGCGACCTCCCTCTCGATCCGCTCCAGCGTGCTCTTGACCGCCTTGCGGTGGGCGACCTCGATCTGGGCGCGGCGGTAGGGGTCGGTCGTCGCCCACAGCGCGGAGACTTCCTTCGGCGGCGCGTAGCTGAGGTCGATCCCAGCCACCCTCGTGCCGTTGGATCCGGCCGGGCGGATCGGCTTCTCGGTGACGGGATCGAAGCCCTGCATCAGAGGTCCCAAGTGCTTCATTTCGACGGCCTTCTCCGGGTCGATCCCAAAGCGGCGCAACAGGTGCTCCGGACCGTGCCACTGGGTCGGCGCCGACTTGCCGCCCTGGCCGTCGTGGGTGTAGTAGTCACCCCGCGACGCTTCCGCGAGGAGGTACCTGGCGAACCTGACGGCTGAGCTCCCCTCGATCTTGTGAGTCGTTTGCATCTCACATCGAACGTAGCTCTCACAGAAATTAAGTCAAGGGGCCTGAAAACAGTGAAACACTCACAGATAAAGGTAATAACTCAGAGTAAGAAAGTTAAAGATTCAGCTCCTTCGGTGCGTGGAGTCTGCGCTTTTTTGGAGGGAACGGCACGGACGCCGTGACCGGCTTGCCCGAAGGGCCCTAACTTGTCGTTACAGCATCTGCCCAAAGGGCCGTAACGTTGTAGTTCAGCACCGAAGGTGCGTGAGAATCTCAGGGCTATCTATGACGTAATTGACCAGGGTTGGAAGGAGCCGTGGTCTTGGAACGAAGCGGCTACAGACCCAGTGTGCTGACGTTGTGCTCAGCGCCGATTTTCTACTGATGCGCGGCTTGGACGCGGCAACGTGCTGACTCAAGCGGGGCAGTAAGGCGGCGCGTTGCTACCGTGCCGATGGGATCGGCGTGTATTACTACTCGGTAGTCGCTAGCGTACTTGGCCGACGCCACGTACGAGATCCCCACCGTTGACAGGACGGTCGGGTGCGAGAATGGCCCGAACGCGCCCTCTAACGCCTGGCCCCTCGCCCATGGGCGGCCAGTCGTAGGCGATGCAGCGTTGAGCAAGCTGCCGGGCAGCTAGTTCGCGCGCTTCGGAGCGCCTTCGTGTTGCGGACACGATCGTTATGAGGACGAGCTGGGGCATGTGATCGAGCGCGCGCCACATGAAGCGACGCTTCAAGAGCCGTAGCAACTCATGACCACCAAGTTGGCGGGTATAGATCCTGGTCTCCTGGCGCCGTTCAAGCTCATCGACATTTTTCGGTACAGATTCGAGGTCGCTGGTGTTGACCTCGCGGTGGCGGGTCCGCAAGAGCTCTCGTGGTCTCAATAGATGGCTATGTCGTGCGGCGAACGCGTTCGCCAGCTCTGAGCGAGCCCAGGCCAAGGCCGCAAGGTCATCGTGGGCCGCAGTCTCATAGTCGGGATCTTGCGCCAGCGCTGGCAGGAGATCGATTGCTTCGAGATGGCTCAACTGATCCACGAGGATCTGCTCGACCAGGTGATGCAAACGCACATCGACAAGCGACAGCACGTGGCCCGTGTCAATGATCTCCGTTGGTTCCGTGGGTGGGTCACGATCTAGGTTCGGATGAGAGTCGGATGCGAATATCCAGACGGCCAGTCGCCAGCCAGCGATCTGGGCCTCATCGCGCCAGGGCCGGGCAAACTCAATAGCTGTGATCGCCGACCCAGGCGCGGCGATCACGTAGATCCGCTCGAGGGCCCGACCCACGAGCCAGGTGCCGACACCGTCGGTCGCCGGCTCGACCGCCCATCGCATCGCTGTCAGGTGTCTCGAATCGGACTTAAGCATATCGGGGGTATCCCCCAGCAACCTCGATTTGAGATGCATCTGCGCGAAGAATCCTCAGGCCGCGGGCTGTCGGAGTTGCGGGCTGCAGGCCAGCGTCGATGAGGACGGCCAAGGTCATCGGGCAGATAGCTCGGCAGGGCACGGGTCATTGTGTGCTCCGTTCGGTTGTAGAGGCAAGTAGCGGGGTAGAAATCCGATGTTGAAGGGCGTGTGAGGAGCGGAATTCCCCCCGAGCCCGTGGCGATCTTGATTTCCGGTTAGGCATCCGATTAGGGTGCGCATAGGTTCAAGAGAGCAGGAGGAGAGAGATGGCCGATGGTCCAGAGAGCCGGAACCTAGCGCTTCGTCAACCCGTCGAACTGGACAAGGTTGACGCGAAGGCCGCTGCGGAGCGCGCCGCACATCACGCGCTGATCGCCGCCGATCTCGTGGCCCGGGTCACCGGGACGGTGCTCAACGGCGACGTGCTTGCAAAGCTGTGCGCCGCCGTCACCACCAAGGTCCACGACGGTTCGGCGCGCGAAGGCCTTCGCTTGAACGGGCTTTGCTCCATGGCGGCCATCAGCGAAGGTCACGTTCGGGAGCACTTCAGTCCCGGCTTCGTTCAGGCGGCGGCTTTGGCGGTGCGGCTGATGCAGACGGACATCAGCACTCCTGTGATCTACGACCTAGTGGTTGACCAGGTCGCCGATACGCGCGAAGCGGTGTCTCTAGGGTCGTTTCACGGTGGCATCCGCCACCTGCTGCATGCGAGCGTCAGCGCCAGCACATCCTGCGTTGACCGCATGATCCCGCTCGTTACGGGCACTCCACACGACCGTCAGCAGCCGGATGCCGATCACGAGACGATCGCGTCTTACCAAGCGGCCGTCAGGAAGCTGCAGCCAACGTATACTGTGCCCGGCGCGTTTGTTGACCACCTGAAGGCGGTGGTGGAGCCACACGAGCAACTTCGCGACCTCGCGAGACGCTCAAGTCGGCTTGTGGCGTCGAGCCAGCTGGCACATGGGACAGAGCTGTCGCGAGTGTTCCCCGACATTCTTGTCGTGCCGACTGCCAGCATCGGGCCTCGGCTTCGCGATCGCGATGCCGGGAAGAGCTTTTACCCAGGACGTGACGATGAGACGCGTGAGTACGTTGCCTCACTCGGTCGCCCTGCGCTGCTCTCCCTCGGGCAACTGGCCGTTGACCCCGAGACTGTGGAGAAGGATTACCCGCAGACTGAAGGCCTCTGGCAGGGCTGGCGCAATGCTTTCGGGGCTGGCACTTTGCACTACGGTGTTGAGTACCGCGCGAACCGCAAGGTGCTGATTCGTATGTTTCGCCAACAGCACCCTGACGGGCACATTGGGATCAGCAACGAAGGTTGGGCGTTGGTGAACTTCCCGGCGGAGCGCCGTGGCCAGGCGATCGAAATCTGCGAGCACCGCAGCACCGAAAATTGGCACGAGCATTGTCTCGCGGAGTTCCGCAAGCGCACTGAGCTTGGGCTGCTGCAAGCAGGTAGCCCGGTGGTAAGGCCTGGGATTCAGGCCAGTGCGTGTGTTGCCAACGCCGCAAACGTTAGCTGCGATCGACTACGGCGGCAAAGCCCGTAGTTGGGGTGGACGCGGTCCCATCTCGTGGTGGATAGGGATGTGGGCGTGTCGCGCCCAGCGCAGCATCAAGAGCAAAACTAAGCTCAGCAGCGATCTGATCGCCGTCCTCACAGCCGAGGCCCACGCGCACGGCGTTGACCGGAATCGCCGGGCGCCCAATCGTCTCCCCTGGAGGTCCCAGACGCCGGCTGGCGAAGTGCTCGACCGTGGTGAAGGCTGAACCGAAGGTGTCCGCGAGGTGTAGACACGCGGACGGGTCTAGCGACCGCTGGCCAACGACTCGTTCGAGTCGCCACGCAACGCCACGGTCGAGCAAGCGCAGCGCGAGTTGGCTTCCCGGCAAGTCGCCACACAGAGGTGTTTTTGCCGTGTTGAGCCCGCGGATCGCAGGATGGTCTGAGAGCGCCTCGGTGATCATGGCCATCTTGGCAGCCTGCGCCCGTAGGCGGTCACGCAGCGAGACCGCCTGCTGGTGGACGGTCAAGGCGACCTCGGGGGCCACCAAGCCACCGTAGGCCCGGACCTTCCCTTCGACCTGGGCGAGCAGCGAGTCCTCACGACAAGCGATCGCGCCCGCGAGGGTATGTCCGAGCGCAACGTCCTTGGAGAGCGAACAGACGACCATATCGGCCCCCAGCTCGAGTGCGGGTTGACAGGGCTGAAGTGTCACATCTACAACCAGCAGAGCATCGACATCATGAGCGGCGGTTGCGAGTATGCCGATGTCATGGCATTGAAGGAACCAGTTGGAGGGCGAATCTATGAATACGAGCGCCGGACGCTTGCCTGCACGCAGTGCAGTGAGGGGGTCATGGCTGGCCGCGGAAGAGAAGCCGGTGGTCGCAGCGACGCCTAGCAATACATCTTTCGATCCGTGATAGATGTCCCGCGCGAACATCACCTCGCCGTCACGCCCGTCGAGTGCAGTCTGAAGCGCACAGCGGACAGCCACCAGGCCGCTCGTACACACGACTGTCCCTGCGCCGCCGAACGCTACTCGTGTCAACAGGTCGCCAAGCGTGTCTGCGCCCTGATGAGCGGCACGCGCGTAGGCGTAGCTTGGGCCGCTCGACGCTACGTGTGCTTCTCGAGCTGTCAGGAACTGCTGGGCGACGCCGTTCTGTAGCCGGGGGGAAGCGCACGGGAACCAGCGGCGGCCTAGCTGCCGGTCCTTGGACGTCGATCCCATCGAGCACCTCTGTGAGGAGCGGCTCGCGCCCTCTGGCATTCGCCCACGCGGAGGTTCCCCACTCGAACTCCCACCAGTACTCCCCGGGCTGAAATCCCGGCAGTTCCATGGCTTCGGTTAGTAGTCTGCGGTTTTCCGCAGCCAGCTCCTCCAACTGGTCCTCCGGATGGTGGCTGACGAAGTAGTCGCTGCGCGCAATCTGCCCCTCGTCCTCGAAATCACACCCCATGTGTGCCAAGCCGTCGCGAAGGGTCAGCGTGACGGATACCGCCCCGCCCGTGCCACTCGCAAACACGCGGTCAAGGTCCCCCGGTTCGTCCTCTGTCGGGGTTCGAGTCTGCGCACTCGGCGGTGACGGAAATGAGGGCATGCGAAAGCTCCGCTCAGCGTGAAGACTCCGATGTGCGTATCGCGTCCGATGCGCATCCCAGAGTACGAGCTCGCAGCCGCGACCGGGCGCGAGCTGCCGCACCAGCTGGGCAGCCCTTTGCAGCGGACGGAGGACAGGCTCGGCAACGAATGCGAGCGCGCTTGCGCCCTTCACGTCTCGCAGATCGTGACGCAGCATGATCTTGATACCCGTCACGGGGACGAGCGTTGGGGGCTCGGCTTTCTCGCTGGGCACACGGCGAGTGTGGCTGGTGCTCTGCCTCTGCGGGGGCCGCAGGATTGAAAGTCGTGTACGGGGCGGGTGGTTCGAGGGAGGAATCCCCCCTGAGGACATCTGGGAAGCCGGTAGGGGTAACGTGGGAGGAGTCAAACGCTCCAGGCAGGTTGCCAACCTGGGATCGTGATCTGGATACCAACCGACCGTTAGGAGACCGAGATGGCCAGTCCGTCCGGGCCGATCACCGGTGTCGATTTCGTCACCGTTCCCACCAACGACTTCGAGGCCGCCGTCGAGTTCTACGGGACGACGCTGGGCCTTCCCTGCTCAGTCAAGATACCCGAGCGCCACTACGCGGAGTTCGAGGCCGGGCCGCTGACCCTCAGCGTAGTCGTGGCCGAGAACTTCCCCTTCGGCTACCACCCCAATGTCAACCCGATAGCGCTGCACGTCGAGGACATGCAGGCAGCACGTGAACAGCTGACCGCACAGGGCATCGAGCTCCAGGGTGATACGTTCGACACCGGCGTCTGCCACATGTCGTTCTTTTCAGATCCCGATGGCAACGCGCTGATGCTGCACCACCGCTATGCGCCACGCGCCACCGACGGCTGAGCTAACCGCCGATCGAACGGTGGCGGCGTGATGCTGCTCTACAACTCCGTCGTCTCGGGTAACTGCTACAAGGTCCGGCTGTTGTTCGCCCATCTTGGCCTGAGCTATGAAACCCGAGAGGTCGATGTCGTGGAGCGCTCCGGGCGCGAGCAGCTGCTTGGGGAGCTCAGCCCGGCGCTGCGGGTGCCGACGCTGGTACTCGACGACGGCCGTGCGCTGGCCGAGTCGAATGCGATCTCTGCTACTTCGGCGAGGACAGCGCCTACCTGCCGGAGGATCGCTTCGAGCGAGCCCAGGTCATGCAGTGGCTGTTCTTCGAGCAGTACAGCCACGAGCCGAACCTTGCAGTCGCGCGCTTTCTCTTGTCGATCTCCGATCGCCCAGTGCCGCAGGAGTACGTAGCGGGCCTGCGCAAGGCCGGCTACAAGGCGCTCGCGGGGATGGAGCAGGGCTGCGTGGCCGCCGCTACCTCGTCGCCGAGCGCTACACGATCGCCGACATCGCACTGTACGCGTACACGCACGTCGCCGAGGAGGGCGGCTTCGAGCTCGAGCCCTACCCGCTCGCCTGTATTCGACGAGTTTTGAGACAAGCGCCGGAGCAGTTCGGCGAAGATATTTAGATCCATGGTCCTCCCCTGAAAGGACGAGCGCGCGGCCCAAAGCTCTGCGCCGGTGACGCGCCGATCATCGTGGTCGGCCTGATCCCTGAGATCGCCTGGCCCGACGGCGCTGCCGATCGTAAGGGTGCCCGACGTCCATTCTGAACGGCACTGCTGCTGTCCGGAAAATTCCGCGAATGTCTTTTAGGTGATAAAGCGGTGGATGGCCTCGTTGGCGTGGTCCTGAAACGACGGGTTGGCCAGATCGGGGAAGATGTCTGCTTGGTCGACCACGGGACCCTTGAGGACTTGCCGCCGCGCTGGCGTAGAACACGCCGCTGGACAGGGTCGGGTCGGTGACGCCGTCGACCAGTCGCTTCGCGCCCACGTCAAGCTTGTGGGCGATGCCCAGGCGGGGCATGACGTACTTGGCCGCTATGCGCAGCGGCAATGCGAGGTCATTGGGTGCTTGGGTGCCGGTGGTGTTGCCGGGGCTCACGCAGATGAATCGGCGGTCGGGGTGTTGGCGGGCCAGGTAGGCCATCCATAGGATGCCGATCAACTTGGCCTGCCCATAGGCCAAATTGACGTCAGGTTTGCCGCCGGCGAAATAGCTGCCGTCGATGACAGTGGCGAGCTCGTCGGCGGAGTTTGAGTCAAACGACGGCCGCTTGAACCCCATTTTCGGGATTCCCCTGGCTGCCTCGCTTCCGGCGAAGACCGCCACCTCGCCAAGCCGGTCCTCGGCCAGGAGCGCCTCGAGGAGGACGACGTGGCCAAGAACGTTCTGCGCGAACATGTAAGTGGCCCCGTCGGCGGTCAAGGCCATGGGCGTCTTGCCGCCCATTCCACCGGCGTTCATGACCAGCGCGTCGAGCGATCCGTCGATGCCCGCCAGGCCGGCGCGGACCGAGCGCGGATCGGCAACGTCCATGAGAACGATGTCGAAGATGCGCCGGCCGGTCTCCGCTTCGAGCTCGGCCTTTGCCGTTGCCGCCCGGTCTTGGTTGCGGCACGCCAGGTAGATGCGGGCGATCTCGGGACGTGATGCCAGTTGCCGGGCGATCTCTTTGCCGATCCCGACGTTGGCGCCGGTGATCAACACGGTCTTTTCTGCGGTGGTTTGCATTTGAGTGCTTGGCTCCTTAGGTACAGACATGGTCATTGGTGATCCGGTACGGCTGTCAGACTTCTGCGTCCAGTGCCGTGGGTTGCGGACGTCGCGGTCGTGACCAGCCTCATCTCCTCCCCTCTCAGATCGCGAGGCGGCCGCCGTCGACGGGGATGATCGCCCCGTTGATGTAGCCGGCAGCGGGGGTCGCGAGGAACGTGATGACGTCGGATAGCTCGTGCACTTCAGCGACGCGGCGGAGCGGAATCGTCTTGGCAAACTCCTTGGCCATCTCCAACCTCGGCTCCAATGCCGGGGTCAACGTCGGACCGGGAGCGACCGCGTTGACGCGGACGTTCTGCGGCCCGTATTCGGCGGCCCACGCCTTGGTGAGCAGCTCGATCGCGGCGCGCGAGGCGCCGTAGGCAGCCATGCCTGGCTGGCCGTAGCTCGCGACCATCGTTGAGACGTTGATGATCGATCCGCCGCCGCGGGCGGCGATCTTCGGGGCGAGCGCGGCGACGAGGAAGAACGGCGCCTTGACGTTGATCTGGAACAGCCCGTCGAACGCCGCCTCGTCGGTGTCAGCCGTCGGTGCGAGGGCGGCAAGCCGGCACAGTTGACCAGAACATCGATCTCGCCTGCTGCGTCGGCGACGCGCCGCCACCTCGGACATCTCCGAGAAATCAGCGGCGATGAACTGCGCATCGTGCCCACCCGCCCGGATCTTCTCCACGGTGCTCGCGCCGCGGGTCTCATCGCGGCCGGTGATGATCACCGACGCGCCCTTCTCGGCCATCGCCAGTGCGGTGGCGGAACCCATCCCGGATGTGCCGCCGGTGATAAGGGCGGTCTTGCCTTGAAGTGACATGTATCGCGTTCTCCCTTTGAGTGGTTGTCGCGACCCTCGAAATGGATCGTGCGTTCCACTCTAACACAGAATGGATAGGTGCGATCCATTCTGTTGGTAGAATCTGCGATATGAACACGACTAGCCCCTCCCCTCGCCCGTTGACGCGCAAGGGCCAGGAGACCCGTCAGCGCATAGTCGACGCGGCGGCCGGCTTGATCTTCCGGCAGGGCGTCGCCCACACGACGATCGAGGACGTACGCGCGGCGGCGGACGTCTCAAGCTCGCAGCTCTACCACTACTTCGAGGACAAGACGGCCTTGGTCCGGGCAGTCGTTGACCACCAGGCCGACACAATGGTCGGCGGGCCAGGAGAACGTTCGATTTCAGCACCCTGGAGGGCCTCCGAGCCTGGCGCGACTTCGTGATCGCGGCCCAGCGCGAGCACCACTGCATCGGCGGCTGCCCAATCGGCTCTCTCGGAGGCCAGCTAGCCGAGACCGATCCCGACGCAAGAGCCCACGTCGCCGAGGGCTTCAAACGATGGGAAGCCACGATCCAGAGCGGTCTACGAGAGATGCACGCACGAGGCGAGCTCCCGCCCGACACCGACCCCGACACCCTCGCCCTCGCGCTGCTAGCCGCCCTGCAGGGCGGCCTGCTCCTCACTCAGGTCAAACGCGACACCAAGCCGCTAGAGGCCGCGCTTGACGCAATGATCGAACTGGTCGCCCGACTCAGCGGCGGCAGCTAGCACGAAGGTAACGTCCGACGCTGTGACGTCCCACCGACCGAGCCACGCGGTCGGCGTCGTCCAGCGAGAGCGGTCACCCGCAGATCGCCCGCGCTCGCTTTGCTGTCCAGACTCGTCGGCAGGCACCGACGCCAGCGCCCCCTTTGCGCGGAAAGCGGGCGCCCCCACCGGCCAGCGAGACGCCTGAGGTGGACGATTAACAGTCGTCTCCGCCGAACGAATTAGCGCTCCCGCTTTCCACCGAAGCGGGCGTCTCGGCCGACGTCGGCCTCAGCTTCGCCTGGACGGCGCGATGAAGCGGCTCGTCCCATCCCAGATAGACGGCTGGCGGCGGTCCTCATGACGGCGGTAGGGCATCCCGAGAGTCTCAGGGGCCCAGAGGTCGCGATGGGTACCGAGTGGGGCGGTTTCGCCCTCGTGTCGGCGCATCATGTCGTCGACGTCCTCGCGCTTTACCCGGTAGACGTGGCCGATCTTCACCGCCGAAGCGCTCCACTCTTGATCCAGTTTCGGATCGTCTGAGAGGTCAGCTGGAACTCGGAGGCGACCTGTTCGACAGTGAGCAGCTGCTGGTCAGTCATGGCAGGTTGGCAACTACAGCCGTACGACACAGACGCACCATAGTGGCGCTCAGAACCCGATCCCGAGATCGCACATCGACCTCGACCTCGAGATCGCGGCCGAGCTGGCGCTGGTCCCGCGCGATCGCCTTGCGGGCGCGCTCCCAGCCGCGCTGCTGCTCGCGCTGCTCGGGCTGGGGCCCGAGAGCATCGCCTGGGTCGGTGATGTCGTGCTCTACGCGGTAGCGCGCGGCGAGTCGTACACCGTGCTCCCACACCTCGGCGGCCCGCGGCCCATCGGGGCGCTCGCCGAATGTGTCCCTGACCCAGGCGGCGCGGGTCTGTACTTCGCGCTCGGCGAGCTCGTTGCGGACCGCGGTTTGTTGCCTGATGACCTCGCTGATCGCGTGCTCGAGCCCATCGCGCTCTGCGCGTACCTCGGGCACATCGCCCAGCTCGCGTGCGAGATCAGAGCGCCGCTCAAGGACGTTCCCGAGCACTTCCTCGCTGCGTCGCAGTGCGTTCTTCAGGTGGATGCGCTCACCGGCATGGGGGTCCTTCTCGCGTCCGAATCGCCGTCGGGGCTCGGGTAGCTCCGCGAGCCGCTGTGCGTTTCCCTCCCGCCGGCTCATCAGGGTGATCGCCAGTCTGTCGAGCTCCTCGATGCGCTGGAGCTTCCCGAGCGGCAGCGCCCGAAGCTGCGCCTGCAGCTGCTCGATGCGCTCGCGCAGTTCCCGCAGCTGCGCGCGGGTCGCCGCCGGCCGGCTGCGCGGGCTCCGCGAGTGCGGCGCGCCCGCTCCTGTGGAGGCTCGGCTGCGAGCTCCCGCGAGACCGCCAGCGCAGGGTCGTCCGCGCGGCCCGCGCCGGGCAGCTGCTCGATCGCGAGGTCCTCGTCGTCGCGCTCGAGCATGTGCCGCTGCACGCGGGCGAGGAGATCGCTGCGTGCCGGCGTCTGAGTCTGCTCTGAGGGCGCGAACTCGCTGCGGTCCTCGGCGAGCTGGTGGTCGTGGATCAGAAGGCGCGTCTCTCCCCTCGCGCGGGAGAGCGCGGTGTAGCTCCAGCCGGCGGTGAGGTCCCGCGGAGCGGCCACGACCAGGGCTGTCTCGACGGTTCCGCCCTGCATGCCATGGCCGGTCAGCGAGTAGGCGTGCTCGAGGTGCTCTGTGACGTAGGCGGCGGGCAGCTCGCGCACGAGCCCCGAGTCGGTGTCGATCACGACACGATCGCCGTCAACGTGGCGAACGGTGCCGCGCATGCCGTTGTCGACGTCGATGAGGCGATCGTTGCGCCGGCAGATCACGCGGTCACCGACCGCCAGCTCGAACCGAGCCGTAGGAGCGCTCCTCCCCGAGCAGGCCGAGAGCCCTCCAAAGCTCTCGGGCTGCGCTGTTCAGCGCTGGGCGCGTGTCGTTGTCGCGGGCGATCATCACTGCCTGGGCGGGCCCGACCGCATCGCTTGCGCGCCGCCACTGCTGCGATCGCCTGCTCGCACGCGCCAGCACGGGTCGCCGAACGTGTCGATTCGTCCAGCCTGTGCAGCCCAGTCCAGGTAGTGCTGGGGAAGATGCTCGTGCAGGGCGGCGAGCGCCCGGCGCTCGGCCGGGTCGCGCTGGCGCATGACCTCGGTGAGGCGAAGCGCACCGAGCTCGCGGCCGACGGCACCCAGCCAGCCACCGGCCTGCACGGAGGCGAGCTGGCCGGGATCACCGATCGCGATCACCTTCGCGCCCGCCCGCTCGGCGGCCTGCAGCACGCGCGCGCTGGGCCGGGTGGCGGCCATCCCCGCCTCGTCGAGAATCAGAACGCATCCCTGTGGCAGCTCATCGCCGAGCTGCTTCCAGGTCGATCAGCAGACGCTCGAGCGTGCGTGCCGGGATCCCAGCCTCCTCGGTGAGCTCGCGTGCGGCACGGCCCGTGGGCGCCACGCCGAGCACCTCATAGCCCGCGCTCTCATAGACCTCACGCAGCACGCCTGCGGTGTAGGTCTTGCCCGTGCCGGCGAGCGCCTGGATGACGGTCACCCCGTCCCCCGTGCTCACAGTCGCGCGCACGGCCATCGCCTGCTCGGCGGTCAGCGGACGGTCGGCCGCGGCGATCGCCCGCTCAGCGAGCGAGGCATCGACGACGCCGGCCCCCTCGCCGGCCCGGCCGACCGCCGCTGCGATCAGACGCCGCTCGCAATCCACCAGCTCGGCGGTCGTCATCTCACCATCCGCGCGTTCGCGATCACGTCTGGACGCTCGGCGAACCGCTCGGCCCGCCCGCGCACCTCGCTCACCAGGGCACCCTGCGTGGCCGAAGCGGCGAACTCCTGCAGCACCGCACGCTCATCGAAGGTGTTGCTGTGAGCGGTCAGGCCCTCGGGGCCCGCCAGGTGATCGCCGAGGCTCTGCTCGGCCGCCTCGTCCCGCTCGATCAGGCCGCCGACGGGGCGCTCACAGCCCTCCCTGAACAGCTCGGTCGAGCTCCTCTGCGCCGAGCCCGAGCTCCGCCGGCGCGCGAGCGGACCTCCTCGCGCCAGGTGTGGGTCTCGATCCCGTACTGCTTGCGGTCGCGCGTGGCGAGCGCCGCGCTCTCCGCCGCGGCCTTCGTGCTCGAGGCCGATCCCGCCCTCTTCGGCTTCACGGAGCATCTCTTCCCGTCGCTTTGAGAAGTGCTCGACCACCGGCCGCTTCACGCCCTCGAGCTCTGCCGCGCCCTTGTGCACCTCGCCCCACCGAAGGCCGAGACGCTCGCTCACGAGCGCGCGCAGGTGTGACTGGTAGAGGAAGCCGGCGGTCTTCGCCGCGCGATACAGCGGCGCGCCGTGCAGAGCCGTGAAGCGCCCGTCGCCCCCACGCGCCAGGTTCGCGGCGACGACGTGGGTGTGGAGCTGTGGGTCAAGCGCACGGCTCATCCGGTGCCGGTAGGCCGCCGCGATCAGCCCCTCGGCCCGCTCGACTGCTTGCCTGCCTCACCGCGGCGCACCATCACCGCCTCTGCCTCCAGATACTCAAGCGCGGCCCTGACCGCCTCCTCGTGGCAGGCCACGAGCTTCACCCGAGATCTCCTCCGGCGCGACCGCGAACAGGACGCTGAGCGACTTCGGCGCCGAGAACGTCAGATCAAGGGCCGCGACCTTGGGATCGCGCTCCGAGGCCCGCAAACGCACGCGCGGCTCGCGCGGATCGCGCCCCGCGATCAGCGCTCCGAACTGCTCGGCGCTCACATGTCCAGAGAGCCCGAGCGCCTCTGCCCCGGCCCCGACCCACTCGCCGGGCGCCTCGCCCCGCCCCGAGTAGTAGTCATCGCCGCCACCCGCGACCTGCCGCTCGTAGTAGCGGTGCTGGCCGAGGGCGATCTTGCCGATGGAGAGCATCCCCACTCGCAAAATAGCAAAGACAGCACTATTCAGTGCAACTGTGTGCTGCGAAGCGGAGCGCAGCGACGCTGAGCGGCGGGGATGCCTTTGCGGGGGCCTTGAAGGCGAGCCGGCGTGTGGATGCTGGGGCGCGGGTAGGCGCGTGGTGAGTCGGCGGCGAGGGCCGTCAGGCTCGGGTGAGGCTAGGGGTTAGCGGTGGCGGCGCAAAGCGACGACGGCGGCGAGTAGAACGACGCGTGCGACCAGGGTGTGCTCGGAGAGCAGACCCGCGAGAAGCCTTGCCCCGGGCTACGAGGGCCAGTGGCCGTCGTCGTCGCGGCGGAAGCCCTCGAGCGGCCCTCGCCAGTCACACCAAACGGCCGGACGCCACGCCCGCCAGGGGACCGCTGTAGGGACCGAAACCTGTAAATGAAAGCGGATTCGAGCGGATCCATGCGGATCTGGCCCAACCAGACACGCGGACCAAATTCCGCTCTGCAAAGCCAGATTCCCCGCGTTTACGGGGAATCCTGTCAAGCGGGGGACCCAGGAATCGAACCTGGCGTTGCGGTTTTGGAGACCACCGTGTTACCGATACACCAGTCCCCCTGGCGGAACGGCATTGTAGGCGCCCCGCCCGGCGCTCAGCACGAGCGTCCGTGGCAGTGGGCCGAGCCGAGACCCCGACGGTCGGCGGTGGACCTTTGCTCCGGGGGTCCGCCCCCATGCAGCCCCGGGGTGACCCGCCGCGTGGGCGGATCACCCCGGCTGCCTGCCTCTAGGAGACGTGCCGGTACTGCCGGGTGGAGTACCCGTGCTGTCCGGACGATCGTCCGTACGGGCCGTAGGACTGCCCGGAGCCGTTGGGCCCGGGGTGCTGCTCCCCGTAGGAGCCCGAGCCGTAACCGGAGATCAGGGGGAACGGCTGCTGGTAGGCCCTGTAGGTGTTCACGCCGGCGGGGAACTGTGCGTTGAACAGGAGCTGGCCCGAGGGGCCGAACTCCGAGAAGAGGGCAGCGCGCCCCAGCCCACCACCAGGTTGCCCTGGGTGTGGTCTGGGCGTCGCCCTGCGACGGTGCCACCAGGCCCTCCGGCTGGTCGTCGGAGGCGACCAGCGTCGCCGTGTGGCTCCACGGGTTCAGCTTCACAGTCACGGCCCGGCTGTAGGGGAGCTCCGGCGTGCCGCCGACTCGTTGTCGAACCACGTGTACACGTCGTGGCCGAGCGCCTCGGGGTCGTGCTGCCAGGCGAAGATCTCGCCCGCGTCATCGAGCGTCTGCCCGGGGGCCGCCTGCAGGGTGAAGCTCGACGCCTTGCCACCGAGCTGCCAGATGATGCTGCCCGTGTGCAGGTCCACCTTGTAGGTGGTCCAGGTGTCACGGGCGTCGATCAGCAGGTTGCCGTCGGTGTCCAGCTTGACCGCGTTATGTGAAACCAGTCCCACGGCGTGCTGGCCGATGCCGGCAACGGCTGCTCGCTCTGCGAACGGGCACGTGGTCCGCGCTGTTCCACTGGAACAGCACCTGCCCGGTCTGGATGTCTTCCTCCTGAACACGCCGTCGATCACCGTCTGGTCGGAGGGCCCGCTGATCGAGCTCAGGTCCGCCGTCGCCGTCGTGTAGGAGAGGATCAGGGCC
>CAVZYF010000019.1:0-380138 GCA_963779405.1 uncultured Solirubrobacterales bacterium
ACGCTGTCAGCGTCGAGCCGTGGCAGCGCTGTGAAGCAGTCGGCTTGCTTGACTTGCCAGCGGCGATTTCCTGGTGAGCGTTGCATGGGTTACCCCTTTTTGCGGGTAGGGAGTGGGCGTTGGAACACGAGGACGTCCTCGTGACAGACGAGGTGGGTGCGCTCGCCTCGGGCGAGCGCGTGGCGGAGATTCGGAGCTGCAAAAAGGAGGGGCGGGGACGCAGCTCCCCGTCACGGACGGCGGCGAGCAGCGCGACGATGTGCTGCCAGAAACGAGTCCGGCGTGCTGGCATAGCGGTGTCGTGTCGCCTGCCATGTTGCTGAGCGTCCCGTCCGCGCGCATGTTCTTGGTGACGAGCACCAGGTATCCGCCGGGGCGAGCAGCCGTGCGCAGGCCGTGTAGACGGCGGCCATCGACGAGAGATAGGTCTCCCCGTTCTCGGTAGCCGTCTGCGGCGTCCTCGCACGAGCCGTAGGGAAGCCGCGCGAGGCTGCCGGTGCTGTCGCCATAGCGGCAGCAGTCGTTGCCTTCGCCGCGTGCGCACGATCGGTGGCGGTCATCCGGCGTCCTTCGGACGCGCGGTCAGCGAGCCATTCCCTTACCGCCGCGCGGGTCGCCGAGCGTCGCGTTCGCGTATGGCGGGGAGGTGAGGATCAGCGACACCTGCCCGGCGAGCTCGTCCAGGACACCGTGCCCGAGACAGCGAGCGTCGTCCTTGAGAATCAGAGCCTTCCCGCCGCGCCTTGACTCGCGGGCGTGCTCGATGTTCTTTGCGGCGAGCGACGCCCAGCGGCCCTCCAGCTCGACACCGATCGCGCGGCGCTCCAGGTGGATCGCCTCGACGAGCGTGGTCGCGATCCCGCACATCGGGTCAAGCACGAGATCGCCGGGGTCTGCTGTAGGCGGCGATGACACGCCGCGCGATCTCGGGCAGCATCTTCGCGGGGTGCCGGTTTGACTCGGGCACGAACCGTCCGTGGCGCTGCCACTGGCTTGTGCGCTGCGCGCAAGGCCACAGCGCGAGCGGCAGATCCGCGACGCGCGGGGCCGAGCACGCGCCGAATGAGGACCGCGTGCGGCGAGTGCTCGCGGCTGCCGTGGGGCTCCGCGGGCCGTGGGGTTGACTTGGCTGGTCGCGCGGGAGGCATTTGCTCACCTGTCCTTGGGTTGTGGTTGGCCGAGCCAGTCCACGGGCTGGGCGGGGTGCTCGGCGGCTGTGAAGATCGGCGCGAACGGCCCTTGGCGCTGCAGGTCTTCAAGGGCGACGAAGGAGAGCGGGATCGCGGCGCCCGCGCGGTTGGCGGGGTCGGACTGGTGGAGCACGAGCGTGCGCTGGATACGCAGGCGCATCCGCTCGCGTGACTGGTCGGCGAGCACGATCAAGCAGGTGCGGCCAGGAGCGGTAGTAGCTGCGCCACAGCGGCTCGCCCGGCTCATCTACGGATCCGGTGAGCGTGTAGTAGCGCAGGCTCGTGTACGCGGTGATCTTCGCCGCGAGCTGCTCGGCCGGGCGGGCGGTCCCTCGATCGAGCTCGATGAAGCGCTGGTGCAGCGCGAGCGAGCCGTCCCGCCGGTCTGCAGATAGGTCAGGAGCGCGTCGGCGACCGCCAGCTCGGCGGGCCTGCGGCCCCGCGCGGGGGAGATCGGATGCGCGATCTCGTGCCGCCAGGACTCCGGGCCGCATTCGTCGCCTCGCTCGCGTGCCGCGCGCACGAACGCGATCCCGACATCGTTGACGGCGAGGGTGTGCTTGCGCAACGGTCCTTCCGCCTGCGCCGCCCCGACGAGCCGGCGGCGAGGCTCGGCACGCGGCCCAGCCGTCTCGACCGTCTCCGCGCCGTACTCGGTGAGGAACCACAGCGAGAGGGTGCCGGGGCCTTGCGCGCGATCGACGAGCCGCCGCTCGGCGAGCAGTCCGAGCACCCGTCGTGTCCAGCGCGGCTTTGCGTGCGGTGTGTAGAGCGCGTGCAGCTGCTTCGTGCTCAGCAGACGATGCTGGTAGATGCCCGGCGAGGACTTCCGTCGCGACCGATGGGAGCGGACGGTCGCCCGCGGCGCGCGGGCTCATCGCTGCCCCGCGATCGCGAGCTCGGGCGCCGCTGCTCTCCACGGCTCATCGGGGTCATCGCCCGGTCCTCGCTGCGCCGCGCCCTTGTTGCCTTCGAGGTACTGGCGGATTCGTTCGTCGAGGGAGTCGAGCGCGCCGACGGTCTCCGCCGCCGGTGTTCTCCCCGAAGCAGTGTCGATCGTCGGCTGAACCTCAGTGAGGGCGTCTGGGTGAAACGCCTCGGCAAAAGCCGTCCTCGACCGATTCGTTACCGAAAAGGAACGGCCTGGTGAGCTGCCCGTTGTGGGTGACCTGTGCGATGAACGTCCTGCGGGGCAGGCCGATGATCGCGCTCGCGGGCGGGTCGCCGCCCCACTCCCGCGCGATCAGTCCCGCGGCGTGCGCGTTCAGCGCGGTGGTAATCAGGTGGCGAGCGGTTCGTCGTCAGCGCGTTCAACGTGTCGCTGGTCAGCCGGTCCGGGTTCTGGTTGAGCAGGAAGCCCCGGACGCCGTACTTCGCGGTCTGCTCCAGCATCGAGGCCAAGGTCCCGTTCGACGCGCCGTCATACGTCTGGACCTCGTCCAAGAACACGTAGAACGGGAGGCGCTTCTCTGGCGGCAGCGAAGCTCGGCTCTTCGCCCCGTGCAGCAAGTCGAACACGAGGAGGTTCGCGACGAGCTTGTCCTTCGCTCCGTCCGCGCCGGGGCAGGCGAGCACGATCTTGCGTTCGTTCATCGCCCTGGCGATGTCGTAGGTCGAGTTCTGCGCGCCGAGCAGAGCGGCGAGCTGCGTCGAGGAGCGCAGCCGGTCGATCAGGTTCGTCACCGGCGTGATCGCGTCTTCTGAGAGTCTCGGGAAGCGCTCGGTGAAGAACTGCCGGCGCGGCATCGAGAGGAACGGCAGCGCGCCTGCAGCCACTCTTCGTTTCCGAGGATCGACGGGATCTGGAAGATCGTCGGCTGCAGACCCTCCGGGAGCACGGCCGCGAGCTCGATCAGCGCAGCGGTCGCCTGTGTCGTCAGCGTGAGCGCACGGTTGTTGCGCTCGCCCCACTGCAGCGCCGAGGCGAAGCTGTCAACGATCGCCTCGACCCTACGCTCGGCTTCCTCCGGGCTCAGGCCCCTCGCGGCAAACAGGTTCCATCCGGGCTGGCCCTGTCGCGAGCGCGGGCCGACGAGATCGAGCTCGATCGATCCGCTCCGCGAACTCCGGCTCGGTCAGGCAGCTCTTCACGCGCTGTGACGGCGTCCTGGTGAGGATCGAGGAACAGGCCGCCGTGGCCGCTTCGGACCAGGTGCAGGAACTGCGTGAGCGCGAGCTCGGTCTTGCCCCACCGGCTCCGTCCGGCGATGTAGGTGAAGAACGAGTCCTCGACACGAAGGCCGACGCGGCGCTCGCCGCTCTCGCCCTCGACCCTGCCGAGCGGCACAAGGTCTGATTGCCCGGTGAACGTCGGGAGCACCTTCGGCGCCGGGTACACGGCCGGGCCGAGGCGGAGTACCTCTGGTGCCGCGCAGTGAACGCTCGGCGGCTTCAGCAGCCCTGCCATCTCCCCGGCGGTGACGTAGTCCTTGCGCGCCGGGCGAAAGGCCCCGTCCGCAGCCGCCGGTCAAACCAGCCGCGGCGACCGGGGAGATCCGATCCAGCGAACGCGAGGCCGAGGAATCGAACGCCGACGACGCGCAGGGAGTTCGCTCCGGCGAACCCGTCAAAGCAGCCGAGCAGACCTTGCAGGCACTCGACGGCTCGGCCGCGCTCGGGCGAGCTGCAGCGGACCAGGACTTGCAGCCGGAACAGCGGCTCGGGCGCCAACAGCTTCTGGCCGATCTCCTCCCGCTCGGCTCGCTGCTGCACCATCTCTGCCGCGCGGCGCCTACCCACCTGACGGCCTTCTCCGCCAGCGAGAATCCCTCCCAGCCCGTCCGTCTCGCCGCCGCCGATGTGCTCGCCGCGGTGGCGGGCCTCCTTGAGTAGACGGCGGCGCAGGCGTCTGCGGGTCGCCGGGGTCGTCGGTAGGAGGTCGACCGCGACCTGCGCCTGCTCCCCGTGCGAGCGGTCCAGCCGCGCGATGACCCGCGCGAAGCTCTGCAGCGGATCCGGGTTCAGCGGCACGATCGGCGAGCGGCTCGCTGCTCGGCCGGGCGAGGCGAAGCTCGGCGCGCACCACTTGCACCGACGAGGCTCCCGCCGCCGGCTGGGGGTCGGGGTCGAGTACCTGCGCCTGCACCCTGTCGAACACGCCGAGCGCCGAGCGGACCGCTGGTAGCGCCCGCTCGGGCACGCACAGCGAGTAACGCATCCGGCCCTCCTCGTCGGCGTCCAGCAGCACGCGCACCGCTCGCGCCCGAGGATCGAGCCAGCCACCGACCAGCCGCTGCACGCGCGAGAGCTGCGCGGCGAAGCGCAACACCGCATCGGGCGAGGGATCAAACGAGTCGGGCGCGAGAACGACCAGCCGAGTCCGCGACTCAAGCGAGCGACGACTGGCAACGACACGAGCCGCGATCATCCCCGCCACCAGCAGCGCCACCGCGATCAGCAGCAGCGGGCTCCCCAAAAGCGAAGCCGCCCGCTCCGCGATCCCCGAAGAGGACCGCGCCGCGCCGAGGACCGACACGGCCGCGAGCCCAACCACGACACCAACCAGCGGCCGAACGTCCTGAGAGGGCCGGCGATTCACAGGACCCCACCGCCCCCTCTGCAGAGCGCCCCCGCGCGAGCAGATGCGCCCGCCCTCGCAACGCCTGGCTGCCTGCCTCCGAGCGCCCGCGCCCGCCACCCCTCAGCGCAGAGCCGACCGAATCCTCCGATCGGCCATCGCCGCCGCGAGGGCTGGGCACGGTGACCGGAAACGCCGCGACCGGCGACCGCGACTGCGACGGCGGCGGCCAGCTCAGTGAGCGAGACGGCAAGGCACGATCGCCGCGAGCAGGCGAGCAGCAGACGACGACCGGCGACGACACGATGCGCCACCGACACAGCCACCGGCAACGTCACCGGGATTCGCACCAGCCAGCGCACGAGCCGAGCGCCAGCCCCACAGGCAGCCATCAGCGCGAACGGCAATGCACCCAGCAGCGTCACCACCGCCAGGCAGCCCGTCGAGGACGCAGGCGCCGGAGCGTCATCCGATGCCCAGCTGGACGGATAGTTACAACCGGGCGTAGAGATGTCGCACAGCGAACCCGCCAGAGAACCAGCCCGTGTGCAGCACAAAGACGCCGTTCTCCGAAAGCGCCGATGGAACCGCAAACGGTCCCGCAGACGGGCCTTCAGACGGTCCCTGAGACGGTCCCTGAAACGGTCCTCGCCGCTCACGACCGCGCCCGCCGATCCGGCGAGCGCCCCGTCGACCGGTGCCGTGCTTCGGCGGCGTAGCCGTCCGGTGCTTGCCCCTGCTCGCCTTGATGGCTTGCTCCGAGCACCCGGCGCGCGAGCGGTGGGGGAACGGCGTTACCGACCTGCTCGAACTGCCGGGTCCTCACGCCCTGCCAGGGGTAGTCCGCGGGGAAGCCTTGGAGTACCGCGGCCTGCTCGACCGTGACCCGCACGGCGTTTACGCCACGTCGCTGCTGGTAGCGGCCGGGAGGATCGCTCGCGTTCTCCTTGTGGCCGGGAG
The DNA here is from genome assembly GCA_963779405.1 of uncultured Solirubrobacterales bacterium. Taxonomy (GTDB): domain Bacteria; phylum Actinomycetota; class Thermoleophilia; order Solirubrobacterales; family Solirubrobacteraceae; genus Palsa-744. The sequence continues at coordinate 5,668 of CAVZYF010000019.1, forward strand.
GATGGACTCGCCTGTCGCACGCGATGGTCGTGGCGGGACGCTCGCCCGCCCATATCGGCGTCCCCTTGGCGAGGCCGCTGGCGAGCATCGTTGGCGCGGGCTTGCTGATCGGCCGGGGTCGCGCGCCGCGCTGACGAGTCTCGTAGGCGGTGGGTACCCACTCGACCTGGTTCAGCGCACGCCCAAAGTGGACCGTCGGCGCGGGCTCCTGCTGGTTGCGGATCGCCGCGTTTGGCTGGTTGCCGTTGCGCCAAGCCCACCCATCCTCGACACCGTTGGCCTGCCAGCGGTTGACTCGCGTGGTGACCGCCTGAGCTGGGGCGCTCGTGGGATCGAAGCCCTCGGTGATCCGCTCGCCGCTGCGCCGGATCTGAACGCACGGCTTACGAGTCCACGACCGAGTCTTCGCGGTCAGCGTCGGCGCGGGATTGCCGGCCGGGCGACGGTCCCGCTTGCGGTAGGTCCCAGTGTCCGTCTTGCTGGGATGGTTGCTCGGCGTGTCGTTGCGGCGTGGGAACCCGACCTCCTCGGACGGTGTCCAGCCGAGCGCCTCGGCCATGCTTACCCACGGCAGGAGCGCCTGCTCGTCCTCCGGTGTCTCCTTGCGGCGAGCGTTGTAGGAGCGGTGCGTCGGCTCAGGCAGGCTCACTGGCCCGTCGAGCGACGCGATCAGGAACGCGCGCTTGCGGGTCTGCGGCACGCCGTAGCGCTCGGCGCTGAGCACCCCAACAGCGCTCTCATACCCGTGAGCGGAGAGCAGCGCGGCGAACAGTGTCCATAGCTCGAGGACCGCTGGGACCTGCTCCAGCGCGATCCATCTCGGTTTGAGAGCGAGCGCGAACCGCAACGGCTCGACGGTCAACAGCGACCGGGGATCACGACACTCCTTCAGGCGTACGGCTCGGGTGTCGCTCCTGGCGGCGAGCTCGTGCGCGCACGCGATCACCAACGGCTTATCAGCGCGACCCAATCCCTTGCCGGCGGTGGAGTACGCCTGGCACGGCGGGGAGCCGACCAGCCCCCACACCGGCGAGAACTCGTGAGGATCGAGTTCTGAAACGTCGGCCTGCAGGCGCTCGTGGCCGGCGGCGCGCGCGGTCTCGCAGGCCCACGGCTCCGTCTCGATCCCGAGCGCGTTCAGGCCGAGCATCCGCAGGGCCTCCTCCCAGCCGCCAGCGCCGGCGAACAGGTCGAGGATCTTCCCTGGCTGTCTGCGTGCGCTCACGCGGCTGGCCGTACTGGCGTCCGTCGTCTTGCGTGGGGGTGCCATCACGCCCCTCCCGCCGACTTGGCCGCGGGCGGCTGCGCATACCCATACACAGGCGCGGCCTCACCGACCGGGTCGGCCGGGGAGAACGGGCCGACGCGCGTGACGTGCCCGGCGTAGTTGCCCTCGACCGTGACGATCTGACCATCGGAAAGGACCTTGGCGACGATCCCGACGTGCGCGCTGTCGCTAGGCCCGGAGCCGTAGAAGATCGCGTCCCCCGGCGCTGGCGTCGCCGTCGGCGGAAGGATTCGGCCGCCGTGTTCTTTGGCCCAGGTGTACAGCGACCCGGAGTATCCATACGTGGCCGTGGACCCCGGGAGGGGCACGCCCGCGTGCTGCCAGACCCACGCGGTGAACAGCGAGCACCATTCCTCACAGGGCCCATAGAGCGTGCAGTTGGAGCCTTCGGGGTGTTCGCCCTGACCGACCTGGCTTTCAGCAACCCTGACGATCTGCGAGCTGCTGGCCGCTTCGGGAGTGAAGACGCTGGAGCTGCAACCGCCGCTCGATACCGGTTCTGCCAGGGGTGGGCTCGTCGGTGTGGGGGAGCCGGTGCCGGTGAACCCGTACTGCACGGCGCGGGCCATCACCTCGTCGGCGTAGCTCACCGATGAGTCGGCGCAGGCGCCGTAGTAGTGGCAAGCGGCTTCGTGGTATTCGGCGAAGCTGCCGCCGGTCGCCGGCGCGCCCATGTCCTGACGGAGAATCCTCGCGGCGGTGTCGATCGCGTCCGCCGGATCGTTCACCGACGGCGGCTGCCTGGGGTGGGCGCTGACGGCGAAGCGTTCCCACAACGTCGGTCCGCTCCCAGGACTGCACGGGCTCCCGCGGACGTAGGCGATCTGCATCGGGCCGGCGCACCCGGAGGAGTTGGTCCCGGCGCAGTCGCCGTTGCCGCACTCCTGCGCACCGATCGACGCGAGGAAGCTCCAGTCGATGTCGAAGCGCGTGCCGGCTTGCTCGTAGAGCCGCAGGCGTTCCGGTGGGATGCTCGCCAGCGCGTACGCTGACGGCGTCGGCCCTGACGAGGCGGCGAGCGCCGGTTCGCTGCCCGGCTCGCACCCGGCGAAGCTCGCGCCGAGCACCGCGGCGGCAAGACCGAAGACCAGGACATATGCCAGTCCGGAGCTCCCGAGCGCACCGAGCAGCCACAGCCACAACTTCCTCTGAGCGAACCTTCGCGCGCTGGCGCGCATCACTCGCCGCCTTCCAGCCCGCTGACGAGCAGCCGGCCACCGTGCACGGCGAGGAGCAGCCCGATCGAATAGTCGACCAGGCCACCGTCGTTGATTACGGCGCTCACTCGGAGCAGACCCGAGGAGGCGGGCGTGCTGTGCAACGCCACGACGCGTGGCCGGCGGACGCGCATGCCGGGCGAGACCCGCGGCGGGCTGGAGCGCAGCGATTCCAGCAGCGCGGGCGTGGCGCCGCCGATCGCGCTCGCCCGGGCGTGCCCGTATGTGTAGCTGAGGTATCCGGCGAGGAACAGATTCGCCGCGCGCGCGACGAGCGGCGCAAGCGGCGCCGTGCCGCTTTCAGTCGCTTGCGCGACTACGGGCGGCGTGCGTTGAGCGACGCTCTGGCCTGGATGTCTCAGCAGCTTGGGCCGTGGCCTATTGGAGGGCCGGGAGAGCGCGAGCAGCAGCGCCGCCGCGAGCAGCAGCACGGTCACGGTCGCCATCGCGGCGGCGCGCTCTGACTCGGCGATCGGCCGGTCGCGCAGCGATGTGAGCCACGCCGTCATCGGCGCTCAACCTTCTCTGCGGGCTCGGTGATCCCGAGGAAGCTGCGACCGGTGTGGAGCGCCGCCTCAGCGGTCGGGATGCCCGCCCGGTCATAGAACGGGTCGAGCACCAGACAGCACCCGCCGGGGTTGTTGTGCGCGCACGTCGGACGCCGGATTCCGAGAGCGTCCTCGCCGGGCCGGGTGCGCTGGTAGGGCGCGCCGCACGTCCTACACGCCAGCAGCGAAGAGCCCGCGAGGATGCAGCGCTTGATGAGCGCCAGCCCGCGCTCGTGTTCGCGCGCGGGAATGCAGGTCTGGACACGCCGCGCCTGACGACTCATGCTCACGCACAGCGCGCTCGACGATCTGTCGCGAGCGGCGAGCGTGTGAGCGTCGAGGAAATACCGGCGCTGCTTGGTGAACAGGAACATCCGTGCCGCTTCGCCGTGGGCATCTCTCGTGGCGCGCTCCGCCCACTTCGGCGCGAGTTGCTGCGTCCAGCCTTCCTCGCGCAGCTCGCCGGCGAGCGGCAACTGCTCGCGTTGGAGGAGAACCCACAGCGTGCCGTCGTCGCGAAGCACGCGGCGTACCTCGTCGAGGATCGCGAGCGTACGCTCGGAGTCGCCGCCATGCGGAGGTCGAGCGACGCAAGTTTGCGCCCACCCATCCGGCAGTTCGCGCAGGAGGGCGAGTGCGTCTGCTTCTTCGATGCGCCAGCTCATGCCGGCTCCTCATCAGGGTCGGGCGCGCTCGGGATGGCGGGCGGCCCTTCGCTTGCGGCGATCGGCTCGCCGAGGTCATCGCCGGGTTCGGGCGCATTGACTCCGCGCGGCGGTGGTGGAGTGTTCACGGTGGCCTCCTGGGTTGGGATGGGGGCGGGGGCGCGCCTGTGTCTGGGGCGCGCCCCCGCACGGGTGCTGCTGTTGGGCGTTGCCGGTGCAGAGCGGCCATCCGCGCGAGGCGGGTGGTGTAGTAGAGGCTCTGCAGGCGGCTCGCCCCGTCCTCCCCGGACCCTCCGGTGGTCGCGGTGAGAAGGTCTGCGGCCAGGCGGTTGCGCTGCAAGAACACGGCCCACAGGAACGCGGCCTGCAGCACAAACGCCAGCAGCCACCCGAGGTTGCTCGTGGCGTCATCCAGCGCCTGGCAGACGGCGAGGATCACCGCGAGGATCAGGCTGTAGACGACCTTCCGCGCCAAGTACCCGGCGAGCTTCGTCAGCCACGCACGGAAGAAGTCATGGCCCCGGCCCGGGAAGACAGCGACCACCAGCGCGACCGGCGCGAACGCCAAGAGCAGCAAGAGCAGGATCTGCGCGAGGATCACGCCGAGCGCCAGCGCGCCGAGCAGCAGGAACGCGCCGAGCTCACCCGCAAGGATCACGACCGCGAGCAGCAGCCGCTGGTACTGGCCGCCCTTGCCCATCGCTTCCGCGGCTGACTTATCCGCCGCGCCGAGCGGGTAGGAGCCGTTCGTCTTCCCCGGGTCTGAGCTGGGGAGATCCCCGGTGTCGCCGTGTTCGAGCGCTTCGTGCTCGGCGTTTCTGTCCTTGGACTGGAATTCGTACGCCAGGAAATGCGGCGCGTACTTATTGCGGTCGTTGATGCACGTCTTGCCTTCCGCGTGGACTTCTGTGCCGCTTTCCAGCTGTGCCGCGAGCCGTGAGTCCTGGGCCGGGTCGGCGCTCAGCGGACGGACCGCAACCGAGCGGGTCGTCCCGCCGGTGGTGGTGCAGTGCTCGATCCCGCCGAACTCGAGAACTGTCCAGGGGTCGAGGACGAGGAGTTCGAAGAGCTGGTTGCTGGCGGCGCTCTTGGCCTGCTGTTCATTGCCGATGCTGCCCTGGCTGGTGAGCGACAGGAGCGCGGTGGAGAGCTGGTTTGAGAGCTTGCTGACCGGTGCGATCGTCCGTTCGGGCTGCGTGACGATCCCGATCGCCAACACGCAGTACAGAAGCGACACGGCGAGCGCCCCGGCGGTCTCGGTGTAGCGGCGTTGCACGAGGGCCTTCCACATCGCCCAGCACCCCGCGAGCACGACCGCGACGATCAGCCACGGCGCACCGAACGTACTCGCGTAGAGGTTGTGAATCGCGGCGGAGATCGGCGTCAGCGCACCGGACCCCGGGCTCCCGTTCCCGTTGACGAGGTCCAGGCTGAACGCGAACCCGAACAGGGTGATCACCGCGTTCGCGAGGAACGCGGTCAGTAGCCAGATGACCTGCGCGGCGAAGTACGCCATCATCGGCGCGACACCCGAGGCATCCACACCGCTCGTCAGCCCGACGCTGATCGCGGGGAAGTACTGATCCAGGGAGTAATTCGCGAGCGGGTAACGCCCCACCAGCCCGCCGGCCGGCAGCTGCGGAGCGGGGCCGATGTTGCTGTACACGTCACCCGCGAGCGCCGGCGCGGCAAACAACAGCAGAGCGGCCACCAACCCGAAAAGGAAGGTGAAAGCGACCCGTGGCCGTCGACGGATTAACAACCGCGACGACCGGAAGAGAGTGGCGGTTTTCATGCTGCGCTCCTCTGCGGCTGGCCAGGGGTGGTCTGCAGCGCTTGCAGGAGGTGCGGGTAGACGAGGTCGACCTGTACCTCGCCGACGCGGCCGTTCAGGTCGCGCATCAGACACCGCCCGGCCCTGAATTCGCGGACGAGACCGACCAGCTCGCGGGTCGGATCGAGACCGATGAACCGCAGCGCTGCCGCTGCGGCGTCGTCGGAGTCCTGGCCGAAGACGAACACCACCCCGATCAGATCCGAGAGGTCCCCGAGATCACCGATCCGGTGCGTGCCGAGCAAAAGGGTCGCGTTGAACGCGCGACCGAGCCGGACGAGACGGTTGATGACTTGGCGGCCCTGGGGTGAGGCGAGCAGAAACCAGATCTCGTCCAGGCCGACGACCTTGTGCCGCGAGCGGTCACCAGAGATCAGCTTCAGCGCGTACGCAGCGACCAACGAGAGCGTCGCGACGGAGACGCGCTCCGCGCGCGTGTAGGTATCTCTTGCCGCCGAGGGTTCGGGGAGTGAGAGGCCGGGCATGCGGATCGTCGTGACCGGCCGATCCGTGCGGTTGATCGTGGTGGTGCCGTCGCCGAACCCGAGGCGCGCGAGACCGAAATCACGGATCACCTCCAACGCCTCGCCGGCTTCGCGTGCGCCGGCGCGGTCGCTCTCGCCGAGCAGCTCAACGACACGCAAAAGGCTTTTGGAGCCCTCGCGGACCGCGTCCTTGACGGCGAGACTAACCGCGTTCTCCCACGTGCTCGCCTGGCCGGGCAGCAACTCCAGCAGGTAGGAGCACGCCAGCTCCTCCCGCATATCCTCAAGGCCGATCGCGAGCGGGTCCAGCCGGCCCTGCTGCTCGGGGTCACCGGACAGCTCGAGAACCTGTATCCGCCCGCTCAGCTCGGGCAGCTCGTGCAGGCCGTGGTCGGGCTTCGGATCGAAATCCACCACCAGCGAACCGCGACGCTCCGCGGCGTACTCGATCGCCTGCGCCGCGACGGTCTTCCCCGACCCCAAAGTCCCGATCAACAAAACGCCCGACGCGCGGTCCTCCCGCGGCGCCTGCGTCGCGTCAAAGCGCACGGGGAGCGGCGCCCCCGTCGGCGTGTACCCGAGATAGGGCCCCCGCGCTGAGCCGACCGTGCGCGTCGCGGTGGGGACCATGCCACCGAACTGCTCGACCGTAAGCTGCTGGACGTAGTCGCGCATCACAACCACCCGTCCGCTCGCGGCAAATGCTCGAAGAACATCTCGCGCTGCAATCCGGCGGGCCGGTGCAACTGGATGTCGCCGTACTGCTCTTTCAGGGCGGCGACGCGCTGCTCGAGCTCCTCTTCGCTGCCCGCGCCGACAGCGAGGCTGATCTGGGCGTAGAGCATCGGGGGGTGACCGCCGGCCTGCAGCTGCGCCTCGTACTCCCGCGCGAGCATCCGGTCCTCCCCGGCGAGCAGGCCCGGGCCGTGCACCGCGCCCTGCACCTGCTCGTGGTAGGCGTGCTCGACGTCGGCGATCCGCTTACGCACTTGCGCGAGCGCCTGACGGTTACCCAACCACCTGGCGTGAATGGCCGCGTCGACGGGGAACCCGACGGCCTCCAGCGGCGCGAACAGCGCCTCGGCGGTGGCGCCGGGGAACTCGGGTGCGTCCGCGAGCGCGCCGAGCGCGAGCATCGCCTGGTAGGAGCAGCCCTGCTCACCGTCCACGATCAGGGTCTGTTGGCGCTCGGTGATCGCCGCGTTCGCGCAGCGGCGCAGGTCATGGCCGAGCGGCTCAAACGCCACACCGTCACCGGAGTCGGCGACCACAAGCGCGTCCGGCTGCCAATACCCGTCCAGCTCCGGCTCGGCGACACCGCGGCATGCCGCGCGACACAAAAGCCACTGAAGCTCGATCGTCCTCGCGCGCCGCGCGGGGATGACGCCGTTCAGGCGCTCATACACACGCTGCTCCCGCGTCGCGAGTTCGGAGAGCTCACCCCCGGAGACCGGCGAGGAGACGCCGATGCCGGCGAGCTCCTCGACGCGGCGGCGCGCGCGATCCACCCCGCGAATCAGCCCCGAGCCGACACCCCTCGGTGCGCCCGCGGCGAGCGAGACCGCGAGATAGCACTCGGGGATGTGGGACCCCAGCTCCCGCAGCCGCTCGCGGTGCCCGTCGAGGAATGCCCGCCACGCGGCAGGGTCCTGGTGGCGGTCGTCCAACAGCCCGGCCGTATGCTCGACATACCCCTCGGCCGGGTAGGCACGATTCACCCGCCACAAAGAGAAGTCAGCGCCGACCGTGTGCGCGAGGCGCTGCAGACGACGCTGCAACGTCCACTTCTCACCCGCCGGGAGGTACGGGTAGGAAGTCATCCCCAGCCGGTACAGGCCGGCGGCCTCACCGCCACGCCCGAGGAGAATGTTGCCCTTGGCGTATCGCAGCGGGAAGCTCACGGCCGCACCTCCACGACCTGCCCCGCGCCGAGCTCGATCACTTCGGCGCGGCGCTCCCCCCGACGCACACGGTGACCCTCAGCAGGACGCGCGATGAACCGTCCGCGCGCGGGGATCACGACGACCGGCCTGCCGAACACCAGCCGTGCCGGGCCCCGCACACGCCCGTGATGCAGCACCGGCGAGTGCTCGTCCGGGGCGACCCACACCCGCGGCGCCCACACCCGCGCCTCGCCATCGGCCGGGAGGACCCGGTCCAGCGAACGGCGCGACGCGCGCACGCGAAACGCCACCCACGAGGCCAGGTAACGGTGCGCGGGGCGACCATCCGGGGACGCCTGCCCGGCAAGCGTCGCGACCATCGCCGGCGCCACGACCAGCCGCAACGGCCAATCAAGCCAACCCAACAGCACCCCCGCAAGCAGCGTCAGCGCGACTCCCGCAACAGCGGCGATCACCGCGCCGGCCCACCCGTGGGAACTGGCGCCGAGCAATGCCCCGACCGCCCCGAACACCAGCGCGAGCGCGATCGAGCGCTGGCTGAGGACGAGGATCGCCACGAGCGCGCCGAACGCCCACACCAGCCACTCCAGCGGCACGCCGCCCGGCACGGGCAGGCGCCGACCATCGATCTGGTAGATCCGCCGGTCGGGCCGGAAGATCCGCTGGTAGGAGCGGATCGGCTGCGAAGTGTCACTCATCGCACACAGCCCCGGCTCATCCGAAGATCTGCTTGCCGATGCCTTCGGCGGCGCTCGCGATCTCAGACGGTGCGAACACCATCCACGCCACCACGATCGCCGCGAACAGGAACACCGCGAGCTCCGTGTACCTGCGATTAAGCAGAAACGTGAGGCTGATCACGGCGACAATCCCGCCGTAGAGGTCGCCCGCGTAACCCTTCAGCAGGTTGGCGACGTTCGCACCGACATCGTTACCCGACGCGAATGCGTCCGCCGGGAATACCACCAGCAGCACACACCCCCACAACAACACTCGCCCCGCGACACGAACCAGGCGAGTCACACTGCCGGCCGGTGAGCGACCAAGATCGTGCTCGCCTTGCTGTGAATTAATCCTACGGCTTTGCTGCGAATTAACCCTACGAAAATTACTCATGTGGCGACGGTAAGCACCGCTTCACCTAAACACCACAACTACGTGCTTGTGCAAGTACGCAACTGCATAGTTGCGAACCCGGCATGTCAGTCAATGCCGACGATGCCGGCCAGCTCCTCTACATAGCCGGTGGCGCTGGCGGTGGCCTGCTCGATCAAGCGACACGCGGAGTAATCCGCGAGCGCATACCAAACCTTGTTACCAGCCTTACGCCGCGTAACGATCCCGGCCTGGCGCAAGACACCGAGATGCTTCGACACGTTCTGGTGAGTGGTCGTAAGCTCGTCGGTCAACTCCTGCACCGTGGCTTCACGCTGCTCAAGCAGCGTGAGAAGACGTATCCGAGTGGGCTCCGCGATCGCCTGAAGCCGGCACGCCACCAGATCCAAAAAAGGCTGCGGCAAAGCGACGCTCATCGCTGCCTCTCACTCATGCCCACACAAATCGTGAGCAAAGCCGGCTTCTCTGACTCCTCAGAAGCAAACACACCTGTTATCGACCAGGACGGCCGCGAAACTACACGCGACTTTCACACATACATCCACGAAAACGTGGCGCGCGAAATATGTTTGTAGTTTTTACGCTCTCGCGGTCAATAACCCAGATGAGCGAAAACAACGATCCCCAATACGACGACCCACCGCATGAGCACACGCCGACGGCTGACATCACGCAGGAACCGGGGTGGGAGACCCTGGAGTACGAGCATTCCTCAGTCGGGCAGCCGGCCGGCGAGCGCACCGTCATCGAGCTCTCAGGCAAGCGGCGAGCATCACCAGGGCGCCGCGCCCGCCGAGCCGGCGAAGCGCCCGGTGAGCCCTCCCGGCCCAGACGGCACGGTGAGCTCTCATGGACCACAGCGAGCGCCGCCGCGGTGCTCGCGGCATGTGTCGGGGCCGCGATAGCGCTCGCGATCACCAGCCCCCCAAAGCACGCTCACACGACAGCGCCTTCGACGAGCGCCAAGCTGAGCAGCGCACCCAGGCAGCCACCCCCTCGGCGCGCACGCCACCACCCTCAACCCCAACGACGGGCGAAGGCGCCCACCACACTTACGGCCGCCCGGGCCAGCAGCGATAGCCGTATGCCGACTCTGCCGCAGACGCCCGCAGCCAGATCAGCAACCACCCCAGCAGCGGCCGGCACGGCCTCCCCGCCGGTGCCCGTGCGCCAAGCAGACGCCGAAGGACAAACACAGGGCGGCCCGTTCTCACCGTGAGCCACTGGAGCAAGCCAAGGCGCAACCGGTAAACGCTGGCCCCCGCCTGGGGGTGAGTGCCGCACGGCGGGAATGGACGATCGTTGGAGACTATCCCTGCGCTTGCATGGAAAATTGCAGAAGTTGCCGGCTTTAGAGATCCTTTGATTCCCTAGAACATCTGTTGAGGGTCATGGTTGACCCAGGGAGAGATCGACATGGATGTCGAACTAGGGAGATCACAGGGCAAGCCGCCCTACGCCCCAGCACCGGGGGTAACGCTGCCTGGAGTCGGCACGCCGCTCCAAGCTGGGCAACTCGCGGCGATCCTCGACCGGCGCCGGCACCGCGAGCTGCGGATCGCTCGTGGCTTTCGGGAGTGCAGGGGCCTGAGCCCTCAGCAGCTCGAGGACATCTACCAGGAGACCCTGCTCGCGCTGCTGCGCCGCCCCTACTACAACGAAAAGCATCTCTGCGACGCGCTACGAACGGGCATCAAGCAGCGCGCGCTGAACCTCCACCGCGACGAGCGCGGCCACGAGAAGATCCTCGCCGACAACGCCCCCGCGATCCACGCCGCGCAACAAGCACGCAGCGCAGACCAGACTCCTGAGCAACTCGCGCTCGCCCGCGAAGACCGGCTGCTGATCACCGAGTTTCTCGCCGAGCTGACGGGGCGAAACGAGCTGCACGTCTTCTGGCTTGTGACAGAGGGGATGGGGTACAACCGGATCGCGAAGATCCTTAAGATCGAGGCCAACGAGGCACGCAGCACGGTCGCCGCGTGCGAGCGAAAGCGCGAGCGCTTCCAGAAGCTGCACGACAGCGGCCGACTGTGCGGCTACCGTGCCGCGACGATCAAGGCGCTACTCGAAGGGCAGGCGGCCAGCCCCGAGCTGGTGGGGCTCGCGGTCGCGCACGTCGCCAGGTGCGCGCGCTGCCAAGCAGAGCACGAGACAAACGCCAAGCGGCTACGCCGTGCTTTCGAGGAGCAGGCCGCCGCGCTGATCCCGCCCGCCTTCACGACGCATCTCGGCTGGCTGACCCGCAGCAGCATCCAGTCGCGGACGCTCGCGCAAAGGCTATACCCGGACTGGATCTCCGTCGGGCAAGGAGGCGCCCGCGAACGCGCCGCGACGCTGCTGGCGGGTGGCGGCGCGAGCGCCAAACTAGCCGCCGGGATCGCGACCGTCGCAGTGATCGCAGGCGCCGGCATCACAGCGACGCACGCCCTCGAACACCACCAACGACACCCCCACCATCACCCCGCCGCGAGCGCGACCAACCTGGCGCGCGCGACACTGCCCGTGGAGCTCGCGCTGCCCTCATTGCCGGTACCCGCTGGCACGGCAGTGCTCCCTCACGCGTCCCGCCACGCCGCAGCGCGCCACCAGGGCGCCCCCGGCCATGTCGTGGCGAGCGCCCACGAGGCGACCAGGCCCACCGATCCGAACCGCCGCGAACCCGGCGGGTTCGCCTACCTCGGCGTGCCAACCAGCACACCCACACCCACACCCGCATCCGTGCAGCAGCCGGCACAGACAGCCACGCATACCGGAGGCCCTTTCAGCCCATAAACCACCAACAGCGAAAACTCATTTGCAGATTCGCGGCGCTCACGGTCAATAACCAAAGAAGCACCACGGAAAGGGACCCGGAAGGAGACAGGCAAGGATGCTCAGACCCGACAACCATACCCAGCCAGCGACCAGCAGACGCCGCGCAATACTCGACGTGATCGCGCTCGCCTGCACGATCCTCACGCTCACCGCCACGGCATCAATCCTCGCGGGGGCGAGCCCGGCTTATGCGGGAAGCTGGATGGAGGTGGCCTGCGAGAACCCGAATCAGTCTGCGGCGCCGAGTCAAGGATGGACGACCTTCACGACGGGCGGGGGATACGGTTCGAGCGCCGGCACGGGCTGCTCTCCCGGGGCGCCTATGTACGGCATCCTCAGCACTGACGCTGGCGTCGCGGTCGGCGCGGGGGAGAATCTTCAGTACACGCCGCCGAGCGGGTCGACGCTCGCCGGGGGGTCGTTCGACGCAACCGTCTCAACGGACGGATATGGCGCGGACGCCTCGGGTGTCGTGGCGGCCTACTCGCCAGTTTTTGAATATAACGGCAACGTCTTCTTTCAGTGCGCCCACGGCGAGGAGCTTTGTCCGAACGGCACCTACGACTACAGCGGCGTGATCTCGCTGCCGACGAACCGGGGCGGCGCGCTGTACGTGAGCGCCAGCTGCGGAGGGGCCGGAGGCCAAGCCTGCGACGAAGGCGGAAACGACGGCGCATGGTCACTCGTAGACGTGTGGTGGGCAAACCTCCTGCTCTCAAACGGAGCGACGCCCGGCGCGAGCGGGGTGAGCGGAACGCTGCTGAGCCCCAACGCCCGCGGCACTCAAGAACTCACCTTCGACGCGACCGACCCCGGCGGCCCCGGCGTCTACGCCGTCACGGCTCAGATCGACGGCAAAACGCTCTACTCCGGCACTCCCGACACCAACGGCGGCGCGTGCGTCCCCGTCGGCACGAGCAGCGGCGCGCTGATGTTCGACTACAACCAGCCATGCAAGACGAGCGAGTCAGTCGACCTGCCGATCAACACCGCCACAGTGGCGGACGGGCAGCACACGTTGAAGGTCACGGTCGAGGATGCCGCGCAGAACTCGAGCGTCGTCTACGACAGCACGATCACGACCGATAACGCTCCTGTCGACGACCTCGGCGCCGACGGTCATCGCACCGAGCCAGGTGTTCGCCGGCGCGGCCCTTTCCACGCATCCCGGCGCGTGGTCCGCGCCCACGGGAGCCGGGAGCATCGCCTACGGCTACCAGTGGGAGGACTGCGACGCCCAGGGCAACAACTGCACAGCCATCGCCGGAGCACAGAGCGCCAGTTACACCCCGGCGCCAAGCGATGTCGGCGACACCTTGCGCTTCGTGGTGAATGCCAGCGACAGTGACGGGTTGGCGTCGGCGGCGAGCGCCGCGACCGGCGTAGTGCTCTCAGAGCAGGGCTCACTCGGCGCCCCCAACGGGCCAGGTACAGGCGGCGCGAGCCTCACGAGCACCGTGGTCAGCGCGGGCCCGGTGACAGGGCTTGGCGCTCCCAACGGGACGGTCGCGAGCGAGACAGCGGAACTGCGCCTCGGCATCCACCGGGCGATCTCACGCACCTTCGCGCAGCGCTCCTTCCAAGTCACCGGCCGGCTGATCGGTACTGGGGCACACCCGATCGGGGGCGCCAACCTCGACGTGCTCGAACAGGCCGCCGGCAGTCAGGCACTCCGCGTCGTCGAGCACACAAAGACACGCTTGGATGGGACTTTCGCAGTACGTGTCCCAGCGGGACCGTCAAGACTCGTAGAGGTCGCCTACCGGGCATTCTCCGGTGATACGGCCTATGCGGCCGTGGCGAGGATTGAGGAGTCTGTCAACGCGGGCGTTCAGCTCAACGTGACCCCGCGCCGAACGGGCTCGACGGGGACGATCATGCTCAGCGGACGGGTGGTCGGGCCAGTCCCGTCGCAGGGCGTGGTCGTCGAGCTGCTCGTCCACTACCGCGGACACTGGGAGCCGTTCCGCGACCCACGCACGAACTCCCACGGTCGGTTCCAGGTCGCCTACCAGTTCCAGGGCGGCACTGGGCGCTTCCCGTTCCGAGCGGAGGTCTTCGGCGGACAAGCCGGCTTCGCATTCACCCACGGCGATAGCGGGGCAGTCGATGTCACCACTAACTGACATGCCGATGAGCAACGCGCCGTCTCGTACCGCCGGTCAGCTCGGGCTTGCTCTGCTGTGCTGCGTTCTGTTGGCAGCGGGAGTTGCGGGCATCCACGGCGAGCGACGCTTTCGCGGGGACCTGGGCGGTGGAGTCCTGTTCGCTGCCTGGCGGTAAACCGGCGCCGATCGAAGGATGGCAGTCCGAAGCCGATAACGGCGGACCGTACACCGGCGCAAACGACAGCTGCCCGACCGGCGGGCTCGAAGCGATCGACAGCGCTCAGTGGGAACAGGTCCGCAGCACCGGCGCGATCTGGACCTACACCGCGCCCGCGGGCGCGACGATCGCGGGCGGCAACCTGCTCGTGTCGCTCACCGCCCCCCAGGGCGTGGCGTACGTCGCCACCCCTAAAAATATTTACGGCGGTGATGTGTTGGTGAATTGCCAGTTCAACCTGGGGTGTGGTCCCAGCAACACGCTGGGTGGATGGGTCGAAAACGCCAGCGTCGCGATCACGCACACGGGCGGTACGCAGGTGTGGGCCGTCGCGGAATGTGTCGGCTCCGGTCAGCCTCATGAAGCTGACGCGAACTGTGCGCAAAACGATGGCGCCGGCGGAGTCAACGCGCTCATGCGCATCTCCCAAGCCGACATCGAGCTGAACGACGGGAGCACCCCACAGGGCGGCGGCTTCAGCGGCACCTTGCTCGATACTCCCGCGGGTGGGACAGCTGATCTGAACTTCACCGCCAGTGAGGCGGCTCCAGGGCCCGGGATCTACACCGTCACTGTCTCGGTCGACGGACACGCGCTCTCGACCACCACACCCGATACGAACGGCGGGAAGTGCGCCAGTATTGGACGTGACGCAAGCGGCGTCCCCGAGTACACCGCGCAAGAGCCCTGCCCGCTAAGCGAGCAGGTCAACATCCCAATCAACACGGCCGCGCTCGCCGACGGACACCACGAACTGACGGTGAGCGTCGCAGACGCCGCAGGCGTCACAGCCACGGTGTATGACGGCACGATCACCACACAGAACGCGCCAGCGCTGGTGTCGTCACTCGGCGCGCTGCCCGGACCGGGCACGGGCGCCGGTGGGAGTGCTGGCGTCGCCGTGAGCGCCACATCGGGCGCCGGCGCTGCCAATGGGACGAGCGCGAGCGAGACCGCACAAATCCGCCTGGGAGACAGAAAGGTGATCTCCCGCTCGTTCACCCACCGCTCACTCCAGCTCACCGGACGGCTACTCTACGCTCAGGGACAGGCGATCGGCAGCGCCACCCTGGACATTCTTCAGCAGGTCGGCGGCAGCAGCGACTCACGGGTCATCACGCACGCGAAGACACAGTCGAACGGGACCTTCGCGGTGCATGTACCAGCTGGACCATCACGACTGATCGAGGTCGCCTACCGCGCGTTCGCCGACGACGCCAACTACGCCGCGCAGGCAACCATCGATGAGTCTGTCAACGCCAGCGTCCAGCTCAGCATCACTCCACGGGACACGAACCCTGACGGGACGATCATCCTCACCGGCAAGGTCCAAGGGCCGATCCCACCGCAAGGTACGATCGTCGAGCTGCTCGTGCACTACCGCGGACACTGGGAGCCCTTCCGCACACCACGCACCGACCCCAGCGGAAACTTCGAGGTCCCCTACCAATTCGAGGGCGGCACCGGACACTTCCCGTTCCGCGCCGAGATCCCCTCCCGGACAAGCAAACTTCCCGTATTCCGGCGGGTACAGCAAGGCGGTCGATGTCACCACGGGCTAGCGCTAACGCGTGAACCTGGCCCGGTCGAGCGCTCCGACAAGCGTGCTGCTTCGCGGTTGCCCCCCTCAATTCAGATCGTCTCGGTACGAATCCCTCTCACACGCCCACCAGCCCCAGCTCGTCAAGACGCCGGGCACACGGCGACGCCACGACGTGCTCGCCCTGCGCCACCACGACGCCCCGGCGCTCAAGCTCGGCGATTGCACTGCTCAGTACCAACGGCTCCACGTCGTTGACCTCGGCTTCGAGCTCGGCGCGTGACCACTGCTCATCGTGGTCATCGCGTAGGAGCTGCAGAACGACGGCTCGCTCGACGCGTCGCGGTTCGGCGTTGGGCTGGGGATGCTCGGTCATGGGGACTCTCCCTTCGGTCGGCCGAAGATGACCGTTCCGGCGAAGCCATGACCGATCACTCGCAGCTTTGGGAAAGGCTACGGTGTCGTGCGCGGCATCGAAGGCGGTGTCTTCGGTGTCCACTGGCCGGGCGGGTGCTACAACACTCGCCCGGCCGATGTTTGATTTGGATAGTCAACGTGTAGCTCGATCCGCGAGGGATCTCAAGTCGATTCCAGAAGAGCCCGGCAACGCAGCTGTCGTTGCCTCGTGGGCAGCCGACAGTGACGAGGCGGCCCTACGACGGGCCGGCGCCGAGGTCCCTGGCGTACTCCATTCAGAGCCTGGCGCACGGTAACGTACTGATAGCTGCCTGACTATCAGCGTATGTCACCTGTGCTCCACGGTTATTGGAAATGGTGCCGCCATGCTTCAGTGGTGCAAAACGGCGAGGGGTAATCTGTAGACGCGTGATCGTTGGAGAGAGTTGGTGCTGATTGTCTTGGCCCACTTCTCCGAGTACTCCAGCCGACAGTGCTTCCCCGGTCGTGAACTGGCCGTAGCTATTGGTGCCCGGGGTTCCTTCAATATTCGTCGCTAGGAGGCGCCAGTAGTAGTGCGTCCTCGGCTGAAGTCCGATTCCGGCGCTCACGAGCGTCTGTGCTTCTCCTACGATGGGCTGAGCGCATGGCACACTCGCACCGTACATCGTGGTTGTGCCGTATTCGAAGCGGCAGTCAGATATGGGGGCGGGCTACCCAGTGCCTGGCTCCGCAGTGTCAGTTGCTCCCCAACCCGTCCCGCGAACATAGAGGCTCTGCCCGGACCGAGAGCCTAGGACGCACGTTTCCGCGGCCGGACAGACGAGCGGATCAGACACGCCGAGAATCGTCTGGGGGTCCGTTTCAGTCTTGATCTTGGAGTCGCTGTATGTGACGAATACTCCCGGTTCTGCGTCGGGCTGCGTCGAGGAGGCGTCTCCGGCTAGGGCACACCAGTCTGGCGCAACACAAATCGGCTGGTCCAGCGTCACCGTCCCCGGCTTGGTTCCTTCTGGTTCGGGCACCCTGCTGAATGGGGAGACGTTGCCGTCGTCATCGGTCGCAGCGTAGATTTCATATTCGCCAAACGGTGCCTCTGCAGCCGCTAGCAACATGCAATATGACGCTGACGCACATGCGACGCTGGGGAACCTAACGCTCGTGGTCCCCGCCGGAACCGGAACTTCCTGCCGCGACCATCCACCGTCGTTGTCTTGCAAGAGTTCGCTGGTTGCGTAGTCATTCTGGACCCCGGTCGCCGCACAGTGCTCCGCATCCGGACACGACAAGGAATCGATGCTGCTTTCATATCCTGCCCCGCCCAGGCCTTCTTGCGCCGTCCAAGTTCCATTTGTGAGTGTCCATATCACACCGGCGGTATCGAAGAATTCTCCCACATCGGGACTGTACTTCCCCACGGCCGTGCAGTTTCCAGCCGCTGGGCAAGCTAGAGCCGAGACGCCACCTTCCGCAGCGTTCTCACTGACGATTTCGCTCGTTGCGCCTGGGATCGTTGGGGGTGGCACGGGAAGCCAACTTCCCGACCACGAGCCGTTCGGCTCCTCCACGTAGACGGCCTCTGCTCCTGGCGCTGCGCCGTTCCCAGTGCCCTCTTGACTAATGTCGCCAGACCATTTGAATTTCTCCGTCACTACGCATGCGTTGACGGCGGGACAGCTCAAGGGCCCCCAATAGAACGGCACTAGTTCTGGGCTTGGAGGATTCGGTGGCGGGGGTAAGTCCGCGGGAGTCCATGTACCGGCGCGCTCGGTGGCAATGAACCATGGTGAGAATCCGGGCGTAGGGGTGATTAGGGCGACGCCGGTTGCCGTGCATTGCCCTGGAGCCGTACACGCGACCTGGGTGTATTCAACTGGTACCTTCGAGCCTGCCGACCCTGGTGCCATGGGCAGCACTGTGGCAGTCCAAACTTCATCTTGGAGAGTTAGTGCTTCCGACACTTCCCCGAAGTCGCCGTCGGAGGCCATTACTGTACATTCGCCGACCACAGGGCAGGAGATTGGCCCAAGCTTCCGGGGCAACGGCGAGAGCGGAAGCACGGGTGGCAGCGAGACCTGCTTCCATTCGCCACCACCCGAGGCGCCACCTCCTCCTCCTCCTCCTCCTCCTCCTCCTCCTCCAGAGCCTCCCCCGCCTGAGCCGGAACCTCCCCCGCCTCCTGATCCACCTCCGCTACCACCGCCTCCAGATCCTCCACTCCCGGTGCCACCTCCACCCGAGCCACCGGCCGGGCAAAAGTTGCTGCCAAGTTGTCGGGTGAAGAACGCGGGTGTTTGTGGCGTGCTCAGATGCCAGTCAAGGACCTCACCCTCTGCGGAAAACTGCCCGAACTTCTCGTCCCAGAGACAGGACCCTGGCTGGGCAGCGAAGTCAAGGCTACTTCCGACGTTCAGGGTGAGGCTTGCGACGTCGGCAACTCCGACACCCGCCTTGACCGTGATCCCGATGCCTGCGGTGGCCTCCGCGAACTGCTTTGTTTTCATCGTGAAATGTGGGTTGCTGAAAGAAACATCGGGGAGCAAGGCTATGAGGGGCGGAAACCCGACACTGTGTCCACCGGCTTCCACTTCGACGGAGCCGCCCGTGTCGAGAACGCCACCTACGCCCGCCGATCCGTTGAGGTCGCCTTCAATGCCCGCTGTCACCGGGATCGGGCCCGCGAGGCCACTGGCGTTGAAGGCCAGGCTCAGCGCGCATGAGAGGCCGGCGCCGGCGGTCACTTCGAGACCAGCTTCAACGGTGAAGTGGACATCGATGCGAACGCCATCCTTGACATGCACTCCGAAGACATCTGCTGTTGACCACCCACCGGAGAACGAGACATTCTTGATGTGCCGATAGGGTGAGAGCCCCGCTGGCAAGCCACAGTCAGCTCCAGCTGAGAAGTCTGCCGCGGTCGCGGCTGGTTCTTGCAGCGGAATGTCGAACTGGAAGTCTGGGGCGACTTCGTAGATGCTCGCCGGGGTGAGCGTGGTCACCGTGTTGCCGTTGCTGTACGAGGTAGAGACGACGTGATCGAGCAGGCCACGGGGCAACTGGACGCTGGGCGCCATCGAGATGATGGCGCGAGGCGCGAAGGTCTGATGACCGCTGAGCACCACTAAGGTCGGATCTTCAGGAGGTCCCGTGACCGAGACAGCTCCACCACTGAGCGTCTTAACCCCAGGGTTGATGATCGTCCCGTAGGTCCCCACCAGGCTCGCACGATGACCGGCGCGGACGCGGATGGTTGAGGTCCCTGGCACCGGACTCGCCTTGGCACCGGACTCGATGCTCCCGTGAGCGTGGCTGATCGTCACCGCGCGTAGCGTGAGTCGGTACGTGCCAGCTCGGGCATGTGGAATAGTCAACGTTGCCGCGGAGACAGTCCGCCTCAGCCCGTCAGGGCCTCGCAAGATCCCACGTGCCGACTGCCCAGCCGGCAGCCCGACGACGCGGACGCTCAGGGAGCCAGATGCAGCGGCGTTCTCGCCGACCGGTGCAGACTGCGCCCAGCTTGGCGCCGCCCACGCCAGCAGCAGCACACAGCCGCAAGCCACACCAATCAAGAGACGGCCAGCCATACTCTCATCGGCGTTCATTCCGCCGACCCGACAATCGCAATACCGTCGTTAATGCTTGCGGTGATTGCTGTCACGTCCGAGAGTCGCTGAACCTTGACCGGCGAGGCGCTGGCTTCGGTCGTACCATCTCCCAGCTGGCCGCTTTCATTCCCTCCCCAGGCGTATACGGTTCCGTCTTTACTTAGCACGTAAGTGCCGTAGCCGCCCGCCACCACGTCGGTCATTGGTGGGACGCCCGGTATTCTTTCCGGTATGTACGTCGCCGTTTCAGTTGGGGGCCGGCCCAAATCATCGCCGTCGAAGCCCCACGAGTAGACGTTCCCATTGCTCTCAACCGCAAAGGCATCCGAGCTTCCCGCTGCGAGGGACACAACGTTTGATAGTCCAGGTATTGGTTGCCGTGTCGAAGCAAACAGGGGATTAGGTGATCCAATTCCTAAAAGGCCAAAAATGTTGTTTCCCCAGGCTTCAACGGTGCCGTCATCGTGTAGGAAAAAGAAGGCACCTCCACCGGAGGCGATACGCTTAACTTCGGCGAGACCTGGAATGAGGGTGGGCTGTGTCTCGTGTTCGGAGGCCAAGGCAACCGGCACGTTGCCCCACATATAGACCGCGCCATCTTCGGCAACAGCAAAGGCCGTACCATCCCCCGCGTAAATATGAGAGATCGGTGGCAGACCCTGTACTTGTTCAGGCACCCAACGACTCGTTGTCATGCCGTCGCCCAACTGACCGAGTTCGTTGGTGCCCCAAGAGTAAACCTTGCCATCGTTGCTGAGCGCATAGCCGGTACTTGCTGATTCCGTCGCTATCTGCTTGATGTTGCTAAGACCGAGTACGACCCCAGGCGAGAGGCCGTCTGTCGAGGTCGCCAAGATGCTACCTGAGCACGAGGGGCCCCATCCGTATACCAACCCATTAGTGCCGAGGGCGTAAATGTCGTCAGAGGCTGCGGCCACTTCGCGGACGCCAGAAATGCAGGACTCAATCGGAAGAGAGCTGTTAGCCGTGTTGCCGTCGCCGAGCTCGTACCTCTCGTTATATCCCCACCCGTACACGGTACCTTCAGCCGTCGCGCTTGCTGGCTTACATTGGCCTTCGATAACTTCTTCCGTTTCGGCAGAGACGGCAGGGGTCGAAGCACCAGCACTGTTTCCGGCTGACACAGCCACCCGGATTGTATCGCGGACATCGCTAGGGGTCGTTTGGTAATAGGCGCCCGATGCTCCCGTAATTGGAGTGCAGTCCCCCGGATTTGAACAACGCTGCCATTGATAGTTGTAGTAGGTGACTGTCCCAAGCCAATTCCCGGGCGCTGCATAAAGCACTTCGCCAATTTTCGGTGGTTCGCTCAGGTCTTTGATCACCGGTGGTGAGGAATTGACAGGTGGTGCACTTGCGCCCGGACCACCGCCCCCAGAGCCCGGCGGTGCGGTCGATGCGGTGAGTAGCGTCTTGCAGAGCTGTATCAGATGTGGGTCGCTCCAATTGAGGTCGAGGGGGCTGATGACGAAGCCGATTCCGGCCTGAAGACATCCTTGGAGTGTCCACCACGGGGTCTTGTGTATGTCAGCGTTGAACTTCGCGGCCGCGCCGATGTCGAAGCTCGGGCCCGCCACCCCGTAGATGAGGGTGTCAACCGTCGGGGTCAATGCGACTTCCGCGCTCGCGTCTCCTTCGGGCGTGAAGGACTGCTTGAAGTGCTCCGGGAAGGAGTCGATGGGCGAGAAGCGGCCATGTTCGTAGCTGACGCCCACTGTCGCCGAGGCACTCTGTTCGATGGAGAAGGACACCTTCGCGGTGATCGATGCGCTGCCCGAGAGGTAAACCTGGAGCTTGGGTGTGATGACCACGGGCACAGGGCCGACCTGCACGTCGATGTCGGGCAGGGAGATCTCGTGAGGGAAGAGCCCGATCCCAGGGTCGTTCGTCTCACAGTGCGCGCCGGCATCCGCCTCCGCTCCCATCTCCAGTGAGGCGGCGACCGTAGCCGTGAAGGAAGCTGAGTCGAGTTTGAAAAATCCCCAATGGGCATGGATCGCCATCGACGGGCTGAAGGTCACGCTGGGGCTCTCGACATGCACGCCAGCTCCCGTCTCGCACGTCAGGTTCGTTGTGTGCAGGATGAAGTCGGCGGTGTGGGCCGTTGGCTCTCTGCCCCCTCCACGGGCCGGCGTGAGCACGCCCTGCCTGCTCACCGACGAGGCTTCGGCTTCAGCGGGAGGTTCTAATGCCTCTTCTGCGGCGATTTCACCGCTCGGGAGGGCCTCAAGCAGGGTGGCGTTCTGGACACTGGCGACCACTCTCCCACCTCCCGAATGGGCCAAGCTGACCACCTTGACGAGATAGCCATTGGGCGCCGCAGAAGAGGACCCAGAGGCGAGGTACTCGCCCACCTTCGCTTCTCTCGCTGCCGACCCATCCAGAGTCAGAGTGCGTGGCCCCGATGGTTCCCCGGATAGGGACACGGTGTCTGACGC
This sequence comes from uncultured Solirubrobacterales bacterium, assembly GCA_963779405.1. Classification (GTDB taxonomy): domain Bacteria; phylum Actinomycetota; class Thermoleophilia; order Solirubrobacterales; family Solirubrobacteraceae; genus Palsa-744. The sequence goes on from CAVZYF010000019.1 coordinate 27,867, forward strand.
CGGCACGACCTTCGTCGTCTTGGGGACCAGGGTCGCGTAGCTCACGGTGGCCGTCGTCGACTTGCCGGCAACCAGCTTCTCCCGAGCTCGAGGGACCGTTGCGTAGTACGCTCCCGACTTCGCTCGCACAGGCGCAGCAGTCAACGAGTACACGCCCGCCGGCAGCTTCAACGAGACGCTTCGCGCCACACGCTTGCGGAGGTGATGAGGGCCAGCGAGCACGATCTTCGCCGACAGCGAACGAGGCAACGCACGCACCACGATGCGAAGCGTCACGTCTTTGGCATGACGCGTGGCTGCGACAGTCCCCGAGTCTGGTCTGACCGTCGCCAGCGCCGCAGTTGGCCACGCGAGACAAGCGCATAGGATCACACCGACCCCAATGGCGTGATACTCGGCGATCGATCTCCGGAGCATGTCGCCGTTCCTTGTCCTCACGTGTGGTTGATGGCCTCGTCGTCGCGGCGATAGCCGAGCCGCGCCGAGATGCGGTCGGCGGTGGAGACGAGGTGCGGGCCGAGCGCATCGACGAGCTCCTCCAGCGAGATCATCGAGCTGTGCGCGGCGAGGTTGACGGCGGCGACGACGTCGCGCGCCTCGTTGCGCACGGGCGCCGCGATCGAGTAGAGATCGGCTGCGAGCTCCTGGTCGTTGACGGCGAAGCCCTCGGAGAGGATGTCGTCGAGCTCCTCGCGCAGCGCTTTCTTGCTCGTGATCGTGTTCGGGCCGCGCTTGGTGAGCTTCATCTCGGCGAGCAGGTCGCGCTGCTCGGGCTCGGGGAGGTTTGCGAGCAGCAGCTTGCCCATCGCCGTGCAGTAGGCGGGCAGGCGCGAGCCGGTGTGCAGGTCGAGGTCGATCCTGCCCTGGCCGCGGCGGAAGCTGCGGACGCGGTCGACGTAGAGGACGTCGGTGCCGTCGAGTACGCCGAGGCTGGTGGTGTAGGAGGTGCGCTGGCGGAGCTCCTCCAGGTAGGGGTGGGCGTGCTCGCGCAGTCCCGTCGAGTTCAGCGCGGACATGCCGAGGTCCGTGACGCGCAACCCGAGGCGGTACTTGCGCGAGGCGCCCTGCTCGAGGTAGCCGAGCGCGACGAGCGTGATCACGTAGCGGTGCGTGGTCGAGCGGCTCATGCCGAGCTCGTCCGCGATGTCGGCGATGCCCAGCACGGGGCGCTTGGGCGTGAAGCAGCCGAGGATTGCGAGCCCCCGCTCCAGCGATTGGGAGTAGCGCGGTTCGCGCAGGCTCGGAACCGACCAAGCGGGGTCCTCGCCAACCTTCGGAGCTTTGGGTTTTCTAGAGGGCTCTCTGGGCATCAGTTTTCCCGGTCCGCGGAGACTATCCATTGAGCGGAACTTGTGAGCAGCCCTATGGGATGTTGGGTCATCTCACAAGATGATCTCGGGCGTGGATGCTGTCGCCCAGGTCGCGCGAAACCTCCTCCAAGCACGCAAGCGCTACGGACTGACCCAAGAGGAGGTCAGCGATCGCAGCGGCGTCCACCCAACCGAGATATCGCGTATCGAGAACGGGCAACGCGACGTCCAGATCAGCACCATCTTCAAGCTCGCCAAAGCATTCGACCTGACACCTGGGCAGTTCATCGACGGGGACCTGACCGCGGCGACAGACCGGACGTGATCGCCGCCGTAGGCCGGGGCAGCAGCGGCTCATTGTGCCTGTCCGAGTAGCTGTAGTCTCACGACCGTTGTGGACTGGCGGGCATGGCATGAGGACTACGAGGAGCCTGATTCGGCACTCGGTCAGTGCTTGGCGCTGGTTCAGAGGCAGGTACGCGGCAACCTCGGCGAGAGGCCATAGGGGTGCCGTGTCCTCGACGCTGAGATCACCAGCCGTCGTCGATCTCCTCGGGCGGCTGTTTGCCCAGGTCGAGCAGGAGGACCCGCTGGCCAAGCAACGGGTCCAAGCGCGCGAGGCCGAGCTTGGCAGCCGGCTCTCCCAGGCTCAGAGATATGAGCTTTATGGCGAGGCGCCGCTGGCGATCAGCGGGACGTCGGCGAGCTGCTGTACGTGCTCGCGATGAGCCGCCGAGCGTGCAGGGTTGTGGAGTTCGGGTCCTCGCTCGGCATATCAACGATCTTTCTCGCGGCCGCGATCCGCGACAGCGCTGGCGCCGGGTCGCTGATCACCACCGAGATGCTCCCCAGCAAGGTGCAAGCTGCGCGCCGGCACCTGACTGAGGCGGGCCTTGAGGATCTTGTCGAGCTGCGGGCCGGCGATGCCCTGCACACACTCGCGGATCTCACCGAGCCGGTCGATTTGCTGTTCCTGGATGGCCGCAACGACCTCTACCTGCCGATCCTCCGCCTCGTAGAGCCGCGCTTGGCGCCCGACGCGCTGGTGGCCGCCGACCTCAGCGCCGAGGACCCCGACCTGCTTCCCTACCTGGAGCACGTTCGCGACCCTGACCACGGGTACTTCTCGATCGAGATTCCGCTCGATGCCGGGGTCGAGATTTCCGCCCGACTGCCTACGCGATGAGCCTTTTTCCCGTCGTCGTTTTCGACCTCGACGGAACGCTGCTGCGCGGCACGACCGTGTCTCTTCTGCTCGCGCAGTGGCTCGGGCGAGAGGGCGAGATCACAGAGCTCGAGCGCGCGTTCCATGCGCACGAGATCTCCAACAGCGTGGTGGCCGACACCTCTGCGGGATGGCTTGCAGGCAAGAATGTGACCGAAGCGTGGCGTGTGCTCGAGGACGGATCGTGGATCGACGGGATGGCCGAGACCTTCCAAGTGCTCGCCGGCACCCAGGTCAGCCTTCTGCTGGGGACGATCACATGGAGCTTCGCGGCAGAGATGCTGAGAGAGAGCTACGGCTTCGCGGCGGCCAGCGGTACCGAGATGCGGGTAGTCGATGGAGTTCTGTCGGGCACGGTCAGCCGCTACTTCGACGAGCACGACAAGCTGCGCTTCGTCGAGGACTGGTGCGCACAGAATGGATACTCGATGAGCCAGGTCGCAGCCATCGGCGACTCCCGCTCGGACGTCCCGCTCTTTCAGCGGGTGGCATGTCGATCGCGCTGAACGCCACACCGGACGCTCACGCGGTGGCGACCCATGTTCTCGATACGGAGAACCTCCGGGATGTCCTCGCGCTCCTACAGCCCGCGCGCGAAGTGGTGTGAGTAGATCGCGAGCCCGTGGTGATGGTAGAGCCGGTGCGCGTCAAAGCGCTCCGGGCCGACTCCCGAGTCCAGGTGCAGCTGACCGCACTTACGTCTGCGTCCCTCATCGACAAGCCAGTCCAGCAGCGCCCCCGCGTGGCCCTGGCGCCGCCCGTCCGGTGCTGTCGAGAGGTCATCGACGTATAGGTAATGGCCCCACGCGAGGTTGTCACCTATACGAAAGCCGGCCGCTGCGACTGCTTGCTCGTTGCCGGGCAAGAAGGCGCCGAGGAGTCTGTAGCCAGCGGGGCGCAGCACACCATCGACGTACTCGACGAACTCCTGCTCGCTCTCGCATGCAGCTCGCAGAGCGCTCATCGCCCGGTGCGCGAGGTGTGTCTCACCGGCGTGCAACTCGCGGATCTGCGACGCGCCACGGTTCGCAACGCTCATCGTCCTGTCTCCGCCCGCTCGCCTGGTCCGGTGGGGATTGCGTCGCGGGTCGCGGCGAGGAGCGCCTCGGCTATCTGGCTCGCGCTCATCAGGTGAACGCCGATACCTTCGAGCTCGTGCTCACCGCGCTCGTACAGCCCGGATAACGCGTCGCGGGCGAGCACGATCCTGAAGTCGCGCTCGCTGGCCTCGTAGATCGAGGTGCGTGGACAGTTGGGGAAGTTGCACCCGCAGAAGACAAGCGTGTTGATGTGCCGCTCGCGCAGATGGTCCTCCAGTGGGGTGTCGTAGAACGCGCCCCAGCGCGGCTTGTAGATCACCACCTCTCTCGGCCCGAGGCGCTGAGCATCACCTGCGAGCAGCACGTCTGCGTCGAGCGTGAGGGTGGGCTCGGGCAGCAGCTCGGCGGCGAGCTGCGAACCGGAGGCGCCCGTGGTGAGTGCTCTCATGCCGTGCTGCACCGCCTGGCGACGGCAGAGGTGAACATTGGCGCCGTCGGGCTCGTACAGGCGCACGATGTGCACGATCGGACGGTCCGCCCCGCGAAAGGCACGCGCGAGCGCACGCATCGCTCCGAGTGCCGCCGAGGTTCCGGGAATCTCGAACGGACCGCCGTCCAGCACGTCGCGCTGGGTGTCGATCGTGATCAGTGCTGCCGCCGCGAAGTCCGGGGCGGTGTAGGGGTCGCCTGCCGAGTGGTCAGCAGCGCTCATCGCCAGATGCTCCCACACGCGTTCGTTCGAGCCGCACCTCAGCGAGTCCGAACATGGCGAGCGCCATTGGTTGCGGGTTTCGGGGATGTGCGCACCGCAAACGTGTCGAGCCAGGCGCGGATAGCCGCGGTGAAAGCGTTGTTGTTGTCGCCGGCGACCATGTGGCCGGCGTGTGGGACTTCGGCCAGGGTGGCGTTAGCTGCGAGCTCGGTGAACTCGCGTGCGATGCCGGTGGTGAGCACGTCGCTGTCGGCGCCGCGGACGAGCAGGCAGGGTTGGCGCAGTCGTGTGGCGGCGGTTGTGAGGCGCTCAGAGAGCTGGGCTTGTTCTTGGATCAGGGGGCGGGCCTGGGTCAGGATCTCTGGGTCCCAGTGCCAGACCCAGCGTCCGTCGTCGTTGCGTCGGAGGTTGTGGCGCAGCCCGGTCGTGTCGCGAGGGCGTGCGCGGTGAGGTAGGTAGGCCGCGACTGCCTCAGCTGCGTCGGCGAGATTGACAAAGCCGTCCGGATGCTGCTCCATGAAGCTCACGATCCGTCCGCCGCCGCGCGGCTGGAATCGGTGAGCGACATCAACCAGGACGAGCCCGGCGGCGGGCGCTTGGGATGGCTCGGTGAGTGCCAGCAGGCTGGCGATGCCGCCCAGCGAGGCTCCGATCACGACCGGGTCCTCCGTGATCGCTGCGATCAGTGCGCGCACGTCGGCTGCGAAGTCCTCGAGCGCGTAGGCCGGGGGGCGCGGATGGGTGCTCTCGCCGTGGCCGCGCAGATCGACTGTGATCGCCCGCCAACCAGCCTTTGCGAGGTTCGTCGCGGTCGCTTGCCACGCGTGTCGTGTCTGGCCGCCGCCGTGCAGCATGAGCACGGTGGGTGCGTCCGGGTCGCCGAAGGTGTCCGCGGCCAGCCGGATGCCCGGTGCCACGTCGAACTGGGCGGCGACCCGCGTCATCTCGACCCACGCCGCCGTTTACGCTGGAGCGGCCCGGCAAGCTCTGCGGCACAGTCCTCGCTTGCGCCCGCGGCGAACACCACGTCAACCGCGAAGCGCACACGCGTACGAAAGGCTGCGTCTGAGATCTGGCCTGCGGCCCACTGACGCAACGCGCCGCCAGCTGCTGTCGCGATGTGCCCGACCAGCGCCTCGACGTGAAGATCGGGCCTGAGCATCCCGGTCGCCTGTCCGCGGCGCACAGCGACGCGTAGTTGCGAGACCGGGTTCTCCTGTAGGAGCGAGCCGGTGCGCCCTCCGCTGTTGACCAGGTGCTTCGAGACAGCTGCGTCAGCTATGAACAGCTCGGCGGCCTCGCCCACGATCCTGCGCGCTTGCTCTCGCGGGTCCTCATCGACGGCAAAAGCAAGACACGCATCGAGTTCGCCAAGCAGCTCCTCACATAGCGCCTCCCACTGCTGCTCTCGCGGTCCGACGAGGTTGAAAACCGTCGCAGGGGAGAGGTCCGCCAGCTCGGCGATGCGCTCAACGGTCGGCGTCTCGTCCGGGGAATCGCGCAGCAGTTGGCGAATCGCCTCGAGAATGCGCTCGCGGCGCTGCTGCTTGTGGCGCTCACGCAGACCGGTTGCCGGACCTGAAGCTGGCATCCAACAAAACTTTAGAGGAGACTCTAAATATAGTCAAGCCTCCAACTTGGAGATGCCCACTAGGGACGAGGCCCAGAAAACTTCTCGGAGATGCAGGTATCCGCCCAGCGAGGCAGCGCACCTCGTGGCAGCGCCGCGGCGAGCCGGTCACGCCCTAGCTCGACACGCGAGCGCCGGCGAGAAGCAGCACCAACGGGATCCGCCGCCGCCGCTCAAACTCTGCGTCGTCGTCGAATTGTTCGCGGCGGGGTGCGCACTCGCGTAGGTTGGTGAGCGCGAAGCCGGCGTTGCGCAGCTCGGCCACATAGTCCTCGATGGTCCGGTGATGCCAGACCGTTCTGCTGCCAAGCCATTGCTGGTCGCGCGGGCCCGTATTGAAGTAGTCGTCCACGACCCAGTTCTGACGTGGCTCAGTCGAGTTCTCCCGAGCATCGTGGGAGGTGATGACCGGGTGCACGACCGTGAACAGGAGGCGACCGCCCGGGGCGAGACACGCCCGACATGCGCGCAGCACTCCTCCGAGGTCGGCGACGTAATGCAGAGCCATTCGCGAGAGCACCAAGTCGAACGACACGACCGGCTCCGCTAGGTCCTCGATGTCGCACAGGACGGCTTCTCCCGTCGTGTCTTTGAGGATGAGTTGCGCAGCCTGGATCATCCGCGTAGAACCATCAATGCCCCGATAGCGCTCAGCACCCGCGTTCAACAACTCGCGTCCGATCTCGGCATCGCCGCACCCGAGGTCAAGCACGCGCAATCCCGACACTGGGCCGAGCTCGTCGAAAAGCGCCGGGCCCTCCATGACGGTGTTCGGATTCAGCGACCACGCACGGTGCTGCTGGTAGTGCTCGAACAACTCAGAATCGTCGTAGAACGCGCCCCCGCGCCGATCACCGGCGTCTCCCAGCCTCGAATGCGACGGGCCGCTCATCCCGAGACTGAAGCCTACCGCCCCCGTCGCGAGCCACCGACTATGGGCTGGATCGGGCTTCAAGCTGATCCGTAGCGCTGGCAGTAGTGAGCTAGGTTTCGGCCATGAATGTGGTGGGCCTCGATCATGTCCAGGTGGCGGCTCCGCGGGGTTGCGAGGCTGAGGCGCGGCGGTTCTACGGGAGCCTTCTCGGCTTGGTGGAGGTCGAGAAGCCCGAGTCGCTTCGTGGGCGCGGCGGAGTCTGGTTTCGCTGCGGGGAGCAGCAGTTGCATGTTGGTGTCGAGGACGGCTTCGCGCCTGCGCGCAAGGCGCACCCAGCGATTCGCGTGGCTGCCGGTGAGCTCGACATGCTCGCTGAGTGTCTGTCAGATGCCGGCGAGCAGGTGCTCTGGGATGAGGCGCTGGCTGGTGTCCGGCGGTTCTACTCGCAGGACCCGTGGGGCAACCGCATCGAGCTGCTCTCAGCCTGATCGGCGCGTCGGCGATGGAATCCGCCAAGGGGAGCGGCGTCAACGACGGTCGTGTGGACGGGATCTGGTCGGTTGCAGACGCTGGGTGCCCTCAGCGGACGCCGGTGATAAGGCGCAGGCCGACATCGAGCTCATCGCGGGCGAGCAGGTCGCCGTAGCGCCGCATCCACTCTCCACTGTCGAGATCCTCGCGTAACCGCGCGAGGGCACGATCAACGACCGGCTTGGGTAGGCCATGCCACGTAGATGTAGCGGCACGTATCACGGGATCGAGAAGCGCCTCTGGCCGCGCCCACCACGCCGCCATGAATCCATCCTCGCAGTCCCGCGGGACGGGGAGTACTTCTGATCTGGCGTTCGGGAGCAGCTCACACAGGCGGTCGATCGCCGGGAAACGAGCGTGCTGACCGAGTAGCTCAGGCAGATAATCCCGCACGACCCATTGCTGGGCGATCATCGAAACATCCACAGTCACGATCACGATTCGACGTCTGGCGACCCTGATGAGCTCACGCAGCCCAGCCTCGACGTTCGGCCAGTGATGCACAGTCAGGATCGCCATCGTGGCATCGACGGCCTGATCGGCAAGCGGCAGATCTTCGGCCGTCGCCTGGATAACTGGTGCCGCATCCGGGGATCGTTGAGCGATCATCACCGCTGAAGGCTCGACCGCCAGCACCCACCGGTCCGTCGGCTCGTAGGACCCGGTGCCGGCCCCCACATTCAGGACGGTGCGTGCGTCGCCGAGCGCCGCCCAAATGCTGGCCGCGAGCACCGGATCGGTGCCCCGTATCGCTTGGTAGCCGATCCCGATGCGGTCATATGTGGAGGCAGCACTCACAACAAGTCAACCTCGCTGGCAGGAGTAGAGCTCGGTGACGTAGCCGAGGCGCAGTGGTCTGTCGTCGTGGCGTTGCGCGAGCGCTCGTACTTCTCTCTCCACCTCGTCTCTCGCAGATGGTGAGAGTGCCGCGATGAAGCTGACGGAGAGCACACGGTCGATGAGCTGATCGACGGTGAGAAGCTGCTCGTAGGGGACTTGATGCTCGGCCGTTGGGATGAGCAGTCGCGTGTGCTGGAAAGCCTCTCGCCAGTTCCCCGTCATGAAGGACGGTGTCGATCCGCGATGTGGCTCGATGATCTCGCTGATCGCGGCCTGTAGTGGGAGCGTGAGGTCGCGGCGGTTCCAGACCAGCCCAAGACGGCCCGTGGGGGTCAGGACGCGAGCGATCTCAGCGAGCGCCGTCTCGCTCGCGAACCAGTGAAACGCCTGCGCGATGGCGACCGCATCGACGCTGGCATCTGGTAGCGGGATCGCCTCCGCGGTGCCCGCTCTCACATCAACTCTGGGCGCCAGCCCGGCCAAGGCGCTGCGCATCTCAGCGACCGGCTCAACGGCGATGAGCGACGCGCCGGTGGCGACGAGCAGACGTGTCAGCTTGCCGGTGCCGGCAGCGAGATCCAACACGCGCCTGCCAGACGCCATTCCCAGCTGCTCGACGAGCCAGGACACAGCTTCAGGGGGATAGCTCGGGCGCCCACGCTCGTAGGCGCCCGCCCCGCGCGCGAAACCCTCAGCCGCCGCCTGGTGCACGGCGTTCGGGGCGTCGGCCGTCACGTCGGAGAGCTCCTCCGGTGGTCCTGGTTCGCCGGGGTGGAGGTCCAGCTGCCACCACTGGACGTCGTGCCAGGCGCCGTGCTTGAAGCCGATGCGCCGGTAGGTGCCGACCTCCTTGAATCCCATCGCGCTGTGCAGCCCCACGCTCGCCGTGTTCGGCAGGGTCATGCCGGTGATCGCGGTGCGGTAGCCGCGCTCGGCCAAGCGCGCGAGCAGCACCTCGTACAGCGCCCTGCCGGCGCCGGTGCGCCGGCGGCCCATCTCGAGATAGATGCTTACTTCGCACGACCAGCGGTAGGCGGCGCGGACGTGCATGCGCGAGCCGTAGGCGTAGCCGACGACGCGCCCCTCGTCCTCGAGCACGAGCCAGGCATGCATCCGCGATGCGACCTCGATGCGCTCGGCCATCTGCTGCGGGGTCGGCGGCTCGATCTCGAATGAGACCGCGGTGTCGCTCACGTAGGGCGCGTAGATCGCTGCACAGGCGCTCGCGTCGAGCTGTGGATCGGCGTCCCGGATGAGCATGCCCGCAGACCATAAACCGCAGCCGGCCGCCGACGGTATGCCGTGGAGCCGTAGGCTTGACTCATGGCAGAGCCTTGGCGACGCACTACCAAGCGACGACTGGCTCGCAGCTTGGAGCGGCGGCTGGTGAACCCGGTCAACCGTGCCATGCTCGGCTCCGGGCGACTCGGAGCGACCTACGCGGTGCTGGAGACGACTGGACGGCGCACCGGACTCCCGCGCCAGATCCCGGTCGCCAACGGCCTCGACGGCGACATTTTTTGGCTGATCTCTGCGCACGGCCGACACGCCAATTACATCTACAACCTGCTAGCGAACCCATGCGTCCGTGTTGGCTTCGCACGGGACGGCGAGCTGCATTGGCGGACCGGCATGGCTCGCCTGGTCCCCGAAGACGACACGCGGGCGCGACAACGCAAACTAGCCCGCGGTCGGCTCGGTTACCGAATCGACGCGGTGCTCCTACGCGCGCTCGCGACCGACCTAACCACGATCCGGATCGAGTTCGATACCAGCTGAAGGGAAAATAGCCTCCAGGCTGCTACTGCCTCTTGCAGCGCCGAGTACTTCGAGTTGCGCGACGAGTCGGCGGGTCGGTCGAGAGCCGCGCGATCACGGTCGTCATGCCGTCGAGTACGGCATCCGTTCAGCGAGACTGCCGATCCTGTGGCGGCTTGACGCCAATGAGAAGTGCCATCTCGCGCCACTTCCAGTAGCAGTTAACGTCGTCGAAGCCAAGGGCGCGAAGCCACTCGAGCTGTGTGTGCACATCGAGTAGACGGTCGGATGGGTCCTCGTCCTCAATTGGCTCGCCGATCGCCTCAAAGAAAGCCAGGTGCAGGCGGTGGGTCGGCGACGCGACGTGCTCAAAGTTCGCGAACACACCACCTGGCTCGAGCAGGTCGAAGACCTCGCCATAGAGCGAGCGCTTGCGATCGTGCTCGAGATGATGGATCGCAAACGACGAGATCACAGCGTCGAAGCGCCCGAGCGCTCGTAGCGGCTCTGAAAGATCGTGCTGGACGAGCTCGACGCGCTCATCGTCAGCGAAGCGCTCGCGCGCCGCGTCGAGCATGACCTCGGAGAAGTCAACGCCGACACCAACGATCTCGGGACGATCGCGCTTTAGAAACGCGAGCAGGCGACCGTCGCCAGTCCCGAGGTCAAGGACGCGACGAGCGTGGCCAGAGACCTGTTCAAGGAGGACTTTCTCTCCTTCCGCGCGGTGCGGGAACCCGTCGGCCCGGTCGAGATAGTGAAGGACACGCTCGGGATCTCTCCACTCACTCACCGAAGGGTTGACCATCGAGACATTATGAGTGTAGGACGTTGTCTCCTGTGGTTTCCGCCCGCAGCAGGACGATGCTGGTGCCCGTGATCCAGGCGAACAGCACGGCGGGAATCGCGATGATCACTCCTCCCTGCAGCGAGAAGAAACCGCTCGGGATCACGAGCGAGGCCAGGAGCACGAGGTGTGCCAGCGCGGCCACGGCAGCAACCCATGCGCTCCAGGCAGGTAGGCGGCTGTCGCTGAATACCTGTGCCGCGTATGAGCCGAGCGCCAGCGCGGTTGGGACTCCGGACATCGCGAGCAGCCCGAACGCGAGGTCGTAGAGCAGTCGTGGATCAGGCGCGTTGGGTGCACGATAGAAGAGCACGAAGGCGGCCGTGAAGCCGGCGAGCAGGAGTGTGACGAAGCTGACGAGTCCAACCAGGAAGCACACCGAGAGGACGCTCACGCTGCCGGTCGTCTCCCGCAGCCATAGCCAGACGCCGACTCCGAAGGCCAGCCAGAGTCCCACCGCGGCGGTACTGAGGCCCATCGCGACGAGTAACGCCGAGCGATGCGCGTCGACGTAGCCCGCGATCTCGCTCGCGCTCGCGCCGGTCCCTGGGAACGTCTGCATTTCATCGATGATTGCGCCGGCGATCCCGAGCGCGATGCTCACCAGGCCCGCAACGCCAGCGAGCTTGATCGCGCTGTACGTGGCGCTCCCGGTCTGCTCGCCTGTCGTGCTCGCCATGCGCCCCACCCCCGTTGCGGTTTTGATTGGACGGTCATGGTTCCAGGAACAGGTCGTGTTGTCGATTACCTGAGAGGTAATCGACGGACGAACGTGTCGGGGCTAGAGTCGGCCACCGGATGGCGACCATGAGCTCCCAGCCACGGGTCGGGCCGCTGTTGCGTGAGTGGCGCAAACGGCGGCGGCGCACTCAGCTCGAAGTGGCGCTCGACGCGGGGGTCTCGGCGCGGCATCTGAGCTTCGTTGAGACGGGCCGCTCGACGCCGAGCCCCGAGATGGTGCTGCTGCTCGCCGAGCAGCTCGAAGTCCCGGTCCGGGAGCGCAACCAGCTGCTGCTCGCCGCCGGCCATGCTCCGGCGATCCCCGAGCACTCGATCTCAGACCCCGAGCTCGCGCCGGTGCGCGAGGCGCTCGATCTGATCCTCACCGGTCACGACCCCTACCCGGCGGTCGTCGTCGACCGCGGCTGGAACCTGGTCGCCGCCAACTCCGCGATGGCCCGGATGGCCACGTGGGTCGACCCGGCGCTCCTGGAGCCGCCGGTCAACGTGATGCGCGTCGGCCTGCACCCTCGAGGACTGGCCCGCTGGACAGTCAACCTGGGCGAGGTCCGGGCGTACTTCCTCGGGCGGCTGGCGCGCCAAGTCGCGATTACCGACGATCAGGATCTCGCCGCGCTGCTGGAGGAGGTGACAGGCTACCCCGCGCCCGAACACCAGCCCACCGGTGAGACAGGCGCGGGTCACATCATCACGCCACTGATGCGGATGCGCTCCCCCGACGGCGACGAGCTGTCGTTCTTCGCCACAGTCGCCACGTTCGGCACCGCAACAGAGGTGATGACCTCCGAGCTGTCGATCGAGTTGACGTTCCCCGCCGACGCGGCGACCGCCGAGACGATGCGAAAGCTCTCGTGAAAGCTCCTCCCATGAACGCGCTGCGAACTGACCTGGGCCAGGCAAGCCGGCTGCCGGGCTCCCATCTGCTGGGTCTCGGGCACTTCGAGGCATGGCGTCGGCGCGTGATCGCGCTGCTGATCTTCACCGCGGCGCTGCTGGTGGCATATTGGGTCGCCTGGTCCACTGACCGTGGCATCGTCGCGAGCAATCACACCGCGCAGTACATCGCCTTCGAGCAGTCCTTTCCGCTCGCGGATGGGTGGCTGCTCACAGCGGCCCTGATCGCGGCGCTGCAGCTCTCGCGGCGCCGGCCAAGCGCCCTCATGTGGCTCCTGGTGCTCGGCGGAGCGGGCGTCTATCTATGCGCGATGGACGTGCTCTACGACCTACAGCACGGCATCTACTCCAAAGGCCACGGCGGCGCCCTTTCTGCCAATGTCGTGTGAGACGCTCGTGACCTTGTTATTACTGAGTCCTGAGGGCGAGAATGGAGCACGACGCGATGTTGGAGACGGAGAACGATGGTGCCGGCGGGCGCGTAGTGGAGCGAGCCGTAGGCGAGCGCAACGGAGGGGCCGCCGGGCGCTCCGCGCTGGAGGGGGTCCCGGACCCGGAGCTGGTCGACCGGCCGGTGCGGCGGCGGTTCTCGGCTGAGTACAAGCTTCAGGTTCTGCGCGAGGCTGACGGGTGCTCGGCGCCGGGCGAGGTCGGGGCGTTGTTGCGCCGCGAGGGCCTGTACTCGTCGTTGTTGAGCGAGTGGCGTAAGCAGCGCGACGCTGGGTCGCTGCAGGCGCTCTCTCGTCCGCGGGGACGCAAGCCGCCGAACCCGTTGGAGACCGAAAACGCCAAGCTGCGCAGGCGTGCCGAGCGCGCCGAGGGGGAGCTTGCGAAGGCGCGCAAGGTGATCGAGGTGCAGGGAAACGTCTCCGCGCTGCTGGGCGAGTTGCTCGAGCCCAGGGGCGCGACCGAGAACGGGAGCACCGAGCGATGATCGAGCAGACCGTGCAGGAGCTCACCCCGATCGTCGGGACCCGCCCAGCGTGCCGTGCGCTGGGCGCCGCCCCGGCGACGATCTACCGCCGCCGCCGTCCACCCGAGCCCAGGCCGGCCCGGCCGCGCGCTGTCCCGGCGCGGGCGCTGTCAGAGCCCGAGCGTGAGGCTGTCCTGGGCGTGCTTCATTCGGAGCGGTTCGTGGACTGCTCGCCCGCGCAGGTCTGGGCAACCTTGCTGGACGAGGGTCGTTATCTCGCGTCTGAGCGCACGTTCTACCGGCTGCTCGCGGCCCGGCACGGTGGCGTGCGTGAGCGCCGCAAACAGCTCGAGCACCCGGCCTACGCCAAGCCGGAACTGCTCTCGGAGCGTCCGAACGAGCTGTGGAGCTGGGATATCTCGAAGTTGAAGGGCCCGGCGAAGTGGACGCATTTCTACCTGTATGTGATCCTCGACGTGTTCAGCCGCTACGCCGTCGGCTGGACCGTCCAGCACCGCGAGAACGCACAGCTCGCGAAGGCGCTGATCGGCCAAGCCGCCGAGCAACAGAGGATCACGCGCGAGCAGCTGACCGTGCACGCCGATCGTGGCCCAGCGATGACCAGCAAGCCCGTCGCGTTCCTCCTCGCCGACCTCGGCGTGCTCAAGTCGCATAACCGGCCCTACACCTCGACGGATAACCCCTACTCCGAGGCGCACTTCAAGACGCTGAAGTACCGTCCCGAGTTCCCCGACCGCTTCCAAAATATCGAACACGCCCGCGCGTTCTGCCGCACGTTTTTCGACTGGTACAACCACCAGCACCGCCACTCCGGGATCGGGCTGATGACTCCCGCCGCCGTCCACCACGGCCACGCGAAGGCGCTCCACGCCGAACGCCAGCGCGTCCTCACCGCCGCCTACGCTCAGACGCCCGAGCGATTCGTCCGCCGTCCACCCAGACCACCAGCGCTACCAACCGCCGTCTGGATCAACAAACCCCCCACAGAGGAGGCTGCACACTAAATTCAACAACCAAGTGTCTCAATCGACTTGACAGGCTCCGGCGCGATCGAGCTCGCGATCAACATCCTTACCGTCGTATTGAGCACCGGACTCCTGGCGTCGGCCTGGGACTTCCGAGACGAGCTGCTCACGGCCTCAACTGACCGCTAGCCTGGGCGTTTGGCGTTGCGGGACAGATATTCTCGGCATCACTCCGTCGGCTTGCGTCCACGGAACATCGCAAACCCACGCTCGGGCTCGATTACCACATCTGCGATTCCGGCTTCATGAAGCCAGTGGCGGAGGTCGTCGCGGCGTGGTGGCGTGGGATTACCGCTCCGGCGGTCGAGCTCAAAGAGCGCTCGCTGTCGCCGGCTTCCCTCGGCGAGAAATGTAGTGCCCACCAGCTCTCCGCCAGGCTTCAAGCAGCGCACCAGCTCTCTCACAGCGGGCTCTGGGTCCTCGAGCATGTGAAGGCCGCTGTAGCAGACAACAAGATCTGCCTCACTGTCGCCGAACGGCAGGGCGCGCATGTCCGCGACAGCGAACTCGACCTGGCTCAAGGAACGTCTCTTTGCGCGCCGCTCGGCACGCTCCAGCATCTTCTCGGACACGTCCACGGCGGTGTAGCGCACGTCCTGATCCGGGCGAAGAGCACGCAGCGCGACACCGCCGCCACACGGCACGTCGAGAATCGTGGCCCCATCCCCAGCTCGACTTATTGCCTCCATGCTCCTATACAACACCGACGCGTCGATCCCCCACACGACACGACCGATCAAGCGCATCAGCCAGTCACGCTCGATGTAGAAGTCATACACCGCGCCAATCGGCCCAGCACACACGTTTGGCGAGCTCTGCGTTCCGGTCATGCGCGTGTTGCGTTCGACGCGCTGTTGAAGGCTGACGCGGACTGTGGGCCAGTCCTCGTCGGTCACGCTGTAGAAGACGGAGTCGCGGACGCCGACGTCCTCGATGATCATGTGCCGGCGGAAGATCCCCTCGAAGCGCGCGGGCAGTGCTGCGAGCGCGGCGCAGGAGCGCTCGTTGCGGCTGTCGGTCTTGAACTCCACGCGCATGCAGCCGAGCCGCTCAAAGGCTTGCTCCAGCATCAGCAGCTGCGCCTCGGTGTTCGCTCCCGTGCCCCAGGCCGACGGTGTGAGCCACGTCACACTTATCAAGCTACTGTAGAAGCGAGGTCGTGACGGATGCCACATGCGACTGATCCCCCAGAGCTAGCCCCTACGCAGAACCGGCAGGCGCAGGGAGAGTTCCTGCAGTCCGCTCTCGGTGGCGAGCACGACTTCCGGCGGCCAGGTGATCATGCTGGGTACGGGCGGCCAGAACTGGCGGACGTACGGCTCGTCGAGCCCGAGAACGTATTGGGAAGGCAGAGGGTCGATGACTCCGGAGACCTTGAAGCCGATGGTCCCGAACGTGAACGTCTCTCCATAAAGCCGGTACTGGGACGGTGGTTCACGGTCGTCGTCGATCGTACCTTCGCCACCAGTGACCACCTCGCGCCCGCGCCAGGGGAAGTAGCCGATCCAGCAATCCGCTGGCGGCTGACTGGCGTATCGCACGGACTGGCGATGATCCGGTGGCACGAGGTCGCGAAGCTCATCTTTCGACGCCAACAGCGCCATTGCTGTCTTCGCCGCCCAAAGCGCGAGTAGCGCTTGGCTGTCGGTGTCCAGGACGAGCGTCCGTCCCTGCGCCATCGGGACGAGCAGCGGGATCACTTCGTCCTCTAGATGTTTGAAATGGGTGTTGCAGGGCTTGCAGAAGATCCGATGGCGGTAGCTGGCGAAAGAGATCAGGTGACGTAGCGGCGGCAGGCCGATCGTCCAGCCGCCCATCATGCTTTTGATCCCGAGTTTCTTGGACATCCATGCCGGGATCGCGTGCTCGCGGCTGTTCGCCCTTGCTCCGCACCAGATGCAGCGGGGGTAGTCCCGAGGCACGCGCTACCCTCGCCGTAGATGGCAGACGACAAACATGACGCTCACGCTATATCAGCGGGTCTTCGTGCTGCTGTCCCAGGCTGTGGTTGGCGCCTACGTCGAAGGCAGCTTCCCTCTGGTCGCTGTCGCAGCCCGCCACGCCAACCCCCACACCACGTAAGCAATGGCGATCGTGATCAGCGTGAACTTGATGCTTGAGCAGATTGTCGCGATCAGTGGGGCGTGTTCGCCTCCATGACCTTCGAGGACGAGTAGAAGGAACACGTTTTCGGTGGCGTCGAACAGCGCCGCGGCGGTTGCGAAGAACGGCACGATCGTGCCGGCTGCCGCGAGGCGCCGCCAGTCGCGTGCTCGGGCGAGGTCACGTGTGGCTAGCCCCGCGAGCGTAAAGAAGCCGCCGTAGCTGATCATGTAGGCGTAGTTGACGATCAGAGAGAGGCGGGCAGTGTGACGGCCTTTAGGTCCCCATTCGGCGAGGATCTGGCTCGCGCGCGCCTTGGTCGCGGCGAACTCGAATCCGACGATCCCCGGCCCACCCGCGTGTTCCAGTCGTTTTTCGAAGAGGAAGACAGGGACGATCGTGAGCGCGACCATCGCGATACCCAGCAGGACCAGCCACTGCTTCCGGGTCATTGGGAATATGTCCGTCGGAGCGCTCTGAGTATCGGCGTAGGACTCAGCGCGGTGGTTGCTCGCCGTCGTGGTACTCGACGGCATCGGCGATCCGGAACATCCTGCGCAGGCCGCCGCCCTGCGGGAGCCGCTCGAACGCGCCGAGCTTGCCGGAGTCGGGGTAGAGCACGATATCCGGCTCGCCGTTCGTGCTGAACGCCAGGAAGCGCACGGTGTCCTCGGTGCGGTTGACCAGTTGGTGCCCGCCTTGCTCGCCGCGCAGGAAGGGGACGACCTCTCCCTCCTGCAGCTCCCGCCACCCGTCGGGTGTGCGCAGGCTCGGCTGACCGTCGAGGACGAGCACGAGCTCCTCCTCGGCAAGATGGTAATGGTACGGGTAGGCCGCTTCGCCGGGCGGCAGCTCCCACAGGCTCAATCCCAACCGGTCGCTGCCTGTCTGACGGCTGAGACGGGCACGCAGGCAGCGAAAACCGGGGTGCTCGCGCGGCTCGTCGAAGATGGGGTCGTTGATGTTGGTCACAGGGCGGAGGGTATCTGCAGCTTGCTCGTTCCTGGCTTGCGGACCGTGCAGATGAAGTAGATGCCGAGTTGAAACCGCTCGCTTTGCACCGTTTGAGAGAGGCTTGTGAGGTCCTCCCACGGTCGCGAGTAGGGGTCTCCGGGGAAGATCGTCGCTATCGCCTCACCGACGGGGCCGAGCAGCCGGCCGAGCGAGCTGTCTGGTAGACCGGCGTCCATGATGACGAGGCGTCCGTCGGGACGCAGCGCCTGCCACGCCTTCTGTAGCACCGGCTCGCGGTCGGGAAGCGCGGAGTAGCTGAGGCTGAACAGCGCCGCGTCGACTTGGCCGGGGAGGGTGAGCTCAGCGGCGTCCTGATGCAACAGGCGAACGTTTTGTCGGTGATGGCGTGTGACCCATTGCTGTGCGCGGGCGAGCATTCCGCTCGAGGCGTCCACGCCGATCACCTGGCCGTCGTCGCCGACCGTGTCGCAGAGCAGCGGCAGGTTCCGGCCTGTGCCGCAACCAATCTCAAGGACCGTCTCGCCGGGTCGCAGGGCAAGTCGCTGCACCGCCTTGTGTCGTAGTCGGTGGGGCAGCAGGATTGTGATCTCGGCAGCGCGATACCAGCGCGCCATGCGGTCGTAGCGCCGCGTTACTCGCCGGAGCGGCTGACGAACGAAGGTGGACCGGGACATCAGTCGATCATCCCATGACGGGTGTCAGTGGAGCTGGATCAGGTGGGATGCCACGGTGACACTTCCCTACCGGCCGGTACCCAGCGAGCAAATCTAGTCGGTCTGGGATGTCGAGTCGTCGCGGGTCTCGAGTTCTCTGGCCTGCTTTGCCAGCTCCCATAGCTCCCAGTCCAGCGCTTTGGCGATCCGCTCCACGAGGCCGTAGCTGGGGTTATCCCCGGCGTTCTCGATCCGGGAGATGCGGGCCTGGTCGGTTCCGACCGCGAGTGCCAGTTGCTCCTGCTTGAGTCCCAGGTCTTCGCGGCGAGCAGCGATGGCTCGCCCGAGAGGGACCTGGGGTTCCGCGTGTCGTGCCATCGCGCGGAAGCCTCAACGCAAAGAGCCATAAACACCATGCGTCTATGACATATGATGTCGTTGTGGACACCCCCCGACCGAGACGGGTCTGCGTAGGTTGCTCGCCTTACTGGCGGGAGCCATGATCGTGTCCGCTCTCGCTCACGCGCCGATGCGACGAACTGACACGCTCCCTCGATGAGCGGCATGGCCTTGAGCCCGCCTGCGAGACGCGCCTTGTCTACCGGCAGCTACTTGGGCGGACCTAACGGCACCGCGGGTAGCCGTTATCGGCCCCAAGCTAAGAAGTCAGCCGAGCGCCCACTTGCGTAAACTTGCCGATATGCCGAAACGCCTTGGAATCATCATAACGGCCGTCGCCCTTCTGACAATTCCAGGGACAGCTCAAGCCTCTATGCACCGCCGACACTGCGGCTCCATCAAAGTCGGTGAAAGTCCGTTCCAAGTGTTCGTCGAAAGTGGCCCGGTATCTTGCGCTGGGGCACGGGCCGTCATGTTTGCGCTCTATCACGGGCACCACCCTGAACGTTGTTATCGCCAGAACGCGTCGGAATGCCACAACGGACACCCGACGGACTCAGCCAACACCGTGATCTTGGTCGGCTCCTGGCAATGCGGAACAGGCGCCGGGGGTGGAGGCTGTACTCGTGGCCATGAACGAATCTCAGCTGCGTACATCGAGTCGTCCGCGGAAAAGACCGCACAAGCCAAGCGCGAAGATGCAGAGAATAAGACGACGGTGATCGAATGTGAGAACAACCCACACCTTGTCCTGATGCAAGAGGGATCACCACCGCGCTACGTCTACGAATGTCTCTCAGAACAAAAGCTGACAGAAGAATGCGGAGAGGGCGTGTGTCGTCAGCCGATGTATCAAGAATACGAAGCGCTTACGAAATGGGAAGAACGAGTCGCACAAACGTGCCGCGCTGTTGGAGATATCGTCAGTCAGCACACTCGCAGACAAAACGGCGTGCAGGAATACGAGTGCATGGCGGAAGAAGGTTCAACCAGCGTCGCGTGGGTGTCCTTGCCATACATGCCGCCCGAAGAATACGCTCGCTGGACTGGGCTGGGGCGAGGATAGCTCGTGCATTTCGGTGTCACAAACGAGCCTGTGAGACGCTACGCTGCTTGTCTAGCCGCGATGCTCACGCTTATCTTATTGGGTCTCGCCGCTCCATCGTTGGCGCAGGCCGAGTCGCTTGAAATCTCGCAGGGCCCCGAACCAACCCAGGACGTGCCCGTGAACATCATGGTCTCGGGCGTGGCGGATGGGCATCACAAGCTCTACGTGTTCGTGAATACCTTTGGCGGGTGTTCATCCTCGCCTCAGTACGACGGAGGCTCGCCGCTCGTCAATGGCACGACATTGAGTGGCGGGAGCTTTGAAAACAGCTATAGCTACACGCCGACCGAGGTGCAGACCTACACGCTATGCGCCTACCTGGACGAAAACGAATTCGCAACCCCGGATGTGAGCGCGACGAGCAGCTTTACGGCGATGATGCCGAGCGCGTCTGCCGCCGTTGAAATCGCTGGGAAACTGACGCAAGAAATCCCGATGAAAATCAAAGTCTCGGGGACAACAGAGGTTGTACGGAAGCTGTACGTGTTCGTGAATACCTTTGGCGGGTGTTCATCCTCGCCTCAGTACGACGGAGGCTCGCCGCTCGCCAATGGTACGAGTATCAGTGCAGGCGCTTACAGCGGCGAATACTCCTACACCCCGACCGCGATTCAGACCTACACCGTCTGCGCTTATGTTGATGAAAACGAATTCGCCACTCCTGATGCGGCTGCCACCAGTAGCTTTGCAGCGGGAACGCCAGCTGCGTCTGTCTCGCTCGTGATCAGTCCGACTTCTACCGAAAACGGCCCGGTGAGTGTCAAGGTCTCGGGGACAACAGAGGTTGCACGGAAGCTGTACGTGTTCGTGAATACCTTTGGCGGGTGTTCATCCTCGCCTCAGTACGACGGAGGCTCGCCGCTCGCCAATGGTACGAGTATCAGTGCAGGCGCTTACAGCGGCGAATACTCCTACACCCCGACCTCCACTCAGACCTACACAGTCTGCGGCTATGTGGACGAAAACGAATTCGCGACTCCCGATGCGACCGGCACCAGCAGCTTTACAAACGTCACGCCCGCCACCAAGGCGGCAGAAGCCAAGCTTGCCGCAGAACATTCGAATACAGCGGCGGAAGAAACGGCCAGAAAATCCGCCGAAGCCAAAAAACTCGCCGAATACCTACACGGCGTCGCCGAACGACACCACTGTGGAGAACTATCCGAAGAATATAACCGAGCTGATGTGGAAACCTGCAAGAGCGACGAAGCTGCGATAGACGCTGCCGAAGAACAGCAAATCAGAGCCCAGGAAGCGGCGCTGGCGGCGAAGAGAGCAGCTGCCCATAAGCGCCCCGTAAGGCATCTGTCCGTGAAAGCGGTCGCTCACTCCGGGCACTCGAGCACCGATCCGGGTTATACCGACCTTGACATCACGACGTCTCCGTATGTGTATGTGGTCGTGAAGCTGTCTCGCTACGGTCACTCTACTGAGCACTTCGAATGGGGGCCTCATGCGACTGAAGTGGCCGAGGTCATTCGCTGGAGCTGTAAGAGCCCTGGCGGAACCTACCGGTATGCCGTCACGGCGAGAAGCAATGTAGGACCAACGCTAACCCGGCGTGGACACTTCACTCCTGTCAGCGTCGCCAGCTGTCACCAATACGAGCAGAGGGAAGCTGAAGCTCGCGCCCGCCATGAACGGGAAGTGCTAGCCGGATACGAACAGGAAGTGCGAGAAGAACGAGAACGGCTCCAGGCGTACGAATCTAACTGCCGTGCCGAGGGCGGTACGCCAGTCACCCTGACCGTGGAAGGACGGACCGAACGGTACTGTCGTGGCCCCTACGGTGGACTACTTCCGGTGCCGCATTAGATGCTTAAACACCTACCGAAAACGCGGGTCATCTTTCCGCGGGCTCAGATAAGCCGAGGATATAGTATGGTCAAACATATGGCTGGTCCATGCAGATTGTCTGCGGCCAGATGGCTTGCGGGCACGGGGGTCGTTGCGGCGCTGGCCGTTGCCGGCTGTGGTTCGACGACCTCGACGACCACCAGTACGGTCGGGGCCGGAGCGGTTTCGGTTGTCGTGGTCGCTCCCACCAGCGGTAGCGTGATCGCGGCGAGCAATGTGACGGTTCGCGGCACCGTCGATCCGGCCAACGCCACCGTCCAGATCCAGGGTCAGCCCGCTGCGGTTGGCAACGGTGTGTTCACCGGCACTGCCGCGCTCCACCCGGGAAAGACGACGATCGATGTGATCGGTAGCGCTCCGGGAATGACGCCGGGCTCGACCAGCCTCACGATCACCCAACAATCCAGCGGAAGCCCGGGTGGATCGTCGCATCAAGGGAGCTCGAGCGGCGGCAGTGCAACGCCCGGAGTGGCGGCTGAGCGGGGAGATTCTGCGGGGGTTCTGCGGAAAGCAGCTCGGGTCAGAGCTCATGTGGCGGGGGCCTGTCGGTGGGTCCTGACACGACTTGCGAGTTCGCGGAAGCCGTTCAGTCCGCGTATCAAAGCAGCGGTGGCTCAAGCACCGTCGAGGCCTACAGTCCCGTTACGAACAAAAGACTACGAAATGACGTGCGTCACGGGTGCCACGGGTCACATGCACCGGAGGCATAGGCGCCTCTGTTTACTTCTCCCCTTGACCGGTGGTCGGTACCTGAGATGCCTGACCCACGCTGTGGCTCCCCCACGTACACATAGGGCGGAACGGGCGGGAAGCGTGCAGCAGGATCGCGTCCCTCGCCGGCGGCTGATCGCGTGCCTATCGGTGGGCGTCCTGGTGCTGTGCGTAGCTGGGCTCGTGCTCTTTGTCTTTCCCACGACTCGGCACGTCAAGGTGGTGCGGGTGCTCAAGACCGACCAGGTCGGGCCTCAAATTACCTCGACCCCGTCGCTTCCAGCCGCAAGCGCCGGTGTTCAGCCGGGCAGGAAGCCGGTGTACGAAGAAGAACCCGGCGCTCCCTCAGTCCTGCCGCCGCCGCGGGCAGCGCTTCGGGCACCCGGGTGCCCATTCCGCCCTCCCTTCCGGTGCCACCGCCTCCTTCGCCCGGCTCAGTGCCACACTTCCCGGCCGTGTCGAGCTTGCCGTTGGTCCCACTGGGCGCCGGACCAAGGGAAGTCCTCGGCAACGACGAAGCCGCGCACGGCTGGAGCACCACGAAGGTGCCGGTGCTCGTCGCGCTTCTCCGCGCCAGGGGATCAGGAGGCCTGACCTCACAGGAGCAGGCGTGGGCCCAATCTGCGATCACGGAATCCAACAACGAATCGGTGCTCGCCCTCTTCGGCGACCTCGAGCGGCTCAAGGGTGGCCTCGGCGGCGCGAGCCGGTACATGGAAGGCTTCCTGCGGATGAGCGGCGACAACGAGACGGTCATCGCGACCGCTCCACCGCCAGCAGGCGCTGTGACGACTTTCGGGCAAACGGAGTGGGCGCCAGGTGAGGCCGTCAAGTTCTTCCGCGCGCTCGCCCTGAGCTGCCTGCTGCCCGCGGGCCAGACTGGCTACGTGCTCGGCCTCATGCAGAACATCGAGCCGAGCGAGAGCTGGGGCCTCGGATCAGCCGGCTTCCACTCTGTCGCCTTCAAGGGCGGCTGGGGGCCGGAACCTTCCGGCGCATACCTCGTGCGCCAGTCAGGCATCATCGACGTAGGGTCCTCGCGCGGAGTGGCCGTGTCGATCGTGGCGTTTCCAAGCTCCGGATCGTTCTCGTCGGGTACACAGATGTTGACGCAAGCGGCTGTGTGGCTGCACCACGAGCTGCGGCTCGTGCCTCGCGCCGCTACGGGCTGTTCGGCTGAATGACAATGTGCGCGCGTAAGTAGTCAGATACGCTTGTCGCCACCGACCTGAGCACGCATGACCCGGGCCTCCTCCCGTATCTAGAGTACGGCCGCGATCCGCTCACGGCTCCTTTGCGATCAAGATTCCACTCGATGACGGCGTTGAGCTCTCAACGCCGACGTTCCAATGAACGCAAGCCAACCATGGCCAGCTTCCAGACACCAGGTCGATCGACGTGCCCTGTCCCACAGACTGCTCTCTGCTCGACCTGGTCGAAGCCGTGCGAGCGCTCCCTTATGGCCGTCCGAGCGACCGCACGGTCGAGGGGATGTTGCGCGAGCGTCGCGGCACCTGCTCCACCAAGCACCTGTTCCTTACCCAAGCGCTCCGGAAGCGCTTTCCCGAGACCGAACCGTCGATCGTCCACCGCGTATACACGCTGGATCGCGCACGAGCTCGTGAGCTGTTCGGCCCCACAGTCGCCGAGGCCGTTCCCGAGGACGGGCTAATCGACGTCCACCGCTACCTCACCATCACGCTGGAGGGTCAGCGCGTCGCGGTCGACGCGACCTTCGCTGGGCCGGCTTGGGATGGTCGATCCTCGCTGCCGCTCGCCTGCGGGCCGGGGCGCGACTACCCGGCGGGCGAGGATCCGGATGCGGAGAAGCGGGCGCTTGAGGCCCGGCATTGCGACCCAGCCATTCGCGAGCCGTTCATCGCGGCGCTCACAGACGGTTGATTTGCACCTCGCGCCTTCTGGGGGCACTGGCCAGAAGGTCAATTCGGTGCTTCTGTGCTGGTCGTCGTGCTCGCGAGTCCGGTCCAGAGTAGATCGACTGTTGTGTCGATGAGGGTGGCGCGGGGTGTGTTGGGGTGTTCCAGCGACCACGTGACGAGGCCGTCCACGGCCGTGCGTGTGAGTTGCGCGATGATCTCGGCGTTCTTGCGGCGGCTGAGGTTGGAATGGGGTTTGAAGGTTGGCTCTGCGAGCAGACGCTCTGCGGAGGCGCGTGTGCCGGCGGCGCGGAGTTGTTGTTGGAGTTGGGCGGTTTCTGGGTCTGTGGAGTCGCCGAGTAGTAGTTGCCAGATGTGGGGGTTGGCGTGCGCGAATCCGAACATGCCGCTCACGAGGTCGTGGAAGCGCTCGCGCGGGGTACCCGTGAGTCCGTGGCCAGCGGCGACGGTGAGCAGCTGCTGGGCGTAGTGCTCGAAGACGGCTGTGTGCAGCTTTTGCTTTGAGGCGAAGTGGTGGTAGATCACGGGCTTGGTGATCCCGGCTGCCTGTGCGATCTGCTCAATCGAGGCGGCGTGGTAGCCGTGAGCGGCGAACACTCTGGCGGCGGCGTCGAGGAGCACGTCGCGTCTCTCGTCGCTACTCAGGCGTGTGCGGGCGGGCGTCGTTGTCTGTGCCATGCTAGTTTACTTAGCGGTAAGTATAGCTGCCTGTCAGGAGGTCGTTGTGGCGGACAACCAGGATCAAATCACGATCGTCGGTGGTGGCATCGCGGGGCTGGTGGCCGCGATCAGCTGCGCCGAGGCAGGCCGCAAGGTGCTCCTGCACGAGGCGACGGGAAAGCTGGGCGGGCGCGGCCGCAGCGCCGAGGGCCCCTACATCGCTCACCACGGCCCGCACGCCCTGTACGGCGACGGCGCCTTCTATGGCTGGCTGGCGAAGCAGAAGCTGCCCCCCAAGCTCGCGCGCCCGAACCCCACAACGGCGGTGGTGCGCATCGACGGCCGGATGACACGCCTACCCCTTCCCCTGATCGCCGCTGCTCTGCGCCTACGCGGCAAGGCACCAGTCGACGTCGATTACCGGACATGGGCCACCGAGCGGGCGGGTGAGCGAGCCGTGCAGGCCGCGATCGGGTTCGTGTCGCTGCCGACGTTTCACCACGATCCGGGAGAGCTGTCGGCCGCGTTCTGCCACGAGCGCTTCCACCGTCTCGTGTTCCACTCGACCAAGGTCCGCTACGTCGTGGGTGGCTGGAGTGTGCTGATCGCCAACCTCGCGCAAAGGTCACGCGAGCTCGGTGTAGAGATCCACGTCGGTTCACGAGTGACTGAGCTACCCGCACCGCCGGTGATCCTCGCACTCCCGCTCAGCGCGGCACGCGCGCTGCTGCCCGACCGAGACCTGAAGTCGACGGGAACACGCACCGCGCTGCTCGACATCGCCATCAAGAAAAAGGGCCGCTCCCCGCGCTTGGTGTTCGACCTGACCGAGCGGCTGTACCTGACGCGGATCACAGGTCCCGACCCCAGCCTCGCGCCCGCCGGAGAGGACCTCATTCAAGCTGCCGCCGGGCTGCGACCCGAAGAGAGCATCGACCAGGCAACCGCAAGAATCGAGGCCGTCATCGACGCCGGCTTCCCAGGTTGGCGCACACGCGAGACCTGGCGCCGCAGAAGCCTCGCGGAGAACTCGAGCGGCGCACTCGACCCGCCTGGCAGTACCTGGCGGGATCGCCCAGCAATAGACCAAGGCGACGGCATATATCTCGCAGGAGACCAAGTCGCCGCAGAGGGCCTACTCGGGGAAGTCAGCTACAACAGCGCCCTCCAGGCAGCCAAACTCATCACACACTGACACCAGGGCAGCCGGCTTCATCAACATCAAGATCGCCCACGCAGACGACGGCTACTCCCAGCTCCTCACCGCGCTCCGTCCCTGACCGGCCTCAGAAGCTCGTCGCTGTAGCTGAACGCCACGATCCGGTCGGGAGTGATGGCGAGCGCGTCCTGCAACTGACCTGCGCGACGATGCTCAGCGCTCAGATCGGATGCTGAGTCTGCCACCGCCTCGATCTCGATGAAGCTCCCCAGCCCGCGAACCTCATCGAGGTGGATGCGAACGCCCTGCCAGAGCAAGAGCCGCCGGGACTTCTCCACGACGACCAGTACACCGAGTGCGTCGCTGAGAGCATCCTTCAGCTCGGCAGGGTCACTGACTGGCACGAGCCGGTAGCGGCTCTCCCGCGCCACGCTTTCGTTGGCGCGCTCATAGGAGATGAGCTGAGCGATAGCGCCCTCCTCGCGCAGCTTCAGCCTGCCGTGGGGAACCCGGAAATAGGTGTCGGTCTGATGCAGCCAGCCCTCGTCATTTGCGCCAATCTCGAGGGACACCTGAAGCGAGCGATCCGGGTCGGGGTCGCTCGCCTTCAGCTCGATGTTCCGTCGCGGCGTCTCCACGCGCTCGATTGTGACGGGCGTCCCGGCGAGCACCCGCTTGGGTACGCAGATCGAAGCGAGCCCGTGACAGAGCCGCCTTATACTTGCGGTCATGCCTGAGCCTGCAAGCGAGGTGACGGAGGAACAGGTTAACCAGACGGGGACCAGTTCCGCGCCCACACTGGTCGTCGAGCGGTTCCTGGCTCTGCTCTGCGCGAAGGACGTCGATGGCGCCTCGGACCTGCTGGCGGAGGATGTCGAATACGTCAACGTCGGGCTGCCTGCGGTGCACGGACGCGAGCGTGTTCGGCGGCTCCTACGCGCCACGCTCGGTCGGGCCGGCGCGGGCTTCGAGGTGTACACGCACACGATCTCGGCGAACGGGCCGTCCGTCTTGACAGAGCGCACGGACGTCCTGGTGTTCCGCCGGCTGCGCATCCAGTTCTGGGTCTGCGGGCGCTTCGACGTCCACGACGGGCAGATCGTGCTCTGGCGCGACTACTTCAGCCTGACGAGCTACTCCGCTGCGACGCTGCGGGGATTGCTCGGCGTGGTCATTCCCGCGGTGCGCGCGAAGCCACCCTCAACGGCCTGAGCCAACAACCGTGCCGGCGCTGTCCGGTTGTTGCCGACGCGCTTGATCACCGAGCTGGTGGCAAAGACTGGATCATCTCGGCGACGATCTGTTCGGCGTTCTCGCGGTCGATCTGCATGTCTTGGCGTAGGAGCTTCCATACGAGCAGGTCGGTCGCGACGATGATTGCGGCGAGACGCCGTTCCCGCGAGGCACCTCGCAGGCCGCGCAGGAGGGGTGCGAACGTCCTCGCCGCCCACTCGCGGTGATAGGCGCGGCCCGCCTTGGTCATCTGGGCAATCGCGGGGATGCGATCCTCCTGGGAGAGCATCCGTAGGACGGCCGTGCCGTGGGCCTCGTAGCGGTCGAACAGGACCTCGATTGCCCGATGAATGTCTCCCGCCGGGGCGGTGTCGCGTTGGGTTATCTCCTGCTGGCCGAACCACACGTAGGCGGCGGTCAGGAGCTGGTCCTTGGAGCCGAACTGCGTGTGCAGCGTCTGGGCTGTAACTCCCGCCTCAGTGGCGATCTCCTGCAGCCGGACATTCTCGTAGGGATGGGTCGCGAAGTGCTGCCACGCGGCGGCGAGCAGGCGTTCGCGGGTCGCTGCCGCGGCTTTGGCTCGTGCCGACATCCGGTATGGGCGCTTCTTGGGTGAGGATGAGGTCGAGATATTCACTTGATTATGAGTATAGTCAAATGGTAGTGCGGGTCTTTCAGACACTCATCGCGTTCAGCGGCAACGCGCCGCCGCAGCTCGCGGTGACGCGCGAGCTGGTTGAGCGCGGCCATGAGGTGCGGGTGCTCGCGCACCGCGCTACACGCGATCGGGTGCAGCGCACCGGCGCGGAGTTCGTCGAGTTCCACCGAACGCTTCCCGATATGGACATCACGCGGCGCGAGACCGACACGCTGCGCGACTGGGAGCCGCGCACCCCGGTCGGCTACGTACGGGCCTTGCTCAAAAACGCCCTGTTCGCGTTCGTGGAGGACGTCGCGCGCGATTGCGTGGAGCTGCTGGAGGATTGGCCCGCGGAGGTTGTGGTCTTTGACTGGATGCTGATCGGCGCGGCGATCGCCGCCGAGCGCGCCAGTCTGCCGGCCGTCACGCTCGTGCACTGTCCGTACACGCTGCCGGTCGACGGCGCACCGCCGATGGGTCTTGGCCTGCGGCCGATGCCCGGCCGGCTCGGTGTCGTGCGCGACCGCTTCCTCGGAGTCGCAGTGAGCCGTGTCCTGGCCGCCACCGGTCGACCGCTCGTCAACAGGGCACGGGTGGAGCAGGGGTTGGCACCGCTTTCCGCTTGGGAGGATCAGCTGCTTGGCGTGCAGGCGATCTACATGATGACGGCGGCCGAGCTCGACTTCACCAGTCGCGGCAGGCTGCCGGCGAACGTGCATTACGTGGGTCCCGCGTTCGAGCCCTACACGCACGAGTGGGAGTCGCCGTGGCCGCAGACGAACATCGATCCGCTGGTGCTGATCAGCTTCAGCACGAGCTACATGAATCAGCGGGCGCTCGTCCAGCGCGTGCTCGACGCCGTGGGTGGACTGCCGGTCCGGGCGTTGCTGACCGTCGGGCCCGCCCTCGAGGTCGATCAACTGCGGATCCCCGCCAACACGCGTGCCGCTGCGTTCATACCGCACCGCACGGTGCTCCCGCACGCCGCGCTGGTCGTGACGCACGCGGGCTGGCAGACGATCAACGCGGCCCTCGCGGACGGTGTGCCGCTCGTCTGCGTTCCCGACGGGCGCGACCAGCCCGACAACGCCGCTCGTGTCGTGTTTGCGGGTGCGGGTGTGCGCGTCCGCAAGAAGACCTCGCCCGAGAAGCTCCGCAGGGTGATCGCACAAGCGCTTGGAGACCCCGCGCTCAAGCGGGGGGCGGAGGCGATGGCCGAGGCGATGGGCCGCAGCGATGGCGCGGTCGCGGTCGCGGACGCGATCGAGCGGCTCGGCACGCCAGAGCACATCCCCGCACCGAAGTAGAGATGGCCGCTGCACGGCTCTCAGGAGAGATCGGCGCGGGGGGCTGTGTCTACGACGCGGCGATCGTCGGTGCGAGTCTCGCCGGCTGTACCGCGGCGATCCTGCTCGCCCGAGCGGGCGCGCGCGTGGCGCTCGTGGAGCAGCGGCCGGACGCGGCGGCGTTCAAGCGCAGCTGCAGCCACTTCATCCAGTCCTCCGCCGTGCCCACGCTCGAGCGACTGGGTCTGCTGGGAGCGATCGAAGCGGCTGGGGGACTGCGCGCCCACGCGCGCATCTGGACTCGCTGGGGCTGGATCGAACCATCGGCGCAGAGCGTCGTGCCCAGCGGCGTCAACCTGCGCCGCGAGCTGCTCGACCCGATGATCCGCCATAAGGCGGCCGAGACCCCTGGCGTCGAGCTGATCCTGGGCTACACCGCGCATGCGCTGATGCGTGAGGGAAACGAGATCCGCGGCGTGCAGGCGCGCGAGCGCAACGGCCAGTCCAGACGGCTGAGCGCACGTCTGGTCATCGGTGCGGACGGCCGCGGCTCGCGAGTGGCCGAACTGG
This sequence comes from uncultured Solirubrobacterales bacterium, assembly GCA_963779405.1. Taxonomy (GTDB): domain Bacteria; phylum Actinomycetota; class Thermoleophilia; order Solirubrobacterales; family Solirubrobacteraceae; genus Palsa-744. Next base: position 57,480 of record CAVZYF010000019.1, read on the forward strand.
CCGGGGTACGCACGCGCACGATCGATCACGGCCGCTTCTTCTACGCCGCGTACTTCGAGGGGCCCTCTCCTGTGGGCGCCCCCGACGGCTCCGCCTGGTTTCTCGACCCCGATTGGGCAGCCGCGTTCCCCACCGACAACGGGCTGACGCTATACGCCGCTATGCCGACCAAGCAGCGCCAAGGCGAGTTCCGCCGCGACCCCATCCCGGCCCTCGTCTCCTACATCGCCGAGCTGCCCGACGCGCCGCCGATCCTCGCCTCGCGCATGGTCGGGCGAGCGGTCGGCAAGATCGACATACCCAACGTGATCCATACACCCACCGCGCCTGGCCTGGCACTGGCGGGCGACGCTGCGCTGGCCACCGACCCGCTGTGGGGCGTCGGCTGCGGCTGGGCACTGCAGTCCGCAGAATGGCTCGCCGACAGTGTCACCCCGGCGCTCCGCGGGCAAGAGCCGCTCCAGCGCGGCCTACAGCGCTACCGCCGTCGTCACTCCCGGGCCCTTGACGGCCACGCGGCGATGATCCACGACTACACCGCAGGACGAAAGTTCAACCTCGTTGAACGGATGCTGTTCTCCTCGGCGGCACACGATGAGCGTCTGACGCTGACCTTCACAGCGATGGCTACCCGCAACATCGCCCCGGCACGAGCTCTAGCCGCCTCACTGCCGCGAGTCGCGATGGTCACCGCACGCGAGTCGATCGCACGTCGCGTCGGCAGCCAACTACATCGCCCGAGATCACGTTGATGGACCTCGGTGCCGCAGCACGCGACCGCCCGCATTGTGGGCGTCTCATGGAGACAATCCCACCGAGCTCTGGTAGCGCTCAAGCAGGCGGGGCAGTCGGTTGATCTCGTCAAAGCGCCCGCGGCCGTAGAGGGCATCGACGGCGCGGTCGAGCTTCCGGTGCGCGGCCGTGAGTTCGGCGGGCATCGTCAACGGGTCGTAGAGGTCGGCGAGGGTCGCGTCGGAGAAGTTCGCGCGAGCGTCCAGCACGCCACGAGCCCCCTCCTCCACGCTTGCTCGGCGCGTTGCGGGCGACGGGAAGGGAAACGTGCAGTAGGTCAGGTCGGGCGAGATTGAGATGTCGTTTTTCATGCGACCAGCGAGAGCTTTTATCCAGGCCATGAACATCGCGGATTGGAGCATCCCAAACAGCCACAGGTCGGCGCCTGGGAATAGGATCAGCTTGTTGCCGGCGATGATGTCCGGCTCGAAGTAGGAGGCAGGGATGTACCGTCTGCGCTCGGTGCTCACCTCGGGCAACGCGAGGTAGCGGATCGTCGGCTGACGATTCTGGGTGAACACGGCAGGCGTGTCGGCCGCATCGCGGACGCTGGCGGTCTTGCTTCCGAGCCGCTCTTGTCGCACCGCCGCAAGACGCTGCGTGAGGATCGGGGAGCGGCGCAGGTCTCCTGGGTCGGCATCGGCAAGCCATAGGCACCAACGTTGTCCGCCTTTCAGGAGTTCGTTGGCTTGGAGATATCGCCGCAAGTAGCTGGCTGCTATCGGATCGGCTTCGATCGCCGGGAGTTCGGGCTCATCGACAATCAGGTGTCCTCCGTCTGTCGGCTGCGAACCCTTCGTTGACTCAGGCAAGCCGTCGATGAGTGGCTTAGTGCGCTTGGGCGGGTATACCCGTGGCCCGTCTGTGAGATACCAGTTGATGACCTTGGCGACGCGCTCGCTCGGCGTATGTGAGCGGTCGGGATAGTCATAGAGAAGCTTCGTAGTACGCCGCCCGCCCTCGGAGAATCCGATTATCACGACCGTGACGATCGCTTTGCCACGTGCCTCGCTTGTCCACCGGAAGGAACGGTGCGCGAAGTCGATGACGAAGCCCAGCTCGTCGCACAAGGGACCTAGGCTCCGCGCCTGCTCCCCCTGCGTGATCGAGTTCGTCGAGACGAACGCTGCCCGCATGAGCGTCCGCCGCATATAGAGCCAGGCCTTCGCGTACCAGCACGCGACGTAATCGAGGCGGCCGGTGCGTAGTTTCGAGATGTCGATTCCTCGCTCCGCCGCGAGTTCGGAGAACACGGCGCGGTTGTCCTGCTGCTGCTGCTCGTCCAGACGCGACATGCCGACGAATGGCGGGTTGCCGAGCAGGTAGTCGCACTCGCCCGCAGCGAGGACGTCGCCCCAATCGATGCCGAGCGCGTTCGTGTTATGGATGTGCGCGCCGGCGTGGAGTGGGAAGCGGGCGTAGTAGAGGCCAAACTCGCGGCTCAGGTCTTGGTTGGCGAGATGGTCCATAAGGTACATGGCCACCTCGGCGATCCGGCACGGGAACTCTTCGATCTCGATGCCGTAGAACTGGTCCACATCGACCTGTGAGAGCGCCGAGGCGTCGGTCGTGAGTTGCCCTTCGTGCAGGCGGCTATCCAGGTCGCGTAGTCGCTTGAGCACGTCAAGCTCAAGCGCCCGGAGTTCGCGGTATGCGATCACCAAGAAGTTGCCGCACCCGCATGCAGGATCGAAGAAGCGGAGCTCGGCGATCTTCTCGCGGAACGCGAGCAGGCTGCGCCGGTCTTTCCCGACGCGCTCAAGCTCCGCTCGAAGTTCATCGAGGAACAGCGGCTCGATCACCTTGAGGATGTTCTGCTCGGTCGTGTAGTGCGCTCCGATAGCGCGCCGCTCCTCGGGCTTCATCACGGACTGAAACATCGACCCGAAGATCGCCGGGCTGATCGCCGACCAGTTGAAGCGTGCGGCCTTCATGAGACGTTCGCGTGTGGCGGCATCGAACGCGACCATCGGAAGCCGCTCGGAGAACAGTTGACCGTTGATGAATGGGAACGCGGCCAGGCCCTCATCGAGCGTGGACTGCCGATGCTCGGGCGGAGTGTCGAGTACATCAAAGAGCGCCGCGAGCTGGGGGCCAAGATCCCGCCCGTCAGCATCAGTGCGCTGCTCAAGGAAACCCTCAAACAGTCCCGTCTCCCACACACCCGTGTCATCCGCGAAAAGCAGAAACAGGAGACGCACCAGGAGAACCCGAAGTGGATGGCCGCTGTATCCACTCCCGTCGAGCGCGTCGTGTATGCGCCCCATCAGTTCGGCAGCCTTGACGTTTACCGCGTCCTGGTCGCCGAACACACGCGGCCTGTAGCCGGCAAGGAACGTGAACAGCTCGATGTGATCTGCAAGTTCGTCGATACCGAACTCGGCGTAGGTCACGCCCTCGTCCAGGTCTCGTACCCGAAAGCGCGCGAAGTCCGAGAGCACAACGAGGCGAGGCAACTCGGCCTCCTCAAGGCCGGCCAGATAGTTCTCGGCCTGCCCCATCGCCTTGTCTAGATCCTCGTCCCGGGACTTGTGCTCGGCCAAGATCTTGCCTGGCCAGAACACGTCGATCGAGCCCGGTTTGCCCGAGAGCTTCTTGACGTGATGCTCGAACGCCACAAGACGCCGTCTACGGATGCCGAAGATCTCGAACCACTCGTTCCAGAACGTCTGCCGCTCGGCCGACTCCCGCGACTCGTCGCGCCACTCGTTCGAGAAAGCGCGCGCACGGCCACGGATCTCGTTGATCGTTAGCTGAGCCACAGCCTCGGCACGCTACCCGTAAGAGCGGAAGGACGGCGAAGCCCGACCCCTTCGGCGGTACCCCAGAGGTTGCGGTCTTTACGCGACCAGCGCGGGTGAGGTGGCTGCCATCTGGCGCCTGTTGCGCGTCGGGCTCGCGGGCGCGGCGTACCGCTGACCGTCGCGCGTGCGAGGCCCCTCACTCTCCTTGCTGATCGAGGGGAGAGTGAGGGGCGTGCGTACGGTTGTCGGCTCAAGCCGCGAGGCTGTAGCGGCGTGGCTTGTCGCTGTCCTGGCGCACCTGCTTGGCCTTCGTCAGCCGGACGAGGCAGTTGCCGACTGCGCCGCTGGAGCGCTCCAGCGCCCGCGCGACGGTGCGTCGGCCCGTGAGGGCCGCTGTCGGCGTTCTTCTTCAGGAAGGCGAGGACGAGCCCGTCGAGTTGCCCGGGCTTCAGATGCTCGCCAGGCGCCTTCGGCTTGGCTGTTAGCTGCCGCCTTCGGCTTCGCGGTCTTCGCCGCCGGCTCAGCGGACGCCAATGCGAAGCGGTCGGGCAGTCGGCGGGCCCCGTCGCGCCCGCCCTCGGTGCGGCACACCTCCTCGGTGCTCGCCAGCCGCGCTAGCACCTTGCTCGCGGTCGACCGGCCGACGCCGGCTGCGGCCGCCACCTCGGCTGCGGTCGCTTCTGGGTTGGCGGCCAGGGCCTTCAGGATCGCCTGCTCGGAGGCGGGCTTCTCGGTGGTCTGCTTGCTGTTGCTCATCGCGAATCTCCTTTGATTTGGCGCCTTGCTCGGCGTTGGACGTGGACGTGGTAGCTCGACTCGCGCGGAAGATCAAGTCCATCTCGCACAAAGCCCCGGACGCTCCTCGCCACCTCGCGCGGCAGCGCCCGTACACGCGCAGAAACGGGCCGAGGCGGGGCTCGCGTCGGCATCTGCGGCAGAGGGCGAGGACACTCCCGATCGAGCCCAGCGGCACCCCTGGATGGCGGCTCCGCGCCAGCTTGGCGAACGGACTTGAACTTCGCGCGGGATCGAGCTAGACGTGTGTGCGACGCCCGACCAACCGACGCGAAAGGAGCGCCGTGCCCATGACCAAGCAGCCCGAGACGACCTGCACCGCCAAGCGCGCGAAGGCTCCCGCCGAGAGCGAGGTCGCGTGATGACCGGGCTGCTCAGCTTGCTGGCGACGGGCGTGCTCGTCGCCCTCGGCTTCTGGTTGCTGGGCGGGGTCGTGCTCAGGGTCGGCGGCGTCCTCATGGTCGCAGTCGGGCTGCTGAGCACCGCCGCGACCGGCTCGCCGTCGGCGGCGCTGGCAACCGTGCTCGGCGGTCTCGCGTGGCTGGGCGGGCAATGGCTGTTCGGGCTGCGCCACCACTACTTCAGCTCGCCGCTCGCGCGGCGCGTATTCCACGAGGCGCTCCCCCGGCAGCTTGACCCCACGCGGGGGTGGGGTATCCCCAATGTGCCCCGGGGCGGCGGTAGGGCGTAGCGGGGCTGTGGTGGCGCTCAGGGGGGAACAGGCGGCGCTCCGTGGCTTCGCAAACGCCCCCGACGCCGCTTCGTTTGGCTCTCCGGGCGCGCTTACGGCGCCCGTCCTGGATGGCCTCGGTGTCGCTCGTTGCCTACTGAGCGCCACGCCAATTAGCCCGACGAATGCGGGTGACATTCGACGAGCTTGCCATTCACAACGGACAGTCAGGCGCTCGCGCGTGTTTGAGGAAAGCGGTGCCCTACCTGGGATCACCGTCCGCCGATGTCGGGAGGACAACGGGTGAGCTAGGCGCAGATGCCGGTCCGGGGTGGTGCAGGCCGGCGATCTGGGCCGATGGCGGCATCAGCGCGTGGAGTGCGTGTTCCGACAAGACGATGTCGGCCTGCACCGCCGCTGGCGTCCCGAACACCAACGACAGCGATGTCACGATCACGGCGACTTTGTGCACGATCTTGGACGAGAATACGGACGGGGTCTGCCACCCGGCCAAGTCGATCGCGCCAGCGAGGGACTGGGTGGCGAGCTTGACCGCCTTAGGCCCCCCGACGTTAACGTGGTCGAGTGCGCGGATGATGTCCCGCAGCCGAGCCACGATCAGCTGCTTAACATCATCGTCAAGATCGGTGGCCGCCTTCGTTTCCTCGATGAGCCCTTCGGCCTGGCTGCGCAGCTTGTCTAGCTCTCCGTCCTCGAGCGGCTTGCCTTCGGGCGCGACCTCGTGCAGGTACTCGGCGGCCGACTGCAGCGCCACGAGCCCGAGCTCGGACGGCCAGAACTCCTGCACGGCGAGGGTCAATGGACGATCCCTGGGGAAGATGGCGACCTCCCACTCGTCGCGGTAGTGCCGCACCTGCGCCGTATGACCAGCGCTGCCCGAGTCCTCGACGGCCTGCTGCACGTCCTTCAGAAGCACGCTCATTTCAGCGAGCCGCTCGGGTACGTCCTCGCCCGACGCGGGGAGCACGGCCTTCCACGCCTCTACCAGCGATGTGCCCTGTTCAACCTCGCGTAGCTGCTGTAGAACTGAGTGGAGTCGCCCTGCCGGATTGTCGTAGGTCGTGGCGTCCATGTGGACCATACGATACGGGTTGCGCCTGGGCGGGCAACGACGCAGAGCGCGACTAATCAGCGCCGCTTCGCGAGCGGTGGATTCCCCGCTCGGGCGGTCGGGCGCCCCGCTCGCGTTTACTTTCGCGGGAAGAGCGAGCGTGTCCGGCGCACCGGATACGTGCGCGAACTTGTCGGCCAGACCACGGCGTCTACGCTCGTGGGCGCCGTGGCGCTATCTGCCCGATTCGGGCCTTGCTCAGTCTGGTGGCCTTCCCGATCCGCTCGTAGGTCCAGCGCAGGTTGACGGCCCGCTGCACCGCGCGAGTGCGCGCTTGGGTGACGGCATCTTGGACTTCGCTGATTGCGGTGCGGATGCTCTCGATCTCCTGTAGGTGCTCGTCGGTCAGGGGGAGCACCCCTTCGGTGTCGGATGCCGCGTTGATGCGGGCCTGTAGTTGGGCTAGGTCCAGGCCCCGCTCCTGAAGATCGGCGGCTAGCTGACCGGCGGCCTCGGGTCGGTGGTGGCGGTCGTCCGCGCTCGGGTCGGTGACGGTCATCGGGCAGCTGGGCTAGAAGCTCAGTGAGTGCTCGGTCGCGAGCTCGTCAGCGGTTGATTCCAGAGTGACGGTCTCGCTTGTGGGCTCGTCGGTGCCGTCATAGAGGTGAGCCATCCAGGGACCGCCGGGGCGCTCCTGGGAGATGACGGCGGTGTCGATCCCGAGGTCGGCACGGGTGTAGGTGGTGGTGACCTGCCCGCCGTAGGCGAGCGTGTTGATCTGCAGCGTCCTGTCCATGTCGTCCATGTCCGTGGCTCCCGTGGTGGTGTACGTGCTCATGCGCCTACTCCGAGGACCATCTCCAGGCGGCCGACGAGCTGTCGCTGCGCGGAGACTACGCCGCAGAGCCGGTCCAGTTCTGGCCCCTGCCCCTGCAGCTCGCCAAGGTCATTGACTGACAGGGTCGAGGGGTCGGTCTCGCGCGAGCGGGCGATGCTCGCCCGCAGGCGCTCCATCTTGTCGGCGATCCACTCCGCCTGCGTATCGAGCTTCTCGAGCAGCCGGTCGTAGTCGCGCGAGGCGTCGTGGAGGAGGTCGGCCAGCCGGTCGGCGTCGGGGTTGATCGCGGCGGCGAGCTCGGCGTGTGTAAGGGTCGCTGTCATTGTCGGCTCCTTCGTCGTTCGGGGGTGGTTCGTGCTCATGCCCCCATTATGCCTAGCGTACTAGATAAAGTCAAGAGCACTAGACATATCTTTAGAAAGTCTTTAGGCGAACAGTCGGTCGGGTGGCACGGGCCAACGCGCCTAGCGAGCCCAGGTCGGCTGCGGGATGGCGGTCACTCGGACTGTCCGTAGGGTCGCCGGGTCAAGGATGATCTCGTTCTCGCCACGGCCGTTGGTGTAGGCGAGCACCTGCGACTTCGGCACCTTGGTGGTCGCCAGATGGCCTCGCCGGTCGGGGCTGGTGAGTGCGGCTCGGCTGGCGAACCACTCGGCTCTGGATCGGCTCAGTGACCAGCTCGGCGCGCGGTAGCTGCCCGGTCGCGCGAAGCCTCGGTAGATCGTGACCTCCTCGCTCAGCTCGGCGAGCGTCGCGCGGTCCGCGTCATCCATCAGCCATCTCGCGCGGCCGGGTCGCTGAGCCGTGAGCGCTCCCAGCCACTGCTCCTGGTCGTCGTGGAGGTTCTCCGTCCCAATCCAAATGCTGCCGAGCGCCTCCCAATATTCCCGGTCACTCAGGCGGTCACGGATGGAGAGGAATGCGAGGAGCCGGTAGGGCTTCTCGTGCAGCCACACGATCCTGTGCCAGTTTCGCTCCGCTTCGGCGCGGTGGATTCCCTCTGTCTTTGTGCGGTACATCTCATTGGCGAGGTGTGCCATCACGGGGAGGTAGGGCACCATGAACACGAGCGGCGCCTTCAGCACTTCTCCGAGCACCTCACTCTCGGCCAGGTACGGGATCAAGTCGCGATGAAGCTCGACCTCGTCGGCTACGGCATCGATCGTCGCTGCGCTCGTCTTGCTCTGGGCCATCGGCACACACATGTAGCTCGATCCCGCGCGAAGTCAAGTCCTTTCGCTGGGGGGCGTCGCGTGCGAACCGCCTCGTACCTCGGCCGGACGCATCTCCCTCACCGTAAGCCAGGCGGTCTGGCGAGGAGCCTGCAGTCGTCAGTCAGAGAAGAGGCGCTCACGAGCGTTGGCTGGGAGCCTCTTCGATGTGCTCTGCGCCTATTGGTGATCGGCTTCCCGCTGTCTGAAGGTCGGCGTCAATGGATGAGCGTGGGGTGGAGGTGTGTGTCGCCATTGCCGCAGCGAGCTCGATGCGGTTGGCAACGCCGAGCTTGCGATAGGCGTTTGAGAGGTGCATCTTGACGGTGCCGCGCGCGATGAACAGCCGCGCGGCGATTTCAGGGTTGGAAATGCCGCTCCCGGCAAGCTGCGCGACGTCGAGCTCGACCGGGGTGAGGCTCGTCCAACCCGAGGGTGGACGGTCGCGGGAGCCCCGGCCACGCCGCGCGTAGGAGATCGCGTCGGGGAGCGCAAGCGCTTGGCCCTGCTCCCATGCCGCCTGCCAGCTGCCGTCCTGCTCGCCGGCGGGGAGCTTGGCGCGGGCGGCGTCGAGCCGGTCGCTGACCCCCGGCCAAGGCGCACAGGCGAGCCGCGCGCGTGCCGACGCCGCGGCGGCGGCGAGCCGGGCGGCGCGCGGGCCCTCGCCCGCGTGCGCGGCGAGCAGCGCGAGGTCATCGAGCACGTCCGCGGCTTCGCGCTCCAGACCGAGCTCGACATACGTATCGAGGGCGGCGTGCAGCAGATCCCGCCCCTTGTCGGTCTCATTGGCCTCGATCGCTGCGCATCCTCTGAGGTAGCGCGCGAGCGCACTGTGGCGGGGGCTGCCGGACCGTTCCGCGATCGCCTCGAGCTCGTGAACGTGCGTTGTCGCCTCATCGACATTACCGCGCATCAGTGCGACGCGGGCGAGCGTCTCGCGCGCGAGCACGAGGGTATGCAGATGCGGCATCTCGAGCAGCCTGAGTGCCCGGGTTTCGGCCGCGTCCGGATCTCCGTGCATCAGCTCCGCGACCATCAGCGCCAGCTCGATTGCCGGTACCGCCTGCAGCGCGCCGGACTCCTGCGCACGGCGCATCGCCTCCGTTCCCTCTCGCAGCGCCTGATCGGTGCGCCCGAGCTTTGCGAGCGCGTGGATGCGGAAACTGAGGACCTGGAAATGCGTCATCGACGGCCACTCGCCCTCCAACGCCAGGCCGCGATCGGCGTGCTCCAGCGCGCGCTCGGGCGAGCCCGTTGTGACCTGCGCCCACGCAGCCGCCTGCTCGGCCCATGTGCGCAGCCGGGCGTGCTCGCACGCCCGCGGGATCGTGAGGAACTCGCCGTAGGCTGTGTCGAGCAGATCGAAGCGCTCGCACAGCATCGCGGCCACCGCGAGGTTGACCAGCGCGAGAGCGAGCCCCAGCGGATCTTCGGCAGATTGCTGCAGCTCCACCGCGCGCTCGGCGTTGCGCAGACCCCCGTCCAGATCCAGCCCGGTCTGGATCAACACCATCGAGGAGAACCCCAGACAAGTTGACTGCGCACCGGCGTCCTGCACATCGCCGAGCAACTCAAGGCCGGCCTGGATGCTCTCGACCGCCGCGGTGTAGTCCTCGCTCAGCATGCCGACGAGGCCCGCGCCGCAGCGCACCACCGCACGCGCGGCCGCATCACCGTCCCCGCTCGCGGCCGCGACCACCGCGGCGGAAACAGAGCGAGCTTCCTGGTAGTGCTCGGCCAGGACCCAGTGGCGCATCAGCGAAGCGGCTATCTCCACCGCGCCGCACGGATCGTGTTCGATCGCCAGGTCCAATGCACGCCGCAAGTTCGGCGTCTCCTGTTCGATCCGCGCGTGCCCATCCGCCTGGAGCAAAAGTGTGTCGGCGTGCGCCGCGTATGCCAGGAAGTGTGCGAGGTGACGGTCCGCGATCCGCTCCAGCTCACCCGCCCGCGCGAGCTGCTCGGCCGCATACTCGGCGACGGTCTGCAGAAACGTCCAACGCTTCTCGCCATGCGTAGGCACGGGCACGATCAGTCCCTTTCCCTCCAATGCACCCAAGAGGTCGCGTACGCGCGTCTCGCTCAGCTCGGGGGCCGCGACCGCGCTCGCCGCGCTCGCCGTGAAGCCACCGGAGAACACTGACAGGCGCCGCAGCAGCACCCGCTCGTGCTCGTCTAGCAGCCGGTAGCTCCAGTCCAGTGACGCTCGTAGGGAGCCGTGTCGGGAGAGCTGGTCCTCCCGGACGGACGCGGACAGGCGACCGCCCCGTGACAGGCCGTCTGCGATCTCCCTGACAGAGAGCGTGTCCAGGCGCGCGGCCGCGAGTCCGAGGGCGAGCGGCAGACCGTCGAGCTCGTGGCAGATCTCAGCGACCGCCCGCGCGGAGCTTGGCGTGAGCGCGAACGCCGGGTCGATCCTCTCGGCGTGACTGACGAGCAGGCGCCCGGCATCTGAACGGACGACCGCGCCAACACCGCCATCGGCGTCGGGCAGGCTCAAAGGACCGAGCCGAAACACATGCTCGGAGTCAATCGCCAGCGGCTCCCTACTCGTCGCCAGCAGCCGAACCTCCGGCGCGGCGTCCAGCAGCATGCCGGTCAGCTGCCCGATCTCGGCTACGAGGTGCTCGCAATTGTCGAGGACCAGAAGCAGGCGCCGTCCTGCCACGCGCTCGAGCAGGACCTCCATCGGGCGACTACCGAACCGCTCGCGAGCCCCGAGCGCTGCAAGCAGCACATCGACGAGTTGCTCCTCGCTCGCCACGCTGGCCAGCAGGGCGATGACGCACTCCGACCCATCGTCTCTCGTGCTGACGCGGTCGGCCAACTCCAGCGCGAGGCGTGTCTTGCCGCATCCGCCCGCGCCCGTCAAGGTCAGAAGCCGGGTGCAGGCAAGTCTTCCCTCCAGCCGGATGAGCTCGGACTCGCGGCCGATGAGCGGTCCCCCGGTCACCATGCCCGCGAATCCTCCCAGAAACGGGGCAATTATGGCCAGGTGGCCGATGTTTTCCGCGCTCCGAGCCGGTTAGGTTTCATGCTCTATGAGTGTGTCTTCTGCGGACCAGGCCGCTGTGGATGGTGTCGGACGCACGGCGCCGGGGAATATAAGGAATGCGCTGCGTTCGATCAGCGATCTGCCGCATCCTCCAAGGCTTCCGCTGGTGGGTAATGCGCATCAGCTGGTCCGTACGTCTCGTGTGCATTCGATCGCGGAGAGGTGGGCGGGGCGCTATGGCCCGATCGTGCGTGTCGATATCGGCCGCCGGCGCCTGGTTGGGATCAGCGACGCGGATGAGATTCACAGGATTCTGCGCGAGCGCCCGCAGGGCTTCCGGCGCTGGCGTGACCAGGAGGTCGTCTCGAGGGAGATCAGCATGCTCGCCGGCGAGAGTAGTGCCGCCGGTGTGTTCATCGCTGAGGGCGATGACTGGAAGCGCCAGCGACGCCTGGTGATCACCGCGCTGAACACCAACCACTTGCACCGCTACTTCCACGTGATCCGCACCGCCACCGAGCGGCTGCACCGGCGGTTGGCGCAGGCTGCCGCGGATGGTCGGACGCTCGAGATCACCAGGGATCTGAGCTCCTATACCGTCGATGTCATCTCCGCGCTCGCGTTCGGGCAGGACCTGAACACGCTGGAGGGGGGCGAGGATGAGCTGCAACGCGACATTCAGCGCGTGCTCGAGATGACCGCACGACGCCTGGCGATGCCGGTCCCATACTGGCGCTGGGTACGGCTGCCCGCCGACCGTGCCCTGGATCGTTCGGTCGCGCACTTGCGCCGCGCGCAGGAAGGGTTCATCGCGCAGGCGCGTGAGCGGATGGCCGCGCGGCCAGAGTTGTATGAGGCACCGGAGAACATGCTCGAGGCGATGCTCGCCGCCCAGCGGGCTGACGGGACGTTCACCGACGAGGAGATCATCGCCAATGTCGGCACGATCATCGTCGCCGGGGAGGACACCACCGCGCACACGCTGGCCTGGACGATCTGGCTGCTCGCGTCAAGGCCTGACATCCAGCGGCGGCTCGCCCTAGAGGCAGATGCGGCTCTTGGCGAAGATAGGTTCCCGACCGACCACGGGAGGATTGAGGACCTGCGCTACGGCGAGGCTGTGATCCGCGAGTCGATGCGCCTAAAGACGGTCGGCCCGCTGCTTACGCTCGAGCCGCTCGTGGACACCACGATCTGCGATACCCACATCCCCGCTCGCACACGATTGCTGCTCCTATTGCGCGAGGCCGGCCTGCGTGACGGTGAGGATGCGAGCGATTTCGATCCCGATAGGTGGCTGAACGGGAGTGATGAGGACCGTGCTCCCAAGTCGCTCGCGTTCGGTGCGGGCCCCCGGTTCTGCCCCGGGCGCAACCTCGCGTTCCTGGAGGCCAAGACCGCGCTCGCGATGATCGCCCGCAACTTCGAGATCGAGCTCGACAGCTCGCGTGGCCCGGTCACCGAGTGCTTCGGCTTCACGATGATCCCGAAGGGCCTGCGCGTGCGGCTCACCAAGCGCGCCGCCGAGGGAGATCCCGTGCGCGTCGGCGCGAGCGAGCCGCGGGCGGTGTAGCCGATGTCGGGGAACTTCATGAGCAGTGAGCAGACGCCCGTTTTGATCGTCGGCGGCGGTGGGGCGGGCCTTACGGCGTCGATGCTGCTGGCGCGGCTTGGTGTCGAGCACCTGCTGGTCAGCGCCCGGGCTGAGACCTCGGACTTGCCGAAGGCGCACGTGCTCAACCAGCGCGCGATGGAGATCCTCGATGACGTCGGTGCGGCCGAGGAGATCACGCGGCGCGGCACGCCGTCGAGGAACATGGCGGCCACAGCTTTCTACGCTGGCTTCGCGGGGCCGACCGAGGAGTACGGGCGCTGCATCGCGCGGCTGGAGTGCTGGGGCGCGGGCGGGGCGGATGAGAATTGGCGCGCGGCGAGCCCGTGGATGCCAGCAGAACCTTCCCCAGATCCGCCTGGAGCCGATCCTGCGCGCCCGCGCCGAAGAGCTTTCGCCCGGGCCGCATTCGCTTCCACCACGAGCTCACTGCGGCTGGAGCAGGACGCGGACGGGGTCACCGCGCGCGATCCGTGATCAAGACTTCGGGCGCGAGTACACGATCGGCGCGCAGTACGTGATCGGCGCCGATGGCGGGCGGCCGTGTCGCCGCGCCAGGTCGGCGTCGAGTACGAGGGGCTCGGCGTCATCGCGCAGGCCGCGACGATGCACGTCAGCGCCGATTTCTCGCGCTGGGCGCGCGACCCGGACGTGCTGATTCGCTGGATCCTCTCGCCGCAAAGCCGGCATCGGCGTGGTGATGGTGCCGATGGGACCCGAACGCTGGGGACCCGACTCGGAGGAGTGGGTGATCCACCTCAACTACCCGGTCGAGGATCCCCGCGCGCAGTCCGACGAGCAGGTCGAGGCCGACGTCCGCCGCGCGCTGGGGATCGGCGATCACCCGATGGAGATCCACAAGGTCACCCGCTGGTCGGTGGACGCGGTTATGGCCTCCGCGTTCAGCGTCGGCCGCGTGTTGCTCGTCGGGCGACGCGGCCCACCGCCACCCGCCGACGGGCGGGCTCGGGCTGACGAGTGCGATCCACGACGTGAACAATCTCTGCTGGAAGCTCGCCGCCGTGCTCGCCGGGCATGCCGACGCCAGCGCTGCTGGACACCTATGAGTCGGAGCGTCGCTCCTCTGATGAGCGCAACGTCCAGCGCTCGCTTGAGAACGCCGATCAACCACGTGCAGATCATAGCCGCCGAGCGGCGTGTCTCCCGAGCACAGCGAGGAGCAGAACCTCGCTGCGGTGCCGCGGCTGTGGAGCGGCCTGCCCGAGGACGCGGAGCACCGCTCGGCGGTGCTGCGTCAGATTCGGGCGCAGTCGATGGAGTTCAGCGAGCTGAACGTCGAGCTGCGGATATCAGCTACGACTCCGCCGCGATCATCGCCGACAGGACGCCGCAGCCGCCCGCGCTCGACCCGATCCGCGTCTACGAGCCGTCCACGCGGCCCGGCTCGCCGCTGCCACACGCGTGGATCGACGACGAGGACGGCGGCCGCCGGCGCGATCAGGGACCTCGTCGGCGCCGGGAGGTTCCTGCTGATCGCGGGCGAGGACGGGCGAGGACTGGTGCGAGGCCGCGCAGCGAGCTGGCCGGCGCGACGGGCTTGCCGCTCGATGCGGTGCGTATCGGCCACCTCGACGGCGATCTGTTCGACCCGCGCTGCACGTGGCTGCGCCACCGCCAGATCGGGCCCGACGGAGCAATCCTCGTGCGCCCCGACCGCTTCATCGCGTGGCGCAGTATGGGCGCGAGCGCGAGCCCACTGGAGGATCTCGCGGGTGCCCTCGGCCAGATTCTCGCCCGCCCGATCGACGTTCACCTCACGACCGCCTAGCCGCAACACGCAGACCGGATGTCCACGCCCACCAAGCCCGTCTTGCACCACCTCGACCTCAGTAGGACTCGCCTGCAGGAGATGATCGACTGGCACGGCGAGGTGGTTGGGACCGAGGTCGTCTTCCGGGACATCGTCGAGGGGCTAAGGCCATAGATGATCGGTACCTGTAGAAGGCGGGATCAGTGAGGCACGTGACGGGCTGATGTCGCTGCGCGTCATCTTCTCCACCCACCCCGCGCACGGGCATCTCAATCCGCTGCTGCCGGTGGCGCACGCGTGCCGGGACGCGGGTCATGAAGTGTTGTTCGCGACGGCGCCGCGCTTCTGTGGGACGGTGCGCTCGCATGGGTTCGAGTGCCGGCCCGCGGGCCTCGACTATCTGTGGTCTGAGCCTCTGGTGAGCTTTCCCGAGATCGCGGACGCTCCGCGCGGCCCGGAGCAGATCCGCTGGCTGGCTGAGCGGATCGGCTATCCGCGCCTGCATCGCCCGATGGCCGAAGGCGTGCTCGAGATCGCGCAGGATTTCAAGCCCAACCTGGTGGTGGTCAACTTCGCCGACTGGGGTGGGCGCCTCGCCGCCGATGTCCTGGACATCCCTTACGCTTACTGCTCTTGGGGTTATGAGGCCGACATGGACTTCTCCTACACCGGGGATCTCTACGATGAGCTGCGTGCCGCGTTTGGGCTCGGGCCCGCTCCCGTCCGCGACCCTCACGGGGCTCGGTGGCTGCGCCTCTCACCGCTGCCCGAGCGCTGGGTGAGCGAGCGGGCGCCCGCCAGCCCGACGACGCGTCGCTTTGCGATGGAGCTGTATGACGCCCCGGCGGGCACCGGGTTGCCGTCGTGGTTTGCCGAGCTCCCCGAGCGGCCGCTGATCTATGCGACGATCGGGACCGTGGTGTCGATCGCGCCGCTGATCGGGTGGCTGATCGACGGGCTCTCGCCGCTCGACGCCGAGGTTGTGATCACGACCGGTACGGGCTTTGACCCCGGCTCGCTCGGGTCGCTGCCCGCGAATGTCCACGTCGAGCGGTTCGTCCCGCAGTCGCTGCTGCTGCAGCACTGTGATCTGGTCGTCTCGCACGCCGGTTTCGGGACGGTGCTCGGAGCGATGCAGCATGGGGTTCCGATGGTCCTGGCGTGTCTGGCGGCCGATCACTGGTACAACGCCGAGCGCTGCGCCGAGCTCGGCCTCGCACGCGTCGTCGGCCGAGGCGCACAGAGCGCACAGGGGCTGTCCAGCCTGGTCCGCGGTGCGCTCGCGGATGATGAGCTCCAAGCCGGCGCAGCGGCGATGAAGGCGGCGTTCGCCGATCTCCCGGACGTGAGCGAGGCGGTCCCGCTGCTGGAACAGCTCGCCCGCGAGAAGACGCCGGTCACGCAGCTCCTGGCGGCTGCATCAGGCAGCCACGACGGGCAAGCGGTGGGGTAGGGATCGTTCCGGTGCGTGTCCTGTTTACCTCGATGTCGGCGCAGAGTCACATAGCGCCAATGCTGCCCCTCGCCCGCGAGGCGGCTCGCGTGGGTCACGACGTCGTGTTCGCCACAGGCCCCGACGCCGTCGCTCAGGTGCAGGGCGCGGGCCTACAGGCGCTGCCCGCGGGACTCAGCTTCATAGAGGTGCGCCGGCGCTACGCTCAGGCATCTGGGAGCGAGCTCGCCGGACTGTCCCCGCAGGAGCGCCTTGAGCATCTTCTACTCCACGGCTTGATCGGGATCGCGGCCCCGGCGATGCTCGACGACCTCCTGCCGTTCGCCAGGACGTGGCAACCGGACCTCGTGATCCGCAATCTCGGCGAGCCGGCTGGGGAGGTCGTCGCGACCGCTGCAGGTGTGCCGCACGTGATTCATGGCTTCAGCTCGCCAAAGTCGAGCTACTTCGCCACGGCGCACAGAGCAGGACTCGCGCAGCTGTACGAGGGATGCGGGATCGATCCACCCAGCGGCGACTCACGTCTCGCCACCCCTTACCTGGACATCTGGCCCGAGGGTCTGCACCCGCAAGCAGAGGACTGGCAGTACCCGAACATGTGGCCCCTGCGCCCCGAGAACGCGATTCCGCTGAGGACGCCCGCACCCCGTCCGGCCGCGTTGGATGGCTTGCCCTACGAACGGACCGTGTACGTCACCGCCGGCACCACCCACAACTCAACCCCCGGGCTGCTGGAGACGATGGTCGCGGCGCTACACGACGAGGCCGTGAACGTGGTCGTGACGATCGGCCCGGATGGGGACCTCGACCGGTTTGGGCCGCAGCCGGAGCATGTCCGCATCGAGCGTTACATCCCCCAGAACACGCTCCTGCCGCACTGCGACCTGGTGCTCTGTAGCGCGGGGGCCGGCACCGTGCTCGGAGCGCTCGCCCACGCCATTCCACTGGTGGTGGCGCCTGTCGCGACCGATCAATACGAGATGGCGGCGCAGGTGGAGCACGCTGGTGCCGGCAGAGCGTGCTCCACCCAGCCGCTGTCGCCGGCCGCGGTGCGCGAGAGCTTCCAGGAGGTCAACGCCAACCCGGCCTACTCGGCGGCCGCTGCCCGGCTGCGCGAGCAGATCCTCTCGATGCCCACGCCGGCAGACCTCCTCCCACGGCTGGACGAGCTCGTCGCGGGTAACTCACACCGCCGGCCCCTCAACGTCGCGGTGGCTGATGCAGCCAGCACGTAGCCGGTGGTTGGCGAGTCGATCACCTGGCCGCGACGTCGGTTGGACAGCCGGCGCCTACGCGAGAAAGCCGGGGAGACAGTGAAAGTTGGATGATTGGCGGGTGAGCTCGACTGCCACTGAGATGGTCGCGGTTCTGATGACCGATTTGGTGGGTTCGACTGCGATGGCCGATCGTGTCGGCCCGGAGGCTGCGGAGGGGCTGCGCCTGGAGCACTTTGGGTTGCTGCGTGGTGCGCTTGAGCGTACTGGTGGCCGGGAGGTGAAGAATCTCGGTGATGGGCTGATGGTGGTGTTCTCCAGCGCCGCTCAGTCGCTTGCGTGCGCGGCCCAAATGCAGCAGGCCATCGAGGCGCGCAACCGCCGGGCAGAGGAGCAGCTCGGGGTGCGGATCGGCGTGAGCCTCGGCGAGGCCACGGCGCAGGACGGGGACTATTTCGGTGAGCCGGTTGTGGAGGCGGCGCGGTTGTGCGCTCACGCGGCGGGCGGGCAGATCGTGGTCAACGATCTGGTGCATCGGCTCGCGGGCTCACGTGACGGTCACAGCTTCCGCTCGCTCGGGGACCTCGAGTTGAAGGGCATCTCCGAGCCGGTGCCCGCGTTCGAGCTGCAGTGGGAGCCGGCCGCAGGGGGCAGGATGGCGTTGCCGGAGCGGCTGCGTGAGCTGCCGGCGACCGGCTATGTCGGGCGGGTGGCTGAGCGCGAGCGGCTCACAGCGCTGTGGGGCCAGGCGTGTGAGGGTTCGCTGCGGGTGGCTTTGATCGGCGGGGAGGCGGGTGTGGGTAAGACGCGGCTGTCCACGCACCTGGCGCTGGACGTGCACGGGGAGGGCGGGACGGTGTTGTTCGGACGTTGTGATGAGGATCTCGGCGTGCCTTACCAGCCGTGGACGCAGGCGCTCGGACACCTCGTCAGGGAGGCGCCTGCGCCGATGCTCGATGGGCATGTCGAGCGTTTCGGCGGCGATCTGGCGCGTCTGGTGCCCGGTCTCTGCCGATCGTCTGTCTGGGCTGCCCGCCCCGCGTCAGAGCGATCCGGAGACCGAGCGCTATCTGCTGTACGCCGCGGTCGTTGGCCTGCTGGAGGGGGCGAGCGCGAGAGGAGCCGGTGGTGTTGATCATCGACGACCTGCACTGGGCTGACGCGCCGACGCTGTCACTACTTCGCCATGTGGTATCAGCGGGCCCCGCGATGCGGGCGATGGTCGTGGGGACATATCGCGACTCGGATCTCTCGCGCGAGCATCCGCTGACGGCGCTGCTGGCCGACCTGCACCGCGAGCAGGGGGTGGAGCGGATGAAGCTCACCGGCCTCGACGGCGAAGACGTGCTCGCATTGATGGAAGCAGCGGCGGGCCACGAGCTGGACGAGGACGGGCGTGCGCTCGCGCGGGAGATCAGCGCGTGAGACGGCGGGCAACCCGTTCTTTGCCGGTGAGGTGCTGCGTCATTTGACGGAGTCCGGCGCGCTCGTGCAAGAGGAGGGCGGTCGCTGGCGGCTGACTGGGAGCCTGGCCGAGCTGGGCCTGCCGCAGAGCGTGCGCGAGGTGGTCGGGCGGCGTGTCGAGCGCCTCGGTTCAGACGCGCGCACGGCACTCAGCGCCGCCGCGGTCATCGGCCGCGAGTTCGACCTCGATCTGCTGCTGGCCGTCGTCGAGTTTCCCGAGGACAGGCTGCTCGACCTGCTCGATGAGGCGGTCGCGGCGTCGCTTCTGCAGGAGAGCTCAGAGCGCGCCGGAGCGCTTCGCGTTCACGCATGGGCTGGTCGAGCACACGCTGTATGAGGATCTCGGGCGCGCCCGCCGCGCCCGGCATGCACAAGCGGGTCGCGCAGGCACTGGAGGAGCGGTGCGGGGATGAGCCCGGGGAGCGGCTGGGTGAGCTGGCGGGCCACTGGGCCGCGGCGGTCGTGAGCGCCGACACCGCCAAGGCCATTCACTACGCGCGGCGAGCGGCCGAGCGCGCGCTCGATCAGCTCGCGCCGGACGAGGCGGCGCGCTGGTATCGCCAGACGCTCGAGCTCCACGACCAGGCCCCCGGCGGCGATCGCTCCGAGCGCTGCGACCTGATGATCGGCCTGGGGGAGGCACAGCGCCAGGCCGGGAACCCCGAGCTTCGCCAGACGCTGCTCGACGCGGCTGCGCTCGCCCAGGAGCTCGGCGACGTCGACCGGCTCGCCCGCGCCGTGCTCGCCAACAGCCGCGGGACTGACGAGCCGATTCGGGCGAGGTGGACTCCGAGCGCGTACAAGAGCTCGAGAAGCCGCAGCACTTGCGCTCCGCGGATGACGATCCGCGGCGCGCGCAGGTGCTCGCGCTGCTGGCCTCAGAGCTTCACTATGCCGGGTGAGCCCGGCGCGGTGCCGGCAGCTGGCCGCCGAGGCGATCGAGATAGCCCGCGCCGCGGGCGATGAGGCGGCGCTGGCGCATACGCTCGCCTATGTCAGCTGGGCGATCACGGCGCCGGACACCCTCGCGCAGCGCCGGCTGCTGGTCGGCGAGCTGTTCGACCTCACCCAGCATCTGAACGATCCGCGGCTGAGCCACTTCACGGCTGCCTGGCGCTTTGGTACCGGCCTCGAGTCCGGGGATCGCTCGCAGATCGAGTCCAGCCTAGTGACGATGCGAGCTCTGGCCACGTCGATGCCCGAGCTCGACTACCGGCTGGGGTCTGCTGGTAGACGAGTGCGACTTGGAGTCTCGTTCAGGGCGACATCGAGGCGTCTGAGCAATGGGCGATCCAGGCGTCCACGGCCGGTGCGGCCGCCGGCGAGCCCGATATCGCGCTGGTCTTCGGCGTGCAGCTGTTCACCTTGCGCTACTTCCAGGGGAGGTTCGGCGGAGCTGGTTGAACCAGATGGTGCAGCTCGCCAGCGAAGAGGACAGCTGTCGCGGGGTACCGCGCGGCGTGCGGCGCTCGCACTGCTCGAGAGCGGTCGCGAGGATGAGGCGCGCGAGCTGGCGCTCGCCGAGGACCTACAGAGCATCCCCTGGGAACAGGCGTGGTCCACGGCGATGATCGTCTGGGCGATGGTGTGCTCCCGACTTGCGATCGTCGAGCGGGCGGGCGAGCTGTACGAGCTGCTGGCGCCCTTCTCCGACCAACTCGCCGCCACCGCCTCCTTCGGTGTACGGATCGATCGCCTGGGCGCTCGGTATGCTCGCAGCCGCCTTGGAGCGCTACGAGCAGGCCGAGGGCCACTTTGCCGCCGCCGCCGAGATAGAGCAGCGGCTCGGCGCGCCGCTGCTCCTCGCCCGCACGCGCGCCTCGTGGGCCGGCGCGCTGATCGCCCGCGGCCGGCCCGAGGATCTCGAGCGCGCACAGTCCATGCTCGAGCAAGCCGAAGAGACCGCCAAGCGCCTGGGCGCGGGACTGCATCACACGGGAAGTCGCGGAGTGCCGCGGCGCCCTCGCGGCGATCAGCGGGTGACCGCTGAAGGCCGGGATGAGGGGTGGCCGAGGTGACTGTTGAGGTTTTCCGGGCGCGGTCCGAACAGGACCGCGAGGAGCTGTTCCGGTTTCGCTACGGCGTATACGTCGAGGAAATGGGCCGCTACCGCCGGACCGCCGATCACCAGGGCCGGCGGCTGGTCGAGCCCGAGGACGCCCACAGCGTTCTTTACGGCGCCCGTGACGATGACGGGCAGGTGGTGGGAACCTCGCGCTTGACCCTGGGGGCTGATGGCTTCTCGGCTCGCCAGATCGACCAGTACAGTCTGGGCCCTTTCCTGGCCGAGGTGCCGCCCCGCCTGATGGCCGTCGGCGAGCGGCTGATGGTCGTGGCGCACCTGCGGGGCTGGGCGGTCGCCTCGCAGCTGCGCGAGCTCGCGCGGGAAGACGTCGAAGCCGGCGGCGTGCGACTCGTCTTCGGCAACTGCGAGCCGCATCTGCTGTCCATGAACCTCTCCGCGGGAGGCCGAACGTACGCCGAGCACAACATCAACAGCGAGGAGGCCGGCTATCTCATCCCGCTGATGTTCCTTGACGGGGACACGGATGGCCTGGCCGCGGCGATCGGCAGCCTGGACGGGGATGGCCGTCCCCGCCTGCCGCGCTGCATCGAGGCTGCGCTGGCCCGGGGCGACGCCGTCCGCTCCGCCTCTGTTATGGCCCCCGGGGAGTACTGGGATCACGTGCAGGGCGCCCTGGAGCGCCTCGACCAGGAGGAGCTCCATGCCTTTGCCGGCCTGGAGGAAGCGGAGAGGAGGGAGTGCGTCTCTCGCAGCAACATCATCGAGTGCGCCCCCGGGGATCGAGTGCTGATGCAGGACGGCTCCTCGCAGAACCTGTTCCTGGTTCTCGAGGGGACGCTCGAGGTTCGCTACCAGGGCCGGCTCGTGAACGTCCTCGGGCCGGGAGACGTCTTCGGGGAGATGGCGTTCCTGCTCGGCGCTGCCCCGCCAATCCGACGTCTACGCCGCCACGCCCGGCGTGAGGGTCCTGTCGCTCTCCGACGGGACGCTGCGCAAGCTGATGGCCGAGGAGCCATCTCTGGCGGCCAAGCTGCTGCTCAACATCTCACGGATGTTGTGCGGACGGCTGATCAAGGCCAACGCCGGCGCCGACATCTGAAGGCCACGTCATTGCACCGGTACCCGGAAAGTCGGATGATTGCCGCGTGAGCTCGACTGTCACTGAGATGGTCGCGGTCTTGATGACCGATCTGGTGGGTTCGACCGCGATGGCCGACCGCGTTGGCCCCGAGGCCGCGGAGGAGTTGCGCACAGAGCACTTCGGGCTGCTGCGTGGGGCGCTCGAGCGCAGCGCCGGACGGGAGGTCAAGAACCTGGGTGATGGGCTGATGGTCGTGTTCGATAGCGCCGCTCAGTCCTTGGTGTGCGCGGTCGCGATGCAGCAGGCTGTCGAGGCGCGCAACCGTCGCTGTGAGGAGCAGCTCGGCGTGCGGATCGGCGTGAGCGTTGGTGACACCACGGTGGAGGAGGGTGACTACTTCGGTGAGCCTGTTGTGGAGTCCGCGCGGTTGTGCGCTTTCGCAGCGGGCGGGCAGATCGTGGTCAACGCCCTGGTGCGCCAGCTCGCGGGCTCACGCGACGGTCATACCTTTGATTCCCTTGGCGGGCTCGAGCTGAAGGGCATCTCAGAGCCGGTGGCGGCGTTCGAGCTCCGGTGGGAGCTCGCCACGGCCTCGGGTGCCATCGCCTTGCCCGAGCGGCTGCGTGAGCTGCCGGCGACCGCCTACGTCGGTCGAGTGCCAGAGCGCGAGCGGATGGGAGAGCTGTGGGGACAGGCGCGTGACGGGTCGCTGCGCGTGGCGCTCATAAGCGGGGAGGCGGGAGTCGGTAAGACGCGGCTGTCCACGCACTTGGCATTGCAGGCGCATGGGGAAGGCGCGACGGTCCTGTTCGGGCGCTGTGATGAGGATCTCGGCGTGCCCTATCAGCCATGGGTGCAGGCGCTCTCGCATCTGGCCAAGGAGGCGCCCCGGTCCGTTCTCGACGCTCACGTTGAGCGTTTCGGCGGCGACCTGGCGCGCATTGTTCCGGCCCTCGGCGATCGCGCGGATGACCTGCCGCCGCCCCGCCAGAGCGATCCGGAGACCGAGCGCTACCTGCTGTACGCCGCCGTTGCAGGTCTGCTCGAAGGCGCGAGTGAGCGAGAGCCGCTGCTGTTGATCCTCGACGATCTGCACTGGGCCGATTCGCCGACGCTGTCGCTGCTGCGCCACATCGTCACGGCAGGCGCCTTGATGCGAGTGCTGGTGATCGGGACCTACCGCGACTCCGACCTTGCGCGCGAGCATCCGTTGGCGGCGCTGCTGGCCGACCTGCACCGCGAGCGCGGCGTGGAGCGGATCAAACTCACCGGTCTTGACCGCGAGGACGTGCTCGCGTTGATGGAGGCGATCGCCGGGCACGAGCTCGACGAGGATGGGCGCGCGCTGGCGCAGGCGATCACCCGAGAGAGCGCGGGCAACCCGTTCTTCACCGGCGAGCTGCTGCGTCATTTGACGGAGTCCGGCGCGATCGTGCAAGAGGACGGCGGGCGCTGGCGCCTGGTGGGAGATCTGGCCGAGCTGGGCCTACCCCAGAGCGTGCGCGAGGTGATCGGACGGCGAGTCGAGCGCCTCGGCACCGACGCGCGCACGGCGCTGAGCGCCGCCGCGGTCATCGGTCGCGAGTTCGACCTCGAGATGCTCGTCGCGGTGGTCGAGTGGCCCGATACGCGTCTGCTGGATCTGCTTGAGGAAGCAGTCGCGGCATCGCTGCTGCAGGAGAGCACAGAGCGCGCCGGGCGCTTCACGTTCACCCACGCACTGGTCGAGCACACCCTGTATGAGGACCTCGGTCGCACCCGCCGTGCACGGCTGCATCAGCGTGTCGCCGAAGCGCTGGAGGAACAGTGCGGCGACGATCCCGGCGAGCGCCTGGGTGAGCTTGCCGCCCACTGGGCCGCCGCGACCGTCAGCGCCAACCCCGGCAAGGCGCTGTACTACGCCCGGCAGGCCGGCGATCACGCGCTTACGGTGCTTGCCCCCGACGAGGCGGTGCGCTGGTATCAGCAGGCGCTGGAGCTGCATGAGCAGGCGCCCGACGGCGATTCCTCCGAGCGCTGCGACCTGTTGATCGGCCTCGGCGAGGCACAGCGCCAGGTGGGAGATCACACGTCTCGCCAGACGCTGCTCGATGCGGCCCAGCTCGCCCGGGACGCGATCGACGGCGACCGGCTCGCCCGCGCCGTGCTGGCCAACACACGGGGATTCACCAGCCACGCCGGCGCGGTGGACGGCGAGCGCGTGCAGACGTTGGAAGCCGCCGCGCAGGCCCTCCCCGATAACGATCCGCGCCGCGCACGGGTGCTCGCGCTGCTGGCATCAGAGCTTCACTACGCCGGCGAGCCCGCGCGTGTCCGGCGGCTGGCCGCCGAGGCGATCGAAATAGCCCGGGCCGCCGACGATGAGGCCGCGTTGGCGTATACGCTCTCCGATGTCATCTGGGCGATCACGGCGCCCGACACGCTCGAGCAGCGCCAGGGGCTGGTCGGCGAGCTGTGCGACCTCACCCGGCGCCTGGACGATCCGGGGCTGAGCCTGCTCGCGGCTGCCTGGCGCTTTATGACCGGCATGGAGGCCGGGAACCGCTTGCAGGTGGAGTCCGCGTTCGCCGAGAGACACGCCGCGGCTGCCTCGGTGCCCAATCCCAGTCTCGGCTGGGCTTCGCTGTCCAATGAGGCGACTTGGAGTCTCGTGCAGGGTGACATCGAGACATCCGAGCGGTGGGCGATCCAGGCATCCGAGGCCGGCACGGCAGCCGGTGAGCCCGACGCTCTGATCGCCTTCGGCGTGCAGCTGTTCGTCGTGCGCTACTTCCAGGGCCGTCTCGGGGAGGTTGTCGAGCAGGCGGTGGCGCTCACCCGTCGAGCAGACAGCGTCGCCGGGCACCGCGCGGGCGCGGCGCTCGCCCTGATCGAGAGCGGCCGCAAGGATATGGCCCGCGAGCTGGCGCTCGCCGAGGACCTGCAGAACATCTCGTGGGAACACGGGTGGTCCGCGGCGATGGTCCTCTGGGCGATGGTTTACTCCCGCCTTCGCATCCTCGATCGCGCGGACGAGCTGTACGAACTGCTGGCGCCCTTTTCCGGACAGCTCGCCGCCAACGTCACCTCCGTGTGGGGGGCGGTCGCATGGGTGCTCGGTATGCTCGCGGCGACCCTGGAGCGCTACGAGCAGGCCGAGGGGCACTTCGCCGCCGCCGCCGAGGTCGAGGAGCGGCTCGGCGCGCCGCTGCTGCTCGCGCGCACCCGCGCCTGCTGGGCCCGAGCGCTGATCGCCCGCGGTCGAGCGGAGGACCGCGACCGGGCACAGACCATGCTCGAGCAGGCCGGTGAGACCGCCGAGCGCCTGAGCGCGGGAGGGATAGCGCACGAAGTCGAGGAGTCTCGCGCCGCCCTTGCCGGGCTCGGCGGTTGATCGGGCCCTAGATGTCGTCTGAAGTGGCGCTCACCGGTCGCTAGCCCCAGCAGCCGCGGCGTTGTCCTCGAGCACGCGCGGGTCCACGTCCTCGCGGATCGGGAGCTTCTCGAAGTCGGCCAGCCAGCGGGCGGGCGTGATCAGCGGATAGTCGGAGCCGGACAGCATTCTTGTCCTTGAGCAGCGTGTTCGTGTAGCGCACGAGGATCTCGGGGAAGTACGCGGGGTCACCCACACCGCCGGCCCGTCAACCGGCCCAGGTCAGATCTTTTCCCGGGAGAGCGCGGCGAGCTGTACGCGGTTGTCCACGCTGAGCTTTTTGTAGGTGTGTGCGAGGTGAGCCTTGACGGTGCCGCGCGATATGAACAACCGCTCGCCGATCTCGGGGTTGGTGAGACCTTCGGCGGCGAGCGTCGCGACCTCGCTCTCCACAGGGGTGAGGCTTGCCCATCCCCACGCCGGGCGTTCTCGTTGACCGCGTGCGCGTCGCGCGTAGGCGATCGCTTGCGCGAGCGAGAGTGCTTCACCGTCGACCCAGGCGGCGTCGGCGCGCTCGTCCCCGAGCAGCTGCCGGCAACGGACGCGTAGCGCATCGCGGCCATCGGGGTGTGGTGCTGGGCGTACGATGCCGAGCTCTCGCCGAGCGGACTGCGCGGCGCCGATCAGCCGAGCCCCTCGCGTCGCGCGATCGGATACGAGCGCCAGCTCGCCGAGCGTTTCGAGGCTGTCGATCGCATCGGGTGTGAGCCCTTGCTCGGCCTGCCGGGACAGCGCGGCGTGCAGCCGCTCGTGAGCGTCGGCGAGCTCCCCATCGAGCAGCGCCGCGACGCCGTGCCCCCAGTCGGCGAGCGCGATCTTACGAGCGCTGCCCGTGCTCTGGCCGAACGCGCTCAACGCGGCGGCGTGTTCGTGTGCTGCTTGCGCGTCGCCTCTGGCGAACGCGATTCGAATCAGCGTGTCGCGCCATTCCGCGGCGGTGTAGTGGTGCGGGCTTTCAAGGCCGCGCTCGCCGCGGGCCTGCGCCGCATCGAGCTCACCGAGCGCGAGCTCGGTGCCGGCGACGCTGCGCTCCAGCGCGGCGGCGGCGATCGCAAGGCCCGCCCGCCGGGTCCGATCGAGCATCGCGTGTCCCTGCTCGTGGGCTTGGCGGGCTTCGCCGGACAGCGCCATCGCCTGCAGACGGTGAGCGGTCGCGATGTAGTAGGGAAGGGTGACGCGAGCCGCCTCCAGCGCCAGCGCTCGCTCGCAATGCTCGAGCGCCGATCGCGGCTGCCCCTGGCTGATGTCGGCCCATGCCAGCGCGTTCTCGACCCACGGCAACAGCCACGACGGCTTCTCCCCGGGGAGCGCGGCGAACTCCTCGCAGCGCTCGCGGACGGCGTCGAAGCGGTCGCGCATGCCTTCGCTCAGCGCGAGGTTCGCCAGCGCGAACGCGAGCCCATGCGTGTCGCCCTCCGCGTGGAGGATCGCGACCGCCTGCGCCCCGATCCTCGCGGCGGCGTTCGCGTCGATCGAGCGTTGCGCGTTGCCGGCCATGATCATCCAGCGGCCGATCGTGCGCTGATCCCCCGATGCCTGAGCGAGAGGGAAGGCCTCCTCCGCATAGCTGCGCGCTTGCTGGTAGTCCTCGTCGAGGACCGCCAGCAGCGCCGCCGCCCACAGCACCTGCGCTCGCGCCCGTGCGTCCCCATCCGTCGTGGCGGCGAGCACGCGCGCGCAGGCGCCGCGCGCCTGCTCATAGCTTTCGTGGATCAGCCACCAGTGGCCCAGGTCGGCAGCCATCTCCAGGCCGCTTGGTGGATCGTCGCTCAGCGCGAACTCGAGCGCGGCCAGCAGCGCTGGTGCGTCACGCTCGAGCCGCCGGCGACCGCTGGGCGTTTCAAGCAGCTCGTCGGCAAGCGCCGCGAGCCCTCGAAAATGGTGCATGTGCCGCCGGCGCACCTCCAGCTCTTCGCCGGTGCTCTGCAGGTGCTCGAGCGCGTAGCTGCGGACGGTCTCCAGCAGCCGGTAGCGAAGCTCTGAGCCGCCATCGTCGATGACGCTCAGCAGTCCCCTGTCGGCGAGCGCGGTGAGCGTGTCGAGCGATGCCGTCGAACTCCTCGGCGCCGACAGTGCAGACGGCCTCGATCGCGTCGAGCGTCCACTCGGAGGAGATCGCCAGGTTGCGCAACAACGCGCGCTCGCGCTCGTCCAGCAGCGCGTAGCTCCAGTCCAGCGACCCGCGCATGCTGCGCAGCCGCTCGCTGCTGGTGGCGGCGCCGCCGCCGAGCAGGCGCATGCGATCGGTGAGACCCGCGGCGATCTGTGCCGGGGAGAGCACACGTGCGCGGGCAGCCGCGAGCTCGATCGCCAGCGGCAAACCCTCGAGCTCGCGGCAGATGAGGGCGACATGCTTGGCGGTGTCCGCGGTGAGCGCGAACCCCGGTCGCCCGCGTGCGGCACGGTCGAGAAAGAGCTGTCCCGCGTCACAACCCTGGATTGCCGCCAGTTGATCGTGTTCGTCCTCTGCCGGCAGTGACAGCGGCGGGACGGGCCAGACGGTCTCGCCGTCGACGCTCAGCGGTTGGCGGCTCGAGGCGAGCACGCGCAACCGCGGGCAGCCCCCGAGCAGCGCGATGACGATGTGGGCACTCGCCTCGCTTAGATGCTCGCAGTTGTCGAGCACCAGCAGCGCGTCGCGGTCTGTGAGCCGCTGCATGGTGGCGTCCAGCGCTGAGCGCCCAGCCGGCTGCAGCGAGCCGTTGGCGCTGGCCGCCAGCACGGCTTGGTGCACCGCTGGGGCCAGGCGCTCGGGCGAGTCCACCGCGGCGAGCTCGACGACGAACACCTCCTCCTCCTGTTCGCTCGCGCATTGCGCGGTCGCCAGAGCGAGCCGAGTCTTGCCCGCACCTCCCACGCCGGTGAGCGTCAACAGCCGCGTCGCTGCGAGCAGCCGGGCGATCTCCGCCAGCTCGCTCTCACGCCCGATCAGCGGCGTCAGCGACGCGGGCACGGGCGAGCCTGAGCTCGCCGGCTCCCGCGATGAGGCGCGCGCGTGCTGCAGGCCGTGCCCGTCGCTGGTTGACACCGTGCAATTGTTCCAGGATCGAGTCAAGCTGACGGTGAACGGAGGATGGTTGTGAGGAACAGGCGGGTGCTTGTCGTGCTCGCCGTCGGCGCGCTCGATTTCGGGCTCGAGCAGGCGATCGTCGCGCCGGCGCTGCCCGCGATCCAGCGGGACTACCACGCCTCGACCAGTTCGGTGGCGTGGCTTTTGACTGGCTTTCTGATCGCGGCTGCGGCCGTCTCGCCGCTGGCTGGACGGCTGGGAGACAACTTCGGTCGTCGGCGGGTGCTGCTGGCCTCGCTGGGATGCTTTGCGCTCGGGTCGCTGGTGTGCGCCCTCGGAGGATCCGTCCAGGTGTTGATCATCGGCAGGGTGGCTCAGGGTCTGGGTGCGGGAATGGCGCCGCTCGCCCTCGCGCTGGCGCGCGAGCAGATCGACCCCGCGCGCGTCCCGACGGCCGTTGGGCTGCTCGTCGCGAGTGCCAGCATCGGTACGGTCGCCGGCCTGTTGCTCGCCGGCGTGCTTGTCGATCATGTCGGTGTCGCGGCGATCTTCTGGTTGCTGTTTGCGGTTGCCGCCGCGCTGGCGCTGGCCGTGCGGCTGGCGGTGCGCGAGTCCAACCATCGCGGCGAGGGCGCCGTCGAACCTCGCGGGAGCGGCGCTGCTCGCGGGCGGTCTGGGGTGCATGATGCTCGCGATCTCCCACGGCAACCAGTGGGCATGGGGTTCGCCCCGAACGCTTGCGCTGCTCACCGCGAGTGGACTGCTCGCCGTGGCGTTCTGGGTCCGCGAGCGTACCGCCGCGCAGCCTTTGATCGATCCCCGCGTGCTCGCGTCGCGCTCGATCTGGAGCGCGAACCTGGCGATGCTCGCGCTCGGCTTCTCGCTGCTGATCTCATTCGCGCTCGTGCCGCTGATCGGCGGCTACCCGAAGATCACCGGCTACGGGCTCGGGCTGAGCACGACCCAGATCGGCCTGGTGCTCGCCCCGAGTGGACTCGCCACGATCATCGGCGGGCTGCTCGGCGGACGCATGATCGCCCGCACCGGCGCCCGCGCGCAGGCGACGATCGGCGGGGCGTGTGCCGCGATCACATACATCCTGCTGGCCGTGTTGCCGTGGAGCGCGGCGACGCTCGCGCTGGCGATGATCCCCCTCGGCTTCGGAGTGGGACTGGCGATCGGCGCGATCACCGACCTCGTCGTTCTCGCCTCCCCGCCCGAGCGGACCGGCGCGACGGTCGCGCTCAACACGGTGATCAGGATGGCCGCCGCCGCCCTCGGGGCGCAGGTCGCGATCGCGATCCTCACGAGCACCCACGGCCAGATTCCGGGACTCCCGGCCGCCCGTGGGTTCACCGACGCCTTCGTGATGGCGGCGATCGCCAGTCTCGTCACGATCGCGGCCGTCCTGCTCACGCCGGCCAGAGCAGAGGATCCAGCGGTCACACCCAGGGGCCTGGAACTGGCGAGCGCGTATACCCCTCGCGAGCAACACACCTGAACTGGCCCATAACACTCGTCCGCCTTCAAGGCGCGATCTGCTGCGACGCCTTTTCAACTTTGGCCAGGTGGCCGATGTTTTTTCGAGGCCCGGTGGGTTAGTTTCGCCGCTCATGTCTGTATCTGCAGCACACGGACTCCGTGCGGCACACAGGCTCCGCTGGATCGTGCGCGGAGCGATGCTTCGGAGCGCGCTATGAGCGCGACGCGATCCATCCGCGACCTGCCCGGCCCCCGCGGCCTGCCGCTGATCGGCAGTCTGCACAAGACCTGGCGCATCGGGCGCGCGCACATCGTCGTCGAGGAGTGGGCCGACCGCTACGGGCCGCTCTACAAGTTCCACGTCGGTAGGCGGCTGATGGTCGTCGTCAGCGACCCGGAGGAGATCAATCGCGTGCTGCGCGAACGCCCCGAGGGCTTCCGCCGTTGGCGGGAGATCGAAGCCGGCTTCCAGGAAATCGGCTTCCCCGGCGTGTTCTCGGTCGAGGGCGACGTGTGGCGGCGCCAGCGCCAGCTCGTTGTCAGGGCGCTGAACTCAAACCACCTGCACCGCCACTTCCACGCGATCCGCGTCGCCACCGAGCGGCTGCACCGGCGCCTCACGGACGCCGCCCGCGGCGGCCAACCCGTCAACCTCACCCAGATCCTGACCGCGTACACCGTGGACGTCACCTCGACGCTCGCGTTCGGCCACGACCTGAACACACTCGAACACGGCGACGGCGAGCTGCAGCAACACATCCAGCGGGCCTTCAAGATGCTCAGCTTCAGACTCTTCTTCCCCGTGCCGTACTGGCGCTGGATCAAGCTCTCCGCTGACCGCGAGCTCGCGGACTCCGTGCAACACCTGCACAACGCCGTGCTTGGCTTCATCGCGCAGGCCCGGGAACGCATGAGCGAACGCCCCGAGCTGTTCGAGGAGCCCGAGAACTTCCTCGAGGCGATGCTCGCCGCCCAGCGCGAGGACGGGACCTTCACCGATGAGGAAATCGTCGGCAACGTATTCGCGCTGCTGATCGCCGGCGAGGACACGACCGCGCACACGATGGCCTGGACGAGCTGGTTCCTCGCCCAACACCCCGACGCCCAAACACGGTGGGCACAAGAGGCACGGGACGTGCTCGGCGAGGCGCCGTACCCAACCGATCCCGGGACCGTCGCGAACCTCCCGTACGGCGAGGCGGTGCTCAGGGAGTCGATGCGGCTGAAGGCCGTGGCGAACGGGACGACCGTGGAGGCGCTCACGGACACGACGATCCGCGACACACGCATCCCCGCGGGCACGCGCCTCATCCTCGAGTTCCGGCACGTCAGCCGCGGCGCCGGCGGCCCCGAGTACCACCCCGAGCGGTGGCTGAACGACAACGAGGACGGGAACCACGGGTACGGGAACGGCGCACAAGGAGCGGACCGTCAGCCCAGCCAGAAGGAGTTCCTGGCCTTCGGCGCCGGCCCCCGCTTTTGCCCGGGGCGCAACCTCGCGTTCCTCGAGTCCAAGACGGCGATGGCGATGATCGCCCGGAACTTCCAGATCGAGCTCGACGACACCGCAGGACCGGTCACCGAGCTCTTCACCTTCACGACGATCCCGCGTGGCCTACGCGTGCGGCTACGCGAGCGCGCTGCAGACCGGACGATTCCCGTCGGAGCAACCAGATAGCGGCAAAATGGGAACCTCAGACAGTCAAGCCGCTTCGGCCACCGCAGATCCAGGATATGCGCTGAGCTCGTCCAGCGAGCACGAGCACGAGCGGCTGAGTCGCCAGGCGGATTGGTATGCGCCGTTCACGCGGCGCCTGCTCGAGCGCGCCGGGATCGAGCCCGGGATGCGGGTCCTCGACGTCGGTTGCGGCCCGGGCGATGTCAGTTTCCTGTGCTCTGAGCTGGTGGGCGCCGACGGTTCGGTGGTCGGGGTCGAGCGCGACGAGCAGGCGCTCGCCAGGGCGCGTCAACGCGTGGTCGAACTGGGACACGAGAACGTCGAGTTCGTGCCCGGGGACTTCCGCGACGTCGAGCTCCCCGGCGCCCCGTTCGATGCGCTGGTCGGGCGGCTCGTGCTCATGTACCAGGGCGACCCGGCGGCGGCAGTGGCGGACGTGGCGTGCCACGTCCGCCCGGGAGGGGTTGTCGTGTTCGCCGAGATGTCCATCCACATGGACTCGTTCCTACCGGAGCGGTGCATGGTGTCCTGGCCGTCAACGCCGGCGTCTGAACAGCTCAACAAGTGGATTCACGCGACGCATATAAGGCTGGGAACGCAATGGGACATGGGCGTGCGACTGCCGGCGACGTTCGCGCAAGCCGGGCTCGAGCCCAACCCCGACCTCGACAGCGAGGTCGCGATCGGCGTCGGCGAGGAGGCGATTCGCCGCACCGTCGAGCTGACCAGCAGCCTCCTGCCGGCGATCCTCGCCACCGGGGTCGCCACCGAGGAGGAAATCGACATCGACACCCTTGCCCAGCGCCTGCGTGCCGACACGGGACCAGTCGGGCGCGTCACGTTCTGGCCGACAGTCGTCGGCGCATACGCGACCAAGCCGGGTGATGCGGCATGACAAGCGCAACCATTGTAGCTACGTACCGAGGGGTGAAATAAGCATGTCGCGCTCGATCACCGACCTTCCTGGGCCGCGCGGCTTGCCCCTGATAGGCAGCGCGCACCACGTGAAGCCCTCGCGGTTTCACTCCGTCGTCGAGGAATGGTCAAAGCAGTATGGCCCGATCCTTCGCTTCATGGTCGGACCGAGGTCGATCGTCGCGATCGCCGACCCCGAGGTGATCAACACGGTCTTGCGGGAACGCCCGGATGCCTACCGCCGCACACGCGAGGTCCTGCGCAACTCGATCGACCTCACGGGCACGTTCGGCGTGTTTCACGCGGAGGGGGACGACTGGCGCCACATGCGCCGTCTCGCGGTGACCGCGCTGAACTCAAACCATCTGCAACGCTACTTCGATGTCGTGCGCACCTGCACGGAGCGCCTGTACGCGAGACTGAAACGGATCGCCGAGACCGGGGAAGCCGTGGACATCGGGGGACAGTTGACGTCGTTCACGGTCAACGTGACCTCCTCGCTCGCGTTCGGCCACGACCTGAACACGCTGCAGCGCGGCGAAAGCGAGCTCCAACAACACATCCAGCAGATCTTCTACATCGCTGCCAGGCGACTCGTGGTCCCGGTGCCGTACTGGCGCTACTTCAAGCTCTCCGCGGATCGCGCCGCGGACCGCTCCTGGAAGGCGATCGAGAACGCGGTGCTCGACTTCATAGGGCAGGCGCGGGAGAGGATCAAGGCCAGGCCGGAGCTCAGGGAGGCGCCCGAGAACTTCCTCGAGGGCATGATCGCCGCCCAGGAAACGGACGACACGTACACCGATGAGGAAATCGTCGGCAACGTCTTCACGCTGCTGTTCGCCGGTGAGGACACGACCGCGCACACGATGGCCTGGACGACCTGGCTCCTCGCGCGCGAGCCCGAGATCCAGCGCAGGTGGGCGGCGGAGGCCGACGCGGTGCTGGGCGACGAGCGCTCCCCTCTCGCCTACGACGCGGTCGGCGAGCTCCGTTACGGCGAGGCCGTGCTCAGGGAGTCGATGCGCCTGAAGCCCGTCGCGCCAATCCTCGGCGTCGAGCCCCTCGCCGACACCACCCTCATGAACACCCGCATCCCCGCGGGCACCCGACTGCTCATGCTCACCCGCCTCGCCAGCCTGCGATCCGTGAACAGGGCGAACGAGTTCGACCCCGATCGCTGGCTGAACGAGAACGAGGACGGGAACGCCGAAGCACCAGACCAAAAGTCGTTCCTGGCCTTCGGCGCCGGCCCCCGCTTCTGCCCGGGACGCAACCTCGCGTTCCTGGAGTCCAAGAGTGCACTGGCGATGATCGCCCGCAACTTCGAGCTCGAGCTGGACGCATCGGCGGGACCCGTAACGGAGCGCTTCACCTTCACGGTGGTCCCCGAAGGACTGCGCGTGCGACTGCGCGAGCGCATTGGTGACCGATCGATCCCAGCCGGAGCAGCCAGGTAGGACAAATGGGAACTGTGGAGTCTCGCGACGTGCCGGCCAGCGCAGACTCCGGGTATGCGCTGAGCTCATCCAGCGAGTACGAGCACACTTATCCACGTAGCGAGAGCGAAAGCGAGGATTCATGTCCAGTGAGAACGTAGAGTTGGCACGCGGCGCCTATGACGCCTTTGGCCGGGGAGACCTCCAGGCGGTCGGTGCCACCTTCGCCGAGAACGTCGAGTGGTGGTCCTCCGATTCACTGCCTCTCGGCGGCCTCGTGCGTGGCCGCGAGGCCGTCCTTCAGAACTTCGCCCAGATACCCCAGTACTGGGACAGGTTCGAGGTTGTTCCCGAGGAGTACATCGACGCAGGCGAGTGGGTCGTCGTGCGTGGCACCCAGCGCGCCACAACCAAGAGCGGACACTCCATCGAGGGGCCCTATGCCCACCTCATCAAGATCAAGGACGGCAAGACCGTCCGCGGCGAGTTCTACGCCGACACGGCGAAGGCAGCGCAGGCGCTGCAGGCGTAGGACGATCGGATGCTGCGTCAGGGCTCAGGAGAGCCGCTGGTGCTGCTGCATGGCGTCCTGCGCAGTGAGCGCAGCTGGAGCCACGTGGTGGCGCTGTTGGCGACTCGCCACGATGTGATCGTCCCGACCGCACTGGGACACAACGGCGGGCACCCCGTGACGGAGCGACCCACGAGCATGGAGCACATCATCGATGACGCGGAGCGACTGCTCGACGAGCTGGGACTCGAACAGGCGCATCTCGCCGGCAGCTCGATGGGCGGCTGGATGGCGATCGAGCTCGCCCGTCGCGGCCGGGCGCGCTCCGTCTGCGCGCTGTCTCCCGCCGGTGTGTGGGACGGTGACTGGGAGGACAAGCAGCGCGTGTTCGAGTTGCTCTCCACCGCCGTGCGGGATACCCGGCGTTCACGCGCGAAGCTGCCGGAGCTCGCCCAATCCGGCGACTGGCGCCGCCAGGCGCTGCGTTACGCCGCCGTCCACGGCGAGCGCGTGAGCCCAGCTGAGTACCTCGCTCTCGCTGATGACGTGATCGGCTGCGAGATCGCCGAGGATCTGTCCTCCGTGATGGAGGCGCAGATCGCGCCCCTGGACCCACCACCGTGCCCGATCACCCTCGCGTGGGCTGCCGAGGACCTCCTGTTCCCCGTTGATCTCTACGGTACCCGTGCCCGTGAGCTGATCCCCGGGGCACGCTTCATCGTGCTCGACGATGTCGGGCACGTCCCGATGTTCGATGATCCGCAGCTGGTCGCCGAGACGATCCTCGCGGTGACGGTCTCGGGATGACCAACCCAGCCTCAGATGTCTCCCTCCCGGAGCACCAGACGCTTGCGAGCGCGTTTCAGGCAAGCGCCGCGCGCGTCCCCGACCGCATCGCACTGAGAACGCTTGGAGGCTCGGTGCAACTTACCTGGGCCGACTACGCGGCCGCTGTTGAGCGAGTCGCCGGTTCGCTCGCCGCGCTCGGGGTGGGCCGGGGCGAGCGCGTGGCTTTCTTCTCGCGCAATCGGCCGGAGCTCGCGGTCGCAGAGGTCGCCGCGCTGCATCTCGGCGCCGGCTGCGCGGCGCTCTACACCACCTCGCCGCCGGCGACGATCGAACACGTCCTGCGCGACAGCGAGCCGAGGGTGCTGCTCGTCGAATCCGATCTATGGGCTCGGCTCGACGATGTCGAGCACTCGGTCGAGCACGTGCTCGCACTCGATACTGGACAGGCGGATTACCCGCAGCTGGAGTCGGTCGCTTCATTGGGCGGCTTCAGCTTTCAGGCGGCGTGGCGTGCCGTGCAGCCGGGGGATCTCGCCGCGCTGATCTACACCTCCGGCACGACCGGCCTACCCAAGGCCGTCGAGTGGACGAATCGCTCGGCCACCGCCTGCATTCACAGCTTCGACGCGATGCTGGTCGAGACGGATGAGATTCACGACATCGCCTACGGTCCTTTTCCGGCTCTCGCCGAGCGCTTCGGCAGTCACTGGTACTCACTGATGCGGGGCTCGACGCGGACGATCTGCGCCGATCCTACGCAGCTCGGCTCGGCGCTGCTCGATGCCCGGCCAACGCGTCTGGGCGGCTCGACCGCGGTCTGGCAGCGTCTGAAGCGTGCCCTGGAGGTGACCCTTAGCTCCGAGGAGCGCGCCGTGCTCGAGGGGGCCGTCGAGCGTGTGCGCGCTACGGCGCGGGGTGAAGCGTCCGCGTCGTTGGACGAGGCTCAGGAGGCGACGCTGGCGGCGCTGCGGGCGCGGGTCGGCCTTGACCGTATAAACGGAGCTTTTAGCACCGCCGCGCCGTGTCCGGACGCGGTGCATGAGCACTATCACGCGCTCGGTGTGCCGTTTCAAGAGCTCTTTGCGATGACCGAGACCGGAGTGAGCGCGGTGCAGCGCTCCGGGCTGGTCGACTTCGGCACGCTGGGCGGTCCAGCACCGGACTATGAGCTGCGGATTGCGCGGGACGGCGAGGTGCTGGTGCGCAGCCCCCATGCTCCGTGCGGATATCGCAACCGTCCGCGGGAGAGCGCCGAGACATATGGCCCAGAAGGCTGGATCCACACCGGCGACATCGGTGAGCTCGACACCGAGGGACGGCTGCGACTCGTCGGTCGCAAGAAGGAGATGATCATCCCCGAACACGGGCACAACGTGGCACCCGTTCAGATCGAGTCGGCGCTGAAGGATGCCTGCCCGCAGGTCGCGCACGTGTGCGTGGTCGGGGACGGACGCCCTCACCTCGCGGCGCTGGTCGTCATCGACCTCACGGAGCGCTCGCGGGAGAGCGAGACGCGGGCAACGGTGGCGACCGCGATCGCTGAAGTCAACGCGAAGTTCGAGTCGCGCGAGCGGATCGAGGCGCACGCCATCATCTTTGATGCCTGGCTGCCAGGCGCAGAGCTGACCGACACGCTGAAGATGCGCCGCCCGCAAATCGCCGAGCGCTACGCGAGCACGATCGAGCGGCTCTACGCGCCAAGCAAGGCAGACGCGTGAATATGACACTCTGTTACAAACGGCCCCGGAGGAGGCAGGTTTTCTATGTATGACTACGTGATCGTGGGAGCGGGCTCGGCGGGCTGCGTGCTGGCCTCCCGGCTGACCGAGGACCCGGATGTCAGCGTGTTGTTGATCGAGGCCGGTCCGCCGGATACGAGCGAGAACATCCACGTCCCCGCGGCGTTCGCGCAACTGTTTCATTCGCAGCTGGATTGGGACTACTCGACCGGGCCGGAGCCGTTTGCCGATCGGCGGCGTATTCACCTCCCGCGCGGCAAGACGCTCGGGGGATCGTCCTCGATCAACTGGATGGTCTACATACGCGGCCACCGCGCCGACTACGACGAGTGGCGCGATCGAGGGCTGCGCCGGATGGGGTTATGACGATCTGTTGCCGTACTTCATGCGGGCCGAGGACAACGAGCGCGGCGCCTCGCGAGTACCACGGTGTGGGTGGCCCGTTGGCCGTCTCCGACGGCCGCTCGCGCAACCCGATCGCGGAGGCGTTCCTGCGGGCGTGCGACCAGGACGGACTGGAGCGCAACGAGGACTTCAACGGCGCCGAGCAGGACGGCTTCGGCCGCTACCAGGTCACCCAGCGTGACGGGCGGCGCTGCTCGACCGCGGTGGGCTATCTGCACCCGGCGATGTCCCGGGCGAACCTGACCGTCGAGACGTTCACGCAGGTTCATCGCGTGCTGTTCGAGAACGGCCGAGCGGTCGGTGTGCTCGCCGCGCGGCAGGGCGAGACGGGCGAGCTGCACGAGTTTCTCGCGGAGCGCGAAGTGATCCTGTGCGGCGGCGCGTACAACTCGCCGCAACTGCTGATGCTGTCCGGTGTCGGGTCCGGCGAGCTGTTGAGCGGCTTGCAGATCCCGGTCGTGGCCGACCTGCCCACGGTCGGGCAGAACCTCCAAGACCACTCGGGGACCGGGCTTTTGTGGACGCACGACGAGCCCGTGTCACTGCTGAGCGCTCTGAGCGATGAGAACATGGCGATGTTCGCCGCGGAGGGCCGCGGACCGTTGACCTCCAACGGGGTCGAGGCCGGCGGGTTCCTGCGCACCAGCGCAGGGCTGCCCGCCCCGGATCTGCAGTTCCACGCCGTCCCGGCGATGCTGCTCGATGAGCCGAACTTCGAGCACGGCTTCACGCTGGCGATCTGTCCGCTGAAGCCCGCCAGCCGGGGAATGCTGACCCTGCGCTCTCCAGATCCCACCACTCAGCCCTACGTGCTGCACAACTACTACGCTGAGGACTCCGACATGCAGACGATGTTGGAGGGCCTGCGCATCGCCGAGGAGATCGGTGCTCAACCCGCGCTCGCCCCCTACACCAGCCGGTTGTGGGACGAGCCCGCCTCGGGGTCCGAGACCGACAGGCGTGCCTACATCCGCCGTCAGACCTACACGTTCTTTCACCCGGTCGGCACTTGCCGCATGGGCTCAGATGCCGATGCGGTCCTCGACACCGAATTGCGGGTGCGCGGTGTGGAGGGTCTGCGTGTCGTCGATGCGTCGGTGATGCCGAGCGTCGTTCGTGGCAACACCAACGCCCCGACGATCGCGATCGCCGAGCGTGCAGCCGATCTGATCCGCGACGATCGCACTCCGGTCGCCGCGACGTCCACCAACGAAGTCGCAGCCTTGCAGCCATGAACGGGGCGCTCGGCACAACGGTCACGGGGTCGGACGCTCGCGAGGGTTTGGCGTTGGACGCTGAGACGTTGTGCGAGGCGTTTCAGGCAACCGTCGCGCTACGCCCACACGTGGTGGCGCTGCGCACCTGGGATGGCGATGTGGAGGTCACCTGGCGCGAATACGCACAGCGCGTCGTGCGCGTAGCGGCGGGCCTTCAGGGGCTCGGGGTCAGGAGGGGCGAGACGGTCGCGCTGATGCTGACAAACCGGCCCGAGTTTCATTTCTGTGACACGGCCGCATTGCATCTCGGCGCGACGCCGTTCTCGATCTACAACACCTCCGCCCCCGATCAGATCGCGCACATGTTCGCAAACGCCCGCAACCGGGTCGTGGTCTGCGAGCGGGCGTTCGTGGGCCGGGTGCGCGCCGCGCTGGCGGGGACGTGCGTCGAGCACGTGATCTGCATCGACGACGCCCTCGAGGGGACGCTGTCGCTTGGTGAACTCGAGGCTGGTGGCGGCGAGATCGACCTTCATGCGTGCGCGCGTACGGTCCAGCCCGATGACGTGCTGACGTTGATCTACACGTCGGGGACGACCGGGCCGCCGAAGGGGGTCGAGATAACCCACGCCGGGATGCTCGCGATGACTAGAGCCTGGACCAGCGTGATGCCAACCGGCCCGGATGACCGGGTGCTCTCCTACCTGCCGGCGGCGCACATCGTCGATCGCATGACCGGCCACTACCTCGGGATGACCCACGGCGTACAGCTGAGCTGCGTGGCGGACGTAGGCGAGCTCGCGGCGGCGCTCGTCGCGGTGCGCCCCACGCAGTTGACCTCTGTGCCACGCGTATGGGAGAAGCTGCAGGCTGCACTGGAAAGCGCGATCGCCAGCGACCCCAACCTGACGCGACGCGACGCCACGCAGGCCGCAATCGAGGTGGGGCGGCGCAAGGTCGCGGCCGAGCAGGCAGCGATCGCCGGCGATGGCGAGCGGCCCGACCCGGCCATGCTGGAGGACTACCGGCGCGCGGATGAGACGGTGCTCGGAGAGCTGCGCGCGAAGATCGGGCTCGACCAGACCCGCGTCTGCTGTGCTGGAGCTGCCCCGACAGCACGCGCCACTCTGGAGTTCTTCGGCGCGATCGGCCTTGAACTGTGTGAGGGGTGGGGGATGTCAGAGCTCTCGGGCGTCGGGTCGCTCAACCCGCCCGGCCGCGCCAAGCACGGCACCGTAGGGCAGGCGGTGTCCTGTCTGGATGTGCGTCTCGCGGATGATGGCGAGTTGCTGTGCCGCGGCACGAGCACGATGCGCGGCTACCGCGACGATCCTGGGCGCACAGCCGAGACGATCGACGCCGACGGCTGGCTTCACACCGGTGACATCGCCGAGATCGACCAGGACGGCTATGTGAGGATCGTCGACCGCAAGAAGGAGCTGATCATCAACGCCGCCGGCAAGAACATGTCGCCCGCGAACATCGAGGCGCACGTCAAGAGCGCCTCGCCGCTGATCGGCCAGGCGGTTGCGATCGGCGACCGCCGTCCCTACAACATCGCGCTGATTGTCCTCGACGCCGACTACGCGCCGGCATGGGCCTCTCAGCATGGCCTTGAGAACCGCTCGCTTCAACAGCTCGCCGGCGAGCCGAGCGTGCTTGCGGCGGTCCAGGAGGCGATCGACGCCGCGAACTCGCGCC
Organism: uncultured Solirubrobacterales bacterium; assembly: GCA_963779405.1. Lineage (GTDB taxonomy): Bacteria > Actinomycetota > Thermoleophilia > Solirubrobacterales > Solirubrobacteraceae > Palsa-744. Next base: position 97,513 of record CAVZYF010000019.1, read on the forward strand.
TCGCCCGTGTCGAGCAGATCAAGAAGTTTCAGATCGTCCCGGGCGACTGGCTGCCCGGCGGCGAGGAGCTGACGCCGACGATGAAGCTCAAGCGCAAGCCGATCGCGCAGAAGTACGCCGCCGAGATCGACGCGCTGTATGCGTGAGCTCAGCTGCATCGGCGACATCCGCGCCCGCTATCCGGCCGAGCACTGAGAAGGAGATGGCGACGTGCGGGCGTTGTTTACGACGCAGCCTGGGCACGGTCATCTGAACCCGATGCTGCCGTATGCGTTGGCGTTGCGCGATGCCGGCCACGAAGTCCGGTTTGCGACTGCGCCCTCTTTCTGCGCGACGGTGGGACGGCTGGGCTTTCCGGTCTCTCCGGTGGGCCACGACTTCACCTGGGAGCGCGCGGTGGATTTCTTCCCGGAGATGGCAACCGCGGCGACCGAAGGTCCACTGCAGGTGAACGAGCTCAGCCAGCGCATCGTGTGGGAGCACTGGACTCCGCGGATGACCGACGACCTGCTGGGGCTGATCGCGGATTGGCGGCCTGATCTGATCGTGCGCGAGGCGGCCGAGTATGGGGGGAGCATCGCCGGCAGGGTGGCTGGCGTCCCGGTCGCGTGTGCTCTGTGGGGCGCGCCGTTTCATGACAGCGCCTGGGATCGCCACCTCGCGGTGAACCACACCTCAAGCGGCTATCGCGCCCAGTCCGAGCGTCTGGGGATAGGCTCCGATGCAAGGACGGCGCTGGGAGGCGAGCTGATGCTTTCCACGTTGCCCCCGAGCTGGATGGTCGCCGGCGATGATGGGCTCGGACGGATCGAGCACTTCCGCTCCGAGCCCCAGGACCGCGCCGAGGGGGAGCGCCTTGACCCGGCGCTCACCGACGGGCGATCGGATGGGCTCATCTACGCGACGCTCGGCACTGTCCACAACAAGCAGCACATGCTGCGCAAGGCGATGCTCGCGGCGCTCGCCGGCGTGCCTGCGAGCGTCATCTTCACGACCGGGCCCGGCATCGACCTCGACCGCGTCTGTGACCCGGGTGGGAACATCGCGCTCGAGTCGTTCGTCCCCCAGTCCCTGATCATCCCTCGCGCGGATCTGGTGGTCAGCCACGCCGGCCTGGGCACGATCATCGGCGCGCTGTACGCCGGCGTGCCGATGGTGCTGATCTCGATCGCCGTGGACCATCCCGTCAACGCCGAGCGTGCCGCCGCGCTCGGAGTCGCGAGGGTGCTCGACGCGGCCGACTGCCAGCCCAAACGGCTGCGCGAGACGATTGTCGAAGCGCTCGCCGACGAGGACCTCCGCAGGAAGGCGGCCTGCGTTCGCGACGAATGCCTTGCGCTGCCCGAGATCACCAAGGCCGTGGAAGTGCTCGAGGCTTACACGGGCGAGCGAACCGACTCTCAGGGCATGCCGTCCAGCCGCTGAACGCATCGCTCGGCGAGTCGCTGCTAGGCGTAGAAGTGGCCCCGCTCACACGGCGATCAACCGTAGCGCCAGCCAGCAGCAATGTCCCAACCTGATGCGCGGGTTGCGGCAGTGGGAGCCCGACGAGCGACCGTCGAAATGGACCCGCAAAACCCTCAACCAACCCCCGCCCACTCGCGCCAAATCCGCGCCAGTTCAAGCGCGGATCGTGCGGTTTCAGGCGGTTAACTGCGGTTTCGCGGCCCCGAGTGCTCGCAGGGACCACCGGCCGAATCCCGCTCAACCATGCGGAAAACGGCTCAGGAAAGCCAAGAATCCGGGCGCTGGCAAAAGGCGCGACTTTTCGGTCGGAGGGATTTCAAGACCTTGACCTATGGTGCTGTTTTTTGGCTTGCTAGAGCCAAAATGCTCGTCGCGTGCGCCAGTTCTCGCGCCAGTCTTCGAGTGCAGTTTTAAGACCGTTAACGTTTGGCTCTGTAGAGCCAAATATCGGCTCCTCGCGCCACAGCCCCGCATGGCCTCGGGCCTTTTACTCGCTCTCAGTTCGTTGGTGGTAGGCATCCAGGAGCGCGATGGCGTCGGCTTCGCCTCCGGGGAGGAGGTGTCCGTAGCGGTCGATGGTGATTGTGATCGAGGCGTGCCCCATGAACTTGCTGACTTTGTCGATCGTGATCCCGGCGTCAAGCATTTGCGAGACCGCGGTGTGGCGACACTCCTGCAACCCTATCGGCCGTACACGTTCCGTCGTGGGCGTGCTGTTCTGGTGGTCTTCTCGCTTGCGCGCGGTTGCCCACGCTTTACGGGCGCGCTTGGTCACGGAGCTGCTTCCGAACGGCGTGCTCGGAGTGCTGCCGAAGACTAGGTCGGTGCCTTTGCGCCCGGTGTCTTGGATGTGCTTGGCGAGGAGGTGCTGTAGGGGTTTGGTGATGATGGTTGGTCGGGTGCCCTTTTCGCTCTTGGGGTCGATTTCGCCCTCGTACTGATCCCAGCCTCGTTGCACGTCGATCCGGCGTCGCTCGAGGTCAATGTCGCGTACTTGCAGCGCGCGTAGCTCACCGTGACGCAGCCCTGCATAGATCGCGGTCGCCCACAGTGCGCGATCCCCCTGCTGGAGCGCATCGATCAGTCGGCGAGCTTCATCGGGGGTAGCAATCCGTTCGCGTCGCCCGGTGCTGGCAGGCAGACGCAGCCCGCGCGTCGGGTCGATGAGCAACGGATCATCGTGCCCGGTCAGGAGGTCAAGGTCTCGCCATAGCACCCGTGCGGCGTTGACGATCGACCGGATCTTGCTCGGGCTCAAACCCCCAGCCAGCCAGCTGCCCACGAGCCGTTGGAGGTCCGCGCGGGCGACTCCCACCATGACCCTCGCGCCCAGACTCGGAACCAGGTGCAGGCGCAGGTCACCCTCGATCGTGCGCAGCGAGCTCGGCTTGTAGCGGCGCCCCGAGCGGTTACGTATCTGTCCCTCCTGGGCCATCTCGACCCACAGCGACGCAGCCTCGGCAAGGGTATGGCGGCCCGGAGCACGCAGCCGCCCGATGCTCGCCAGCTCGAGCTGCTGATGACGCCAGGTCTTCGCTTCCCAATGCTCGGAGAACGTCTTGCGGACCTTGCCCCTGTCCTTCCGCGAATACACCCACGCCTCCCACCGCGGGGAGCACCCACATGCCGCATCTCGACGGCCCGGGCACCACTGGGAATGCCTCACCCGTACGCCCTCCGCGGCGCGCGTACGAGGCTGGACAAAAGACTGCTCCGGGAACGTCGCAGACGCCAACAGCTTGATCTCCCGCGCAAACCGCCTGGTCTGCTCCGGAGTCAGGCAGCCCACGATGCACCATAGGCCCACCGCCGGACTCGGAGAGGTCTCCTTGCTCGAAAGATGTTGCATCCGGCCTCCTTCGCGACCCGTGGAGATCCGCATTCGACATCGCCAGCCTTCGGCCAGGCAGTTCGACCGCATCTGCTCGGACGGCATTGATCTATTAGCCTTGAGGATGTCGCCCAGGAGGGGTGGCGGAGCGGTTGAACGCGGCGGCCTTGAAAGCCGTTTTCGGGGTCTTCCTCGGACGAGGGTTCGAATCCCTCCCCCTCCGTCATTTGTTCGTAGATCGAAAATTGACAGCCCCCAAAGCGAAGCTCGTCAATCTAGGGTTTCGGCCGCCTGCTCGGATCCCAGCTCGGCCGGGCGGCGAGCTGGTTCTCAACGACCCAGCAGGCCAGCGCCAGCCACAGCTCCGGCTCGCGGAGGCTGAGCCCGCCAGCGGCGACGGCATCGATGATCTTGTCTTCGAGTCCGTCGATCGACCGCAGCCGGTCCCGTACCAGTCGCTGTACCTCGTCGAGAGACACTCTGGGGTCGCGAACGTAGACGGCCTCGAGCGGTGAAAGCACAGCGACGACCTGCTCGTGGTACTCGCGGCACAGCACCTCGTGCAGCTGGCACTCGTCCAGCGCATTCATCTGGTCACGGGAGAGCAGTCGCAGCGCGATGGTCATGAAGGCGTCTCGCGCTTCTTGTCCAGAGCAGCTTTGCCGAGCCCAAACCCGCCGCCCAGGACACAAAGAACGGCGAAGAAGATCGGCGGCACGAATAACACTGCGAACACGGTTTCGCTCGATACGTTCCAGATGAGGGTTGTGCCGTTCGCGATCGCCTGATCCCAGGCCCACCACGCCACCGCCGCGCAGACGAGCAAGTAGAGCCCTGAGATGAAAAGACCACCGAGAAGCGCCGCCCTGAGGCCCTTCTGACTGCGAAGCGTGCTGGCCACACGCTCGGCGAAGAAGGTCGCGACCGCCAGCGGGACTGCCAATACGCCGGTCAGGCCGGCGGCGAGAGCGACCGCTTCTTCGTGCCCGAGCGTCATGGCGCCCCCTAAGCCGGCGTGCCCGCTTGCTCCGCCAGCGCGGCCCGCCATACCTTCAGGTGCCCCGGATCGACGATTTGCTGACCACTCTCGTGACGGTCGATCTGATAGGTCAGACGCACTTGAGGATCGAAGTCCGCCGCGAGAAACCGCGCGACCTCCCGAGCCTTCGCACGCAGGTAATGGCGCTTACTGAGCGCGAGCGCTGAAGGCTCCGGCACGTCGTACTCGACTACGCGGCCCGAGCGATCGCGGCGCTCACGGACAACGACCGCGCCGTATGCAGCGAAGTTGCCGAGGTTGCCGTCCAATGTTTCCCGGCAAACCTCACAGCCGCACACCTCCTCGTGGAATTCCTCAGTGTCCGAGACAAGGGCATCGATGAGAGCATCGACATCGAGGAAACGCAGTCTCTGGCCGAGAGGCGGATAGAAATAGCGAAGGGTGGGCAGGCCGCCACCCGCCAGTGGCTCCCACGACTTGTGTTCCCAGTAAGCCACGCCGTGCCCGACGGACGTCAGGCCGTCGCGAAGCAGCAGCGACGAGAACGATCCACCAAACGCCTGATGGACCTGCTTTCCACTCTCGATGAGGCTCCGCACCAGATCGCGTAGGCGCCTTGCACGGGGGATCGTCATGTCGATCTCCTCGTTGTCGCTCACCCACAGCCAGATGTGCTCCGCGGCGATCTCCCGGTAGGCGTCGCAGACACGCCGCAGCTGTGCCTCGGAGTCGAACAGGCTCTCCTCGATCAGCAGGCCCGCCGCCAGCCGGCTGGGCTCGTAACCCATCGCCGCCGCAGCCAGCAGCCGCAGATTCACATCGAGCCACTCCGGCTCGCGCTCGCGCTCGAGGTCGGGCTGCAGGGGCAGGCTTGGCACCGTCAACAGCACCGGCTCAAGTGTCGTCTCGTACTCCTCGAAGAACTTCGCGTCCTCCGCGGGCGGCGAGAGCACGGTTCGCTGCCACTCGAGCATGCGCACCACCACCGCCTCGTCTTCCTCAGGGTCGAAGTCCGTGGGGCGCAGCGAGCGGCGCTCGACGAGGACACGGGAGAACGGCTCGCCGTAGTCGGAAGCCAGGTCCCTGAAGGTGCGCTTGTAGTCGACCTGCGTCTCAGGCTGTCCGCGCTTGAGTTTCTGCTCGCTCATGAGATAGGCGGGCGCGGCCGCGAACGCGTATGCGATCGGGTCGATCCAGAACGGTCTGCGCATCGCCACCCACGAGCTGAGCGCATTACGCGCTGACACGGCGAGGTTCGCCTGCAGCACCAGCACGTCGAAACTGTCCTGCTCAGACTCCACGATCGCCTTGTCGTTCATCGCGCCGAGACGCAGGCAATGCCGAGCCTCCTCGGGCCAGCCGGTTGCGCCGTCCTTCATAGCGCTCGCCGCGACGGGCGTTGGGGAAGATGCACTTGCTTGAGGTAGCGTGGCTCGTTCGCGGCCGATGCGAGCTTCACGGTGCAATGGCCGTTGACGCTGAGCAGCCCCACCCCGGCGCCCGCTAGCAGCGCCTGCGCTTCCTCAGTCAGCCCACGGTGGACATAAGGTGCCCACATGGCGATGTAGACGGCGTGGGCGCTGTTGCGCAGCAGCCGCGCCTGTGCGAGCGCGCGACGCCAGTCGGCGATCTTCAACTCCACCGCGATCGTGTGTCCCGTCTCTGCCCGCGCATAGAGATCGATCCAGCTGCCGAGGAACGACACGTCGCGCCAGCTCGTGTAGCCGTCCTTCGAGAACACGTCCGCCACCGGCGGAAACAGCGCAGGCTCGGGGATTGGCGCCGGCAGCGCCCCGATGCGGTCACCGTCCAGTCTCTCGGGCTGGTCAAGACGGCGGGTCCGAGGGAAGCCCGTCACGCTGAGCCCGGCGCCCCGGCCCCTCCTGCGCTCAGTCCTGCCCGCCGATGCCATCTAGACCCTCAGGTGGGTGAGCCTGGTGTTCGTCGCCCACTCCGGATAGGTCTGGTACAGCCAGCGCAGCAGATCTTGCAGCGGCCGCCCGTTCCATTTGCGCTTGAGATCGGCGAGCACCGCCGTGTCCTCGGGGGATATCTCATAGCGGCTGGCGAACTCGCGGCCCCGGTCGGTCAGGGCATAGCGCTGGATCTGATCCTCTGATTCCCACGGCGCGAGCTCGCGGTCGACGGTCGCCCAGTCGAAGTCTCGACGGCGAGACTCGTTGTTCTCGGCACTCGGCTCCGGTCCCGCTGAGCTCGTCTGGATCAGCCCGGCGTTCTCGAGCATGACGAGGTCGTCGTAGAGCTGAGCGTCGAACGGCCCGTAGTCGTAGGCCTCGAACTCGTATGGGTCGGAGACATGGAACCGGCGATCCCATTCGTGCTCCTTTTGCAGGAGGAACAGGTACTTCTGCAGTCGAGTCACGCCGACAACCGGCTCGGCGTCCTCGTGCTCGCCGTGGGCGGCGAGCAGAAGCAGCAGAAAGTCCTTGCGGTTGTCGATCTGGATAAGTAGTTGATCAGGCATGCGTGGCGCATCTCATGGTTGGTTCGAACACTCCAGCTAGTCTTATCAGGCGACGGCGATGCCTTCTTCGCGGACGGAGTGGAGTGCCCCCGGAGCGCCGGTGGGTCGCGGCTGGGCGGAGCGGACGGTGGACAGCGCGTTTGGGCACGGCCATCTGCTGTCTGCCATCGTCTTGAGGGTGGATCAGGAGCAGTCGGATCAGTTGCTTGCGGAGTTGCGCCGGCTCGGCCCCGAGGGCGTGCGGGCCGCGGAGATGCTCATGGCTGCGGCCGAGCACGTAGAGCGGCCTGGGATTCGTGCTGGCAACCAGATCGCGTACTGCGTTCGCGAGGCGTTGATGTCGTTGCTTGATATGGGTGGCAAGCGGGAACGGCTGGTGAGCGATACCGCGAGCCGTGTTGTGGGGATCGCGGACGAGTTGCGTCGCGAGCGAGCATCGCAGGAGTCGCTGCTGGATGCCGTCCAGGAGCTTGCCGCGGCGCTTGAGGGTCCGGGGCCTCACATCGTCCGGCTGCAGACGCTGATTGGCTCTCTTGCCCGGCGTCCTCCCGTACGCGCGGAGGCGGACCTGCTCGACGCCTACAAGGATCTTCTCAGCGCTGTCAACGCACTGCACGCGGACGTCACGGTCGATTCGGCGGTCGAGCTCTACTCGCGCGCTCAGATCACGCTTGCTCGCTTGTTCGGCCCGATGACCGCGCGTCTCGAGGAGATCGATCCGCTCATCCGCATCACCGAGCCCACGGAGGAGGACGGCTCGCGGCTGGCAAGCCTCGCTGGCGATCCGCGCACACTCATCTACTTCTATAGCCGCCTCGATGGGCCTGGATGGCTTCACGCACTCGCGGACCACCCGCTCTTGCAGCCACCGGAGCAGGGACCCTGGTTTGCGTACGGCTACCTGATGACGCTAGCCAAGTCGCATCCCGAGGAGGTAAGTAGCTGGCTGAGCTCGCGCCCCAGCGGCCGCGAGCTCAGCGACCACCAGGCGCTCCTGCTGATCGCTATCGCACGCGCAGTCGCTGGGCTGGTGACCGATACCGTGTTGCATCTTGCAATGGATCGAACCGGCGACGCTGGAGTGCTCCATCACATCGCTGGCTACCTCGAAGAACTGCCGGCGGGTGAGCACACCAGCGACGCGGCGATCAGCCTAGTCAAGCGCGCGCTTGACGGGGTGACCCGCCAAGGCGCTCCCGCAGATGACTCGTATCTGTCGGCTGGGATGCTGAGCACAGCGCTGTCAGGCGCCCGTCAGGGCCAGTCCAGTCGCTGGCTAGGGATCCTGACGGCAAAGCTCGCAGCTGCTTGCGATCACTACCCGACCGAGGTACGCCATCTCCAGGCAATCGATGGCCTCACCCTCACGCCGGACGCTCCGGTGTTCGACCAGCTCGTCGTGTCTGTGCGTGACGTAGCGCGTCTGGCCGCGAGCGCGAGCATGCCGACCGCGGAGCGGATCGAGCGCCTCGGCAAACTTCCCGCGCCGACTGCCGGCCGGCTGATCGCCTCCCACCTGATCGACACCGTCGACCTAGACGCGACCGCGGCGCTGACCCTGATCACCGACGAGGTCACACACCACGACCCGATGCCAGAGACCCTCAAGCTGCTGCGCGAGCTCACCGAGCGGAAACTGCCCGGCCTCGATCAGCGCATGCTGCAAGCGCTCGGTGACCCGCCCAGTGCCGAGGAGGTAGCCGCACTCGATGACGCGGACGACTTCCCCCGCACATGGACGCACGCCTATGGCTGGCTGATCGCGATGCCAGCATCTGTCAGAGAGGTGTGGGCGGCAGCAAACGAGTGCGTCGAAGGCCGCTGGCGACAAGCTTCTCCGAACGGCTTCCTTTGGCCAGAGCCGTCCGTTATCAGCGTGCCTCCCGCCACTGCGATCGGGGTCGAAGAGCTCGCCGAGCTCGAGCCGCTCGAGGCTGCACATCGTATCGCCGCCTGGAAACCCACCGGGGACTACCGCGGCGCCACCCGGCACGACGCCGCGCGCGAACTCCAGCAGCTGATCAACAACGAGCCCCAGCGCTGGCTAGCCCAAGCTCCCGCCCGGATCCTAGAGACACTGCGAGACCCGATGTATGCCGAGCGCTACCTCAACGCGCTCGCAGATCACGTAGACGAACTTCACGAGCGCGTTCCAGAGATACTCGAGGCAGTCGAGTTCGCAGAGCACACCCTGACCACAGAGCCAGCACCGGGCAAGTTCGACGGAGACGCCGGCTGGGGGAATGTGGTGAGCGCCGGGATCGACCTGGTCAGCAAACTCGCAGCCGCCGGGGCAGCGTTCGGGTCTGACACGAATCGGGGCTGGGAGCTGATCGAGCGCGCCGCCCGCCGCCGTGAGGAACCAGCCGCATTCAACGAGCAAGCCGGCGCCGGATCGTTTCAGCACGCAATCTACCGGCGCTCCATGCGCGCGCTCGGCGATGCCTTCGTCTACGCCGACGCGACCACTGACGGCGACAGCGAACCGGAACTATTGCTCGCGCTGCTAGACGAAGCACTCGATCTCAAGCCGTCCGACGGACTCCACGCGCGCGCCATCATCGGCAGGAACCTGGCATGGCTCGCAAGTCGCGCCCCAGAGTGGACGCACTCTCGGTGGAGCCGCCTCGTCGGTCCTGACGCACCCGCCGGACTCGGCCCGCACACATTCGATCAGTACCTCGAGTGGGGAGCTCCCGCAGCAGCGCTACTGACCGAGCATCGAGACCTTTATGAAGCCGCGGTGGCCCGCGTGCCCGACCACGCACGACGGCACCTTCTCCACGCACTGATCTGGGGATCGGACGGATATGACCCCGCCGTCGTCCTCGAGATGCTCGCGGGGGTGGGCGATAGCCAGGTATCGGAGGCGATCCAGTGGCTCGCGTTCGGCGCGTTCCATCAGCCGGAGATCCCGCTTGAGCACTCAATCGAGTTCTTGCGGCTCGCGCTCAAACGCGACCTGTGCGCCAGCACCTACGAAGCACTCGGTTGGCTCTCGCGAGTCGAACGAATCGACAGCGAGACCTGGCCGACCTCACACTCTCAGCAGCCCAGGCCGCACACGGACAACTCGACCAAGCCAATCACATCGCCGAGCGCGCCGCCAAGCACCCCCACGACCAACGCGCCATCCGCATCGTCGCCGCGCTACTCGACGCAGACCTGAAGCTCTGGTACCTAGAGGATGTCGGACGCACCGGCCTGCAACTTCTCGAAGGCCACGAGCCCGCCACACAAGCCGCTCGTGACGAATTGCGGGAGCAGCTATTGAAGCGCGAGTTCTTCGACGCCTATGGCGACCACAAATGAGCAATGTGTTGTTCGATGATGCTGACTGGAGGCGGCGTGGGTTCGGTGGCTTCACCGCGATCGGCGGACTTGGACGGCCCGAGCCGCTCGAGCTGCCGGAGGCGGGCGGTGTGTACGTGGTGCTGCGCGCTGCTGGCGGGTGGCCGGAGTTCCTTTCGGTCTGCGGGGGCGGCTGGTGGAAGGGCAACGATCCGACCGTCCCGATCGAGCGCCTCGAAAGCCGGTGGGTCAACGGCACTCCGACTCTTTACATCGGGAAGGCGAAGTCGCTGCGGGAGCGCATCGGCGAGCTGTTGCGATTCTCCGATGGCGAGGCCGTCCGCCATTGGGGCGGCCGACTGCTGTGGCAGCTCGGGGGCTCGCAGGACTTCCTGCTCGGATGGCTCGAGGAGCCCAACTTCGGGGGCGTCGAGACTGACCTGATCGATGAGTTCCTCGATCACTTCGGGCAGCTTCCGTTCGCGAACCTCAAGCGTGGCGATCGCCACCGTTGATCGCCTGCGATGTGGGGAACTTTCATTCTCGATGTCTACCGGCGAGAGGAGGCGGCAGATGTACGCGACGCGCTGGAGGCCCTCCTTGGCCCGGAGTCGTCGTCTGGCTGGAGCACAGGCGGCGCTTACTTGTTCTGGCACCCAGTCACCCGCAAGCCACTCTACGTCGGGATCGCCGGGGACTTCCCACTCCGGTTCGCCCAGCACAACGGCCTTCGCTCGTGTCCGGCGGCGGGCTGCAAGCGCGAGCAGCTTCGAGCGGCATTTCGCCGAGTACGACGAGCTGGGCTACACGATTCTCGCGCTGTCGAGTCTCAGCCAGCCGAGCACGGCCCGTCAGCGCCGAGTGCTCAAGTTGAAGGACCGCGAGCTCATCGAGCTGAACGAGGCGCTATCGGTCGAAGTCGTGGATGAGACCCGTGCCGTGGAGGGAAAGCTGATAGCCGACGCGAAGCTGCGCTTCGGCGAGATTCCGCCGTGGAACACGGCCGTCGGCCGGTTGCCGAGCAAACCGGCCGACCGTGAGGACGCCACACTCGGCATCGCCGTAGGCGCGGCCGATCTCCTGCTTCAGGCGCGCAAGACGATCAGAGAACTCGCGTCAAACGGCGAATGGGCGATGTTCGAGGAGCGACTCCACGGCGCTCGTATCTCCGCGGTGCGGCGGATCGTGCTGAGCGGCGGCGGATCCCCCGACGAGCTAATACGCGATGAGCTCGACAACGGATTGCTCGGAATGCCGGACCCGATCGCCGACGCGATCAAACAGGCGAAGTACCTCGAGCAACGCTGCCCGGTCACGGTCGGCCCTTCGCTGTTGGAAGAGCGCGGCGAGGACGTCTGAGTGGCTGATCGTTATGGCGTGGCGGAGGGACGCAGACGGGCGTCAGTCGCGACCGTGACTTGCGGACTCCTCGTCCAAGTACGCCGATCCGCGGATCGCACTGTAAATGACAGCCCAGCGCTCCTTGCTTTGAGGCTGCTCGCCGCGAAACTTGATGTTGGCGAGCATGCCGACGTCCGCCTCGGTGAGACCAGCCTCGCGCGCGAACTCTCCCAAGCCGTCGGGTAGGTCATTGGGGGTCTCAGTGATCCACCGACGGCCTAGAAGGTCGTTGATTGTGACGCCCATCGCATCGGCGAGCTTGAGCAAGGTCCGGCCCGAGGGTCGCTTCGTGTCACCTCTATCCGTCTCAAGGCTGGATAGGTAGCCCTTGCTGATCCCGGCTCGATCGGCAAGCTCAGTCAGGCCGAGCTCGCGCTCGTTTCGCAAACGCCTGATGCGCTGGCCGATCGTCTCCGGTTTCTTGGCCATCTCTAGTCCCTCTGAGCCTGTTCAGCGCACATGACGGTAGAGGGCAAGGACTCGGTCATGACGAACTCCTTTGAGATCGCGGTATGGGCAGAGCCGAGCCGAAAGATGTACGGGCTTGTCGTGGTTGACGCCGAGACCAGTAAGCGAACTACGCTCATCGATGCGCTGGCCCGCAAGCGCGTGCTGAAGTGGATCGTCTTCAGCAACGGACTTGTGCTTTGGGATCCAGGGCCAGCCTCCCTGTGCGAGGGCATAGGTGACGCGCAGCTTCGGTGGCGCCGATGACTCGTGGCGCTCACTTGGCTTATTTCGAACACCTAGGACGATCAGGAGCGTGGGCTCGGTCCACAGGTTGACGAAGCGGTGAGCAGACGCCTGGAGGCTTGCGTCATAGCGCTCGCACAAGGCCTCGACGGTGTCAAGACCGAAGTCGGCTTGTGCAAGATCCTGTCGCACCATTTCTGCGGGGAGGATGAACTCAGCCGCACCGAGATCGCAGAGTCCCTCGACGTCCAGCTTCCTCGGTGGACTCGCCGCCGGGTCGCAGCGACGCTGGGTGGCCAAGCGACATCCCGGCATAAAGGTGTGAACCACCTCGTGGAAGCCGGTAAAGCGCTGCTTGCGGGGATGATCCCCGGCCCTGAGCTTGATCTTGAAGTAGCCGCCCGAAGGATCGAGCAACAGGCATCCGGCACACGGCAGCGGCGCCCGCTCGATATGGGTGACCTGCTGAGCCGACGCGACCATTCGCAGGTCGATCGGCGGTTCGGCCTGAAGCTCGCGGAGGAGCTCGCCGGCAAGGTGAGCTACATGGTCTGCGTCGCTCGCGCGGGGCTCTTGGCGGCGGCGCTCCTCCAGCAGCGAGAGTTGTTGCGAGTTGACGCCCATGTTCGGCCTTGAACAATAGCCGTTCTCTCTACGGAACACCTGCTACTGTTCTCATAAGCGAACCAGCAACAATCTTTCGCGAACGTTATCCCCGACCTCCCAGGAGGATCTCCCCGATGAGCTCCCAGCCAGCAGCGACCGAAGCAACTCACCGCCCTCACCCCGTCGACGTCGTCGTCAACCGCCGTCCCGTGGTCCTGCTGTCTAAGCAGGACACTGGTGCCGAGATCCTCGACGTCGCCGGCTTCGAGGGCGAGAAGTGGGATCTCTTCCGCCTGCACGGAGAGCACGATCCCACCGGCGGCATATTGGTCCTCGCCGCCGAAACGATCACCGTCCACAAGGGCGAGCACTTCCGCGTCATCCCTGGCGAACGCACATTCGGCTAAACAGATGTCCGCGCTGGACGAATTGAGTCGCCACGCCGAGGAGCTGACCGAGACCACGGGGGTGACGGTCGACGTGATCGACGGCCGCCACCCCCAGACGCCCGACAACCCGCAGATCTTCATCGTGCTGAGTCAGGTGACTCTCCCCTCCGACCTGTACGAACAGAGCAGCACCGACGTGCTCTTTATCACCGACTACCAGTACCCCCGCAGCGCGTTGGACATGTTCTGGACGGAGCTCGGCGTGGTGCTCGCCGGGGGAGGCACTCCGGCCAACGCCGACTCCATCGAGGAGTACGCCGGACGGAGGTGGCGGCGCTTCTCCTGGCACCGCGGCGGAAGCTGGAACGCCGCCGGCAACGGCCTGCTTGACCACTACCACTTCATGCTCCAACGATTTCGAGAGGAGCCGAACCGATGATCCGCCTCGCCGTCCTCGCCTCGACGGTCGACTCCGTTACACAGCATCTGGCCGCAAATGCGCCGCAAGAGCAGGGCTGCTTTTGCCTTCTGCGTGAAGGTGCCGGACGCCGCGGACGTCGGCTGATCGCCAGCGAGCTGATCCTGCCGCCGCACGACGCATGGGAGCTCCAGGAGAACGACAATCTGCGTCCGAGTGCCCAGTGGCTCTCTGCCGTTGTCAGCCACGCGCAGCACGAGCGCTGCGGGCTGTTGTTCATTCACTCCCATCCCGATCCGCACTTCCCCGCAGGGTTCAGCGCGCCAGACATGCGGGCGATCACAGCTCTGGGCGAGACGATTGCGCCTATGCTCGACGGACCGTTTGCGGCCGCAGTGGTACACCCGAGCGGCTGGGTTGCCAACGTGGTGGACGGCGGCGCTGTGCTCAACGTTGATCGCGTGATCTCCATCGGTCGCACGCTGCGCTTGCTCGATCCCCCCGAGGTGCGGCTAGCGCGGGTCGGTAAGCAGGATCATCTTGATGATCGCCAGCGTGATGCCCTGGGCCAGGTACATGACACGCTGCGCGAGCTTGTGATCGCCGTTGTGGGCGCAGGTGGCTTGGGCTCCCCAATCGCCGAGCAGCTAGTCCGGATGGGCTGCCAGATAGCGATCGTTGACCATGATCGGCTTGACACGCCGTCCAACGTCCGCCGCGTTATTGGTTCAACCACCACCGACCTGCGCGCAACGACCGCTCCAACGAAGGTCGACGTTGTCGGTGCTCATCTCGATCACTTGGGGTTTGATGTCGAGGTTCGCCGCATCCACGGGGATGTGCGCCGCGAGGATGTCTTTCGCCAGCTGCTGGACACCGACGTGGTGCTCGCGGGCACAGACACCCACGGTAGCCGCGCCGCGATCAACGACCTCGCCTCGACGTACCTGCTGCCCGTGATCGACGTCGGCGTGCGCGCCGGCGCCAAGGACGAGGGCACGCTCGCAGCGTTGACCGCGGAGGTGCGCGTGTTAACTCTGACCACGCCCTGCCTCTGGCGCCGCCGAGCGATCTCGGCCGACGTGATCCGCGAGGAGAACCTGCCGCCGGACCAGCGCGAGCGCCTGGCACAGGATGGATACCTCGTGGGTGGCTTCGGCAAGCCGGCGCCGAGCGTAATCGCCCTGACCTTCCTGGGCGCAAGCCTGGCGACCTGCGCGCTGCTCGCGCTGCTCGGCTCTGAGGGCGAGGTGGCGCCCAGTGGATACATCGTCGACGGGCTCCTGGCCTGACGCTCAAGAGACCCAGCCCACCACGCCACGTGAGGACTGCGTGTGCCGCAGCCAACTCGCAATGGGCGACGCCTGCGCACCATCGCTACTACCGGTAGCCGCGCGGGCCGAGCCGCTCTGATCCTGACGGCCTGAATGTGCGACCCTGAACGCATCGGGGAGGTGTTCAAAGCGGATCATGAAGCGACTCGGAGTCAACTGCAGCAGCAAGTACACATTCCTGGCGATGGTCGAGGACGGCGAGATTGTCGTCCGCGAGCCCCAGCGGATCCAACCGCCTCCGGGCAGCGAGGAGTCCGAGCGCCTGAGCGGCTTCTACGATGACTTCGCTCGCGCACTCGCTGATTTGAAACCGGACGAGGTCTGCCTGATCATGCCCGAGAATGATCCCCGCAACCGCCGCACGCATTCAGAACTCGTGCCGCGCATCGGGATGGAGACGATCGTACGACTGGTCGCCGTGCGGGCCCAGCCGCCTATGCCGATAGCGGTGCTCGCACGCCGCACCGTGCGCTCGCGCCTCGGCTTACCGCCCAAGGGCAAACTGATCGACCTGGTCGAGCAGGTCATCCCCGATCCGGTGGGTAAGCACTGGCGCGACGCACGAGACCTCGCCGCGCTGGCGGCGCTTGCAGGGACTGGCCGATGCCGCTCCGGGGCGAGAGCCTAGAAAGGCCGACCTACGTGTTCCTGCACTCCATCCAGGACGGCGCGACGAACATTGCGATCCGGAAGTATCGGCATGAGATCTTCGACCGCGAAGTCGTGCAGAAGACCATCGATATGGCTGGCCGCGAGGACGCCGTGGCAT
The DNA here is from genome assembly GCA_963779405.1 of uncultured Solirubrobacterales bacterium. Taxonomy (GTDB): domain Bacteria; phylum Actinomycetota; class Thermoleophilia; order Solirubrobacterales; family Solirubrobacteraceae; genus Palsa-744. The sequence continues at coordinate 113,197 of CAVZYF010000019.1, forward strand.
TCAAGGAGCCACAGCTACTGGACTCGCTCAAACACCCTCGGATCGTGCCGATCTCCGAGGCCCAGTTTGACCCCGAGCTCCCAGGCTGCATTACGTTCGTCATGCCTTACTACGAGGGCAATAGCGTTGAACACCGCGCTTGTTGCCGACTACCGCTTTTCCCTCCACCAAGCGTGCGAGCTGACGTGCCATGTTCTCGATGCGCTCGCGTACGTTCATGGCAACCGCCGCTACGTCCACCGTGACGTCAAGCCCGGCAACGTGCTGCTGCTCGACACGCGCCGCGACTCCGCGTACTTGAGCGACTTCGGCTCGGCCGCCGAAATGGACACCTCCGGGCGGGTAGCCGTAGCGGGTATGACGCCGCTCTACAAGGCGCCAGAGGCTGGCTTGGCCGGGGCGACATTCGACATGCGCGCCGACCTCTACAGCGTCGGCATGACCCTCTTTGAGATGCTCAACGGACGGTTCGCGTACGAGCTGGTCGACTTTACGCAGCTTCAAGCGCGACTCGCACGCGGCCGACGCGCGCTGCCCGACAGCTTCTTCACATTTGCCCCGCACATTCCCGATCGACTCCGCCGTGTGGTCCGCAAGGCCATTGCGGTCGAGCCCGACAGGCGCTACCCAAACGCCACCCAGTTCATCAGCGCCTTGCAGAACGTGCAGTGCATCGACTGGCAGCACCTCGACGGCGAGGATCTCGACGGGGCATGGGAGGGCAACTGGCCACCACACCAACGCGACGATGACCGGCGCCTGTACCGCATCACGAGCACCTTGCGCACCGGTAACCGACGTCGGCTGGAGGCGTATCAGCACCTACCCAAGCTTGGAGTCAACTGGCGTCGCTTCGGTGTTCAGGATCAGACAGTCGCAGCCGACGACCGCAAAGCGGTCGAGCGGTTCTTCTCACAGGTGGCCGTAAGAGCCGCCCACTTGGCACCTGCCCACTGAAGCTCGCGCGCCACCGCTGGGTCCAAGCGCATCAGTCCGCGTCTGAAGCCGACCAGCTGGTCGGCGTCGATGACGAGCCGACACTCGGAGCTGCCACCAACCACGCGAATCACGCCACGCGCGCGTAGCTTCAGCATTGCTTGATCGGCCCCGAGCACCTTCAGCCCTACCTCAGCGCTAGGCCGAAACTCGAGTAATGGCAGCTCCTCGATCGTGCCACGCCGGCCCGCTCGCTTGACCAACTCTCGGAGAGCCTGGTGCATCGGCCAGCGCTCCTCAGCGTGAATGCATAGCGGGCCACCAGCTGCCAACATGAAGCCTAGTAGCTCATATATATCTTCTTTCAATATATAAAGATCATAGGAGTTTGACCGGATGGCAAGGCGGGCCTACTTGGTACCAACCGACGCGTCGCTCGATGACTGTCCGACAGCGCCGACTTCGATGGTCTTGCCAGCGCCAGTGAGCCATCGACTGGACCAGCTCGTCAACCTAGCCGACCGCGCCCGCACCGACCGCGCCGAGCTCACCGCCGCACTCATATGCCACGCCACGACGGACGAGAAGAAGCTCGAGCAGGCAGTCTTGAACTACCGCGGGAGGATTGTCGGCGACGTCGTTCTCGGCGTACCGTCGGGCGCGTCGGAGATCGAGCTCCCCCGCCGAGGGCCTGGGCGGCGGAAACGGACCGCTAATCGAGGTCTTTGACCGTGTGAGGTGCGTCGATGCGGTTGGGCGTCCAGCATGGCTCCAGCTTGAGACCCACAGGTGGGGGATAGCCCCACGCGGGCGGCAGCCCGTTATCGGCGGTGTCGCTCGTGGTAGGCGTCGAGCAGGGCGATTGCTTCAGCCTCGCCTTCTGGCAGGAGGTGGCTATAGCGATCAACGGTGATAGCAATCGAGGCGTGCCCCATGAACTTGCTGACCTTGTCGATCGAGATGCCAGCGTCAAGCATCTGCGAGCCCGCTGTATGGCGGCACTCGTGCAGCCCAATCGGCCGGATGCGCTCTGCTGGGGGTATCTCGTTTTCTAGATCCTCTTGCTCGCGCGCCACCGCCCAGGCTCTGCGGGCATGACGGGTGACCGTGCTGCTGGCGAACGGCGTCCAGGCGTCGCGTCCAAAGACCAGGTCGCTGCCGCTGGCGCCCGTACGCGCGAGATGCTCGGTGAGTCGCTGTTCTAGACGGGTCATAACCACGGTCGAGCGGTCGCTCTTTTCGCTCTTGACGTCGATTTCCCCCTCGTACTGGTCCCAGCCACGGCTGACGTTGATGCGCTTGTTTGCGAAGTCGAGGTCAACCGCGAGGCCGCCTCCGGGCGGCTCAGGCGAGGGCCGGGCCCAACTGCACCATGACCGCCGCTGTAGCGGCCGCGTGCGCCGGTGGCGGGTGTCGCACTCCGATTGAGGCCTCGAACTCCTTGATGAGGTTGGTCGTGTCGCGCATGACGGCGGCGGGGGTGAGTTTCGTGACAGGGACCCCGGCGCTCGTGAGGATGAGGAGCCCGATCGTCCAGGTGAGGGCCATGAGCAGCACAATTTCGCGTAGGAGGCGAACAGTGCTCCTGCGCGATCGTTGTCTAGTTTCCTTGCCGCGTGCCTGCTCGGCGAGCTGGTTTGCTACGCGGCTGGCGCGGAGGTCCTCTTCTTCCTGGGCGGCCTGTGTTTGGGCGCGTCTGATCGTGATGTCGCGCAGACGTCGTTGGAAGGCGGCGATTTCGGCGGGACTCTCGTGCGGCCGGTGCGGGTCGGTGCCGTACCAGTCGAAGCGGCGGCGGGCCTTTCCGGCTGCCGTGTCGAGCGTGTCGTGCAGTTCGGTGTCCTGCATGTCGAGGGGGAGCGGGTCGCGGACAAGCCACAGCTCGCGGGTGACCGCGCCCTCCTCACGTTCGAGGGGTGAGCGCTGCGGGGTCTCGTCGGCGTGCATTTCAGCCGGCGCTTTCGAACGGGACGATGTGGAGTGTGGGCTGGGCGGGCTGTTCGGCGGTGTTGGTCCGGAACTCGCGTAGTCGTGTTCGCGCCTGCTCGATCCGGTCTGCGAGTGCGACGACGATGACGGTCTCGTTGCGGGGGAGCAGCTGGTCGAGTTCGCTGCTGTCGTGGATCGCGTGGGCGCGGGCCGTGGTGGGGGCGATCACGACCTGCAGGTTCGGGGTCATCACGTCGATGTTTTTCTCGATCTGTAGCCATGCGGTTCTGGTCGCCGCGGGCTTGGCGATCCGGGTGAGCTCGTCGAGAATCGCGGCGCGGATCAGGTCGAGCTCGCCGTACTCGGGCTTGGCGGTGAGAAGCCGCTCGTTTGTCCAGCGGATGTGCTTGCCGCGGGAGATCTGGGCGAGCTGGCAGAGCCGGGTGCGGTCCAGCGGCACCCTCCCGTTCATTTGGTCGTCCATGATGGCGTCCAAGATTACAGATTTCCGGACGCAACATAAAGACTTTCTTTAGGATTGTCGGTCGTGGGCGGCAAACACACTGATGGTGTTCGGGTTGAGTGGGTCGATGCGGGTCAGTGGCGTGTCGAGTTGGACGGTCCGCGGGAGCGTGTCCGCGCCGGCTGTCCATTGTTCTGCCCACTCCTCGGGTGTGCCGCCGGTGGGGTACTCGCGCAGGGTCATGAGCAGCTCGTCAAAGACGTGTCCGATGGCGTCCGCGACCGCTGTCGGGTCCTCGACGGCGGCGAAGGTGGCGGTGACGCGTCCGAGGTCGGCGAGCAGATGGATGATCAGGTCGCTGTGTGCGGGTTCCCGGGAGATTTCGCGCCAGAGCTCGGCGGCGTTGACGGTGTTGCCGTCGCGGATGATCCATGTGGCGTGCCAGAGGATGCCCTCCGGGTGCTGTGGGAGAGGCGGAGGTGGACGTGGTGCTTGCGTTCGGCGTGCCCGTCGAGCCGGGCGGCTGTCTCGTGGCGGCGGTCGATCCAGGCTCGTGCGATCGGGTCCCTGCTTTTCTGTAGCGGTGTCGTATCCAGGTAGGAGCTGTTAGAAGCGTTGGGCTCCGGGCTCGAGGTCGCGCAGCGTCTGCTGGATCCGCGCGAGGTCGTCGGGGTGCGCGCGACGGCAGTGCGCGTTGCGGTTGCGGAGCTCTTTGAGCTGCTCGCAGATGCCCTGCAGGTGCGCTGGGGTGGAAGCAGCGGCTTGAACAGGTCCCACTGGTCGTCGATCAGGGCGAACAGGTCGGCGGTGTCGGCGTAGGTGAGCAGTTCCCCTGAGTCCGCGGAGGCCATGTAGGAGTTGGCATGGTCGCGGGAGGCGCGTTTCGGGCGATGCCGGTCAGGTGTTGGGTCCAGGCCGCGCCGTACCTGGCGCGCAGCTCGACGTAGGCGGCCTCTCGCAGCCAGTTCTCCAGTTGCCACCAGCGGCCGTAGAACGCGAGCGCATCCACTGGCACGCCCGAGTCGAGGATCGGCTGGAGATATGAGGGAGTGCGCCGTGTTCTCACGGAACGAATTATGGCCCGGGGTTTAGCCATCCGCGGAGTTCCGCTGGTCGGGAGGGTCCGGGTGTTCTGTCGTGTACGATCGCGCCGTGAACGCGGCCGGCTCGACGAGGCTGTCCCTGCCGGAGCGGATGCTCGCGGCCGCGGTGGGGATAGTCGCGGCGGTTCTGGCGTTGCTGGCGTTGACGGACCCGCCGAACGTGACGCAGGCCGCTCCGGCGGCGGCGTGTAAGAACGTCAGCGAATGCACGGTGGCGGTCGCGGCGGACACGAAAACGCTGGTGGTGGCGCTCGCTTTGCTGTCGGGTGCGGCTTTGCTGATCGCGCTGCTGGGAATCCGGTTCACGAAGATTACCGCCGGGTCCGTCTCCCTGGAAGAGGGGACGGTCGGCGAGGTCTCCAAGGATGAGGCGAAGAGCAGGACGCAGAACAGGCTCACGACCGACGCCCCTGTTGAGGCGCCGGGGGCGGTCGCGAACCCGCACGCGTGGGAGAGTTTGCCGACCTGGGCGAAGAACACGCTGCTGTTGTGGGCGACGAGCGGGACGGCGCTAACCACGCCGCTACGCTCGGCGGTCGTGAGCGCGGAGAAGGAGTCCGGTCGCGGCAACCGACCGTGGTATGTGACGGTGCGCCTCGATAGCGGCGAGACCCGGACGCTGCGACTCGCCACCGGCAAGGGCTCGCACACCGTCCGCCACGACGAACCCGACGACGGTTAGACGTAGTTCCTAAGAGCGTTCGTCAGTAAGCATCCGGGCCTACGCGGCGAGCGAAGACCAGCACAACGGGGTCAGCGACAACCCTCAACCAACTTCCCCGTTTTCGCGCCAAACTCGCGCCAGTCCGAGCGCGGATCGTGCGGTCTCAGGCGGTTTCCAGCGGTCTCGCGGCATCGCCGACCGCCGCCGCGCGTCCGGCCGAACCCCGCTCAACCGCGCCGAATCTGGCTTACTAGAGCCAAGAACACCGAGCATGCCTTCGAGGCGCAAATTACCGCCGGAGGATTTTCAAGACTAACGCAAAACCGCATGGTTGAGCCATAAACTGACTGCTCGCGCCACAACTCGCGCCAGTCCTGCGAAAAAGCGGGTTGAGGGTTGGCGAAAAAACGGAAGGGGGGGGATTCGAACCCCCGAGACGAGGTTCGCCCGCCTGCCGGTTTTCAAGACCGGTGCATTCAACCGCTCTGCCACCCTTCCATGTTCGCGACGAGAGGCTATCGGTCTGCCCGGGGGCGCTCCGGATCGTGTGCAGCGTAGAGTGCGGGGGGTGTCCGGCGAGTGGTAGATATGCGGCTGCCCAACTGGTTCGAGCGGGCGGCGACGGCGTCCTGAGGCGACGGTCGCGGGCGTGACCGGGGTGACGCGCGGAGGGACGCTGCAGCGCGAGGACGGGTCCACGGTCGCCTACGACGTCGCGGGGCACGGTCCTCTCGTCGTGTTCGTGCACGGCCTCACTTCCTTCCGGCAGACCTGGGATCCGGTCACCACGCTGCTTGTCGAGGAGTTCACGTGCGTGCGGTTGGATCTACGTGGTCACGGGGCTTCCTCCCGCGCCGCGGAGTACTCGATGGTCTCGCTGGTTGGTGATGTGCGGGCCGTCGTCGAGGAGATGGCGCTTGGGGAGCCCGCGATCGTGGGTCACTCCCTGGGTGCGAGCATCGCCGCCGTGTATGCCGCGGCGCACGGTGCGCGTGCCGTCGTGTGTGTCGATGAGTCGCTGCGGTTCGGCGAGTTCGCTGGGCTCGTGCAGGCCCATGCCGAGGATTTGTGTAGTCAGTGCACGATGGAGGCCGTGCTGTCGATTGACCGCGCTCTGGGGCTCGAGCCCTATACGGGGGTCGAGGAGATCGAGCGCAGGGTGCTTGCGTTTCCGCGCGAGATCGTCCTCGGAATCTGGGAGGCACTGTTGAGCACCCCTCCAGAGCAACTGACCGCGATCGCCGAGGCGATCCTGCCCCGCATCGCGGCACCACTTCTATCGCTGCACGGCTCCTCGCCACCGCCGGACTACGCTGCCTGGCTTACGGGCCTCGCGCGCGGCGCGCGCGTCGAGACCTGGGACGGAACCGGCCACATGCTTCACCTCGTCAACCCGGACCAATTTGTGGCACGCGTACGGCCGCTACTCGCGGACACAAGAGACGATCATCGAGTCATAGGCCCGTATCGCGCGACTGGCTGATTCGCTGGCGAAACCTCTATTCGCATCAAGTGACAGGCGCTCTACTGTGAAGGTCAACCGGGCCACAGTGCAGCTGCGTACGCGCGGGTGAGCTCTCTCTCGCCGGCTGCGTTGGTGTCGAGGGCTCGCTCGAGTGCTACGCCTGTGTTGATTGCCATCGCGAGCTTTGCTGCGGTCTCGGCGTTTTGGGGGGAGAGTTCGGGGTCTCGCTCTAGCAGGCTCTCCGCGATGCTCGCGCGCAGCTCGACGTTGCGGGCTGTGAGTTGCTCGGCCAGCTCGGGATGGCGTGCGGCGTGGATCGTGAACTCGAGCATGGCCAGTGTCCAGCCGGGGTCTTCGTCTAGGAGGGTGCGATAGCGGCGCGCGGCGGTCTCGAGGTCGCGTGATTGCGCGATCACGGTGCGCCGCACGGAGACTTCCTCATCGAGTACGGCGAGGAATAGGCCCTCCTTGCCGTCGAAGTTCGCATACAGGGCGCCCCTGGTGTAGCCGGCGCTCACGGCCAGGCTCTCGGCGGAGGCGCGGTGAAAGCCGTGCTCGCGGAATGCTGATTTCGCCGCCTCGATCAGGCGGCGGCGGGTGTGGGCTTGAGACTCTTGACGGGTCGGATGACTTGACATACGTGTTGTATCTGGATACGCTGGCATACATAGTGTATCTGGATCTTGGGATTGGAGTCAGATGAAGCCGAGCGAGACAATCAAGGTCATCCGCCGTGGGCGAGCAGAGGCAGCGGCGGGCGCTCGCACTCGCGCGGAGATCGACCGCCACCAGGATCAGCAGCTCGATGCGCTCCTTGAGCTCGCGAAAGAGCGGTGCCCATTTCACGAGCGGCGACTCCCACGGGGGCGAGTCTCTTCGGCCGCCGCGCTGAAAGATCTGCCGGTGATGTACAAGCAGGATCTCGCGGAGTCCTTTGATCTCCTCACGACCGACCGCCGGTTGACGACGTCGGCGATCGCACGCCACTTGCAGGGTGTGAGCGGGCCCGATCCGTTGCTGCTCGACGAGTACCGAGTGCTTGCATCGGGCGGTACGTCGGGGATCGCGACGTATGTCCCCTTCGACCGCGTCTCATGGCAGCGGGTGCTCGGGGCCTACGTCTGGCTCGTCTCCGCCTACGGGTTCGGGCCGCGGCTGCTGCCGCGTAGGCGAATAGCGCAGATCACCGCGGGCGGTGCCGTGCACATGACTAACCGGATGGCTACCTCCGGCCGCTCGCCCGCCTATGCAGTGCTGCGGCTGGACGTGACCGCACCCGTCTCAGAGCTCGCGCCCGCTCTGGAGAGCTTCCGTCCAGATTTCCTGTCTGGCTATCCGAGTGTTATCGCTGCCCTCGCTGAGGAGCAGCGGGCCGGGCGTCTGGATATCTCCCCGCAATGGGTCTCCTGCACCTCCGAGCAGTTCGTTTCAAGCGCCCGCGCCTCGATCCGCGACGCATGGGGCATCGAGCCCTTCGATGTCTACGCCACGACCGAGACTGGTGGGACTCTCGCGTTTGAGTGCTCCGCCCACGAAGGCCTGCACATTCGCGAAACGACCTGCATCGTGGAAGCAGTCGACAGCGACGGCCTCCCCGTCGGCGACGGGGACCCCGCCAACGGCCTACTCGTCACGAGCTGGCTGAACCGCACGCTGCCGCTGATCCGCTACCGCCTCGAGGACGAGATGACTCTCACGAGCGAGCCATGCCGCTGCGGACGGGAGAGCAAGCGCATCGTCAAGCTCAGTGGACGCGCAGAGGACACGATTCGTCTCGCCGGCGCCGACGGCAGAGAGGTTCTCGTGCATCCAAACAACTTCGAGGAGACGATCGAGGAGCACACGGAGATCGCCCGCTACCAAGTGCTACAACAAGCCGACTCCATCACCGTCTCAGCCGTCGCGCGAGACCCTCACTCGACAGAGTGGACCACACAGCTCGCCTCAGAAATCCGAACACGACTGCGCACACTAGGAGCCGAGCCACCACCAATCCACGTCCACATCGTCAGCGACCTAGAACGACCGGCCACGAACGGCGCGAAGCTCAAGATCATCCGCACCGACCTGAGCACCTAGATCCGGCCAACAACGATCCGTCGCCTCCGGGCTCCTCGGGTCGGCGTGCTAGCGCGCCGCGATGTCACTGCGGACTGGGAGTCGGCGCGTCGGGTGGGTCGCGCTAGGGGTGCGCGTCGTTGCCGTTGGCAGCTACGGCCGCCACCTGGCGGACTGCGTTCTCGCCGCCGACGGAGCGACGAGCGAGGGGGATGCGCCTAGCCGAGCCAGGTCAAGCGCGGATCGTGCGGTTTCAGGCGGTTAACAGCGGTTCCGCGGCGCATCGCACGCGGAGCTGGCATCCCGCCGAATCCCGCTCAACCATGCGGAAAACGGCTCAGGAAAGCCAAGAATCCGGGCGCTGGCAAAGGCGCGACTTTTCGGCCGGTGGGTTTTCAAGACGGTGCATTCAACCGCTCTGCCACCCTTCCACGCGCGGAAGCAGGAAGGCTAGTCGATTCGCGGCTGGCTCAGTCGTCGTCGCTGGGGTCGCTGGCGAGGACGATCATCCAGCGGTCGGGCGCGGCGGCGGACTCCTTGATCAGGCCCTGGTCGGCTAGCGCTCGGAGCCGGTTCTGGATGCGGGGTTCGGGCTCGTTGAAGAAGGTGGCGAGGTCCGCCGCGCTCGCGGTCCGGTCCCCCGCTTGCTGGGCGCGGCGCTGTCGCAGCCGACTCAGGATCAGCTCGTCGATTTCCTCGTCGTCCATGCGGGCCGGAACTGTAGCTGCCTCCCGGACGGGGCGCGGGTGTGGGCCGCTCGGCACGGAGCGCATACTTCCCGTCGCGGCGCTGTGGCCGCAACGGGGAGTGTCGGCTAGCGGCGCTGGCGTTTACTTTAAGACCGGAGCCGGCTTCCGCTCTTGGTGGAAAGGAGCGGCCAACCAAGGTCCGACTCCGGCTTTCGCAGCTCGTCCGATGCGGGGGCGAGGCCGGTTACCTCCGGTGCTCCTGCTTTCCGTGCAAGGTGTGGAAGCCGCCGCGTTCAGTGTGGTGTGGGCTGAGTTCGTCAGCCTTTGTCGTGGATCGTGATGGCGTAGCCGTCGGGGTCTTGAAGCGTGAACGTCCGGCCGAAGGGGCCATCGACGGGCTCCGTGAGGATCGTCACGTCGTGCTGGGCGAGTTGGTCGTGAAGGGCTTGGGAGTCGTCGGCCCGCAGCCATAGCGCCACGCCGAGGCCGGGCTGTCCACTGTCGAGATCGGTTCCTGGCAGTGGGTCTCTGAGCGCAAACGCGATTGGCTGGGTGGCGAACACGACGGCGTGCGGGGGTCCGGGTGTGCGCGTGAGCCCTAGCTCACGTTCGTAGAACTCGGCGGCACGCTCGATGTCGCGGACCTGGAGGGCGATGAAATCGGGGCCTGTAACGGTAGACACAGGGAGATCCTTCCTTAGTGTTGTCAAGGTCTTGACGTACTATACTCTGTCAAGATCTTGACGTGAGCGAAGTCGATCTCGATCAATCCGTGGGCTACGCCCTCAAGCGCGCCCAACACGCCCTGCACTCGACGATGGACGGGGAGCTGCGCGACTACGGACTCAGCGTCTCGCAGTACGCCTGCCTCGAGATCCTCGCCTCGCGTCCACGCATCTCAAACGCAGACCTGGCACGCGACGCGTTCGTCAGCCGACAAGCGATGCACCAGCTCCTCACCGGCCTACAAGCGAGCGGACTCGTGAGCGCCGTCGGTGAAGGCCGCAGCCAACGCTACGCCCTCACGGCCGAGGGACGCACCCGCCTACGCAAGGCCTCCTCGACCGTCGCAGCAATCGAGCAACGCATGATCGCGACCCTGAATCGCGCCGAGCGCGAGCAGCTGCACCGCCAACTAAGCATCTGTGAGACCGCGCTCGACCCGCCCAGACGATCATGACCCCGCCAGCAGGCCGAGCTCGCGCAGGCTTTCGGCGGTCTCAACGATCGTGGTCTCGGCCGGGCGTGGTTGCCAGTCGAGCTCTTGCTTGGCGCGGTCGTTGTGGATCGTCAGCGGCGCCGGGTCCTCACCGGGCGCCTCGTCGGTCCTGATGTGCTCGCCTGCAAGCCCGAGGCGGTCGCGGAGGATCTGTGCCAGCCCCAGCCAGGTAATCGTCGGACCGTCCGCCAACAGCAGGTAGCGCTTCCCGGCGGCGGCAGGACTGGCCATCGCCGTGATGTGCGCCTCGGCGACATCGCGCACATCGACGACGCCGAAGCGCTGGCGTGGCAGCGCCGGCATCGTGCCCTCGACGATCGCCTTGAAGTAGGTCAGCGTAGAGCGCAGTGCCAACACCAGCGACGGGCCGGCGATGAATGTCGGGTTCACCACCACCAGCTGGGTATCGCCTCCTTCGGTCCCGATGAAGTCCCAGGCGGCACGCTCGGCGATCGCCTTGGAGCGCGGGTAGGGCGCCAGCCCTGGGGTATCCGGGTCGGTCCAGTCCTCCTCGCTGTAGTCGCGGACCGCCCTGGGCGAGTACCCCACCGCCGCGAACGAGGAGGTCAGCACCACCCTGCGCGCGCCGGCGTCCCGCGCTGCCTGGAGCACACGCACCGTGCCCTCGCGAGCGGGGACGATCAGCTCGTCCGGGTCCTTGGGCTGAGCGGACGGGATCGGCGAAGCGACGTGATGGACCTCCTCCACACCCTCAAGCGCGGCCGGCCAACCGTCGTCGGAGCTGAGATCTGCTGCCACCAGCTCAAGGCCGGTGTCGTCCACGCCACCGCGCCGCACGGCCGCACGCACATCTGCCTCACCATCCAGGGAGCGCACCGTCGCGCGCACATCACGCCCATCACGCAGCAACGCCGCGATCAACTGCGTGCCCAGATATCCGGACCCGCCTGTAACCAACACTTTGGAGCTCATCCGAGCATCGCCTCCTCCAGTCGTGGGAGCACTTTCTGTACCTGCGAGTTCGCCTCAGCTTCCGCGTCCGCATCCTCACGGTCGCGGGCGTCCCAGAGCGCAGCCTTCGCCCTTAGGTAGTTGAGATGCATGCGCAGCGTCTCGATCTCAGCCTCAACCCGCTCGGCGTGCGCCAACAACAGATCGCGCTGCTCACCCGCCTTGGCGTGCCCAAGCTCGCGGTTGGCCTGGTAGGTGCGCATCTCCTCGATCCCGACGCCCATCGCGCGCAGACACGCCAATACCTGCAAGGTGTCGAGATCCTGCTCGCGATAGCGGCGGTGCCCGCTGCTCGGATCACGGGCGATCGGACCGATCAGCCCGACCTCCTCGTAGTAGCGCAGCGTCGGCGTGCTCAGCCCGCTGCGCCGGGAAACATCTTGGATGGTGAGAGTCGTCATGAGGCTACCTTGACATACCTCAAGCGCTTGAAGTCAAGGGCACGGATGAAGTTTTTTCAGCGACGGCCAGTGGGCAGCGTGACGCTCGGCACAGACAACCGCGCCGCCAACACCGACCCGACCTGCTCGTCGCCAATTGCAGGCCGCGGCCCTTGCTTTCCCTTGGCGAGCGGTAGCCAGCGTCGGCGCTGATGGCGTTGCTGCTTAGGACGATGCCCAGCAGTCCCGCCGCGCAGTTGGCGACGACCGCACCCGTCTAGCAAAGCGGGACGCCGGCGGCGGGCCAGCTGGCTCCAGTGTCCCAGTGCGGGCACGCGGCGCAATGCGGGTTGATGCTCGCGCGGCGCGTGCGCTCTCGACCGCGGGGCGTCGCCGCGCGTTGGGTCATGTCGTGGCTTCGGCTGGTGCGTGATCTGGCAGGCTTGCGCGGATGCACCTGAGTGCTGCCGCAGAGCAAGCCTGGCCCCCATTCGTGCTCGTCAGCGGTTTGTTGCTGATCGGCTTGCTCGCCCATCGCGATGGCCTTTTCGAGCAGACCGGACGTTTCTTACAGGGCCTCCCCGGACCGCCGGTAGTGCTGCTGATGGCGTGCCTGCTGATGGTGGCGGTAGTCACCGCTGTGCTCAACCTCGACACCGCTGTGGTGTTCCTGACGCCCGTGCTCGTCCATGCGGCTCGCGGACGTGGCATCGAGGAGGAGGCGTTTCTCTACGGCACGGTCTACATGGCCAACGCATCCTCGCTGTACCTCCCCGGGTCCAATCTCACCAACCTGCTCGTCCTCGCCCATCAGCCGATCTCCGGCGGCACGTTTGCCGCACGTATGCTCGTGATCGCGCTCGCCGCGACACTCGCTACGGCGCTGGGGCTGTTCGTGCTCTTTCGCCGCCGACTGCGAGCGGCCGCGTGTCAACAGCCGCGACGGTCGAGCTGGGACGCGCTCGGCTTGGGGCTAGGAGGCGCGCTGACCGCCGCCGTCCTCACGATCGCACTGCGTAGCCCCGCGATACCGGTCCTCGCGGTCGGACTGGCCCTGACCGCGATCGAGGTCGCGCGCGGTCGGCTGCAGTGGCGGGAGGTCTTGCGCGCGGTCGGGCCGGTCGTGCTCCTCAGCCTGTTCTTGGTCTGCGTTGCGGTGGGGGTCCTTGCGCGATCGTGGGATGGACCGGCGCAGCTTCTCGGCGGTGCCGGACGTTGGGGCACTACCGGGATCGGCGTGCTCGCGTCGGTGCTTATCAACAACCTTCCTGGCGCTGTCCTGCTCTCGGCACACCCAGTCGCGCACCCAAGCGCGCTGCTCCTGGGGCTGAACGTCGGCCCCAACATCGCGGCGACGGGGTCCCTCTCAGCATTCCTGTGGTGGCGAGCCGCGCGCCAGGTAAATGCAGAGCCGTCTCTCGTGGCCTTCTCGCGCCGCGGAGCCCCCCTCGCCGCATTCGCGATCCTTCTCGCTCTGGGGGCCTCGGCGATGCTGCCGACAGCTCTTTGACTCCTGATTGAGCCCAGCCATCCTTTGGATCATATCGAGACGCCATAGTTCCGAAACTATGCTATTGTCCGATTACGGAACGCCCTAGTTCTGAATATCGCCAAATGAGGAGGCCTCACCCGTGCTCGCTGCAACCCCCCTGACCGCGCCGCCGTCACCGCGCAGGCTGCTGACCCTCGCACCGCAGGCCCATGAGCGCGATGTCTGATGCTCGGCCCGGTAGCCGGGCGGTTGGCCGGCCGCGTGAGGCCAGGGCTGACCAGGCGATCCGTGCGGCGACGCTCGAGCTGATGGCCGAGCAGGGCGTGCAGGCTCTGCGGATGGGCGATGTCGCGACCCGGGCCGGTGTCGGCAAGGCCACCATCTACAGGCGCTACCGCTCGAAGGATGAGCTCGTGACCGATGCCGTTGGCGGGCTGGTCAGCGAGATTGCGGTGCCGGACACCGGGTCGACTCGCGGCGATCTGCTTGCGCTGATGAACGAGGCGGTCGAGCTCTACAGCAACTCGCTCGCCGCCGGATTGATGCCAACGGTCGTTGATGAGATGAGCCGCAACCCGGAGTTCGCCGAGATCGCTCGAGACCGCTTTCTAACCGGACGGCGAGCAGCTCTGCGCGAGGTCTTCGAGCGCGGCGTCGGCCGGGGTGACCTGCGTCGCGACCTCGACGTCGAACTTGCACTCGATGTCCTTGGCGGCCCTCTCTTCTACCGCCTGATGATCACGGGCGGACCGATCGATGCGCGCCTGGCCACGAACGTCGTCGAGCTGATCCTGCGCGGTTTCGCGCCCACGCCACCAAGTGCCAGGAAGACTCCAAGGAAACGACCAATCAACACAAAGGACAAAACGAAATGAAGATTCACGCGATCCAGACAGGAACCGTTCAGGTCAAGCAGAGCTTCCTGCACCCGGGCCGGGGCCCGCGTAGGCAATTGGGGCTGTTCATGCCGAGCGAGTGGTCAGAACCACTGCCGATCTACTGCTGGGCAATCGAGCACGACGGGGTCCTGAGGCTTGTCGACACCGGCGAGACCGCCGCCGCGAAGGACGTGGTGTTCGCGCGCATGAACGTGACACGCGAGCAGGAACTCCCCGCCGCGATGGCCGCCGCGGGCTTGAACCTCGAGGATGTCTCGGAGGTTGTGCTCACGCACGCCCACGGCGACCACATCGATGGTCTGGTCCATGTGCGCGAGCGGGTGCTGAACAACGAGGTGGAGCTGCGCTACGTCGCCGCCCCCTTCTCGCGTCTGATGCGCCGCGTTCTGCATCAGCCTCTGCCCGCCGGGTTCGCGCCCGAGGGGTTCGCGCTCGACGACGGCCCCTTCGGTGCGTTCGAGTGCAGCCGTCGGCTGAGCGATGACGGGAGGATCGTCGCGGTCGATACGCCCGGACATACCCCGGGCCACGTGTCGGTCATCTGCATCGATGACTCAGATCGTCACGTGATGCTCGCCGGGGACGCGACGGACACGCTCGAGCAGTTGCACTCGCTGCGCGCCGACGCGGTGGCACCGAGCGCCAAGGTCCATATCGCGACCCTCAAGACGATCCTCGCTCACTGCGCGAAATACCCGACGATCTACCTGCCATCCCACGATCCCGAGTCCGGCGCGCGGCTCGCAGATGCCGTCACCGTCGTCTGACCGGCCGGTCAGCCGTTCAAGCTCGGCCGTCCCGTCCGGACGGCATCACCAGCCAAAGAAAGAGGAACACAATGCACGCAGTCATAGTCAAACTCACTATCAACGACCCGGCGGCTGCTGAGAAAGCTCTGCACGAGCAGCTCGTTCCCCGAGTCTCCAAGGCTCCAGGTTTCGTGGCGGGCTACTGGACCACAAAGGGCGACAGCGCGCTCTCGATGTTCATGTTCGACACCGAGATGGCAGCTGATGGCATGAGCGAACAAGCCAGGGCGGGGGTTCCTGGGGGCGTCACGCTCGAGGGGATCGAAGTTCGAGAGGTTGTGGCGCACGCCTGATCGACGCCTTGCACATCGGGCCGCGGTAGACGAGTGAGACATAAGTTGAACGTTGCCAGAGGCACTCGACACGCTTATCCGTGCGGACGCATAATAGCTATTGACATTAGCCAACAGGCTATGTATATTCCCCGGCATGCCTACAAACACGAAGTCCCACACCACAGACTCCCACGCCCAGACGACCAGCTACCTAACCCGCCCAGCGGGGCGGATCGCATACGACGTCGCCGGGGATGGCCCCCTCGTCGTCCTGGTCCCAGGGATGGGCGACCTGCGAGCGGCCTATCGCTTCCTCGCGCCCGCGCTCGTCAAGGCGGGATACAGAGTCGCCTCGACCGATCTGCGCGGTCACGGCGACAGCGACGCCACGTTCGGCTCATACGGTGACGTCGAGACCGCCGGCGACGTGCTTGCTCTCATCGAAGAGCTGGGTGGGCCGGCGGTCATCGTCGGTAACTCGATGGGCGCCGGGGCGGCCACCGTCGCGGCAGCCGAGCGACCCGAGCTCGTCAGCGGCCTCGTGCTCGTCGGCCCATTCGTTCGCAACGGCGAGATCAGCGCAATTCAGCGAGTGCTCCTCCGGGTCGCCATGGCGCCCTTGTGGGCAGCGAGCGCTTGGAAGTCCTACATGCCAAAGCTGTACGCGGGACAGCGTCCCGAAGACTTCGAGGACTACCGCGAGCAGGTGGTGGCGAGTCTTCGCAGGCCCGGGTACGCCAAGGCCTTCTCGCTCACGACACGCACCGACCACACGCCCGCCGAGGCGCGCCTGGCGGATGTATCGGCTCCGGCGTTCGTCGTGATGGGCGATCAGGACCCCGACTTCCCCGACCCTCGGGCGGAGGCCGACTGGATCGCACAGGCCCTCAGCGCCGAGGTGGTGATGGTGCCGGGAGCCGGCCATTACCCCCAGTCCCAGAGGGCCGAGATCACCACCGAGGCAATCGTCGGATTCCTCAGCACGGTGCACGGCCGTGGCTAGAGCGGGCCTCACAGAAATCCTCGTCATCGAAGAGGCCGAGCGCCTCGCCGACGAGGTCGGCCTGCCCCAGATGACTCTCGCGGCGCTGGCCGGGCGTCTCGGAGTGCGCCAGCCCTCGCTCTACAAGCACATCGAGGGCATGGACGGCCTCGTGCGCAGCATCTCCGTGCGCGCCAAGAACGAGCTGGCCTACGTCCTCGCCCGCGCCGCCGTCGGGCGCGAGCGAGCTGAGGCCCTGACCTCGATCTCCCACGCATACCGAGGTTGGGCGCTCGCGCATCCAGGACGCTACGCGGCCGCGCAGAGCGCCCCAGCGCCTGGAGACACAGAGGATCAGGCCGCGAGCCTCGCCGTCGTCCAGGTCGCCACAGACATCCTCGCCGGTTACAAGCTCGGCGACGATGACGCCATCGACGCGACCCGCGCGCTGCGCTCGGCGCTACACGGCTTCATCACCCTCGAGAGCAGCGGCGGCTTCGGGCTCCCCGTCAACATCGATCGCAGCTTCGAGCGACTCGTCAACGGTATTGCCACAGCCTTCTCATCCTGGACAACCGAACCCGCGGTTACGAGATGAGCAGCGTCGCCGCCGCCCGCACGCCGACCGCTGATGGCGCCAAGGTCGGCGCACCGACGCGGCTGTTGCGCCTGGAGGGCGCCGCGCTGCTGGCCGGCTCGCTCCTCGCCTACACGACGACCGGCCGGCCATGGTGGCTGATTCCACTCACACTTCTGCTCCCCGACCTGTCCGCCCTCGGCTACCTAGGCGGCACCCGCCTCGGAGCGAGGATCTACAACCTGTTCCACATCACTCCGCTGCCCGGCGTGCTGATTGCTGTCGGTTGGTGGCAAAGCGCTTCGCTCGCGACTGCCCTCGGCCTGGTCTGGCTGGCCCACATCGGGATGGACCGAATGCTGGGCTACGGGCTGAAGTACGGCGACGACTTCCAACACACCCACCTCAGCAGTCCCAAGCAAGCCAACCGGCCCCTGACTGACGTACCGCCTCGGAGCACGCGCCCCCAGGCCGGCAATCCGGGGTCTTGACAATCATGAATCGAGGTCTAATGTCACCGTTTCTGCGCAGGTCTGACCAGGGGCGGTCCGACCTGGACAACTTCCACCCCGGGAAGAAGGGCGCGATGCGCGGTCTTGCCAGCTGGTGCATGGCTCACCGCCGCCGCGTCATCGTGGCGTGGGTGGCCGTCGCGATCCTCGCGACCGTCTTGGCCCATGCAGTGGGGCCGAATTATGTAACCGTCTTCAGCTTGCCCGGGACGCAGTCGCAGCGGGCCAGCGATCTGCTCAAGCAGGAGTTCAAGGCGCAGAGCGGCGATGTCGACACGGTCGTCTTTCATGTCTCGCGGGGTACGGTCGACTCGCCGGCCGTGCGCGCGGCAATCACACCGCTGCTTGCCCGCGTGGGTGCACTCGCGCATGTGGCGGGGGTCGTAAGTCCCTATAGCCCGAGCGGAGCCGTCCAGGTCTCCTCAGATCGGATGACGGCGTTCGCGACGGTCAACTACGACAAGCCCGCCAACCAGTTGGCGAGCGACGCCGGCAAGCCGCTGCTGGCGCAGGTCAACGCGGTGCACGTGCCGGGCCTGCAGGTTGCCGCAGGTGGTCAGGTCGTCGAGCAGGCCGAGGGCTTCAGCGTCGGTCCGGCGACGGCGGTCGGGGTGATCGCCGCGATGTTCATCCTGCTGATCACGTTCGGGTCGCTCGCGGCTGCCGGGATGCCGCTGATCACGGCCGGGCTCGGCCTGATCACGGGGGTCGCGCTGATCGGGCTGGCGACCCACGTCACGAACATGTCGAACATCTCTCCCGACCTTGCGTTGATGATCGGCCTCGGCGTCGGGATCGACTACTCCCTGTTCATCGTCACCCGCTTCCGTGAGAGCTACCTCGCGTTCGGCGACGTGGAGCAGGCGGTGCTCGAGGCGATGGACACCTCCGGGCGGGCGGTCCTACTCGCCGGCGCGACGGTGATGATCGCGCTGCTCGGCATGTTCGCCACCGGGGTCGCGTTCATGTATGGGCTCGCGATCGCCGCCGTGATCGCCGTACTGCTGGTACTCGTGGCCTCGCTGACGCTGCTGCCCGCGATCCTTTCGCGCTACGGAACCCGGCTCGTGCGCCCGCCCCGCGCCCGCCGCGGTCTGCTCAGACGCCATGAGGCAGCACCGGCCGCGAACGGCGCCAGCGCAGCGGCTCCTACGCCGAGCGGCTCGGGGTGGCGCCGGTGGAGCGAGACGGTCCAGGCGCGGCCCTGGCCGCTGGCGATCGTGTCGCTCGCGGTGATGATCGCGCTGCTGGCGCCCGTGTTCGCGCTGCGGCTGGACGAAAGCGACGCCGGCAACGACCCCGCGAACGTCAGCTCGCGCCACGCCTACGATCTGCTCGCGCAGGGCTTTGGGCAGGGCTTCAGCGGCCCGCTGCTCGTCGTCGCCGAGCTCCCGGCCGGCAATCAGACGGCAGCGCTCTCAGCGGTGCGCGCCGCGGCTAGCGCCACCCCCGACGTCGTCGCGGTCACCCAGCCACAGATCTCACCATCGGGGACCGTCGCCGTGATGAAGGTCTATCCCGGCTCGGCCCCACAGGCGCTTGCGACGACCGAACTCGTCAACCGTTTGCGCAACAACGTGCTGCCGCCAGTCGAGCATCGGACAGGCGTGCCGGTCCTCATCGGCGGGTTCACCGCTGCGGCGATCGACTTCTCCCACGTCCTGTCGAGCAAGCTGCCTCTGTTCCTCGGGATCGTGATCCTTCTCTCGGCACTCCTGCTGCTGCTCGTCTTCCGCTCGCTCGTGATCCCGCTGCAGGCCGCGGTCCTGAACCTGCTGACCGTCGGCGCCGCGCTCGGCGTGACCGTCGCCGTTTTCCAATGGGGCTGGCTGGGTGCTCTGCTCGGGGTGCAGAAGGGCCCGATCGAGGCGTGGGTACCCGTGATCATGTTCGCCGTCGTGTTCGGGCTCTCGATGGACTACGAGGTGTTCCTCGTCTCCCGCATACGCGAGCAATGGCTACGCAAACAAGACGCGTCCGCGGCGGTGGCCGAGGGCGTCAGCCTCACCGGACGCGTGATCACCGCGGCCGCGGCGATCATGGTCTGCGTCTTCCTGTCCTTCGTGCTCGGTGATCAGCGGACACTCAAGGAGTTCGGATTCATACTCGCCGTCGCCGTGTTCCTCGACGCGCTCGTCGTGCGCTGCATGCTGCTACCGGCCTCACTGCAGCTACTCGGCCCAATCACATGGCGCCTACCGCACTGGCTCGACGCCCGACTGCCCCACATCAACATCGAGGGCTCCACCGCCCGCGCACTTCCCGAGCCCGAGGGGATCGCCTTGGAGGACACCACAGAGCGCGAGCCCACATCGACGAAGGCCTGAGGAGGATAGATGGCGCGCGTAGGAACGACGATCGACAATCCGATCGCGGGGGAAAGCCTCACATTCGTGGCGACATGCGAGGACGGCTCGGAGACGCTCGTTTGCGACATCACGACCACCGCTGGCGCGCAGGGGCCACCCGAGCACATGCACCCCAGCTCGAGCGAGCTCTTCGAGGTGCAGGAGGGCGCGATCATGATTGAAGCCCACGGCGTCCGACACACGCTCGAGAGCGGCCAGAGCCTCACCGTCCAGGCGGGTGTGCCGCACAAGTTCGCGAGCCACCCCGAGCTGGATGGCCGCACCCGCGTGACGTTCGACGTGCCGGGGCGGATAGAGGATCAGCTCGTCACGTTCTCCGAGCTCGCTCGCGCAGGACGACTCTCAGCGGATGGCAGGCCTTCGATGCAGCAGGTCGCGGTGACCTTCTCCCAGCTCACCCACGACACCCGCGCAACAATCGCGCCCTGGGCGGCGCAGCGAGCGATATTTGCCGTGCTCGCGCCAATCGGTCGACGACACGGGCTGAAGCCGTTCTACGCCTGGGGCGAGCTCAACTAAGCATTAGCACGCCCAGGAATCCCACGGGCGGTGGCGCGCCGAGGTAGGCCAGCATGCTCTAGCTCAACGTTCCAATCAAGAAGTTCAATTTTTCTGTCGATGGCTGATTAATGGAACACGCCCTAACCAGCCGGCGCTTCCTCCGAGCGCTAGCTGTGGTCATCCTCGTGACCGGCGTCTGCGCGGTTTGGATCGGACTGCACATCGGCGGCGACCGGGTGACGCTTTGGGTCGATGACCTCGCAACCCCGCTGGCCGCACTGACGGCGTGCGTGCTCTGCTTTCGCGCTCGCGCTTCACACAGCGGGCGGATGCGTCTGTTCTGGACGCTGCTGGGGTGCGCTACCGCCTGCTGGACGTTTGCTGAGGTCCTCTGGGGCTACTACGCGCTGATTCTCGATGTGGAAGTGCCCGCGCCCTCGTGGGCGGATCTCGGGTATCTCTCGGCGATCCCGCTCACGGTCGCGGCGCTGGTCGTGCACCCGGCCACGAAAGGCAGCGGCACACGCAAGGCGCGCTCTGTGTTCGACGGGCTGGTGATTGCCACGGCGCTGTTGTTCCTCAGTTGGACGCTCGTTCTCGGCCCGTTGTGGCGCAGCGCCAACCTGAGCACATGGGCGGGCGCCGTGAACCTGGCCTATCCGTTCGGCGATGTGGTGATCGTGTTCTTCATCGTGCTCGCGATCCGCGGTATGACCGGTCAAGGCCGTCTGTCGCTGTGGTGCCTGCTGGGCGCCCTGCTGGTGATGGCGCTATCGGACAGCACCTTCACCTACCTGAGCGATGTCGCCAGCTACAGCAGCTCGAGCGGGCACCTGATCGATACCGGCTGGATCGCGGCATACCTCGGGATCGCACTCGCCGCACTCAGCTCACGGCCCAGCGGCACCGTGGCACGGGCGGTCGAGGACTCGGACTCCAGGCCATCGCTCGCGTCGCTCACAGCCCCACTACTGCCGGTGCTGCTCGCGTTGACCGTCGCCGCGGTCGAGATCAAGCTCGGCCATCACCTCGACCACGCGGCCTGGCTGATGGCGTTCGCGCTGATCGCGCTGGTGCTGGTGCGCCAGGGGCTGATGCTGCTCGAGCTGCTCGGGCCGGGCCGCAACGCAGATGCTGACCTGATGCAGCGCCTTACGCACGCGGCTCTCGGTGGAGCTGGCGGCGGGGACGGACCGGGTTCCGGCTATGAACCCCTTTGACCTGAGCGCGGGACAGTCCAGCCGCGTGGGGTTCACGCCCGCCAGCGGCGCACCGGACGTCAAATGGATCCGCCCCGACAGCCATGCCTACCTGCCGCCCCCGATCTCCAAGTCAGCAGCTAAAGAACGCAGCGAACAAGCGACCGCCCGAATCGTGATCATTCTGACCTTCGCCTGCACCATCCTCGCGATCTTCGATCTGCTCCTGCTCGCGTCGGGCTCCTGAACCGAAGCCGAGCTCACTCGTCGGTGTTGATCAGCTTGCGCTTGAGCGCATAGTCGACGAGCTCAGCGCGGGTGGAGAGCCGCAGCTTTTGCTGGATGTGCGAGTGGTGTGATCTGACCCGGGTTAGATCACTGGTTGAGAAACCCAGGTCAGATCACGCCCCCGCCAAACCCAGGGCGGCTCATGTGCCCCCGCCGGGCACGGGCAATACCGGCGCACACCAACCCTCAACCAACTTCCCCATTTGCGCGCCAAACTCGCGCCAGCCCCATCGCGGACCGGGCGGTTTCAGGCGGTTTTGAGCGGTTCCACGTCGGCCAACCGGCTCGCCAACCGACCGGCCTGATTCCGCTCAACCATGCGGGAAATGGCTTAGTAGAGCCAAAAACTACGAGGCGGTCTCCGAGGCTAGATACAGGCGCCGGCTGATTTTCAAGGCTGCTGTATTCAACCGCTCTGCCACCCTTCCTCTGTGGTGAATCAAGAAGGCTAGTACGATGCGCTGTGGGCGGCTTAGCTGTCCGTGTCGTCGTCGGGCGGTCGCTTGTAAGGACGATCATCCAGCGGTCAGGCACGGCGGCGGACTCCTTGACCCGGCCCTGCTCGGCTAGGGCTCTGAGCCGGTCTTGAATGCGAGGCTCGGGCTCGTTGAAGAAGGCCGCGAGGTCGGCTGCGCTCAGGGTGCGGTCACCTGTCGCTCTGGTTGCGTCCTGACCGCGGCGCTGTCGCAGCCGGCCGAGGATCAGGTCGTCGAGTTCGTCCTCGTTCATCGGGACGGGACTGTAGCCGGACCCGGTCCTGATGTTTGCCCGGAGCGGGCGAAAGCAGCTCTCTGGCGACATGCCATGCTAGGACTCGAGGCCCGCCACAAAGCTACGGCACGAGCGTATGGGATATCGCGTCATGGCTCCGCGAAAATCCTTTAGGGAGCCTTTAGGAGTGGGATGGAACCGATTCTGAGCGGCCGACCAAGCCGGTGCCTCCGTCCGCGACCGAAGAACGCCTGACGGCACAAATAGGCCGGAAATGGACAGGTTCATCGGAGCTTGCGCACTTCTGTGATTTGGTATGCCCGACCGAGGAGGTGGTTGGGGGCGTCGGGGATATGCGTACAGACCCCGCCCCCGCTATTTGAGAAAGCCCTCCAAATGAGGCTGTCGCGCAAACCTCGTCCTTGCGGGGGTTTTGTCGTCCGGGAGGGTTTAAGCCCACGGTGGTGTCCCCGAGCTTTGGAGGTCGGTGGTGCCGCAGAACTTCCTCGCGTGTGATCGTGATCAGGAGCTGTTGTTGCCGCCGAGCCTGCGGGATTGGCTGGGCGAGGATCACCTGGCGTGGCGCGGGTGCTCGACGCGGTCGAGCAGATCGATTTGAGCGGGATCTATGGCGCCTATCGTGCCGATGGCTGGGGTCGAGCGGCGTTTGACCCGCAGATGATGGTCGCGCTTTTGCTCTATGCATATGCGGTCGGCGAGCGCTCCTCGCGGATGATCGAGCGTCGCTGCGTGGAGGATGTCGCGTTCCGCGCTATTAGCGCTAACCAGTCGCCGGATCACGCCACCATCGCGCGGTTTCGCGCTCGCCACGAGCAGGCGCTGGCAGACCTGTTCACCGACGTTCTGGAGCTGTGTGCCAAGGCCGGTTTGGTGTCGGTCGGCGTCCTCGCCCTGGACGGCACAAAAATCGCCGCCAACGCGGCGCTGCGCTCAGACGAGGAGCTATGAGTCGATCAACGCCGAGATGAAGCAGATCCTCGAGGAGGCCGCTGACGCCGACGCCCAAGAGGATGGGGCAGTTCGGAGTGGGCTCGCGCGGTGATGAGCTGCCGGCTGATCGCTCGCTCGATCGATCAGAGCCGGCGGGCTCGTCTTGAGCGTTGCAAGGCAGAGCTCGAGTCAGAGCATGCAGAGCGCGAGCAGACCTTTCGTGAACATCTGCGAGACCGCGAGCGCTGGGAGCAGAAGGCCGGCAAGAAAATCGCCGGGCGAAAGCCGCAGCCGCCCGGCCAGCACGAACTCACGCAGGCGAAACTGAACGTGACCGACCCCGACAGTCGCGTGATGAAAGACAAGATGACGCTCATGCAGGGCTACAAGCAGGTCATCGCGAGCCCCGAGCAGGTGATCCTCGCGGCCGCCCTGACACAGGAACCAAACGACTCGCGCGAGCTGCCGCCGATGGTCGCCCAGGCGTCACGAGCGATCCAGCGTGCCGGTATCAAAGAGCCGATCGGGACCGTCGTTGCGGACGGTGGCTACTGGAGCGAGCGTGCAGTGAGACTCGTCCAGCGCGAAGGCGTCGCAGTGCTCGTGCGCCGTTCGGCCAGGCCAAGGCCCCCAAGGGCAAAACTGCAAAGCCACACAGCGAGACGCCAAGCGATGCACGCCCTCCTCCAAGAGCCGGATGCCAGCCGCCCATCGCCGCCGAAAGCAGATCGTCGAGCCAGTGTTCGCCAACACGAAGACGATCAGACGGGCAGATCGCTTCATGCGCCGCGGCCTCTCAGCCTGTGACGCCGAATGGCAGCTCATCGCCACCCCCACAACCTCCTGAAGCTCTGGCGCCACCACCGGCCGAGTGGCTAAAGCTCAGGCACCTAGCCGCCTCCCGCTCAGCTCACGCCTCACCGCCGAAATCCAATAGAAAGGCCCCGCCCGGTGAGCTATCCGCAATTTACGCGACAGCCTCAAATGGAGGGTTTTTCGTCCGGGATGTAACTCAACGACCGAAGTGCCCCGGAGGGGTCAAGCTCTGGGTCAAGGTCTTGCGGACCTCATCGAGTGCCAGCCGGAGGGATGGAGTCCCAGCGATCTGGGGGATGAACGGAAGCGCGCGCGGACCGTGTCAGCGTGGGAGGGCTTGGCGCGCCTCTTGCCGAGGAAGCGCAAGAATGGCTTTAGACGACTTCTATAGGGTCGAGGAGAGCGCGGCGGGTCGCTTCGCTCACTGCCGCGGCCACGAACTTGTTGGTTGCCAGGGAGGACTGGCGGGTGATGTTGGTCACGCGAATGTCGCTCGTGCCGAGTTGCTCGACGCGCGTAGCGGGATTGAGGCCTGCGCCCGCCATGTCGCTACTTCGTAGTGCCGCTGCGAAGGACGTCCACCGAGTTCGTCGCCGGCTCCGGTGGAGAGTTGGTAGCGCCGATCTGGCCAAGCCCAGTCGTCGGAGCTGATGCGGTACGTCGAGTGGGAGAACTCATGGGGAGGAGTTTCGCACTCTCAGGTGCCGGATCCGTATGCGTTGTTTTGAGCATGCCCACACGCCCGCGAGCTCCGACATCGCCGCACACCTGTCCGCCTGAGTGCCCTGCGGGCGCCACACGATTGGCTTGGCCGCTTCGGTACGTCTCGCAGCGTGGTGTGCGCCCTGGTTCGCAAGCGAGTTCGCCGGGGCATGCTGCCTATGGGTTATTGAACGCCTCAAAGGAGCCCAGTGGTACTGGGGGATGCGACTGCTTTTGATTTAAGCGACCGTCACGGCGCGCCGCTCGGCTATGACCTGCGGCCTGCGAATGAGAACGGAGCGCGAGGGCGTCTACCAGCTCGCGACCGCGGCACCCCGGGACACTCATGTTCGCTGACGCGCGGGACACCGCGGCCGCGAGTACCACGACAGCATGAAACTCATCAACATCGACCTGATCGTCCCCGACAAACACAAACTCGGTCAGCGTCCGAGAGCCGAGATCGCCAAGGCCCGCATCCGCCTCGTTGATCGAGTCAGTGTTCTCCACCCTGAAGCGCCAGATGCGGATGGAGACCCATCTCGCCAAGACACACTCCCCGGCCTCGCCCAGCGCATCGCCCAACGACTCCTCGCGCTCACCCTCGGGCCCATGCTCATCAACACCCTCAGCCGAGACGGACCACCCCGCGCACTCCGCCGCCTACGACGGACGGGGCTAAACCCACATCAAGCCTCTAGTATTTCAAGCCCTCTAGAAATCTTTAGGAAATAGGAGAGCCACTGCTAGACTCCGCCTGCAAATACAAGCGCTCTTTGATGCGGCGCGCGCCCGCCAACAGCGTCGGGGGTAGGTGTTTCAATCCAGCCCCCGCTACGAACCAGCGACCCAAGGTGGCACCCGCCACACCGGGTTTGACCCCCGCTGAACCCGCCATCTGGCCGGGGGGGCCGTCCGCCCATTGGTCGAGCAAGCCACCAGACCAGCAGGCCAAGCTGCCGACTGAGACTCACGCCCGCGGGCACTCGTCTGACGGGTTTAACGCTCGTGGGCGCCGTGGCGCTATCTGTCCGATCGGCCCTGTGCTCAGTCTGGTGGCCTTGGCGGGGAATCCGCTCGTAGGTCCAGCGCAGGTTGACGGCCCGCTGCACCGCGCGGGTGCGGGGCTCGGGTGACGGCGTCTTGGATTTCGCTGATCGCGGTGCGGATGCTCTCGATCTCCTGTAGGTGCTCGGTCGGTCAGGGGGAGCACTCCTTCGGTGTCGGATGCCGCGTTGATGCGGGCCTGCAGTTGGAGGCTAGGTCCAGGCCTCGCTCCTGAAAGAGTCGGCGGCTAGTGTGACCGGCGGCTTGGGGATCGTGGCGGTGGTCCGTGCTCGGGTCGGTGGCGGTCATCGGGGCGGTTGGGTTAGAAGCTGAGGGAGTGCTCTGTCGGCGAGCTTCTCGCGCGGTGGATTCCAGCGCGGGACGGTCTCGCTGGTGTGTTCCTCGGGGGCCGTCGTGGAGGGGCGAGCCGCCCAGGGACCACCGGGGCGGTCCTGGGGGAGATGACGGCGGTGTCGATCCCGAGGTCGGCGCGGGTGTAGATGGTGGGTGACTTGCCCGCCGTAGGCGAGGGTCTGGATCGCCAGTGTCCTGTCCATGTGGTCCATCCCCGTGGCTCCCGTGGTGGTGGTGTGCGTGCTCATACCCTCAATCTATCTAGCGTACTAGCAAAAGTCAAGTGTCCTTGACAAATCTTTAGGGAAACTTCCAGGAGGGGCTTGGCCGAGTAGCGCGTGCCAACGCGAAGTTCAACGCCAGTCACTGTCGGCGGCGGACGGCCCCGGCAGTACGGGCGCCGCCCAGGTGCGCCGTGCGCCAGCCGCAGAGGCCTCGGCAAGCCGGGCTCAAGCTGATCCGCCTCGCCTGCCGATAAGGTTGCAAAAGTGGAAAAAGATGTTGGGCGGATTGAGTATAATCAAACCAATGGAGATCTGGGAGCCCCGAGGACCGCGTCGTGCTCTGGCGTGACTGACGATCGACGCCGAGGGAACCCGACGCGAGACGTTGGTGGCGCGCGGGATCGCCAAGGAGATCTTCGAGAGCCTCTGGGCGTCCTGGACCTAGTACGCCGATCAGTACGCGCAGCTGACGATCGAGAGCCTCAGCACGCTCGATGACGCCGGCTTGTTCGCGGAAGACGACAGCCTGCGACGCTGTATTGGAGGCCCTACACGAGCCGGGTGGCGGTGTCGAGATGCTTGCTGCCGAGGTCGCCGGGCTGTTGCGCGACGCCGCTGGCATCGAGCACCTCGGGGTGCAGCGGCGCATCCGGGTGCCGTCGAGATGGCCTCGCAATGGCGCGAGCACCTACTTGTCCGCGAGCCCGTCGAGCCGGGGGGGCTACCTGAGCGGTCGCGGATGTCGCGGCGCGTTATCAGGCGTCAGCACCCAGGCTGTATATAAGTGGCTTTCAAGACAGCGGATCGAGGGGGACTCGTGGACCGGGGGGGTCTTGGCGCATCCCGGCGGCGCAGTTTCAGTCAGACACCCGGCCGGCCACCACGCGTGAGCGCCTCAACGCGCTTCAGACGCAGCTCATCTCACTCCGTGATGGCAGCGATCTCCCTGCACAGAGGAAGAGCTCGGCGGACGGGGGGCTGCGCACCGAAGGCTCAGAGAGTCACGGCAGCGGATGCGGGTCGGGGAGAGTTTGACACCACGGTCCTGTGGGGCGCGTTTCACAGTCCCTCGGGGCCGTCCTTTTCGCTCATGGCGCTCGCGGCGCAGCGCACCCCGTGCTGGACGGCTTCATCACCGATGTGATCGGCGCCGAGTTCTCGGTGGCGCGCGACCCAGCAGGGCGTTAAGGGGCCGGACAGCGGGTGGCGCGCACCTACACCGAGCAGGAGCTCGAGCCGTTCCTGGAGACTTTCGAGGTTCTCTTGCAGCCCACCAACCTCGCACGCGCGCCGCTCAGCCGAAGCCTCGGGCAGAACGCGAGTCTTGTCGGCCTGCCTCTCGGCGAATTCCTGCACGTCGTCACCGGCGTCGATCGCGCTGCGTTGCTCGCAGCCGCCAGCTCTCGTTTCCGGTCACGTTCGAGTCGATGGACATCGCCGACCTGCATGTGATCTGCGGTGCGTTGCAGAACGGCGCAGACGTGATCTGTAGCAGCGACAGCAAACTGCTCGGCTATGACCCAATCGGTGACATCCGTGTGCTGCGCCCAGCGCACCTTGCCGGTGAGCTCGGGTTGATTGACACCGCCAGCACCGCGGCGCAGGTTCGCCGGGACGTCTAGGGCACTCAGCGCAGGCCGAGGTTGACTAGGCGGTAGCCCATCGCGATGTCTGAGACTTCGAACATGGACGCCAGTGCGCTCGTGGACGAGTTCGCCTCGAAGGCGCCGGCTAGCAGCCCGCGGGGCATCAGCAGGTCCGCAGCAAACTCGTTCGCCGCTCGCTCGAGCCTGTAGTTATGTTCGGGTGACGTCCCATCGCTGAGGTTCAGGTGGAACCGCTCGGTGTGGCCCAGGAGATGATGTCCGAGCTCATGTGCGATCGTGAAGCGCTGGCGCGTGGGGGCATGTTCGCCGTTGAGCCGCGATCACCGCGCCGCCAACCTGCTCGATCAAAAGGGCCGACAGCGCGTCCGGCAAGCCGGCGGTGCAGCAGCACCCCACATCGGCCGACGATGTCCTCGACTGCCAAGGGGGCTCGTTGATCCCTGCTCCTTCCAGGAGCTCGTTCGCGGCGTAGACGGGCTGGCGCGCGCCGACGCGGATCGACCAGATCGGCATCTGCGCGGCCTCGGTTCCCGCGAGCACCCCCTCGATCGCCTGCTGGAGCTCATCGCTACCGAGACGCGCGAGTTCTGCCCGCAGAACGGTGGCCACTGGCTGGCGGGCGCTCGCCGGTGGCAGGAAGTACTCGACATCGCGGCTCAGCACGCTCGCGAGGTCCATCACGTCGTCCAGGCTCGGCTTGCGCTTGCCGGCCTCCCAGTAGGAAACCGCCGTCTGGGTGCGCTCGAGCTGTTCGGAGCATCGCCTGCGTCCAGCCGAGCTGCTCGCGGGCCTCGCGAATGCGCCGGGAGATCCACGCTGTCGTCGGGACGTGACGAGGGGGAGGCATGCGATCGCGTCCATAACGATATGGAATGATTATAACAACTACGCATATGGGGTTCCGACGACGGCTCTCCACGAACTCTAGGGATCGCCCCGGCGGCTGGAGGCCGTCTCATCATGAGCAGACCGACACCACCCACGCAGAATCGCAGCACGAGCACTCCCACGACACCCGGTCCGCTTCACCGAGGACGGCGAGCCTCTGGAGATCGAGACCGACAGCCTGACCATGAGCGAGATCCTCGCGCTCGTCGGCAAGAAGCCCGACGAGTGGTACTCCGTCGAGAAGGTCGGCCGCGAGCAAAAGACATTCCGCGACCCCGACCAGCAGATCACCATCACCGAGAAAGCGAAGTTCATCTCGGTATTTACGGGGCCCACCCCGGTGTCATGAGCGCCACCGGGCTCTGACGGCTTCGCCGAGGAGCTGCGCGCGCGCTCCTACACGGTGACGCTGCTCGCCGGACGGTTCGTGATCTTCTCCTACGAGGTCGATGTCGGACCGCTCGACGGGACAAGCCTGAAGATCGGCCTGGAGCCGCTCGACCATCCGCGAAGCCCACCGACCGGGCCGTTCGTGAGCCCGCGTCTGCTGCCGATCCGCCCTGACGGCGCACAGCCCCCTACGGCGGTGTGCACGACGCGGCAAGCCGCGGCTTCGAGACCCCGCCGGGGTCTGGGAGTACTGTGTCACCCTTCAACGAGTGGGCCGACTGCGGACGCACAGCGAGCAGCTACCTGGATATCCATCTGCGACGGCTTTTCGCCGGCCTGCCGGGCGAGCTGGTGCTCTCATGCGCCGCCTGAGCGTCGCTCTCACCGGCGAGACCCATCGCCGGCTCGCCGGTCACCTGCTGCGCGTCGATGGCCAGGAGGACGTCTGCTTCGGGACCTACCGGCCGAGCACAGGCGCAAGCCGCGACACCTACCTGCTCGGCGAGCCAATCCTCCTCCGCGAGGGGAGCGCACGGTACACGGTAACGCTTCCTTCTCCAGCGAGTACTTCCTGCGCGCCGCCGCGCACGCCGAACAGGCCGGGGGAGGGCTCGCACTCGCCCACAGTCACCCCGCCGGCCGGCAATGGCAGGGCATGAGCGACGACGACATCCAGGCCGAGCAACGGTACGCCGCACAGGCCTTCTCCCTCACCGACCTGCCGCTGCTAGGGCTGACGCTCGCCGGCGACGCCGGATGGAGCGCCCGCCGCTGGAACCGCACCGCCCCGCACACCTACCCGCGCACAGACGCCGAGAGCGTACGGGTTATCTCCGAGCGTTTCACGATCACCCACCACCCGAAGCTCGCCCCGCCCGTAGCCCACGACGAGCGCATGACCCGAACCGTCTCCGCCTGGGGTGAGCATGTCCAACAGGACCTCGCCCGCCAGCACGTCGGGATCATCGGCGCCGGCAGCGTCGGAGCGCTCGTCGTCGAGGCGCTCGCCCGCACCGGCGTCAGACACATCACGATCATCGACTTCGACACCACCAAGCTGCACAACCTCGATCGGCTCGCCCACGCCACCCGCCTGGACGTGCTACGCAGCCGCTCCAAGACCCAGGTGCTGCGCGAGGCCCTGCTGCGCTACGGCACTGCCCCCGACCTACGCGTCGACATCCACGAGCTCAGCGTCGTGCAGCCAGACGGCTACCTTGCCGCCTTGGACTGCGACTTGCTCTTCAGCTGCGTCGACCGGCCCTGGCCCCGGCAACTGCTGGACCACATCGCCTATGCGCACCTCATCCCTGTCATTGACGGTGGAATCGCGGTCCGTGCCCGGCCAAGACTGACAAGCGCCGACTGGAAGGCCCACATCGCGGCGCCGGGCCGCCCGTGCCTCGAGTGCCTCGGCCAGTACCTGCCCTCCGACGTGAGCCTCGAGCGCGCCGGCGACCTCGACGATCCCGCCTACATCGAAACCCTCCCCGAAGATCACCCGCACCGCGCGAACGAGAATGTCTACGCCTTCAGCATGGCGTGCGCATCGCTGGAGATCCTGCAGTGGTTGTCGATGAGCGTCGCGCCACTTGAGATTGCCGACGTCGGATCATGGAACTTCCACTTCGTCACCGGAAACCTGGACCAGTCGAGCAGCTGCTGCAAGCCCGACTGCCTGCAACAGCAGACCCTCGCCGACGGGGACCTCGCCGACCCGGGCGCCCCCACAGGCGAGCACCCCGCCGCCGCGGACGAGATCGCGATGCGCGTGAAGCAGCAGAGACGGCCCGGCGTGCGGGCACTCGAGCAGGGCCTGCGCGCCCACGCAGCCGCCGGCTCGCTCGCCCGTTCCCAGCCACAGGCTCCCAGCCGGTAGGGCCACGCTCCATCCTGTCTATCCAGTGCCTCGCAGCACACGCCGGACCTGGACATGCTCTGATTGCGCGCTTGCCACGCTGCGCTGCGTTCGACGCGCGCTTTCCGATCCAGAACCCGAAGGTCGCCAGGCGTCGAAAATCCTTTAGGAAGTCTTTAGGGGTGGGATCGAACCGGCTTTGAGCGGCTGGCCAGGCTGGCGCCCCCGCGTGCGGCCGAGGAGCATGTAGCGGCCCAAATGGCTGAAAATCGCCATATTCATGGAGCTTCCGCACTTCCGTGATCTGGTATGCCCGACTGAGGAGGTGCTTGGAAGCGTCGGAGCGTACAAATCCCGCCCCCGCTACCTCGAGATGCCCGACCGCCATTTGGCGGTCGGTGTGCTTTAACGGTCGCGGCAAGCTCGAGTGCACGGTTAGGCCTGTCGTAGGTGGCGGTCACGTCGAAGGCCCCGAGGATCTCTGCAAGTTCGTCGGCGGTTGCTGACCTCAGCGTTTGTAGGTCGGGGATCGCGTCGAGCGCCGCCTCTATCTCGTGAGTCTGGAGAGTTTGGGCCTGCCGGGCTTCGCTGGTCCTGATGGTGTCCTCGATGGTTTTGCGGCGGGTGCTCAGCTCGGTGATGTGTTCCTTGGGAGGGCGACGACAGGATGGCCGGGGTCATCGTGCTCCTCCATGCGCAGCGACTGTCGATGTAGGGACTGGTCGATGTCCTTCAGCTCGCCTCGGAAACGCTCCAGCTCTTCGGTGGGCTGGTCATCTTGATCGCCGCTCGCGCGGGCGAGTTCGTCGCGGAGGCGTTCGAGCCGCTTGGTCCGAATAGGCGGCGGTCCATGAACGCGAGCACGGCATCGAAGACTATGTCCTCCTTGATCTGCAAGGCGCCGGGATGTCCCGCGACGCGGGCAGCGCTGTTCCCCCGGGTGGCGTTGACACGGCAGCGGTAGTAGTTGGAGCCCTTCTGGTGGGTGCCCTCCATCCGTCGTCCGCACAGAGCGCAGAGCACTCGGCCGCGCAACACATAGACGCGTCCTGTGCGTCTGGTGCGCCGTGTGGGGTAGGCAGCCGGTGCTTCCTTGGCGGCGTCGATGTTGTCCCGGCGCGCGCTCATCGACCTGCTCGAACAGCTCTCGGGACGATCGCCGGGTGGGTTGGCGTCGCGCTCCAGACCCATTGCTCACGCGGCCGGATGGGGTCGTCCGGGGCGTTTGTCGTGGCGGCCCCAGACGTTGTAGCCGGTGTACTTCGGGTTGCGCAACATCGCCCAGAACTGTGAGCGGTTCCAGGTCTTCCCGAGCGCCATCTCGTCCTTATTGTTGCGGCCGGTGGCGGATAGCGGGCCAGATCGCTGTTGAGCTTGTTGAAGATCGCCCCGAGCCCCAGGCGGCGAATGCAGTAGTCCTCGAAGATCGTCTGCACAATCGGGGCACTTACGGGTCGAGAATGAGCCGGTGCTTGCTTCTTGCCGTCGCGGGCTTTGGCCGGGTTGGGATGGCGATGCGGTTCCAACTGGTAGCCGTAGGGTGCGGGGCCGCCGGTGTGCCAGCCCTGGCGGACGCTCTCTTCCATTCCGCGGCGGCTGCTCTCGATAGGTCGCGGACGTACCATTCGGCGACGCCTTGCTTGACCGGCGGGTGAGGATCGAGGTTGCGTTCCGTGGACATCGGCTCATCGGTCAGCGTACAGCCCAATATCTCGTTGTTCGAGGTCACGCTCGATCCGTGTCGCATCTGCGGTCATCCGCGATAGCCGGTCGATACTCTCAACGATCACGGCGTAAAACGGCTCCCCATGATACGCGGCGGCGAGCAGCTCGGGCAGCCCGCCGGCGCAAGGAACCGCGAGCTTGTCGCGCCACGCGCTGCTGCTCTGCCCGCGGTCCTCGAGTGCTTGCGGCCACTCTCAAATCCCAGTAGCAGCAGACGATCTCACCGCCGGAAGCCGCCACGGCGCGCTCACAGGCGGAGAGCTGGCGCGGGATCGAAAGCGAAGGATCCTGCGCGTCATCGCTCGACACACGCCCATAGAACGCGAAAGACTTCACCCTCCAACCCCCTCATTGGTTTACACGCGACCTGTTTGATTAGGCAACCGAGGGGGACTGTAAGTTGCCGCGGGTCCGGAGCGGTGACCGCGATGGGGCTTCCACAGCACCTCCTCGATCTGTCCGCCGGTGCGTCGCCAGGGACTGGTTGACGCTCGCGATAGGCGCTCCTCAGTGGGCGATCTAGGCTTGCGGTTGTGACCGCACAGCAGCTGATTGAGCTTCTGCGTCGAGAGCGCGCCGACGTACTCCCGTTCGTGGGCTCGGGGATGACCGTCGCCGCCGGCGCAGCTCGTACGCAAGAGCTCGGACACGAGCTCGCGCGCCGGTGCGGCGTGGCCCTCCCCGCAGGGGCGAGCCTCCCTGATGTAACAGCAGCAGCGGAGACAGCGGTCGGGACCGCCGCCGTCCAGGGGCATTTGGCGGAAATAGTCACTGGGTGGCGGCTTCGACCTACACCGGCGCTGATCGCGCTTTGCGCGGTTCCATCCGGTCGGGCGTTCACCACGAACTACGACGACGGGCTCGAGCGCGCCGCCCGCTACCGCGGCATCGATGCGGTCTCGCTTCTGCCCGAGGATGTGGAGACGATGCAGGCACCGGGCGACAAGCAGTTGCAGGTAGTACATCTGCACGGGATGCCTTCGAGGCCTGAGAGCCTGGTGCTCCCGGGCCGCGGCATGGACGAGTTGGCGGCCAGCGAGGTCTTCGAGCGCTTCGTCTCACCGAGGTTGGCGTCGAGCAACGTGCGTACCTGGGGTTCAGTTGGACGCCGCCGAGCATCATCTGCTGGGGATCCTGCGCTGGATCTCCGAGAAACTCAGGGACTCGCCGGAGCACTACCTGCTGCTCAACGAAGCGGCGGTGCGCTCGCGGTCCGCGGAGATGGAAGAGCTCGAGAAGCTCGGGTTTCTTACCGTCGTTGGCTACCCGCCCGACCCGACACACGAGATAGTCGAGCGGGTCGCCCTCGCGCTCGCCCCGCGCGCGCAGAGGCCCTCAGGAGAGGAGAGCAGCTCGCGCGAGACCCCGACGACGTTGCAACCGATCCTCGTGCAAGCGCGGCCCGAGGATGACCAGGAGCGCTTGGCGCAGAAGGTCTTCGGTTTCGATCAGGGTTGGGCGGGCGACGAGGCCATCACAACTCCGGCGGCGATGCTCGACGGGCACCGCTCGCTTCTGATTGGTGGGCCCGGTATGGGCAAGACGACGTTCGTTGGGTGGCTCTCCGAGCTCACAGACCGGCCCTGCGCTCATGGGAGCTTGAAGGGCTTCGCTCCAGGTGGCGAGGATGCGCTGGCGGAGGACGCCGTCGCGCGGCTGCTCCAGATCGGCGATGAGCCGCTGCCGCGTGAGGATCTCGACGCGGTCGAGGGTGTGCTCGCACTCGACGGGTTCGACGAGACCGGTCAGCACCTCCGTCCCGCCGCCGTCGCGGCGATCCTGGCTGCCGTGGAGCGCTGGCCGCAGCAGCGCTGGCTCGTGACCTCGCGGCCGTGCGCCGAGCTATCGGCGTTGATCGAGGCGGGCTTCACGATCTTCCAGATAGTGCCGAGCCGGCGTTGGGCACGCAGGTACCTGGAGATGCGAAGCGTGCCGCAAGCCCGGGTTGAGCAGGCGATGCTCGACGGCTATGGCCTCGGCGACTTGCTCGGGATACCCCTGTTCGCGGCACGTCTTGCGGATAGGTTGCTCGACGACGTAGCGGACCCCGTCAGTCCGCTGGAACTGCTCGTCGATGAGCAATACGCTGCGAGCGCCCGAGAGGCGAGCCGTGAGGGTACGCACCGCGCCGACCTCGGCGAGTGGATGCGTTCACTGGCGGTGGCCCTAGAGCTGCGGGGTCGGGCCAGCGCCGCCTCAGCCGAGCTTGCGCGCGTGCCGGGCCCCGACGGGCTCGGCGGCGAGCAGGCACGCCACCGGCTGGTGGAGGCCACGCTCCTGGCGGACATCCCCGACGTCGTGGCATTCCCGCTAAAAACGCTGCAGGAGGGGCTCTGCGCCGATGCGATTCTCAAAGCCGCCGACCCCGTCGCGACGCTACGACATTTCGCCTCGGCCGATGTCGCGGGTGTGGAGCGGCTGCGCGAGGACATCGAGTTGACAATCGACCTCGTCTTCGAGCACGCCGAGCGCACGGCGAGGGCCGAGTTGCGCAAGATCGACGAGCCGCGCTGGGCTCGCACGGTTCTTACTCGTGGCACCGTCGAGGATGCACGCGAAGCCCTCAAGGTCCTCGATGATCTGCATGTGCGGCGCGGCGTGGCATACGGCCTGTTCGGCGACGGCGCGCTGCGAAGCTCCCGCATGACAGTGGCGGCGATCGCGAAGCGTTGGCCGGAGCTGATCGAGGAGCGCCGCGTCCAGCTGGAAGAGCAGACACGCTCGGCGAGCACGGCCGA
Organism: uncultured Solirubrobacterales bacterium; assembly: GCA_963779405.1. Taxonomy (GTDB): domain Bacteria; phylum Actinomycetota; class Thermoleophilia; order Solirubrobacterales; family Solirubrobacteraceae; genus Palsa-744. Next base: position 148,989 of record CAVZYF010000019.1, read on the forward strand.
GCGGATGCGGGCTCTGCAGACGCTCGGCGGTCTTACTACGGACAGCGCCACCGACGGTTGGTTGCTGCCGCGCCTGGAAGATGGGGATCCTCAGGTGGCTGCGCAGGCCGCGGCGATCGCGGGACAGCTCCGGCTCGCGAGCGCCGAGCCCGCGCTCAGGGCCCTCCTCGACTCCAGCGAGGACAGGGTGCGACGTCAGGCGGTCGCGGCGCTAGTGGAGATCGTGGATCCGGGCGGCCTGGTCGAGATAGGCGCGCACGTCACCGGCCGCAATGGCCTGCAACCGCTCGCCGAGAGGCTCCTCGCGCCTGGATCTGGACCACGGGCTCGCCCTCGTGCAACAGGCGAACTCGATCGACAGCGCGCTGCCATGGCTGCTGGCCCGTCTGATCGAGACCGCGCACCCCGACGCGTGGAGCGAGCCGCGCGTGACGGCGCTGATGCGGGCCTGCGCGAACCTGCACGTGCTCGATCAGCCGGACCCACAGGTGCTCGCCGACATCTTCGCCCGCCAGCCCAAGGCAGCACTCGATGCGGTACGTGTGCAACGCACCCTCGACGGACCGTGGGCTCCGCTAGGCCAGCTCGCGCCGCTGACCCGGCTCGACGGTTCCCTGCTCGCCAGAGACGATAGGAGCGATCTGCGTGACGCGCTTGCGCGCGCCCGAGAGGAAGTCACAAAGCGCGAAGAGCGCGAACACCAACACGAGCGGGCGATGGCGCGCTTCATCGTCGTGCTCGACGAGAAGGGCTGATCCGCCGAACCTGAGGACGTTTCGCTTCCCATGGGCTCACTGCATGCAATCAGCGAGCGCCACCGAGAGATCGTGAGCGAGCTCGTAGAGCGCTGGTGGCCCAAGCGGCGGGATTGCGCCGGCGCCGGCGGAGGAGCACCTCGACGAGCGCACAAGGGCGATGCTGAGCCTCGGCTCATCCAGCAGGGCGAAGATCAGCGATGAGCGCTGGGGTCGAATTGCTCGACGCCCACCTGACAGCCCGACCCTACGGCGAGTTCGAGCTCACAGAAGACGGCGTGGTGGCATGGCTGGCCACGAACTACAACGATCGTCTCGAGCAGACGCTGCTGGACCGGCTCGCCGAGGCAACCGATGGGCGGATTCTGAGCACGCTGTTCGCGATCGCAGGACGCCCCGGCGCAAACGGGGGCGGTCGCCGACGCCGCGCTCGCCCCCGCCTGCGGCAGCTGGGGTCCGCCACACCCTGGTGGGGAAACGCGATCGGACTGCTGGCCGAGGCTGGCGCAGCCAAGCAGCTGCAGGGACCTCCTCGAGGAGGGCATCGAGCCTGAGGCGCGCCGCACTGTGATCGAGGACCTTGCGGACCACGGTGACGCCGACGCACAGCTCGAGATGCTCCAAGACCTGCGGGCACGGCTGGAGGCCGGCGAGCAGCTGGGGCGCCCACACTGGCGGAGCGCGAGCACGAGCACGGAATTGACGGCCGCCGCAGCCGAGTTCGCCGACGGCGCCCTGACGGCGGGCGAGGAAGAGCTCGCCGGCTTCGCGCTCGCCCAGCTTCAGGCACAGGCGAGCGAACAGGCGCTGGCGGCGCTTGCGACGGTGGTCGATGCCCACCATGGGGCGAGGCCGTGGCTGACGACCAGCGTCGAGCAGATGGCCAGGAGGATCGCGACGCGCCTCGTGCTGGAGCGCCTGCCGGAGGAGCTCGGGGAGATCTGGTCGGAGTTCGAGAGCGTCGTTCGGTAAGCCCGCTGAACAGGACCTCCAGCTGTTGTCGGACTTGCTCTGCCGCTCAGACGGCGCGGAGCGCTTTGCGGAAGTAGAAGGCCAACGGCCTGAATCGGACATCACGCACAATGAGCATGAGATTGGTGTGAGGGTCAGTCGGATGCGCCGACAGGGAATCGGCCGGTTGAGGGGCGGCATGTCATCCGCTCGAGGGCACAGGAGAGAAAGGAGCTGATGGGGCGCCGCCAATCCTCGGGCGGCAACGTGTGGATCTCGTCGGCGAGCTTGCTCGCCAGCCTCTCTACGAGGTCGCGCTTTCGCACATGCCAGGCACCAGCTGCTGTCTTGCTTACAACCTGCACCAGCGATGAGGCGAGTCCGGGAATCTCGGTGCCGCGCTGGCGAGCGCGCTGAGCGCGCTCCTCGTGGAAGTCTCGAAGCTCTTTGCCGGCGATATCGATCGACACCCCGTGTTCAGTCGCCAGTTCCGTCGCGATGGCGGCGAGCTCGTCGTCCGTGGCGTTGGCCTCCTCCAAGCTCGTGTCGAACAGCAAGACGTCGGCGGCGGGAAGTCCCGCCCGAGGCGATTAGCGCTTGGACGTGCTCACGAGCCCTGGCCTCGCTGTCGAGGACGACGACGACTCGTCGCGCATAGCCATCCAGGGAACCGACGAGGTCGGCGACAACGCCGGTGTTGCCGGCGCCTCCAGGTCAGTGAAGTTGACCTCCTCGAGCATGCCGGCGCCGAGCAGCGAGGCGAGCAGCGCTTCGATCACGATCTGCTCGCTGTCGCCCTCGTGAACAACGTGAACGCCGTGTGGATACAGATCTGCCTTCTGAAGCGCGCCAACCACATCAGCACCGCTCCACTCGCTCCCCGGGCCTCGCTCATAGACCTCGGCTCGCTCATCCTGTCGACCATCCATTGGGATCGTCTCGTTTTGGGGTGGCCGTCGGCCGTCCAGGTCGGTTACGGAAGCGTCGGCAGAACGTCGGCCGCGTCGAAGTGGTCTTGTGCTCGGCGCGGCTCGCCGCGCACGCGAATGTGGAAGGAACGGGGGCGTGCTCGGCGGAGCATCGTCAAACCATCCTCCGGATCGTGGCGAAGGCCGCGGTCGACGAGAAAGTGGTAAGCGGCTAGCAACCCGTCGCGGTCCTCGCAGAAGTCCTGCTCGAACACGGCCTTCGGATCGAACGTCTCGCGCTCGGCGACAAATGGGTCGACTCGCTCGCCAGTTTCAGGATCGAATGAGCAGCGTTGTACGGCGGGTCAGCTCAGGGAGGTATCGGTTCTGAAGACGAACGAGCGCCTGCAACAAGGGCTGCCAAGCAAGGTCGAGTCCACGCCAACGGTCATCCTGCCCTTCTGCCCAGCTTCGCATCTGATCCAGCGCGCGAGCGCCAACGCCAGCCTCGCCAGCAACAACCCAGAGCGGGACACTGAACTTCCCAGCATCGACGGCATCAATCGCAGCCAGCTGCTGCCACGGCGTCGTAGAGCGCGCTCACGTTGGCGTGCCCGTGCAACTCGTACTCGTAGTCACTCCACCTGCTGCTCGGATCCTCGTCGGAAAAGATCATCTGCTCGGCCGACTCGGCCGGCACGCACATACCGCTCCAATACGGACCCTGCGAGAACGCGATCGGGCGCAGAGCTCCCACCTCGTGCAAATAGACGCAGAGTGTCGTCGCCAATCCCAAGGGCCGTTCCGCGATCCTTAGCGCGCGAATTGAACGTGCCGCTTGCGATCGAGCTCCCGCTGCGCAAACGCCCCGTCGACGTAAAGGCCCCGCCACGTCAATCTGTGCTTGATCTCAGGCGGATAAAACACGAGCATCGGCGACCGGTTAACTGCGTGTCTAGGCGAGTGGCCTCGATAGCGACCGGCATTCGTAGATCTCGGAAGCGCGAAGGGGGAGCATCGCGCGCTGCTTGCAAGCCGTGGCGAGGCCGACGCTTGGCCTCGCTCCCGAGACACGCCTCCTGTTCTACGTCACGAGCGAGCTCGCAGAACGGCGGCCTACTCCAGGAATCCGCACGCAGGAACGCGACTACTGGATCGTCGCTTGCGAAGGTCTGCCGAGTCACGCAACCAGCATACGCATGTGCCTTGCTGCCCCTGAAGGCTCTTTCGGAGAGCAAGCTCAAGCTAGGCGGAGCAGGTCCCCTTATCGACGGCCGGTGAGGGCGATCGCCGCTTCCAGCTTGAGTCGTTGCAATGGTCGCAGGCGCGAGAGCACGCCGCTGAGCTCCCCGGGTGGCTGGGTGGCGAGGATTTCGACCATCGCGACGGCTGGCCGCAACGCCGCCTCGATGGGGCGCAGTTGCTCATCCGGAAGCCGCGCCTGTCTGGCGAGCAGTCCAGTGAACGTCGCGAGGTACGCGTCGGGATCGAGCTCGTCGCCTGCGCCGCGGATGACCTGCAGGAACTTTCGCTCGGTCATGCTCGCCGTCATGAGCAGGCTTGGGACGAGCGCCGGGAACCAGAGGCAGAGCAGCTCGACGAGGTTGCTCGCGATGCGCGCGCGAGTCGGGGTCGCGGCACGGACGGCCTCGTACATAGCCTCGGGGTCCATCGCGGCAAGATCCTTCTCGATGAGGGCAAGCGGCGTATCGCGGCTGGCGCCGCCGCGCCCGCTGCGCAGCCCGAGCGCGCGCTCGATCACGGACATACCGGGCGGCACACCCGCGAGCTGCACACGCAGCGCCAGCCCGACAAGCTGGGCAAGTGCCTGTTCGCGTTCATGGAGCGACATCCGCACCTCCCGGGGGAGGACGGAGTTCTGTACCCGCAGCCGGGCAGCGCGCTTGACCTCGGCGCGCAGAAGCTCAGGATCGCGAGCCGCCTGCTCCCGGAAGGCGGCAACCTCTGCCCGCAAGACATCGACGCGCGATGCCGCGATGTTGAGGGCATCCTCCACCGGAACGCTGTCCGTCTCGATGAACAAAGCGAAGCGGACCATCTCAATCCCGTGGCTCCGGATCGGTAGGCGAGCGAGTGTGTCGACTTGTCCGACAGCGCGCAAGGGGTAGCGAGGATCGCGGCCCAACCGTACACGGGTGATCCACCAACCCCCGGTCGACCCAGTGACGGATCGTGCGCCTGGTGGTTCGATCGCGCCCGGCAACGCGTGCTACTGCCACGAGATCATCGATGCTCGGCCTACGGACCGCGAACGAATCCGCCTCGGATGACATTGAGCCCGTCAACATCTTGCATGTTCGCCGCTGCGACCGACATCCGGCGCGGACGCTGTCATCGTCGGGACCAGGTGCAAACCATCCCGAAAGGAAGACACCATGGATCGGTGGCAGTGGCTACTGCAAGTGATCCTCACATGCGCGGCGCTGGTCCGACTACTAGTGACCGGTCGGCGCAACGGATGGATCTAGCGCTCCGCGAACTGGCTCCGCGAGGAGGATGCTCGCGGAGCCAAGGCGGAGATGCTCAAACGCCAGCAGACGTCCTTCAGCGCAGCGTTCTTGACGGAGCGACGCTGCTGCTGTTCGGTCGAGATACATCCGCGAAGAATCACCTCGCCTAGCGATGGTTCGGCGCGGCCTCGCTGCGGCTACTGTCCGTGGCAGCGCTTGAGCTTGAGGCCACTGCCGCAGGGGCACTGCTCGTTGCGACCGAGCTTGCGGAGCTCCTCAGAGCGGATAGATACGAAACGCCCGGATGCCCCGCGTGTAGAGACCGTCCTCGAACTCCTCAACCTCGAGCTCGCACTGCTGCAATATCAGCCGGACCACAGAACTCGCGATCCAGAATGGAACCGAATAAAGCCTCGCTGCAGAACTCTGGACTCCTTCCCGCGTGGAAGCGCACGGCATCACTGCCGTCCGGGGCTGTCGCGGGGCGCGTCGTCCTCGACATCCCCCACGGCGTGGGATGCAGCACCTCGTCGTTGATGCTGTTGGCGATGTCAACGAAGAACATCAGGTGCTCACGGGCCTTGCCCTCGGGCCAGCGCTCAGAGATCGCCTTCACGCGGTCGTACAAGGAGAGCCCCCGTCCAAGAGCCGCTGCCTCCCCGGTAGAGCTTGCGCAGCCGTTTCTCCTCGGCATCGCTCAACGCTGGTCGCGGAGCGAGACCCCCAAACTGGTCGGGGTACTTGGCAGATACGCGCGCCTTCAAGTGGGCGTTGTAGGTCGTGTGGTCTTCGATGCGCCCCACCGCGACTGTTGGGTTCATTGCCGCCCAGTAGCAGTCGACCATGGTCTCGAACAGGGAGCGATTGAGCATTGCTGCCTGATAGCCGAACTCTTCGCGCGCGAGGAGAACAGCGGCCTCGTAGGTCGTGGTCGCCGACGCAAACAGCGCGAGGAGAATGCCCCAATGGGCAGGCTGCGGCTCCGGCACACCGATCCGCGGGCGGAGCTCGTCGTGAAGATAGGTCAGCAGCTCCTCGCAGGCGCCCGCTTGCCGCCGAACGTCGGCCGGTGACCGTGCGGCCTGCATGATGTCCACCGACCCAGCGTAGAGGGGCACGACCCCGGCGCGCCCTGGTCGTGGCCTTCAGTCCGAGGACGGTCCAACGCGTTTTGGTTTCCTTTGTCCGCGGCGTCCATCTAAGGGCACAGCAAGCGTCGCCAGTGTTGTAAGTGTTGCGGCCGTTGCGCCGATCCTGTACTGTGTGGGTATGGCTACGAGGGCCCCCACTAAGAAGACGCGGCCGGCAGTGCGGGAGAGCGCCGACGGTCCGGTCGACTTCTCCCGTTTGGCTGTGGCCAAGTTTGCGCCAGGCTGCCGTGCTGTTGCGTGTGGATCCTGGCACGCTCTCACGGCGAAAGGTTGCGACCGAGCCGTATGGCCAGGAGCGTCGCCGCGCTCCCACGCTGGTGCTTGAGCTATGTGATCGCTACTACCGGCGAAGAGACGTCGGCGAGCTGGCCGGGGCGCTGGTCGAGCACGCGCGTCCGCAGGCGCATAGCCTGGATGAGCTCGAGTCACTGGAGGCCGACGTGGAGCGCTATCTCACCGCCAGCCGATCCGCACAACGCCAGGATGCGGATGATGCCGTGGCTCACTGAAGCGCAGCGGCGGCTACCGAAGGACGTCTATCAGCAGGTGCTGGAGGTAGTGGCCGGCGGCGAGCCGGTCGAGTCGTTTCGAGGTGCGCGCTTCGACGAGGACGACGAGGGCTAGCTCTTTCCGCGCGTGCGCCGGTAGCAGTACCAGGTCCCCGGCTTGCTCAAATGAGTTGGGCGTTGGCAGGGTCGCAGCCCGAAGCGCTCGAGGTGAGCTTGTTGGGGGTTGTCGTTGGCCAATGCCCCGATCTCGTCGTCAGCGCGGCCCTGGCGCTGCGACAGCGACGTCTTGTAGGACATCCAGCAGCATCCAGCCAGCGAACACACTATGGGCGTTCAAGTCGTCTTGACGGATAGCGAGGTCGGTCACGACCAATGGGACCGAGGTCAGCTTGTCGACGTGGAACGACAGTGCGGCGAGCGTGACGGCACGCCGAATATCCCAGCAATAGAGCGCTCTGTGACGGGGCTTCTGGGCGTCTTGGGTGATGTTCTGTCGCAGTGTCTGATTGGAAAGCCCGTCGGGTCGAGGAATCTCTGAGTCGTCGTGAACAGGTATCGCGGCCGGCCGCGCAGCCTGAGATGGGGAACAGAGTGATCCACCCGGACCCATGTCGTGCCGTCAGCGCCCTTCCAGGCACGGGACGCCAGAAAGCAGGCCGATGTCGCAAAGCGACCGGCGCCATTCTGCGGCCATGGAGCGCCAGTTGGGTTCACGCACGCGGGCAGTGTGCCGCACACCGCCGATGCACCGCATCCGCGACGACACGGCACGTGGCCTGCCGGTCGGGTCGTGATCAACAAAACTGGTCACCCGCTGGCCCGGGCGCCGGTCAGACACCTGGTCGGCCTCTCAGTGGCTTTAGTGGCTTGGACGCGAAAGGATCTCCGTTATGCCACGAACGAGAGGGCCGTATCCGCCGGAGTTTCGCCGGGAGGCCGACCACCACCGGAGAACGGCGAGCACGTCCGTCCCATTTTACAGATCCCAGGCCCTTCGATGCGCGGAACCGCAGCGCCTGAGTGTTGCCGCGTGCTCAAACATGAGGTCGCTCCCTTTGCGAATGGGATGAGCGCGAAGCTCGCTGCACGCTCGCGCCACGTATGCGCGTTCCCTGGGCGCTGGCGCGGCGCGGGCCTGTGGGCTGCCGGATGTCTCGGAGCTTCAGAAGAAAGGTGCTCGCATCCTTGAATTCCGAGGAGCGAACGGCATTCAAAGGTCAGTTGAACGCTAGGGACCTAGAGCAGGCGCTCAGTCGCTTGCGACGGATCGCCACCCTGCTAGAGGGAAGCGACGGAGAGGTTGATGGCCTGACGAGCAAAAAGGCAGCGGACCTCGATCGCGCCGTATGCCGCAGCATCGTATCGGCGCTCGATCTCAAAGATGTCCGTGCCGAGCCAATGCTCAAGCTCGCCGCGTGGGCGGCGCGTGCCGACTACCTCCTCCCCCTCGAGTTGTTCACCGTGAACTACGACCTCCTGTTGGAGACTGCGTTGGAGGCTTTGGGCGTTCCGTACTTCGATGGCTTCTCCGGTGCGCTCCGTGCCCGGTTTCGGACGGAGGTTGTCGAGGCCGAGGCGAACGCTCCAGGGAGCTTGCCCGCATTCATCGTGCGGCTCTGGAAGCTGCACGGCTCAGTCCATTGGGCGTGGGAGGACACGGAAGTTGTTCGTCTCGGCGCGCCGGTCGCCGACCGAGAGCCAGCGGCGATCTACCCCTCAGATGAAGCTTAAAGTACGACGAGTCTCGACGCGTTCCGTTCGTGGTCCTGCAGGACCGCTTTCGGCGGGCGATGCAGCACCCAGAGACGCTGATGATCGTCGCCGGGTACTCGTTCGGCGACCAGCACCTCAACGAGATGATCTTCGAACGCGGCTCGGCGCCGTCCGCGATCCGAGTTCGACGGCTTTTTCGCCCACGGCGAGATTCCCCACGTCCTCGCCGAGAACGCAGTCTCAATGCCGAACCTGCAAACGCTGGCAGGCAAGGAGGCAATTAAGGGCGGCGTTCGCGCCGACTGGAGCACCCCCCACGACGTTCCCGAGGATTTGTGGACCGATGACACGTTCGGGCTCGGCGACTTCGGGAGGCTTGCTGCGTTTCTGGCGCCAAGCTCCCCGCCACAGGGAGAGTTGCAGGCTCGCTTGGCTGAGCTCCTTGCTGTTGCCGCAGAGCAAGCAGATGCCTGACAGCGAGCCGACAAGGATCGGTGCGGTGCGCCATGTGCTCGGCGCCCAAATCACAGTCGCGCTCGACGCCGATCTTGCTGGGCTGGCGCCGATCTTTCGCGGGCGACTACAGCCCATCGGCCAAATCGGATTGCTCGGCGCGCTTTCCCCAGGGATTGGTCGAACCCGCCGGGTCAGGTCTCGCTGCTCGGCATTGCTGAGCTCGCAGGGGTGCAGGCCCCAGCGGGGGTAGCGCAGACCGGCGAGCGCTGGCTGCAAGTTCAGCTTCTCGGGGAGATCGACCGAGCGACCCACAGCTTTCAACGGGGTGTTGGCTCCTATCCAGGCCTTGACGATCCGGTGCACTTCGCCACTGCCGAGGACCTCCAAGCGGTGTTCCCGCCGACTGGCGATGATCATCTGCGCTAGGTCGACTCGCGGCGGCCGAGGACGTTCCGCTCTGTCTCCAGGCCGGCAGGTTCGTGATCCGCCACGCTGCGGTTGTCGGATCGACCGGGTCGGGCAAGACCAGTGCGGTCGCCAGCATCCTCCAGCGTTTCGCGCGCGGCGGCTGGCCTGCGGCGAACATCGTCGTTATCGACCCGCACGGCGAGTACCCAAGGGCCCTTGGCGACGACGCGTCGGTCCTCTCTGTGCTGTCCGCCGATGACCAGAGCCGCCTTCTCGTCCCCTACTGGGCCCTTTCCGCCGTGGACATCCTCGAGGTGTTCGCCGGCTCACGCGGTGGCCCAACGACCCGGAGCCGATTCGAAGAGCTCGTCGCACAAGCGCGACGGATCTTCGTCAGCGAAGCGGACTGGCTTCAGCTTGACCCCGCGGCGGTTACCTCCGACACGCCGGTCCCCTTTGAGCTGACCGATCTGGCATCGGCTCGACTACGAGAACAACGAAACCCGGATGGAGCCGAAGCAACCCGACACGGTCTGCGAGGAGGAGCCCGGTGATGCCGCTGGTCTCGTTCCCGCACGGTTCGCCGAATACGGGCAGGGCGGCGCTGCGCCGTTCAAGGGACCCATGCATGGCAGCCACGGCAGCCTTCCAGAGCTGCTGCGACTCGGATTGCTCGACCCTCGCTTGCGCTTCTTCCAAGAGCCCGTAGCCGAGACCGCCGGGCCGGACCCCCTCATCGCCGTCATGGCGGCGTGGCTGGGAGGCAACAGGCCGGTCTCGGTGCTCGACTTCAGTGGCGTTCCCGCCCGGGCCAGTGAGCTGGCAATCGGCGTCGTCCTGAACCTCATCTTCGAGGCAGCTGTCCGCACACCCGCCGACGGGGTTGGCGTTGGTCGTCCGCGTCCGGTTCTGATTGCGCTCGAGGAGGCGCACCGCTATCTCGGCGCTGACGCGGCGGCGATGGCGGGCGACGCCGCCAACCGCATCGCGCGCGAGGGTCGCAATATGGCGTCGGTCTGCTCCTCGTCACGCAGCGGCCTTCCGAGCTACCAGACACTGCACTGGCGCAATGCGGCAGCCTGATCGCGCTGCGACTCTCGAATTCCGCCGATCAAGGAAGGATTCGCGCAGCGCTACCGGACACGGTCGCTGGGCTCGCGGACATACTTCCCTCACTGCGGACAGGCGAGGCAATCGTGACGGGCGAGGCGGTTGTCCTTCCGGCACGCGTCCTGATCGACCCCCCTGACCCATGCCCCTGGCCGAAGATCCGACGCTCGCGCCGTGGCGTGAGGAGACGACAGTGCCTGATCTGGCGCCGGCAGTCGCCGCGTGGAGAGGAGCCTATGATGTGCCGTGATGATCGAGTGGCTCCCAGTAGTAGATTCGGAACGGATCGTGGCTGAGGCCTTCCTCCCAGACCAGGAGACGATCCTCGTGCGCTTCCCTGATGGCGTCGAGTGGAGCTATTCCGCCTGCTCGGCGACAGTGTGGGGGGAATTCACCGCGCCCACCCAGTCGCGTGGCGAGTTCTCGCTCGAGTGCTTGACGCTAAGCCCAACGGCCGCTGGGCCGGATGAGATTCGAGAGCGCAACCGTCCCTCCTGAGACGCCCTGATCTCCTCGTGACGTCGGTGAGGACGACGAGGGGCCGTCGCTCCGACTCCGGCGCCGTGTCCCGTCAGGCCCAAATTAGGCCGTTTCTCAATGGCCACGACTCCTCGATTCGATACGCGATTTCCCCTAGACTCGGGCGATCAGCGGTCGCGGGTAGGTGTTTCAATCCCGCCCCCGCTATGCCTTCTCGTGCAGCGCTTAGGACCTCCTTTGGGAGGTCTTTGGCGTTCTGGGCGCGTCCTGCCGGGCTTAGGTCTGATCAAACGGGCCGTAGCAGCAGGACTGTCGCTTTGGGACGCGATGTCGCCAATACGCAGTTTTCTGTTGTCTTCAGCGGGCAGGCAGCGGTACCGTCGTCCTGTGCGTGAACAGCGTTATCAGGACTGGCAGATACGACTTCTTGAGTCTCTGGACGCACTTTTCTGCGAGCGATATGGGCGCGATGGCAACGCGATCGAGGTCGGTCATCCGGTGACGCTGCTTGAGGCCGGGTACGCGACAACCGGTGTTTGGTCAGCGCTTCAGTCGGCGCTTGATGCGATGACCATGAGTTTTCAGACCGAGCACCTCAACGCGCGGCTTGATCTTCTCTTTCGTGATCTGCTTACTCATCCTGAGGACCGAGCTGATGAGCAATGGGCCAGGCGCTACGGCTATTCGTCGGTGTCGGCGGCATCAAGAGCGTTCCGACAGAGGTTCCGCTTGGAGCTCAGAGATGTTCGCAAGATGGGTTGCCTTGGCCTTTGGGTCGACGGGAGGCGAAATGAGCCGCGTGCAAAGAGGCAGGCCGGCTGCGTCAGGAGGAGGCGGAACTGCGTTTGCGGGCGTTTAGGCGAATGCTCCAAAGCAGGCCGTTGGGTCCGCACGCCAGGCGGACAGTCAGGGCGCTTGGTAAGCGTAAAGCTCGTCAAGCTGAAGCACGGACGATCGTAAGACCCAGGTATCCAACGGTTGGTGTCATGGAGGCCAAGCGTCTTCACATGGGTGCGAAGCGATGAGCCGCCAGCGTTTCAACGATGTCATCCGCGCCAGCACGGCCGTACGTCATTGCGCAATCACTGTCGCACTCACGGCGTCGGTCGCGGATTATCTGGCCCATTTGCTGTCCTGACTCGGGCAACGGCGATGGTGGGGAGTCGGGGATGCTGCCTTGGGACTCTAACTCGTAGTGTGCGAAGCGTATCGTTTCAATACGCTTCGTATCCAGGTATCATTTGTACTTTCCGTATCAATATGATACGTTTTGTACACCATGCCCGGTAGAGCCTTCACAGCGCTGCTCAACCACGCCCAGCAGCAGTACGGCTATCTGACGCCGGACGACGCGCGCGAGCTGAACATAGATCCAGCCCAGCTGCGTTTGATGGCGGCCCGCCACACGCTGGAGCACATCGGCCACGGCTTGTATCGAATGCCGATGGTGCCGGTCACACAGCTTGATGCCTATATGGAGGCGGTCTTGTGGACCGGCAGGCGGGGTGCGCTCAGCCACGAGACCGCCTTGGACCTGCATGAGCTGTGTGACGTGAACCCGAGCGCCATCCACCTCACGGTCCCGAGCGGCTTCCGCACCCGTAAGGCAGTACCGGAGATTACCGGCTGCACCGTTTCGCTCTGGACCCTGCCGAGATCGGCTGGCACGAGGGCATCCCCATCGTGACCCCGGAACGAGCCATTCTGGGCGGTATCGAGCAGGCGCTCGGCTGGCAGCTGATCGACCAGGCGATCGAGACGGCACGTGCTCGCGGGCTCGTCACCAAGCCGACCGCGAAGCGGTTAGCCGCTATGCGCCATCTACCGCAAGCGGCCCACGGTGGCTGACGATGTCAAGAAGCTGCCGGGTAATGTCAGCCACCTGCAGCGGCTCATCGGCGACCACGCCGCTGACCGAAGGATGCCGTCGGCGCGGTTGCAGCGGTGGCTGAACGCCATGATCGTCACCGCAGTGCTTGATCGGGTTCGCGATGAGGACGGTGAGCCCATCTTCTTGCTCAAGGGCGGCCTGGCGATGGAGTTGCGCCTGCAGCTGCGAGCTCGTGCCACCGGCGACTACGACGCGGCGTTTCGCGCGCGGACCGAGGAGGTCATGGACCGCCTCGACGAGGCGTTGGCTGCGCCCTGGAATAACTTCAACCTGACCCGTGACGCGCCCGAGACGATCCCCAACACGAAGGCGGTGCGGGTCCGGCTGCGGCTGAGCTACAAGCGCCGCAGCTGGGGCAGCGTCCAACTGGAGATGGCGCCGGTGGAGGGCAGGATGGGCCGAGAGCTCGACCGCGTGCAGGCCATGTCTCTGGACCCGCTGCAGCTGCCGCTACCCGAGGCGGCCAACTGCGTCTCCCTGCGCTACCAGGTCGCTCAAAAGCTCCACGCCTGTACTGAGGCCTTCGACGAAGGGCGCGAGAACGACCGGTTCCGCGACGTCATGGACATCCTCCTGGTCGAAGATCTGCTGTACGACGTCGGCCTTGCCCGCGTGCGCGAAGCCTGCGTGGACATCTTCACGGTGCGTGACAAGCACATCTGGCCCCCGACCTTGACCGTGTATGACAGCTGGCGTGTTCCCTTCACCGAGCTGGCCCGACAGAACGGCTTCACACCAGAGGACATCGACGAGGCGGCAGCAGCCCTGACCTCACTCATCGCCGCAATCGAGGGATGCGCGTGACCTACGAGCTACTCGGTCTTCGGCGGGCTCCTCGGCGAGGTCGGAGCACTTATCGTTCGGGATGGACGGTCTAACGCATTTCGCGTTACTTTGTCCACTTCACCGCAGCTTCCGCACTTCCACGATCCGGTACATCCGACCGACGCGGTGGGTCGGGGATATAAGTACAGAACCCGCCCCCGCTATGCCGTTGACCTGCGACTGTCCCTTCGGGGCGGTCGTTGTCGTTGGGGGCAGGTTGGGAGCAACTCGGGCGTGATCGTGGCCGCAAGATCCTCGCCGTAGGCGAGCAAGGGTTATGCAGTCGCCGAGGGGTCGGTGGCTATCGTCGAGCGCATGACGATCCAACGCATGGACCACGTGGGCATCGTGGTCGATGATCTCGCGGCCGCGACGGCGTTCTTCGTCGAGCTCGGACTCGAGCTGCAGGGCGAGGGGTCAGTCGAGGGCGGTTGGGTGGACCGAGTGGTAGGGCTCGAGGGCGTTCAGGCGGAGATCGCGATGTTGGAGACCCCGGACGGCCACGGACGGGTCGAGCTCGCGAAGTTTCACGCCCCGTCGGGCCGGGGCGGCGAGAAGCACGCGCCGGCGAACACTCCGGGCATCCGCCATGTCGCATTCGTAGTCGACGACATCGACGTCGTCGTCGCCAGCCTCCGAGCCCGCGACGCGGAGCTAGTTGGTGAGGTGGAGCGCTACCAAGACATCTATCGGCTCTGCTACGTCCGCGGCCCGGAGGGGATCATCGTCGAGCTGGCGGAGCAGATCGGCTGAGGGCTCCGGCAGGTGTCCTCGGGCGAGACGCCTCATGCGACGGACGGAGCTTGATCCGGCCCTCCGGCTCGTCCCCACGCGATAGGTCGCCACTTCCCTGCATATCCATCTAGGATCCCCGCGCATGACCCGCGTGGCCGTCGTCGACATCGGCACCAACTCGACCCGTTTGCTCGTCGCCGACGTCTCGCCCTCGGGGGACGCGTCGCGAGCTCGTTCGGCGCTCGACCGTGACGCGGCTCGGCGAGGGGGTCGACGCGTCCGGGTCGCTCTCCGAGGAGGCCGATGCGCGCGCGTATTCGCACGCTCGAGGAGTACTCGCAGCGAGATCGACTCGCACGACTGCGCCGCCAACCTCGCCGTGCTCACCTCCGCCGTGCGTGACGCCGCCAACGGTCCCGAGTTCGCCGAGCGGATCCGGCGACGACTTCTCACTCGACGCGCGCGTGCTCGCCGGAGAGGAAGAGGCGCAGCTCACGTTCCTCGGGGCGATGCACGACCGCGCGTCCTCCGAGGAGCCGACCGTCGTGATCGACATCGGCGGCGGGTCCACCGAGTTCATCGTCGGGCACGACTCCATCGCCGGCTTCCACATCTCACTGCCCGCCGGCGTCGTGCGCATGAGCGAGCGGCACATCCACTCCGACCCGCCCTCCCCTGCTGAGCTGCAGAAGCTCGCCGCACGACGTGCGCGCCGTCTTCCTCGCCGGGTTGCCACCGGAGCAGCGCGCGCCCGTCGTTCGCGGGATCGCCGTCGCCGGCACCGCCACCTCGGCCGCGTCGATCGCCCAGGAGCTCGACCCCTACGACCCCGCCCGCGTCCAGGGCTATCCGCTCGACCTCGCCACCGTCGAGTTGCTGCTCGCGCGCCTCGCCGACATGGACGAAGCCCAGCGCCGCTCGGTCGTCGGCCTGCATCCCGACCGCGCGCCCACGATCGTCGCGGGCATGATCCTGCTCTCCGAGGCCTTGCGCGTATTCGAGCTCGACTGCGTCGAGGTCTCCGAGCACGACATCCTCTTTGGTGGGGCTTTGCGCTTAGCGGGGGTCGGCTGACCCTCAGGCGAGGTTCGATTTGCGCGGGTAGACGACCGCCGGGTCCGTCAGCACGTTCACGAGCGCCGGCTTGCCCGCGCTGAACGCGCGTTCCAGCGCAGGCCGCAGGTCCTGCGGGCGCTCCACCAGCTCGCCGTATCCGCCGAGCGCCTCCACGACCTGGTCGTAGCGCGTCTTCGGTCGCAAGTCGGCCGCCACCGAGTAGCCGTACAGGAACTCCATCGGGTGCTTCTCCAGCGCCCAAATCCCATTGTTGCCCATCACGCCGACCACGTTCACGCCGTGCCGCGCGAGCGTGTCGAACTCCATCCCCGAGAACCCGAACGCGCCGTCGCCGAGCATCAACACGACCTGCCTGTCGGGATGGGCGAGCTTTGCCGCGAGCGCGTACCCGGCGCCGGTACCCAGACACCCGAACGGCCCTGGGTCCAGCCAGCAACCCGGCTGGAAGCTTTCGATCATCTTCCCCGCGTATGAAACGAAGTCGCCGCCGTCGCCGATCACGATCGCGTCGCGGTCGAGCACCTGCCCGAGCTCCGCGTACAGGCGCATCGGATGCAGCGGCGCGCGGTCGTCCTCGAGCTCCGCCCGCTCTCCCTCGCGCCGCTCGGTCTCGGTTGCCCGCAGCTCTGCGACCCAGGCGCTCGCTCTTCAGCGCCTTCCCCCCGGCCGCCGCGCGCAGGTCGCCGAGCGTCGCCGCGAGCGCGCCGTAGCACTCCGCCGCCACCTTTCTCGGATGCTGACGCGCGGGCTCGGCCGTGTCGATCACGACGATCTCCGTCTCATCCCCGAACGCTCCGCCAAAGCCCAGCCGGAAGTCCATCGGCACGCCCATCACGAGCGCCACATCCGCGCCCTTCAGCGCCTGCCCGCGCGCGCGGGAGAAGAACAGCTCGTGGTCCGCGGGCACGCAGCCGCGCGCCAAGCCGTTCAGGAACACCGGGATCCGCAGCGTCTGCACCAAATCCAGCAACGCATCCTCGCCGTGGCCCCAGTAAAGATCGGTCCCCGCCATGATCACCGGGCGCTCGGCGCCCTTCAACAGCTCGGCCGCGCGCTCGCACCTGCGCGTCGCTCGCGCCTTCTGCTCGGCGCGCGCTGGCAACCCCTCCAGTACATCGTCAGGCTCCTGCGCCTCCATGAACACGTAGTCCATCGGGAAGTCCAGGAACGTCGGCCCACCGTGGGGCGTCATCGCCGCCGTGAAGGCCTCGTCGAGCGAGACCCGGGATCTCCGCGGTCGAGTCCGGCGTCGCCGCGAGCTTCGTCAACGGCCGCACGAACGGCACGTGGTCGATCTCCTGCAGCGAGCCCATCCCCCAGCGTCCCGCCGGCGCGCGCCCGCCGAGCACGACCATCGGCGAGTGGTTTGCCTGCGCTGATGCCATCGCGCTGATCCCATTCGTCACGCCCGGTCCCGCGGTCAGCGCGCACACCCCCGGCTCGCGCGTGACCTTCGCCCAGCCCTCGGCCGCGAACGCCGCCGTCGACTCGTGCCGCACGTCGACGATCTCGATCCCCTCCTCCTGGCACCCGTCGTAGATCGAGAACAGATGGCCGCCCGAGAGCGTGAACAGCTTGCTCACGCCGTGCGCCTTCAGGCGCCGCGCGATCAGCCGGCCGCCGTGGAAGGTCTGGGTCGTCTCCTGCGTCTGGGACTCGCTGCGCGCTTTCAGTGGCCATTTCTCGACTCTATCTTCTCAATAGATGCCCGGGGTGGGACTCGAACCCACATACCCTTTTGCGAGCCGCGGATTTTAAGTCCGCTGCGTATACCGATTCCGCCACCCGGGCCGGGGAGCGACCACGATAGGTTCGCACTTCTCTACCGGCCGGCGTCCCTCGGCGCCGGGGTCGCCGCATGGGGGCGCCGCAAAGTCTCTTTAAGGCCTCTTTAGACCCGGGGAGCGCAACTTTTCCCTTGCTACGGTGTAGATGAGGGTAGAAAGGGGAAGTGGAGCCACCGTGGAGGCCACCGCACTAACACACAGCAGCCTGCCGGGTCTTTCGAGGCCCTCTCCGTTGCTGCGCCTTCAGTCGGACGAGAAGCTCGTCGCGCTCACCCGTCGCGGGCAACACGCGGCCTTCGAGACCCTCTTCTCGCGCTACCAGTCACGCCTGCTCTCCTTCTGCCGGCACATGCTCTCCTCCAAGGAGGACGCCGAGGACGTGCTGCAGGAGGTCTTCACGGCCGCCTTCAACGCGATCCTCGCCGACGAGCGCGAGATCAATGTGCGGCCGTGGCTCTACCGGATCGCGCGCAACCGCTCGCTCAACCACCTGCGCCGCGCCTCTGCCGTCGGCGTGGACTCGATGGACATCCACTTCGCCGAAGGGGGCATCTCGACCGGCGAGAAGGTTCTCCGCCGTGAGAGCTTCCGCCAGCTGATCTCCGATGTACAGCAGCTGCCCGAGACGCAGCGCACCGCGCTGCTCTTGCGCGAGATCGACGCGCTCTCCTACGACCAGATCGCCCACGCGATGGAGACCACCGTGCCGTCGGTCAAGTCGCTGCTGGTGCGCGCCCGAATCTCCCTGGCCGAGGCCGCCGAGGCGCGCAAGCTCAGCTGTGAGGAAGTCCGCCTGGAGCTCGGCGAGGTGGCCGAGGGCTTGATCAAGCTCGGCGCACCCGCACGGCGACATGTGCGCGACTGCGAACGCTGCCACGACTTCAAGAAGCACCTCAAGGCCAACAACCACGCGCTCGCCGCGATCTTCCCCGTCGGCCCGCTGCTGGTGTTCAAGAAGCTGATCCTCACCAAGCTCGGCTCGACCGCCTCGGCCGGCAGCGCTCACGTCGCCGGAGGGGCCGGGGCAACCGCGGGGGCGACGGCTGGGGCCACCGCAGCTGCAGGCGCCGCGGGCGCCGGGGGAGCGGGCGCCGCCGGTGGCATCATCACCGCGGGAGCAGGCGCGCTGGCCACCAAGGCGGTTGCCGGACTCGCCGCCGCCGCGCTCGTCACCGCGGGCGCAGTCGCGGCACAACACACCGGTCTGCAGGCGCGCCACCACCACACAATCTCCGCCAGCACCGCCGCCGTGCCGCCGCAGGGCTCCGGTCGTGGCGCCCGTCGTCGTCCGCGATCAGGCTCAGCCTGTCAGCGCCGCCGCCATCGTGCCCGTTGTCGCGATCACCCACCGCAGGCGCCACTCCCCCAACGGCAAACCCAAGCCACCCGTGACCCCCGCCACGGTGACGCCCTCCACCGCACACACCGTACCCGTCGCGGTAGCCACGCCGCCGGTCAAGCCGGCGCCGGTCAAACCGGTGCGGCGGCGCCAGTCACACAGGTCACGACCGAGACCACCGAACTTCCGACCGCCGCGACCGCGCAGCCGCAGCCGAGCACGCCCGCGGCGCCCGCGAGCACGTCGGCGCCCGGCGAAGAAACCGCACAACCCGCCGCCGCCACGCCGGTCACCGAAGAACCTGCCGCGGGCACTCCGCAGAGCACCGGCGAAGAAGCGTCGGCGACGACCACCGACCGCGGGGTACCTCCGCGCCTCGTCGCCAAGCGGCGAAGTCGTCGCCACGCCTGTAACCTCACCACGCCTGCGCCAGCGCGGCTAGCTGATCGTGAAGGTCTCCACCGGCCGTTCCAGCACGCCGGCGGTCGCCACTTCCAGCGGCGAGGTGACCCCTGCGCTCGGCAGGGTCAGCATCTCGAGCGCCACCCCGTCGCGCACCCCCTGCCGTTCCGGCAACAGCAGCACATCGCGTCCATACATCTCGCGGCCTTCGACCCTCGCGGTGTAGAAGATGTTGTACGCGGGAACGGTGTTCACCCGCGTCTTGCCCTCGCCGCGCAGCACGAAGCCGCTGAACTTCCTGCTCAGCCCGCCGATGTAGCCGCTCGCATACACCGGCAGCTCGCCGCTGAGGCCGCCCGCGTAGGGCGGCAGGTGCAGCGGAGAGACCGCGAAGGAGTCCTCGAGCCGGCCGTCCGCGCGACGATCGATGCGAACGTACTGCCCGGGTTCGGGAGTGGTCCGGTAGAGGCCGCGGTAGCTGAAATGAAACGGCGCCGCACCGCCATGCGAGTAGGTGGCGGGCCAGAGCGTGAGGGCCACCGCGACCGCGAGCACGACGATCCCGACGGCGGTGGCCCGCACCAGTCCCCGGACGGCCTTCGGCGCGGCGTGCCAGCGGGGCGCCAGCAGCGTGCCGAGCGTCGGCCCGTACTGTGGCTTCAGAGGGATCGTCGCCATCGGCGACGCAGTCTAATTCAGGGCGTCTATTCGCCGATCGAGAACAGCGACTCGAGGTCGTGCCGCGAGTAGGCCGCAAAGGCGACCATCGTCTGGGTGCGCGTCACGCCCGCCAGCCCGCCGATCTCGGCGGTCACCACATCGGCGAGCTGCTCGTGGTCGGGGACGCGCACGATCGCGACGAAGTCCCACTCGCCCGTCACCGAATAGGCCTCCGCGACACCCTCCACGTCCGCCAGCGCGCCGCCGAGGGTCGAGAGCGCGTCACGCTCGGCCTCGATCAGCACGACGGCGTTGGTCATCGTCATGGTCGCCTCCGGCGCGCCCCGCGAGTCCTCATGGCGTGTGGGTCTCCCCCGGCGCCAGCACGACGACCTGCGAGGAGGTGTCCGCCTCGACGTCGGCCTTGAACGCCTGCACGTCGATCTCGATCGGCGGGAACGTGTCGTAGTGGCAGGGGATCACCTCGCGCGCGCCGATCAGCTTCGCCGCCTGCGACCGCGTCGATGCGGTCCATCGTGTAGTGGCCGCCGACGCACATCAGCGCGACGTCGATCTCGCCCGCGCGCCTCGCGATCAGCTCCAGGTCCGAGAACAGAGCCGTGTCGCCGAGGTGGTAGATCGTCTTCCCGCCGAATCTTCACGAGCAGGCCCGCCGGAGTGCTCGCGGTCCCCTTCGGGGTGGTCGAGGTGTGCCAGGCCGGCACCAGCTTCACCGAGCCCCAGTCGAACTCGACGGTCCCGCCGAGGTTGGGGTCGTGGACCTTCTCCAAGCCCTCGCCCGAGAGCTCGCGGGCGATCTCCACGATCGCCACCACGTCCGCGCCGGTGCGCTTGGCGATCGCCACCGTGTCTCCGAAGTGATCGATGTGGCCGTGCGTGAGCAGGATCGCATCCGCGCTCACCTCGTCTGCTGTGGCGGCGGCCTGCGGGTTGCCAGTGAGGAACGGGTCGATCAGCACCGTCGTGTCCCCGTCGGTCAGCTCAAAGGCCGCGTGGCCAAGGAAGCGGATCTCCATCTGCGTGCTCCTCATCTGTCGGCGGTTTTCAGTGCGCCACCATCATAGGAGCGTTTTGCGCCCGGACGAGCGATCGACCCGTGGATCACAAGTCACCGCTTGGAGCCGGTACTTCGCTACTCCTCTGGTGAATCGAGGCGATACATGCCGAACCCCAGCACCAGCCCGACCACCGCGCCCGTCACGCCCGCCAGCCAGCTCGCCTCCGGGCGCGCGTAGGGTATCGCGAGCAGCAGCGCGGCAATCGCCGCGACGCCGAGCAGATCGCCCTCGTAGTAGTTGCCCGCCCGCGCGTCCACCAGGTCGGGGACCGCCCAGGCGGCCAGCAGGCCGAGGGCGGCACCGTTGCCGCCGCTCACGAACGGCTCCGCGTAGACGGCGCTCGCCACCAGCGCCCCGGTCGCACCCGCCCCGAGGAACACGGCGAGCGCGACTGCCGGCCCCCGGCGGCGCTCGAGCAGCCAGCCGAAGATCGCGACCGCGAGCAGCGTGACGAACGCATACAGGCCGTTCAGGTAGACGAACTGGGTGCTGAAGAGCTTCCACCAGTCCCCGTCCAAGGGGCCGATGATCATCAGCTTGCCGATGTCAACGTAGCCCCCACGTAGGAGGACCCAACCCGCACAGCCGAGCGCCACGAGCGCAATCGTCGCGTAGGGCCGCGAGTCGAGCACGCAGGCTCGTTCGCATGGCCGACCCGGCGGGTGCGTGGGGGAGCGAGCACCGCACCCTCGCCGGCGTGCCTTGCTTTGCCCAAGCGCGGTAGGTGCAGGCGCCGTGAGCGCCGCCCCGAGCCCGCACCCTTCCCCGCGGGGCAGGTCAGGCGCGCGACGGCGCAGCCGGTGGCCGCAGTAGGGGCACTCCGTGATGTACGGGCTGACCTCCGATCCGCACTGCTTGCACACCACGAACAGATCGGCTCCAGAAGACATCGTCGACCCATTCTAAGTGCCTATCTCACCCCGCTCCGCGCGCTTCTCGCGTGAGAGTCCCAAGCACTCCTCCTGTGCCGTTCGAGCGCTTCTCGCGTGAGAGTCCCAAGCACTCCTCCTGTGCCGTTCGAGCGCTTCTCGCGGATAGCGCCCCGAGTGCCGTCCCGCCCGACCCGCAAGCCTTTGAAATACTCAAGCGATGAAACCAGGCTACGACCAGAAGCTCTACATCCTCGCGTTCGACCATCGCGGGTCATTTCAGAAGAAGTTCTTCGGCATCGAGGGCGACCCCGATCCCGAGCAGACGGCGATGATCGCCGACGCCAAGCACCTGATCTTCGAGGGTCTCCAGCAGGCGGTTGCGGCCGGCGCCGACGCCGCGGTGACCGGCGTGCTCGTCGACGAGCAGTTCGGCGGCAGCGTGCCCGAGGAAGCACGCGCGCAGGGCCTGAAGCTCGCGATGCCCGCCGAGCGCTCGGGGCAGAACATGTTCGACTTCCAGTACGGCGATGACTTTCCTAAGCACATCGAACAGTTCGACCCGGACTTCGTAAAGGTGCTCGTTCGCTACAACCCCGACGGCGACGCTCAGGAAAACAGCGAGCAGGTGGCTAAGTTGAAGCGACTGTCGGATTGGCTGAGAGCGCACGATCGCAAGTTCCTGTTCGAGTTGCTCGTGCCGGCCGAGGACGCCCAGCTGCAAGCGGTGGACGGCGACACCGATCGCTATGACGCGGAGCTGCGCCCGGAGCTGATGCGCCGCACGATCGCCGCGCTCCAGGACGCGAAGCTCGAGGTCGACATCTGGAAGATCGAGGGCGTCGAGGCGCGCTCCGATTGCGAAATGCTCGTCGCCCAGGCGCGCACTGGCGGGCGCGATGGTGTCGTCTGCGTCGTCCTCGGCCGTGGCGCCGACGACGCCAAGGTCGACCAGTGGCTCACGGCCGCAGCGCCCGTCGACGGCTTCGTCGGCTTCGCGATCGGACGCTCGATCTGGTGGGAGCCCTTGAAGGCCTACGTCGACGGCAAGATCGACCGCGCCGCCGGTGCGCGCAAGATCGCCGAGAACTACCTGCGCTTCGTCGCCGTCTACGAGCGCGCGAAGACGACCTGATGCGGATGCGGCAGAGCCTGGGCGAGCTCGAGCGAGCGTTTGCCAAGGAGATCTCGCTCGAGCGCCACCGCCGCGACTCGCTGCAGCGGAGCACCGAGAAGCGCGCGCTGCGGCGCGAAGTCGACCGCCGTCACAAGCGCGGCTCGATGCGCTTCGTCCTGCTCGTGCTCACGCTGATCGCAACCGCGGTGATCGTCACCGTGGTGATGTTCCGCGTGCTCTACCTGCTGCTCGGCTAGAGACCTCGCCCCTACGAGCTAGCTGTCACCCAATTTGTGGAGGGCCTCGTCAACCTCACCGCGCACATCCTTCGACGCGGCGCCTTCGCCGTCTTCGCGGTGGATCTCCAGGTAGATCTCGGTCCGGAACACCGGGACCTCCTGCGGGGCCTGGATACCGATGCGTACCTTGTCGCCCATCACGGACAGAATCGATACCTCGACATCGTCCCCGATCATGATGCTCTGGTTGGACTTGCGCGTCAGGACCAGCATTTGGTGCACCCTTCCTCTTCGTCTACGTCTACGGGCAACCGGCCCGCTAGCCCCCGCAGCCGATGGTCGTAGCATAGTCTGAGGGACGGGGGAAAGCGCCACCGACGTACCGCCGCCGCTATGCGCTAGTCTCCCGGACCGTCTATGGCTCGTAGATCCCTGCGCCCACATTTGAATCAGATCCGCACTTGGGTGCGGCAAGGTCGCACCGACGCCTGGGTCGCCCACCAGCTGGAAGTCAGCGTGCAGGACATCGAGCAATTCAAGCGCCAGAACGAGCTCTCGAGCGATGAGGACGCCACCGTGGGCGCCGGCGTGGGCGCCACGGACTACGAGGAGATCGACCTCCGCGCCGAGGACGACGCGCTGATCGCCGCCGAGCTGGAGGCCGCCGAGCTGGAGGCCGAGCGTCTGAGGGCGGAAGCTCCACCGGAGGACGAGGACGACGACGAGGACGGAGCGGATGCCGACCAGCAGGACGCCGCCCCCAAACGCCGCCGCAGCCGGCGCGGTGGCCGCGGACGCCGGACGGGGCGCAACAACGCCGGCCCGCTGGAGGGCACCTTCGACCACGGCGAGGAGGGCTATGGCCTGTGGCTCGACCCCGCCGTGCAGGACAACCCGATCTACGCCGAGCACTGGGCCGGCCACCGCTCGATCGAGGTCCTCGTCGAGGAAGACCGGATCGTCATCAGCCGCACCAGCACCGGTAGCGACGACTAAGCCTGAATCCTTGCCGGTCGATGCCTAGGCGTTTATCTCCCGGCGGCCTCCGGCGTAGTCGGCGGCCTCGCGCAGGTATCTACCGAAGGCAGCGTCGACGACGATGGCAGAGTCCCATGCCCACGGATCGTCCGGGGCCTCCTCATCGCGGCCTGCAGACACCAGGCTGTGCCGCGCCCGTACAGCTCCACGAGCTCTTCCGCCGAGAACCTCCCGCCCAGGCGCCGGCGCAGCTCGGCGACCAGCGTTTCGGTGACCCGCTCCAGCCGCGGCGCGCGCTCTGCAGGGGCATCGCGCAGGCGACGCTCGCCCTGCTGCCACTGATAGATCGCGTTCTCGAAGGACACCCGCGGCCGAGGTTAGCGGGCGGGCGGCGGCAGCGACGGTACGCCTTCAGCGCAGTGCGCCTTCTCAGTTATCGGGCAGGCCGCTGATGATGTACGGCCGCTCGTCGTGTCTCATCATGCCCAGCTTGCGCGCCTGCGCTTCGACGGCGCCGGGGCTGCCCAGCGCTTCGTGCTGGCGCTGAAGCGTGTTGTGTTCGCGCTGCATCGCCGCCACCTTGGCGCTCTCGCCGCGCACCTGGCGCCACGTGCTGAGCAGATGAACTCCGGCGCTGAGGTAAAGGTAGGCGAGGATCACGAGCACGCACAGCATCGCCACACGGCCCAGCCGGTCCCAGCGCACGCGTGCGGCGGAGTTCGCAGTGCGCGCCGGGATCGATGCGGAGGAGGAGGAGGAGGACATGTCCCCCACGCATTCGCCCTTCCGTGGCCGGTTCCTCCAGACAGGTGCGGGGATGTGTTGTTTGACTTTTAGGAGTGCGTATAACTATGGTAATACGCACTCTTAAAAGTCGATGGTCATCCGCAAAAGACCGAGCGCCCGGGGAACTCCGCCTGCGCTCCCAGCTGCTCCTCGATCCGCAGCAGCTGGTTGTACTTCGCCACCCTATCCGAGCGCGACGGCGCTCCGGTCTTGATCTGCCCGCAGCCCGTGGCCACCGCCAGGTCGGCGATCGTCACGTCCTCGGTCTCGCCCGAGCGATGGCTCATCACCGCCGTATATCCCGCCTCGCGCGCCATCGCGATCGCCGCCAGGGTCTCTGTGAGGGTGCCGATCTGGTTGACCTTGATCAGGATCGAGTTGCCCACTCCCAGCTCGATGCCGCGGTGCAGGCGCTCGGTATTGGTCACAAACAGATCGTCGCCCACAAGCTGCACCGAGCTTCCCAGGCGCTCGGTCAGCGCCTTCCACCCGTCCCAGTCCTCCTCGTCCATGCCGTCCTCGATCGACACGATCGGATAGCGCGCCGCCAGGTCGACCCAGTAGTCGGCCAGCTCCGCCGCGCTGAGCGTGCGACCCTCGTGCTCGAGCACGTAGCCGCCGATCGTCGTAGAGCTCGCTGGTGGCCGGGTCCAGAGCGATCGCCACGTCGGCGCCGGGCTGGAAGCCGGCGGCCTCGATACCCGCCACCAGCATCCGCAGGGCATCCTCGTTGGAGTCCAGGTCCGGCGCGAAGCCCCCCTCGTCGCCGACGGTCGTGCCCAATCCCCGCTCGCGCAGGGTGCCCTTCAGGGCGTGGAACACCTCGGCGCCCATGCGCAGGGCCTCGGAGAAGCTCTCGGCGCCGCACGGCACGACCATGAACTCCTGGAAGTCCACCTTGTTGTCGGCGTGCGCGCCGCCATTGAGCACGTTCATCATCGGCACCGGCAGCACTCGCGCGGACTCGCCGCCGAGGTAGCGCCACAGGGGCAGGCCCTCCTCCGCCGCCTGCGCATGCGCCGCCGCCAGCGATACGCCGAGGATCGCATTGGCGCCGAGCCGCGACTTGTCCGGCGTGCCGTCGAGCTCGATCAGCGCCTCGTCGAGATCGCGCTGATCGGAGGCGTCTTTGCCGGCGACTGCCGCGGCAATCTCGCCGTTTACGTTCGCCACCGCGCGTGTCACGCCCTTGCCCTGCCAGCGCTCGCCGCCGTCGCGCAGCTCCTTCGCCTCGAACTCGCCCGTCGACGCGCCTGAGGGCACCGCCGCGTGGCCGTGCGCGCCCGAGCGCAGGCCGACCTCGACCTCGACCGTGGGGTTGCCCCGGCTGTCGAGGATCTGGCGGGCGTGGACGCGCTCGATCTGACTCATCGCGTAACCACTGTCACCGGCATCACCGGCAGGAGACTATTTGGTGGTGGTCGTCGTCGGCGCCGTGGTGGACCCGGTGCTCGTCTGCGGGACAGCCGTGCCCGTGCCGGTTGTGCCCGTGGAGCTCGTCTTCGGCGCTTTGTACTGCTTGCAGTCCATCACCACGTATCCCTCGCGGCAGTCTGTCTTCGCGGTCCATGTTTTTTTGAATTCCTTGACGAACTTGCTCAGTGCCGCCTGCTGCGTGGTGGCGGTCAGCTGCTGCTTGATCGACGCTTCGGACTGCTTGAGCGTCTGCTGCGTGCCGGGGGTTGAGCTCTTCACTTCGTAGATGTAGTAGCCGAACGGCGTCTTCACGGGACCGCTCAACTTGTTCAGGGGCGCAGAGAAGATCGCTGTGTTCAGCGCAGCCTCCTCCTGACCCTTGACCACGCCTTTCAGTTCGCCGCCGGCGGCCTTGCTCGTCGGGTCGATCGACTTGCTCTTGGCCACCGACGCGAAGCTCTTGCCGGATTCGATTTCCTTCTTGGCTTCGTTCGCCTGCGCTTCGGTCTTCGTAAGGATGATCGACACGTCGCGCTTTTCCGGCGTGCCGAAGCGCGACTGATTTTCTTTGTAGTACTTTTCGATTTCCGCTTTGCTCGGGGCGCCTTTGCCCGCTGCGATCTTCTTCTGGATTTTCGAAGACAGCATGTTCAGCTTCACGCGCAGCAGCAGATCCGAGACCGTCTGGCCTGACGTCGCCAGGAATTTTTCGAATTCGGCAGCCTTGGGGAACTGCTCGTTCTTGATTTTTTCGAATTCCTTCTTGACTTCCGCATCGGAGACCTTCACGCCGAGGTTGGCGGCTTCGCCGATCACCCACTCCGATGAGATCAAGAAGCCGAGCACCTCCTGCTTCAAGGACGTGTACTGCTGTTCGCACTCGGACTTCAGCTCCGCCGTGGTCGGCTTGGCCTGGCCCTTCGCCGGTTTCGCCGCGGTCGCTTCGAGATGCGCGATGCATTCCGTGTAGTCCGGCGGATCGGGCACGACCGGCTTGGCCGTTTTGGCGGTGGCGGTCGTCGCGCTCGAGGCCGCCGCGACCGACAGCCAGTGTTCGAACGTCGTTTTCGTGATCGGATTGCTGCCGACCTGCACGACGGCGTCGCTGGGGATGCCGCCACCGCACGCCGTCAGGGCGAGCGAGGCAAAGAAAACGGCGCCTAGCGCCGGTATGAAGCGGAGTCTCTTGGACACGACGCGGGCACTCTAGCGGATACGCCCTAACTCGTGCATAAAGAAGTTTCGATCATTGCCTGAACCTGCCCTGGCGCGAGTACTCATGCGGCCTCGCGGGTGATCGCCAGGAGCACATCGGCCGCCCGCACGACGGTGGGGAAGCGCTCCTTCCCGTCCTTCGGCACCCTCACCGAGACCTGCGAGCGCCCGGATTCGTACAGCGCCTCGGGCAGCTCCTCGTGCAGCCGTTTCGCGCGCCCCGAGTCGAGCTCGATCGGGGTCACCGCCAGGCGATCGCCGCGGAAGCTGACCGTCCGCACGCCCGCCTCGCCGAACTTGATGCGCGCGCGCTGCAGCGCCAGCAGGTTCTCCAGCGGCTCGGGCACCGGCCCGAAGCGGTCCTGCAGCTCCTCGCGCAGCCCCTCCACGTCGGCCACCTCGAACGCCCCCGCGACGCGGCGGTGCACCTCGATCTTGGCCTGCTCGTAGGGGACGTAGTCGGCGGGCACGTAGGCGTCGACGTTCACGTCCAGGCGCACCGGCTCCGGCAACTCCTCGGGCGGGTCGGATCCATTCGCGTCGTCCTGCACGCCGGCGGCACTGACGGCCTCGTCGAGCATCTGCATGTACAGCTCGAACCCGAGCGCCGCCACGTGCCCGGACTGCTCGTCGCCGAGCAGGTTGCCCGCGCCGCGGATCTCGAGGTCGCGCATCGCGATCTTGAAGCCCGCGCCGAGCTCGGTGTAGTCCGACAGCGCCGACAGCCGCTGCGCCGCCTCCGGCGTGAGCGCCGCCGCCGAGTCGTACAGCAGGTACGCGTACGCGCGCTCGCGGCTGCGCCCCACGCGCCCGCGGATCTGGTAGAGCTGCGCCAGGCCGAAGGCGTCGGCGTGCTCGACGATCAGCGTGTTCGCCTGGGGGATGTCGATCCCCGACTCGATGATCGACGTGCACACCAGCACGTCGGCGCCGCCGCGCAGGTAGTCCATCATCACCTCCTCGAGCTCCCCCTCGCCCATCTGGCCGTGGGCGACCGCGAACTTCACGCCCGGGCACATCGCGCGCAGCCGCTCGGCCGTCTCCTCGATCGTCTCGACGCGGTTGTGCAGGAAGAACGCCTGCCCGTCGCGCTCGTGCTCGCGCATGATCGCGCGCTTGACGAGCTCCTCCTCGTACTCGCCCACGTACGTCTTCACCGGCCGGCGGCCCTCGGGCGGCGTCTCGATCACGGAGATGTCGCGCAGCCCCGCCAGCGACATCTGCAGCGTGCGCGGGATCGGCGTGGCCGACATCGAGATCACGTCGACCCTCAGCTTCAGCTGGCGCAGCAGCTCCTTCTGCTTGACGCCGAAGCGCTGCTCCTCGTCGACGATCAGCAGCCCGAGGTCCTTCGCGCGCACGTCTCGGGAGAGCACCCGGTGGGTGCCGATCAGGATGTCGACGCTGCCGTCGGCGAAGCCCTTGATCGCCGCTTTCTGCTCGGCCGCCGAGCGGAAGCGCGAGACGTGCTCGAGCGTGAACGGGTAGTCGGCCAGGCGCTCGGCGAACGTGCCGTAGTGCTGCTGGGCGAGGATCGTCGTCGGCACCAGCATCAGCACCTGCTTGCCCTCGTTCGCGGCCTTGAACGCGGCCCGCAGCGCCACCTCGGTCTTGCCGTAGCCGACGTCGCCGCAGATCAGGCGGTCCATCGGCTGCGGCGCTTCCATGTCGGCCTTCACCAGCTCGATCGCCTCGCGCTGGTCGGGCGTCTCGGTGAACGGGAAGCGCTCCTCGAACTCGCGCTGCCAGTCGGAGTCCGGCTCGAACGCGTGCCCGCTGCGCCGGCGGCGCTCGGCGTAGAGGCTCAGCAGCTCCCCCGCCAGCTCCTGCGCGGCGCGGCGTGCGCGCGCCTTCATCGTGTCCCAGCGCGTGCCGCCGAGCTTTGACAGCGGCGGATGCTCGCCACCAGCGCCGACGTAGCGCGAGATCTTCGCCAGCTGGTCGGTCGGCACGAACACCCGGTCGTCGCCCTGGTATTCGAGGTACAGGTAGTCGCGCGTGACGTCCGCGACCGTGCGCGTCTCGAAGCCGGCGAAGCGCGCGACGCCGTGGTCCTCGTGCACGACGATGTCGCCCGTGCGCAGCTCGGTGAACGAGCGCAGCGCGCCGCGGCGGGCGCCGCCCTGGCCACCGCGCTGGCCGTCGGCCGGGCCGCGTCCGCGCTCGGCGCGGCGGCGGCGCAGCAGGCGGTGCTCGGGGAAGACCGCGAGCTTCAGCTGCGGCGCGATGAAGCCCTCGCGCAGCGAGGCCGCCGCGAAGCGCAGCGACGGCTCGATCGCCTGGTGGCCGACGTCCGTGGAGGCGCCCTCGCCCAGCCACGTCGCCTTCAGGCGGCCGAGGTTGTAGGCGGCGCGCTCGCCCTCGCCGCGGCGGGGAAAGGCGACGACCGTGCGGTAGCCGGAGCGCACCAGCTTCTCGAGCTCCGGCTCGGCCTCGCCCAGCGAGCGCGCGGCGGTGTCGGCGGTCTGCGCGCGCAGCTCGATCTCCTGGCCGCCGGAGATCGCCGACAGCCAGATCCGCGCGCGCTCGTTCAGCGCCGCTTCGATCTGCTCGGGGCTGACGTACAGGTGGTGGGCGTCCTCGTCTTTGAACGCCGCGCAGACGTCGGTCCAGTGGTCGCTCAGCGCCGGCGCGAGCTCCTCCTCGGCGGCGACCAGCAGCTGCGTGTCCGCGCCGAGCAGGTCGAGCAGCGCGCCGAAGCGCTCGACCGGCAGCAGCTCGGCGATGTCCGGGTCGGTTCCTCCTCGCGCCTCGCAGCGCGGCGATCTCGGCCAGCTCGCGGTGCTCGGCCGCGAGCTCGGCCGCGGGCGCGATCTCGACCTCCTCGACGTCCCCGAGCGAGCGCTGCGTGAACGTCGAGAACCAGCGCAGCGACTCGATCTCGACGTCGAACATGTCCACCCGCACCGCCCGCTCCTCGGTCGCCGGGAACACGTCGAGGAGGCCGCCGCGCAGCGCGAACTGCCCGCGCTCCTCGACCTGCTCGACGCGCTCATAGCCGGCCGCGACGAGCTCCGCGGCGCACTCGTCGAGGTCGAGCAGCTCGCCCACGCGCAGCGTGAAGGAGTGCGGGCGCAGCGCCGGGTCGGGCACCTTCTCCGACAGCGCCACGGCGCTGACCACGACGACCGGCGGCTCGTCGCTCGGCCTCGGCGTGCGTCGCGACGCCAGCAGCGCGTCGAGCGCCGCCACGCGCAGGCCGACGAGGTGTGGCGGCGGCGCCAGGTGCGACTCGTAGGCGACGCCGCGCGAGGGGTAGTAGCGCACCCGCCGCGGCGCAAGCCAGGCGCGCAGGTCCGCCGCCAGGTCGCGGGCCGCGCGGTCGTCGCCGACGACCACCAGCGTCGGCGCGCGCCCGCTCGGCTCGGGCCGCTGTCCGCCAGCGCCGCGATCACGTAGGGCCGCAGCGACGGAGGACACGAACGCGTGGCCGCCCTCGCGCGCCAGCGCGCTGTGCCGCTGCGTCTTCCGCCGATCAGCCCCAGCAGCGAGCGCAGCGGCCCCAGTCTCGCTCATCAGCTCGCACCCGCTCCTGCGGGCTCCCGCGAGCACCTCGCTCGACCGTCGTCCGCGCCCGCGCTCGACCAGCTCCGCGACCTCCTCCTTCGCTCTCGGCGAAGCGCCCCAGCACGTAGCGCCGAGACGATCTCCGGGTCGGTGACTGTCGGGCCGGCCCACGCCGACCCGCACGCGCGCGAAGTCGGCGCTGCCCAGCTCGCGCTTGATCGACTTCAGGCCGTTGTGGCCGGCCAGGCCGCCGCCGACGCGGGTGCGCACCTCGCCGAACGGCAGGTCGATCTCGTCGTGCACGACCAGCACGCGCTCGAGCGGGAGCTTGAACGAGCCGCGCGCCGGGCCGACCGAGCGGCCGGCGTCGTTCATGTAGGTCTGCGGCGACAGGACAGCGACCACGCGCGGGCGGCGCCGTCCGGCCAGCGGCCCGGGCGACGCCCTTCGGCGAGGCGCCCGCGGAAGCGCTCCTTCGGCCGGCCGCAGCTCCCAGCGCTCGGCGAGCGCATCGGCCACCAGGAAGCCGACGTTGTGGCGGGTGCCGGCGTACTCGCTGCCGGGGTTGCCGAGCCCGACGATCAACCAGTCGACGGCTCCACCGCCGCCACCGCCGAAGGGGCGGCGCAGGGCCGCTACTCCTCGCCGGAGGAGTCCTCGGAGGCGCCCTCCTCGGCGCTCGCCGCTCCGCGGCCTCGCCGACGAGCTCTGTCTCGGACTCGATTTCCTCCTCCACTTCGGCCTGCAGCCGGGGCGGGGACAGGGTCGCGACGACCGTCTCCTCGAGGTCGTCCAGCAGCGTCACGCCCTCGGGAATGCGTCAGCGTCGGCCAGCGCGATCGTGTCGCCGATCTGCATCTCGCCGACGTCGTGCACGATCGACTCGGGGATCGCCGTCGGCAGCGCCTCGACGTTCAGCTCGCGCGTGATCTGCTCGAGCACGCCGCCCTCCTTGACGCCGGGGGCGTCCTCGGTGCCGGTCAGCTCGAGCGGCACGACCGCGTGGATCGCCTGGTCCAGGCGCACCCGCAGCAGATCGACGTGCACGGTCTCGCCGCGCACCGGGTCGCGCTGGGTCTCCTTCAGCACCACCGGCGTCGCTTTGCCGCCGTCGACGCTCAGGTCGAGCACCGCGCCCGAGCGCGGCGAGCGCGAGGCGCAGCTCGCGCGCGTCGGCGTCGAAGCTGACCGGATCCGCCGCCGCCGCCGTAGAGCACGCCGGGCACGCGGCCGCCGCGGCGCAGGCGGCGTGCCGCGCGCGAGCCGCCCGCGGTGCGGCTGTTGACATCGAGCTTTGTCGTCGTCTCGGCCATCGGCGAGGACGATGACTCTAGCAATCGGCCTCAGAACAGCTGGTTCTCGCCGCCGAACACCTCGCTGACCGAATCGTCGGTGAAGATCCGCCGGATCGAGTCGGTCAGGAGCTCCGCACACGGCAGCACGCGGATGTTCTCGGGATGTCCGGCGCGCATCGGGATCGTGTCGGTCACGACGATCTCCTTCAAGCCCGACTCCGCGAGGTTCTCGAACGCGTCGCCCGGAGAACACTCCGTGCGTGGCGGCCGCATAGACGCTCGCCGCGCCCTCCTCCAGCACCGTCTCGCGCCGCCGCCTTCAGCGTCCCCGCGGTGTCGATCATGTCGTCGACGATCACCGCCGTCCTGCCCTTTACGTCGCCGATCACGTAGCCGATCTCGGCGACCTGCTGGGCGGGGCGCTCCTTGTCGAGGATCGCCAGCTCGGCGCCGATCTTCGAGGCGAAGTTCTTGTTCAGCTTGACCCTGCCCGCGTCCGGCGCCACGACCACCAGATCTGAGAGCCCGAGGTCGCGCGAAGTACTGCGTCAGCATGAACAGCGCCGTCATGTGGTCGACCGGCTTCTGGAAGAAGCCCTGGATCTGCCCCGCGTGCAGGTCCATCGTCAGCACCCTGTCGGCCCCCGCCGCCTCCAGCATGCGGGCGACCAGCCGCGCCGAGATCGGCTCGCGCGGCGCGGACTTCTTGTCCTGGCGGGAGTAGCCGAACCACGGCGTCACCGCGATCACCCGGTGCGCGGAGGCGCCCACGGCCGCGTCGATCATGAACAGCAGCTCCATCAGCGAATCGTTCGCCGTCACCCCCGTCTGCGGGTTGCCGCAGGTGGGCTGCACGATGAACACGTCCGCGCCGCTGATCGAGTCCTCGTAGCGGCAGTACACCTCGCCGTTTGAGAACGTCTTCAGCGTCACCGGGCCGAGGTCGACGTTCAGCTTCGTGGCGATGTCGCGGCGAGCTGCGGGTTGGCGCGCCCGCTGAACAGCATCAGCCGCTTGTTGTAATCGATCGGCAGGCTCGCGCGCGAGGACTGGGAGCGCGTGTCCATCGCGCTGCTCATCTCGCCTCGGAGTGTAAAGGTCGCGCGCTCGCTAGCGTCGAGCGTCAGTCCTCGGCGCTCGCGTCGCGCTGCGCGTAGCCCTCTATGTTGGTCTGGCGCGCGCGGGCCATGCCCAGCGCCCCGGGCGGAACATCCTCGCTGATCACCGAGCCCGCGCCCGTGTAGGCCTCGTCGCCGACGCGTCACCGGCGCGACGAACGATACGTGTCCACGCTGCTGCGCACCTCCCTGCCGATCGTCGTGCGGTGCTTGTTCCGACCGTCGTAGTTGGCCGTGATCGTGCTCGCGCCGAGGTTCGTGCCCTCGCCCACGTCCGCGTCGCCGATGTAGGACAGGTGCGGGACCTTCGCGCCGCGGGCCGATGTCGGAGTTCTTGATCTCCACGAACGTCCCCGCCTTCGCGCCCTCGCGCAGGATCGCCCCGGGCGCAGGTAGGCGAACGGGCCCGACGCTCGACGCCGTCCTCGAGCTCGCAGTCGACGAGGTAGGAATGCCTGATCAGCGCATCCGCGCCGATCTTCGTCGCTGCCCCTGATCGTCGTGAACGGCTCGATCATCGTGTCTTGGCCGATCTCCACGTCGACGTCGATCACCGTCGCCGCCGGGTCGACGATCGTCACCCCCGCGCGCATGTGCCGCTCGTGGATCGCCTGCTGGGCGAGCCCGCGCACCTGCGCCAGCGCCACGCGGTCGTTGACGCCGAGCACCAGGTTCTGGTCCTCGACGTGTGGGCCGCCACCGCCTGCCCGTCGGCCCTGAGCATGTCGAGCACCTGCGGCAGGTACAGCTCGCCCTGGGCGTTGTCGGCGCTCAGCCGCGGCAACGCCGCCCGCAGCGCGCCCGCGGCGAAGGCGAAGATGCCGGTGTTCACCTCTCGGATCTCGAGCTCCTCCGGCGTCGCGTCGCCCTCGCTTCTTGGTCTCGACCACGCGCTCGACCGCGCCGTCGGCGCCGCGCACCACGCGGCCGTAGCCGGTGGGGTCGTCGAGCACCGTCGTCACCATCGTCGCCGCCGCGCCGCTCTGCGCGTGCGCCGCGATCAGCTCTGCGATCGCCTCGGCGCTGACCAGCGGCACGTCGCCGCTGAGGACACGCACCGGCGCGTCCGGCTCGAGGCCGCGCCGTCCGAGCTGCGGCCATCGCCGCCGCGACCGCGCCGCCGGTGCCGTTCGGCGCGCGGCTGCACCGCCAGCTCGACGCCCTCCGGCAGCACCCCCGCGAGCGCCCGCGCCGGGGAGTCCACGACCACGACCCGCTCCGCCCCGCCTCCAGCGCCGCGTGCACCGGCCACAGCAGCATCGGCCGGCCGCACAGCTCGTGCAGCACCTTCGGCGTGCTGCGAGCGCATGCGCGTCCCCTGGCCCGCGGCGAGGATCAGGACGGTGGGAGCGCTCACCCAGCGGATGCTAGTCCCTCCCGCCGGCGCTCACGCGCCGCGCGAGCCTCGCCGCCACGCGAGACTGGGGGGCAGGGATTCGAACCCCGATTCTCAGGACCAAAACCTGATGTCCTGCCATTGGACGACCCCCCAAGGGGACCCACATCGTCGCACGAGAGCCCGCGCGGCGAGCGCACGCCGACGCTCGACCTCCGCAGAACTGCACGAATCCTTGCACTCTGTCGCAAGGGTCCGCGCGATCGGGAAGGAAGCCAGCGCTCTGCAGTGCGAACGATCATCGGGACGCTATGCTCGCTGCGCCGGCGCTCGCCGCCGCGCGCTGCCGCCGCGCTCGGCTGCTCGGCCCCGCGACCGCACGCCGGCGAGCTCCGGCGCCGGGGCCCGGACGCCAACGTCCAGACCCGACCGCCGCCAACGCTCCGCGTGCGTCGACGCCGCCGACGCTGTGTCTGATCAACCAGGTCGCGCGCCGCCTATCGCCTGCGCCCGCTGCGCTCCAACCGCGAACTGCCAGGCCGTGGCCGGCGCGCAGGTCGCACGGCATGGTGCGCTACGACTACTTCGGCGACGACAGCCCCTCCGGGCAGACACCCGATGGCGCTGCATCGCCAAGCTGCCCTACCCGCGCGCACGCGTCAGCCTCGTCGATCGGCGCAGAACCTCGGCTGGGGCACCGGCAGCGGCGGCGACGCCCGCTCAGATCGTCGCCGCCTGGATGCGAATCGCCGCCGCACCGGGAAATGATCCTCGACGGGCGTGTACCGCGAAGTCGGCGTCGGCGTCACGCCCGCGGTGCCCGTCGCGTCCTCGGGCACGGCGCGCGGCACGGCGCGACCTACGCGGTCGAGTTCGCGGCCCGCGGCTGACCCGCGCGCTTAGCTCAGGGACGCCGGCCCGAGCGCGCGCGGGCACGCGGCCCGCCTTCGGCGCCGGCCTCCAGCGCGGGCCCGCCCGCGGAGGCGATGCCGAGCACGCGCATCGACTTCAGGCCGAGGCTCGAGCTTCTCGCGTCCGTCGCTCGAGCTGACGTCCAGCCCGGAGAGCTCGCGCACGCGCTCGAGGCGGTAGTAGATCGTGTGGCGGTGGGTGAACAGGCGCTGGGCGGTGCCCGCGACGTTGCCGTCGGCCTCGAGGAAGGTCTCGAGCGTGCGCATCAGGTCGGTCTCGTACTGCTCGTCGTAGGCGACCAGCGGCTCGACCGTCTCGGCGTAGAAGCGCTGCAGCTCGGCCGGGTTCTCGCTCATCGCGCGACAGCAGCAGCCGGTAGGCGCCCGTCTGCTCGAAGGCGAGCGCCGTCGCCGTCGGCGGGAGCCCCCCCTGGGCGACGTTCGCGGCGAGCAGCGCCTCGCTGACGGCGCGCGGCAGATCGGCGGGATCCTCGGCGATGCGGCTGCGCCCGAGCGCGAACGTGTAGCCGGCGAGCGCGGCCTCCATCTCGCGCAGCACCGCCTCGGCGGCGCGCGCCGCCGCGGCTCCTCGCCGCCCGGGCACCAGCAGCAGCACCTCCGCGCCGACGCGTCCCGTCGCGTTCGGACAGGGCGGCGATCGAGCGGCTCACCACTGCCCGGGCGCCACGCTCGGCGACCGCGCGCACGCGTGCGCGCCAGCCCTCGTCGGTGGGCGCCTGCGGATGTGCGCGCGCGACGATCACGCTCGCTCCATCCTCGACCTCCAGCGACAGCTCCCGCGCCGGGGCGATCAGCTCCTCGCGCTCGGTCAGCTCACGGCGCAGCAGCGCGCCGCAGGAAGTCGGCGGCGGCCGTCTCGGAGACCCGCTCCGGCGCCCGCACGCGCTCGACCTCCGAGGCGATCATCGTCACGAGCAGCCGCTGCATCGACGCGCTCGGCGCGCGTTTTGGCGCGCATGTGCAGCGTGCCCGACGACCGCGTCGGCGACGCGCAGGGGGATGCTGCTCACGCCCTCGCCCTTGGAGAGCAGCGCGCGCTCCTCCGCCGGCGAGCGGGCCGCGACCGCCAGGGTCGCGCCCCAGGCGTCCGTCACCGCGAGGCTCGCCTCCAGCGCCTTGCCCGCCGCGCGCACCACTTCCGGCAGGCCCGCGCCGGATTCGACCGCCTCGGTGATCGCGTCCAGCGCCGCGAGATCGGAGCTTGGGTTCTCGGCATCGGTCAGCCCCAGTAGTAGACGACGGCGAGCGCCGCCGGCCACGCCGATGCCGACGAGCACCGCGAGCACGTACAACGACAGGACGCTCGCGGCCAGCCGCTCCCACAGGCGCGAGTAGGAGGTCCAGGCCGGCACGAGGATCAGGCCGGCGTACAGCGCCAGCCCGAACACGCCCGCACAGACGGCGACA
This sequence comes from uncultured Solirubrobacterales bacterium, assembly GCA_963779405.1. Lineage (GTDB taxonomy): Bacteria > Actinomycetota > Thermoleophilia > Solirubrobacterales > Solirubrobacteraceae > Palsa-744. Next base: position 185,911 of record CAVZYF010000019.1, read on the forward strand.
AGATCGTTGATGGTCGTCCGGCTCATGCTCGGCCTCATTGTGACTCACCCCGAGGTCGTGCGCACGTCTCGGCGCATCGCGCACGGCGCTCCCCGGCTGAGGCGCCGACCGGCGCGGCCGAGCTCGGCGCCCGACGACACGCGCACGAGCGGCTCCGCGTCGCGCGTCGGCGCGCCGGCGGCCGCTCGCCGCGCGCGGCCCGTTCTGCGCGGCCGGCCGTCGCGCGGGAACAGCCCCACGACCGTTGGCCCCGAGCCGCTCACGAGGGGCGATCTCCGCTCCCGCCTCGCGTGCCTGGGAGAGCGCGGCGGCGATATCCGGATACAGCGAGATCGCCGCCCGCTGCAGGTCGTTGTCCAGCAGCTCGCTCGCCGCGGGCACGCGCCGCGCTCAGCTCGAGCGCCCTGCGCAGAGCGCGGCGACGCTCCTCGAGCGTCTCGGAGGAGCGCCCGAGACCCAGCCGATCGGCCTCGCGCGTACACCTCCGCAGTCGAGAGCCCGGCCGCCGCGGGCAGGACGAGCAGGCCGAACGACGCCGGGTTGGGGTCCGGCAGCGCCTCCAGCAGCTCACCGGCGCCGCCGGCCAGCCAGCGCCCGGGGGCGATCTGCGCGGGGACATCGGCGCCCAGCGCCGCGCCCAGCTCGCGCAGCAGCGCCTCGTCGCCGAGCCCCGAAACGTGCCGGCCAGGCGCAGCGCGCCGGCCGCGTCCGCCGAGCCGCCCCCCAGACCGGCGGCCACGGGAATCCGCTTGACGATGCTCAGGCGCAGCGGCGGCGCCTCCCAGCCGGTGGCCGCGCGGAAGGCCGCCAGCGCCCGGGCGGCCAGGTTCTCCTGCCGGCGCCCCGGGACGCCGGGGCAGACGACCTCATCCTGCTCCACCTCCGCGGGCGCATGCTCCAGCGTGAGCTCATCGGCCAGCGAGATCGACTGCATGACCGTCACCAGCTCGTGCCTGCCGTCCTCGCGCGAATCGGCCCGAGGAACAGCCCGAGGTTGATCTTCGCGGGGGCGAGCGCCCGCGCGGGGAGGCTGGACGGGTCTCGTTCACGCAGCACGGTGAGGGCGCCCGCTCATGGATTCAGCAGCCGCGCGAGCGCGCGAAAATCCTCGGGTGAGAGGCGCTCGGCGCGCACGTCGGCGGGATGACCGAGCTCGACGAGCGCCGTACGCACCCGCTCACGCGTCCCGTCCGGCGCGCCGGACGCCAGCGCCAGCGAGCCGGCCAGCGCCTTGCGGCGGTGGGCGAAGCGCCGCGGACAAGTCCGCGCAGCTCGACGGGTCGCGTCCTCACCCTCGTGGCGTACGAGCAGCAGCAGGACCGAGTCGACGTTCGGGACCGGGTGGAAACACGCTGCGCGAGATCGTCCGCAGCGACGCGCACCTCGCACGAGAGCTGCGCGAGCACCGACGGCACCCCGTACGCTGCCGTCGCCGGCTCGGCGGCGAATCGCTCGCCGACCTCGCGCTGGACCATCGCCACCCAGCGCGTCATCGCCGGGTAGGAGCCGATCGTCCGCAGGATCAGCCCCGCCGCGATGTCGTAGGGCAGGTTCGCGACGAACTTCCTCGGCGCCGGCTCGAACGCCGCGAGGTCGAGCTGCATCGCATCGCCCCAGTGCACGCTGACATTGTCATGCGGCCCGATGGCGTCGCACAGCGCATCGCGCAGGCGTTCGTCGAGCTCGACCACATGCACGTGCGCGACGCGCTCCGCCAGGTACTCGCTGAGAGCACGCCCAGCCCCCCGCCGACCTCCAGCACGACATCCTCGTCGGTCAGCTCCGCGGCGCGGCCGATCACGCCGAGGATGTTCGAGTCGATCAGGAAGTTCTGCCCAAGCTCGCGATCGGGACGGACGTTGAACTGCCTCAGCCGTCTCAGGCTGGGCTGGACGGGAATGACATCGGGTCTCGGGACGAGTCCTCACCAGCCGAACACGCGCGCCGCGTTGCGCTCCACCGTCGGCGCCCAGCTCCGCCGACGGAGACCCCGCGCAGCTCGGCGAGGAAGGCGACCGTGTGGGCGACGAACGCCGGCTGATTGCGTTCCTTGCGCACCACCTGGGGAGTCAGGTAGGGAGCATCGGTCTCCACCAGCAGACGGTCCTCGGGGACCAGCCGCGCCGCCTCGGCGAGGTCGGCGGCGTTCTTGTAGGTGACGTTCCCGGCGAACGAGATCGCATAGCCCCGCTCCAGGCACTCCTCCAGGCGCGAGGGCATCGAGAAGCAGTGGATCACGACGCTGCACCCCTCGGCTTCGCTCCCCAGCTGGGCGAGCGTCGCGTCGTCGGCCGCGCGCGTGTGGATCACGAGCGGTTTCCCGGTTTCGCGCGCGAGTGCGATCTGCGCGGCGAACGCGCGCTCCTGGTCGGCGCGCGGGGCGGTGTCGCGATAGAAGTCGAGGCCCGTCTCGCCGATCGCCACGCAGCGCTCGTGCGCGGCGAGCGCGCGCAGTTCCGCGAGGTCGGCGTCGTCGAAGCCCTTCGCCTCGTTCGGGTGCCAGCCGACGGCCGCGTACACGTGCGGGAAACGCCTCGGCCGCGGCGAGCGCCTTGCGGGAGGACGCGCCGTCGGTGCCGACCGTGAGCATCCGCGTGACGCCGACCGCTTCGGCGGCCGCCACCAGCTCGGTGTCCGGCGGCTCGCACAGGTGCAGATGGGTGTGTGAGTCGATCATGGGCGCCGCTCACGCCTCCTTCGGGAAAAGCGACTCGATCTTCTCACGCGCTCGATCTCGCCCGCCCCGAGCGCGGCGCCCGCTAGCGAGAGGTCGCCGGCGCGCCAAGCGCATCGAGCAGCCGCTCGGAGCTCGCCGGCAGGTACGGCCACAGCAGCACCGCGACGACGCGCAAGCCCCTCGGCGAGCGTGCCGAGCACGCGGTCGAGCTCACCCGCGCGCGAATCGTCCTTGGCGAGCTGCCACGGCGCCTGCTCCTCGACGTAGCGGTTCAAGCGGCGCACCCGCTCCCAGATCTCCTCCAGCGCGAGCGTCAGCTCGGCCTTGCCGATCAGCTCTTCGACACGGGCCGTCAGACCGTCGAAGTCGGGCGACGAGCACCGGGTCCACCTCGCCCGGGGCGACGACCCCGTCGCGGTAGCGGACGATCATCGCGAGCGTGCGGCTGGCGAGGTTGCCGAAATCGTTCGCCAGCTCGCTCGCGTAGCGCTGCTCGAAGGCTTCCGTCGAGACCGAGCCGTCCTGGCCGAAGGGCACGTCGCGCAGCAGGTAGAAGCGCAGCGCGTCGGCGCCGAAGCGCTCGATCACTTCGAACGGGTCGAGCACGTTGCCGAGCGACTTGCTCATCTTCTCGCCGTCCATCAGCAGATACCCGTGCACGAAGATCCGCTCGGGCAGCTCCAGCCCGGCCGCCATCAAGCAGCGCGGGCCAGTAGATCGCGTGGAAGCGCAGGATGTCCTTCGCGATCACGTGGTAGCTCGCCGGCCAGAACTCGCTCCGTCAGGTCCTCGCCCGGCCGGGCGTAGGAGAGCGCCGAGTAGTAGTTCAGCAGCGCGTCGAACCACACGTAGAAGACATGCTCCTCGTCCCACGGCACGGGCACGCCCCAGGTCAGCTTGTGGCGCGAGAGCGGCACGTCGCGCAGGCCCGAGCGCAGGAACGAGAGCGCCTCGTTGTAGCGCGTGCGCGGCGCGACGAAGTCCTCGCGCTCGGCGTAGAGCCGCTCGAGCGGCTCCTGGAACGCGGACAGCTTGAAGAAGTAGCTGTCCTCCTGCTCGCGCGTCAGCTCGATGTGGTGGATCGGGCAGCGGTTGCCCTCGTCGACTTCGTTCTCCGCCTTGAAGTCCGCGCAGCGCGGGCAGTACCAGCCCTCGTAGGTGCCCTCGTACACGTACCCGTTCTCGCGCACGCGCGTCGAGACCTCCTGGACCTTCGCCATGTGCTCGCGGGTCGGTCGTGCGGATGAAGAAGTCGTTCGCCGCGCCCGAGCTGCGGCACGAGCGCCTTGAAGCGCTCGGCGTTCCTGTCGGCCAGCTGCTGCGGCTCGATCCCCAGCGCGTGCGCGGCGTCGGCGACCGGCTCGCCGTGCTCGTCGGTGCCCGTCAAAAAGAACACGTCCTCGCCGCGCTGGCGGTGGTGGCGCGCCAGCGCGTCGACGGCGATCGTCGTGTACGCGTGCCCCAGGTGCGGGGCCGCGTTGACGTAGTAGATCGGGGTGGTCACGTAGAAGGACACTGTCGCTCAGGCTACCCAGGCGATCGGACTGAGTAGGCTTTTCGGATGGGCCAGAGCGACCGCCTGATCCACGAGAAGGACCGCTGCAAGGTCTGCGGCGGAGCGGGCTGGACGTGGTGGACCAAGGATGTCCCGCCGCCGGATACCGGGAAGTGGATCGTCTGCCGCGAGTGCATCGGCACAGGGCGGATCGACCACACGGGTCGCAAGCGCCAGAAGCCCGCCGAGGCGCCGAGCGCCTAGCACGCCCACGCTCCCCGGCCTCGCCCATCTCCGGCCGCTGAGTCGGCGTCGTCCATCAGCTGCCGGTAGAGCTCGTTCGCGCTTACGCCGGTCAACTTCGCCACGACCTTCGCCGCCGGCCGCGCGCGGGCGCCGGCATCCACCAGCTCGCGCAGCGCCTCGAGCGCGTCCGCGCGGCCGGCTCGAGCGCGTCGGAACCCGACCCCGATCGCCGGCGGCGCCCACCACGAGCACCACCTCGCCCCGCGGGGCCTGCTCGGCGTAGTACTCCGCCAGCTCCGCCGCCGTCACCTCGGCGGACTTCCTCGTGCAGCTTGGTCAGCTCGCGGCACACCGCCAGCGGGCGGTCCGGGTCGCGCTCGGCCAATTGCGCCAATGTGGCTGCGAGGCGCCGCGGGGACTCAAACGCCACGAGCGTCTCCTCGGCGTGCTCGAGCAGACTTTCCGCGCTCGGCGCGCTTGCGCGGGAGAAACCCGACGAAACGCCAACGCTCTGCCGGCAGACCGGAGGCGACGAGCGCGGTCGACGACGGCGCTCGGCCCCGGCAGCACCTCGATCGGCAGGCCCGCCTCGATGCAGGCCCGCACGAGCGGGAAACCTGGGTCGGAGATCAGCGGCATGCCCGCGTCGGACACGAGCGCCACCACAGCTCCCGTGCGCATCTGCGCCACGAGCTCCGCGGCACGTGCGCGCTCGTTGTGCTCGTGATAGCTGACGAGCTTCGCCGCGATCCCGTGGCGGTCGAGCAGCACCTTCGTGTGCCGCGTGTCCTCGCAGGCCACCACGTCCGCCTCGCGCAGGGCATCGAGCACGCGCAACGTCACGTCCTGAAGGTTGCCGATCGGCGTCGCGCACACGACGAGCCGCCCGACTGCCGCACCCGCAGTGCTCATCCGGCAAATATAGGGTGCTCCCATGTCCTCCGAGCACGAGCCCACGCCGCAATACACCCGTTACCGCGCTGGGCGCCGGCTGCTGCCCCGCCGTGAAGAGGACGCCCGGAAGGGGTCGGGGCCATCGCCGCGATTGCCCCGGACCGTGCCGGACGCGGACGCGGGAGAGCGTGCGCGCAGGACGAAGCTGGCGCCGCTGGGCCAAACCAAAACGGATCGTCCTCACCCTGCTCGCGCTCGCCGCCTTCTGGCTCGTTGCTCTCGCTCGTGCTGTTCCTGCTCAGCTCGCAGTTCGAGCGCACCGCTCCCCCGTCGAATGTCGCCGCCGTGCTCGACCCGGCCGGCTTCCTCTTGACGAGCGCCAACAACATCCTCGTGCTCGGCTCCGACCGCCGCCAGAAGGACTCGAAGGAACCGGGCGCCGAAACCACGGGCCCGGGCCGCTCGGACACGATCATGCTGATCCGCACCGGCGGCGGGCACGCGGCGCGGCTGTCGATCCCGCGCGACACGATCGTCGAAATCCCCGGGCACGGCCTGCAGAAGATCAACGCCGCGCACGAGTACGGCGGACCGGCGGAGTCGATCTCGGTGCTCGAGAACTGGCTCGGCATCCCGATCAACCACATGGTGGAAGTCAACTTCGAAAACTTCCCGCAGCTGATCGACGCGATGGGCGGCATCGACTACACCGGCGGCTGCATCGTCTCCAAGCTCGACGGCGGCTTCGCCGACGGCGGCTTCACGCTGCGCCTGCCGCGCGGGCACCCACCACATCGACGGCAGAGCAGGCGCTCGCGCTCGCGCGCACCCGCGAGAACCTGTGCGCGCCGAACGAGACCGACATCCAGCGCGAGGAACACCAGCAGGCGCTGTTCAACGACATGAAGTCCCAGCTGCTCTCGCCCTCGAGCTTCCTGCGCCTGCCCCTGATCGCCTGGAACGCTCCGCCGGCGATCATCTCCGACATGAGCGGCCCGGAACTGCTCGGCATGTTCGCCGCGCTCGCCGTCACGGGGACGCCGCCCACGCGGGTGCTGAAGCCGACCGGACAGACCACCCTGCCCAGCGGCGAAGAAGGCCTGACGATTTCAGAAGAAGCGCGCCGCGCGGACGTCGCGCGGTTTAAGGCGGGGTGAGCTGATCGGTCAGCTCTTGGCCGCGGCGGGCTTTGCGTCCTTCGGCTTCTTCGCGTCCTTCGTCGTGCCCGTCTCGCTCTTCTTCGCATCCGTCTTTGGAGGAGCCCTCAGAGGACTTGGAGTCCGAGGAGGCGGAGTCCGAGGACGCGGAGTCGCCCTTCGCCGAGGAGCTCTCCGAGCTCGACCCCTCCGCGTTGGCCGCGTTCTCGCGCTGGCGCTTGCGCGTGCCGTAGTCGGTGTTGTAGAAGCCCTTCCCCTTGAAGTGCACCGCGGGCGCGTGCAGCACGCGCTTGACCTCCACCCCGGTCTCGGGGTCGTGGGTCAGCGTGTCATCGCTGAAGGACTGCTGAATTTCGAACGTCGTCCCGTCGGGGCGCCGGTACTCGTAGATGGGCATCCCGCCTGATTATAAGAGGCGCTCAGTGACGGCTGCTTCGGCCGAGGATCGCTCCTAGTCGGCCAGCAGCGCGCGTGCGCAGAGGATGCCCGCCTGGACCGTCGCGTCGAAGTCGCGCTCCGGCTCCGCAAGCATCCGCAGCGCGAACCCGTCGCCGAGCGAGAACAGGATCTCGGCGACCGTCTCCGGCTCGGCGTGCAACCGCAGCACGCCCTCGTCTTGCGCCGAGGCGAGCATCCCGGCGAGCAGGGCGCGGGTACGCCGCATCAGCCTGCGCGTACTCGACGGCGATCTCCTCGTTGCGTCTGGAGAGCGTGAACAGCTCGAACACGAGCGTCACGAAGTCGGGGTCATCGCGCACCGTCTCCTGCAGGTTCTGCGCCATCAGGGCGATGAAGTCATCGGCCGTCTGGGCCCCCGCGAGCTGGCCCTCGAGTTTCTCCATGCGCAGCTCGCAGTCGCGGCGCGCGGCCTCCACGAGCAGCTGCTCCTTGGTGGCGAAGTAGTAGTGCAGCAGCCCGCGCGAGACGCCGGCTTCGCGCGCCACGTGCTCGAAGGTCGAGGCCGCGGCGCCGCGCTTGGCGACGCTGTGTCGCATCGCCTCGACGATCCGCCGCGCCTTCTCACCCGACAGCGACCTCGCTCCCGCCGCCGCGTCAGCCTCGACGACGTCGCTTTCCACGACGATCCCCTCCACGGCGGCGGTCATCTTCGAAGGGGGGTTCTTCAGGCTGCCGGGGTCGGGACCGGCGCGGGCTCCGCCGGGGCGGTGGTCGAGCTGTAGTCGAACTCCTCCTCAGAGCCGAACAGCATGTCGAGCGCCTTCGAGCGCAGGTCCTCGCTCACGACCAGCGCCAGCGCCGCCGCGATGATCAGCAACAGCAACATACGACCAAGTCCGCCTTTGCGACGGCGAGACTTCTTCGGGCCTTCCTTCAGCGCGCTCGAGGCCTCCTGCAGAGACTTCGCCGCATCACGCAGTTCGCGCTGCAGCTTCCTGTCCTCGAAGATCGCCTTGCTCGCGGGCTTGCCGTTGCTCATGCGCCCGTACGCGCCGCGCGCCGCGCCGTACGCGGTGAGCAGGTTGCCGCGCAGATCCTCGTCTTCGATCAGTCGTTGCAGATACCGGTTGCTCTGCGCCTTGCGCGCCGCAGCGCCTGCCTTGCCGATGCTGTCCTTTGCCGCCATGCTGGCCACCACCTATGCCGAAAGATTTTTGGGTTCGATCAAATATACCCCCCTTGCGTCCTGCGAATCAGGCACCCGCTCCGATCGCCTGCGCGCAGGCGGCGGCCAGCGGGCGCGGCGCCCGGAGACGGCCGGTCGAAATCTCCGCCGCGTGGTCGGCCGCCGCGCGTGAGAATCTAGGCTGATGCCGAGCTTCCAGGCGATCGCCACCGTGCTCGGCCTGCTGCTGATTCTCGGCGCGCTCGCCTCCGGCCTCGCGCAGCGCTCGTTCCTGTCGCTCACCGCGCTGTTCGTGCTCGCCGGCTTCGCGCTCGGCCCGGGTGGCCTCGGCAAGATCGACTTCCGCGCGCACTCCGGCTTTGTCGAGGATCTCGCGTTCGCCGCCCTGATCGTGATCCTGTTCCGCGACGGCCTCGAGGTCGAGGGCGAGATGCTCAAACGCGAGTGGCACCTGCCCGCGCGCAAGCTCGTGGTCGCGATGCCGATCACCGCCGCGATCGTCGCCGCCGCCGCGCACCTCCTGTTCGGGCTCTCCTGGACCGAGTCGTTCCTGCTCGGCGCGCTGCTCTCGCCGACCGACCCCGTGCTCACCTCGAGCATCGTCACAAACGCGCGCGTGCCGCGCCTGATCCGCCATTCGCTCAACCTCGAGTCCGGCCTCAACGACGGCCTCGCGCTGCCGGCCGTGCTCGCGCTGCTCGCGGCGCTCTCCACCACCTCCGGGAGCTTCGTCTGGTGGCGCTTCGTGATCCAGGACCTCGGCCTCGGGCTGCTCTACGGCCTGGCCTGCGGCTGGCTCGCCTCGCTACTGATGCCGCGCACGCGGGCGACGGCCCGCTGGAGCACTCGATCCCGGCCCACCAGAAGTCGCTGTTCGCGCTCGGCGTCGCGTTCGCCACCTACGGGCTCGCCGTGCTCTCGCCGGAAGGCAACGGCTTCATCGCCGTGTTCGTCGCCGCGATCGTGCTCGGCATCCGCCGCCCCGACCTGCGCCAGCACTTCGAGCGCCGCGCCGACGAGCTCGTCGAGATCGTCAAGCTCGGCATCTTCTTCGTCTTCGGCTCGCTGCTCACATTGCACGCGCTCACGCGCGAGGGCTGGCCGTCGCTCGCGTTCGTCGCCATCGTCTTCCTGCTCGCGCGCCCGCTCGCGGTGTGGGTTGCGCTGCTCGGCACCTCGACCGATCGCGCCACGCGCCTGTTCATGGGCTGGTTTGGACCCAAGGGCGTCGCCACGATGACCTTCGCGCTGCTCGTCCTCGACCAGAACATCGCCTCCGGCCCGCGCATCTTCGACCTGACCGCGCTGGTCGTGTTCTGCTCGATCATCGTCCACGGTCTGTCTGACACGCCCGGCGCCAACTGGATCGCCGACCACGCCGCCAACCAGAAAAACGGTTGATCGGGAGGCAGGGCCGCATGCGGCCCGCGGGGGCGTGCATGACGGCCCTGCCGTCGGCGCATGCGCCAGCGGAACAACTCATACGACTATGTATGCAGCGCCGCCTGCTCCTGCGCTGAGGGGAACGCCCACGCCGCGCGTGAGCGGCGCTCCTGGCGGAACACGAATCGCAGCTGTTGTGGTGGGCGCAGCTCGGCCTCGCTGGGCCGGAAGGTCGAGCACGGCTCGTTCAACTCCAGCGCACACAGCAGGTTGGTGTGGAAGAAGCAGTCCTCGCAACTCACCTTCCGCGCGGGGCGCTTCGTCGGGCGTCTGCTCTGCTTGCTCGGCACTGTTCCCCTTCGCTTCGCGGCTCTTTCGTGGACGGCCCGGGTGGACCCGGCCGAGCCATCAAAGCACCGCGCGCGCCCTCGCTCAAGGGGTAGCGCCGGACCTTCCCGCAAATCGCAGACAAAACAATTTCTACCCGCCTCCCCCCTCAATTAGTCACCATCCCGTGACGCTCCGGCGGTTTTTCGTGCACTTTCCGGAGATCTTGCCTTGAGTCGTCATCATCTGTCGTGATGCGCATCCTCGTCACCGGCGCCTCCGGCTTTGCCGGCTCGCTCCTGGTCGGGCGCCTGCTCTCCGACGGACACACCGTCCGCGCGCTCGGGCGCGACCCCGCACGGGTGTCCGCTGCGCTGGCACAGGCCTCGGCTTCGAGAAGACCGTTTGCGCACGACGCCACCGACCTCACCGGCGAAGTCGAGGTGCTCCGCGGCGACGCGGTTTCAGGTGAGGGACTCGCCACCGCGCTTGCCGGGGTCGATGTCGCCTACTACCTGATTCACTCGATGGAGCGCCCCGCCGGCGACCCCGTCCCGTTCGACGAGCGCGAGCTGCTCGCGGCGCGCAACTTCGCCGACTCCTGCGCCCGCGCGGGAATCGCTCGGATCGTCTACCTCGGCGGCCTGATCCCGCGCGATCGCGCCGCCTCTGCTCACCTCGCCAGCCGCGCGTCCGTCGAGCGCGTTCTGCTCGATGCCGTACCCGACTCGCTCGCCCTGCGCGCCTCGATCGTGATCGGCGCACGCTCGCGCTCGTTTCGCTTTCTCGTCCGCCTCGTCGAGCGGCTGCCGGTGCTGACCCTGCCCGCCTGGCGCTCCTTTCGCACCCAGCCGATCGACGAGCGTGACGTCATCGAGATGCTCGCCGCCGCCGCGAGCGTTCCCGCGCTCGCGGGCCGCTCGCTCGACATCGGCGGACCCGACGTACTCAGCTACGAGGAGATGATCTCCCGGATCGCCGAGTCTGATGCTCGTGCGGCGTCCGGTGCTCGGTCTCGGCGTGAACTTCACACCCGTCGCCGCGCGCGTCGCCGCGGCGATCGCCTCGGAGGATCCCGATCTGATTCTCCCTTTGATGGAGAGCCTCGCGGGCGACCTCCTGCCGGGTGATTCGCACGCCGCCGAGCTGCTCGGCGTGCGCCCGCACTCCTTCGACTCCGCGGTCGAACACGCGCTGGGAGTGTGGGAGGAATCCGAGCCTTTGTCGGCACGCTGAGTGCTCTGCATGCTCAATCGGCTGCCTGCCAGCTACCGTTCTCCCCCCGCCGATGAGCCTCGTCACCGCCTCGATCCAGATCGCAGCCCCGCCCGCGGAGGTGTGGAAGCTGGTCATGGATCCAGATCGCCTGGGCGATTGGGTGACGGTTCACCGCGAGCTGCACCATGCCGACGACGGGCCGCCGCGCGTGGGCTACCGGATGGATCAGCAGCTCCATCTGCGCGGCGTCAGCCTCGAGATTCACTGGAAGCTCGTCGAGTGCCGCCCCTGTGAGCTGGCCGTATGGGATGGTCGTGGCCCCGCCCGTTCGCGCGCTCGCACGGAATACATTTTGCGCCCAGCGCCGGGCGGGGGTACGCGCTTTGACTACCACAACGAGTTCCGTCCACCGCTTGGCCCGATCGGGGCAATCGTCAGCCGGGCGCTCGTCGGCGGGATACCCGAGCGCGAGGCAAACCGCACGCTCGAGCGCCTGCGCGCTCAGCTCGATAGCTGAGTGCATCTCCCGACCGCCACAGGATTCACGAGAAAGATCGTGTAAGGTGATACTAGAGATATGAATAATGTGGCTCAGCTCACATTTACACTAATGAAGAGGAAGAGGACGTAACCGTGACCGACTTTCTTGACGTGAAGCGCCGAGAGATCTCCGACCGACTGAAGGAGCTCAAGCCGGCGGTGGACGAGTACAGCCGCCTCGAGGCCGCCGCTTCGGCACTCGCCAAAGTGGGTGCAGCGACTCCTGCGGCGACTCCCTGGTGGCCACCACCGCCGCCGCCACTCCCACTCGCCGCCGGGGACCGGGACGCCCGCGCGGCTCCGGCAAAGCGGCTTCAGCCGGCGCCGCGACCACCAAAGTGGGACGCAAAAAAGTAGGCCGTCCCCCCGGTAAAAAAGTGGATCGTCCCGCCGCCAAGTAGTCCGGCAAAAAAGTGGGTCTTCCCGCAGCGAAAAAACCTGGCCGCCCCAAAGGCAGCGGCAAAAAAGTGGGTCGTCCTCCGGGCTCCGGGAAAAAAGTAGGCCGTCCCGCCGCGCAAAGTTGGTCGTCCCAAAGGCAAAGTGGGTCGCCGCAAAGGCAGTGGCACGCGGGCCGCTCAGGCGCTCTCGTTCGTTCAGGGCCAGCCCGGCATCACGATCCCCGAGCTCGCCGCGAAGATGGGCATCAAGCAGAACTACCTCTACCGCGTCCTCCCCGGCCTCGAGCAGGAGGGAAACTGGAGAAGAAAGGCCGCGGCTGGCACCAAGGGGTAAGCACTTTCAGCCGGCACATTATCGGGCGCGCGGGCAAGCTTGCCCGCGCCCCTTTTGCATGTGTATTACTTAGAAGGCGTGCCGCCATGGTACTACGCACCTAAAAATGGGGGTACCTTTGTGTCCCCCGCGACTCGCTCTCGCGACAGCTAGATCAGGCCCTGGCCGTGACCGTGTCGCGCTCGTCGGTCAGCTCGGCCACCGAGGCGTCGATCTTGCCGCGTGAGAACTCGTCCAAGTCGAGGCCCTCGACGATCGACCACTCGCCGTCCGCGCACGTGCACGGGAAACCACAGATCAGACCCTCGGGCACGCCGTAGGAACCGTCCGACGGAACACCCATCGAGACCCAGTCTGTGGTGCCGTTGACCCAGTCGTGCACGTGGTCGATCGCCGCGCTCGCGGCCGAGGCGGCGCAGGAGGAGCCGCGCGCCTCGATGATCGCGGCGCCGCGTTTGCCGACGTTCGGCAGGAAGTCCTCCTCGATCCACACCTGATCGTCGACCTGGGCGGCCGCCTGCTCGCCGCGCACCTGGGCGTGGAACAGGTCGGGGTACATCGTCGGCGAGTGGTTGCCCCACACGCCCATCTGCGTCACGTCCGTGACCGGCACCTCGAGCTTCGCCGCCAGCTGGGCGATCGCGCGGTTGTGGTCGAGTCGCAACATCGCCGTGAAACGCTCGTTCGGGATGTCGGGCGCGTTGTTCATCGCGATCAGGCAGTTCGTGTTCGCCGGGTTGCCGACGACGAGCACTTTCAAATCGTCGGCGGCCTTCTCGTTCAGCGCCTTGCCCTGGACGGTGAAGATCTTGCCGTTCTCTGACAGCAGCTCGGCGCGCTCCATGCCCTTCGTCCGTGGCCGCGAGCCGACGAGCAGCGCGATGTTCACGCCGTCGAACGCGTCCTCCGGGTTGTCGTGCAGGTCGAGCCCTGACAGCAGCGGGAACGCGCAATCGACGATCTCCATCGCCACGCCCTCGAGCGCGCCCATCGCCGGGGGGATCTCCAGCAGGCGCAGATCGACGGGCTGGTCGGGGCCGAGCAGCTGCCCGGAGGCGATGCGGAACACGAGGCTGTAGCCGATCTGGCCGGCGGCGCCGGTGACCGTGACACGTACGGGATTACTCACAAATTCATCTCCTGTTTTAGGTTCTCATCAATCGACGCCAGGAACTCCTGGGTGCTCTGCCACTCCTGATCCGGCCCGACCAGCAATGCCAAGTCCTTCGTCATCTTGCCGCTTTCCACGGTCTCCACGCACACGCGCTCGAACGTCTCGGCGAAACTCGCTCACCGCGGGGGTCTCGTCCATCCTCCCGCGCGCCGACAGCCCCCGCGTCCAGGCGAAGATCGAGGCGATCGGGTTCGTCGACGTCGGCTTGCCCTGCTGGTGCTGGCGGAAGTGGCGGGTGACCGTCCCGTGCGCCGCCTCGGCCTCGACGGTCTTGCCGTCGGCGGTCATCAGCACGCTCGTCATCAGCCCCAGCGAGCCGAAGCCCTGCGCGACCGTGTCGGACTGCACGTCCCCGTCGTAGTTCTTGCAGGCCCACACATATCCGCCTTCCCACTTCAGGGCAGCTGGCGACCATGTCGTCGATCAAACGGTGTTCGTAGGTGATCCCGGCGGCCTCGAAGTCGGTCTTGAACTCGTCCTCGTAGACCTCTTCGAAGATGTCTTTGAAGCGCCCGTCGTAGCGTTTCAGGATCGTGTTCTTCGTCGACATATACACCGGGTAGTTGCGCTCCAGGCCGTATCTGAGCGACGCCCGCGCGAAGTCGCGGATCGAGTCGTCGAGGTTGTACATCGCCATCGCGATGCCTGCGCCCGGGAAGTCGTAGACGTCGAGCTCGATCGGCTCGCCCCCATCCTTCGGGGTGAAGCTGAGCGTTAGGGTTCCCTCGCCGGGGACGAGCATGTCGGTCGCGCGGTACTGGTCGCCGAATGCGTGGCGGCCGATCACGATCGGCTTCGTCCAGCCCGGCACCAGCCGCGGCACGTTTGAGATCACGATCGGCTCGCGGAAGATCACGCCGCCGAGGATGTTCCGGATCGTGCCGTTCGGCGAGCGGTACATCTCCTTCAGCCCGAACTCCTCCACGCGCGCCTCGTCGGGGGTGATCGTCGCGCACTTCACGCCGACCCCATAGCGCTTGATCGCCTCGGCCGATTCGACCGTGATCTGTCGTCCGTCGCGTCGCGGCTCTCGATCCCGAGGTCGTAGTACTTCAGCTCCACATCCAGGTACGGCAGGATCAGCTGGTCTCTGATGAACGACCAGATGACCCTGCGTCATCTCGTCGCCGTCGAGCTCGACTACCGGGTTCTGCACCTTGATCTTCGCCATGTTCGGTCCTCGGGGGTCTGGGGAAGCGCCGATGCTAGCGTGCGTCAGCGATTCCAGCTGGCCTGCCCGCCGTGCGCGACGAGCACCGTGGGCCTGCCGCCGGCGAAGGGGATGCTGGCGACGCGACCGCTCGAGGGCGGCGCCTCGAACGAGCCGAGGTCGACGAGCAGCGTGCCGCCGTCGCGGGAGATGCCCGCGCCGAGCGACGGACTGGTTGCGGAAGGTGATCGGCCGAGCCCGTCCCGAGGGCACGCGCACGGTCCACGCGGCGCTCGTGTCCTGCCCCTCGAACTCGCTGAGCAGCCTGCTGCCGCTCGCGGAGAAGGCGATCGGCACGAGCCCGACGACGAGCTTGTCAGCGGGGACATTCGTGAGCCTGCGCGCGGCCGACGAGCCCGGCGCGCGCAGCCAGATGTCATAGCGCGGGGCGTAGTTGCGGCGCAGATGCTCGCGGTCGTAGGCGATGTAGCGCGGACCCCAGATCGGGTAGAGGCTGCGCCCGTCGTTGGTCAGCGCCGCGGCCCGAGCCGTCGGGCTGCGCATGTAGAGGTTCGTCGGGCGCATGAGCGACAGCGAGGGGGCGCGCCCGTAGACGATCCTGTCGCTGCCGTCCTGGGCGAAGCTCGCGCCGTAGATCTGGCCGTGGGCGATCGTGGTGACGGCGCCGGTGGTGGTGTCGATCACGGCGAGGCCGGAGCCCTTGGCGATGTTGGTGACGGAGTTGGACTGCATGAACACGGCCAGGTAGCTGGAGTCAGGCGACCAGGCAAGCGGCTGTGCGGTGGCGGTGGCGAGGTCAGCGCGTTCAGCGGTGCGCCCGCGCGGTCGAGTAGACGCCGATCGCCGGGCCCTGTTCCTGGGTGCCGAGACGGCGCCGAACGCGGAGGCGGCCACCCACTGCCCATTGGGCGAGATCAGCGGCTCCAGTCCCAGGCCGAGGCGTTTGGCTTGGCCGCCGTTGGCATTGGCGACCCACACCGCCGGCGAGCTGCGTTCGGTGCCTGTGGCGTAGGCCAGGCGCGGGACCGTCGCCGGCGCTGGAGGTTCGCTGTGTGCCCCGGCGACCGCGGGCGCCGCCGTGAGCACCGTCAGCGCGAGCAGTGCCAGCACGATTGCGAAAACGTTCCGCCCCTCGCGCGCGCGGGGTCTTAATAAAACACCGCGCATGTGCGCACGTGTACCTAACGGTCTTCGCATTCGAAGACATCCTCCCACAGGCTATACCCGACCCCGATCTCTGCTTGACTGTCGTAACGATGGCCACCGTCTCACAGCCCGCGCGCGAGGACGCCCCCTGGCGGACCCACACCGTCGCCAACCAGCCGCCGCCGCTCACGGGGCTGGACGTGTTCGCCAGCAACCTGCCTTTGGTCGAGGCGACCGAGCGCGAGGGCGCCGGCTGGATCGCGGAGCGGGCCTCTGCCCTCGGCCGGCTTCGTCGGCGAGGCGGGCGGGGTGGGCGGGTCTCCGATCGAGTGGGGACGGCTCGCGAACGAGAACAAGCCGGTCCTGCACACCCACGACCGCTACGGCAACCGCATCGACGAGGTCGAGTTCCACCCCGCCTGGCACCAGCTGATGCAGATGGGCGTCGAGCACGAACTGCACGCGCTGCCGTGGCGAGCGGAAGAGCCGCCGGCGCACGCCGCGCGCGCGGCGATCTACATGACCGGGATGCAGGCCGAGGCGGGGTACGCCTGCCCGATCACGATGACCTTCGCCGTCGTCCCCGCGCTGCGCGCCCAGCCCGAGCTCGCCGCGGAGTGGGAGCCGCTCGTGACGGCCACGACCTATGACCCCCGCTCGATCCCCGCCGCCGAGAAGGGCTCGGCGATCGCGGGCATGGCGATGACCGAGAAGCAGGGCGGCTCGGACGTGCGCGCGAACACGACCTTCGCCCGGCCGCTGAACGGCGGCGGCGCCGGCGCGGAGTACGAGCTCACCGGCCACAAGTGGTTCTGCTCGGCGCCGATGTCGGACATGTTCCTCGTGCTCGCCCAGGCCGAGTCGGCCGACGGCTCCGCCGAGGGCCTGTCGTGCTTTCTGATGCCGCGCATCCTGCCCGACGGGACGCGCAACGCGATGCACATCCAGCGCCTGAAGGACAAGCTCGGCAACCGCTCGAACGCCTCCTCGGAGATCGAGCTGCACAACGCCTGGGCGCAGATGGTCGGCGAGCCCGGCCGCGGCGTGCCGACGATCATCGAGATGGTCGGCCACACGCGCCTGGATTGCGTGATCGGCGCGGCCGCCGGGATGCGCGCCGCGGTCGTGCAGGCCACCCACCACGCCGCGCACCGCAGCCGCGTTCGGCAAGACGCTGATCGACCAGCCGTTGATGGGAAACGTGCTCGCCGACCTGTGCCTGGAGTCCGAGGCAGCGACGGCGCTCGCGATGCGCCTCGCGCGGGCCTACGACGAAGCGGGCAACGACGCGCGCGAAGGCGTCGACGACAGCGACGCCCAGCTGTTCAAGCGCGTCGCGACCGCGGTCGGCAAGTACTGGGCCTGCAAGCGCGCGCCGAACCACGCGTTCGAGGCGATGGAGTGCCTCGGCGGGAACGGCTACGTCGAGGACTCCGGGATGCCGCGCCTGTACCGCGAGGCGCCGCTGACCTCGATCTGGGAGGGCTCGGGCAACGTGATCAGCCTCGACGTGCTGCGCGCGCTCTCGCGCTCGCCGCGCTCGCTCGAGGTGTTCCTCGCCGAGGTCGAGCTGGCCGCAGGGCGCCGACGCGCGCCTGGACGCGCACGTGCAGCGGTTGAAGTCCGCAGTTCGCCGACCCCGCCACGCTCGAGTCGCGCGCGCGGCGCGTGGTCGAAGGGATGGCCCTGGCGCTGCAGGGCTCGTTGCTCGTGCGGGGCGCGCCGCCGGCCGTCGCCGACGCCTTCTGCGCCGCGCGCCTGGGCGGCGACGGGGGCCTGGAGTACGGCACGCTGCCGGCCGGATCGGACTTCGAGGCGATCATCGCGCGCAGCCGGCCGCAGGTGTAGCGACCCGGCGCAGGCGGACCGGGGCCTACCATAAAGCCATGGCCGTGCGCACCAACTTCCAGCTCGCCCGGATCTTCGGGATCCGCGTCGGCGTCGGGGATCAGCTGGTTCGTCGTGCTGTTCTTCTTCATCTTCGTCGTCACGAAGCCGTTCCACGAAATGCTCGGCGGCTCGATCACGACCGCCTATCTGGTCGCCGTCGCGTCCGTGCTGGGGTTCTTCGCCTCGCTGATCCTGCACGAGCTCGGCCATGCGCTCGTCGCGCGCCGTAACGGGCTGAAGGTCGTGGGGATCGATCTGTGGGCGTTCGGCGGGATCACCCGCACCAGCGGCGTGGTCGAGCGCCCCGGCATCGAGTTCCGCGTCGCGGCCGCGGGCCCGCTGGTGACGTTGGCGGTGATCGTGCTCTGCGTCGCTCGCCGGCGCCCTGCTGACCAGCAGCGGGCACTTCCTCGACGTGGCGGTCGGCGACACCAGCGTGCACGCCACGCCCGCGCTCGTGTGGCTGAGCTGGGTGGGGACGATCAACGTGCTCGTGCTGATCTTCAACCTGGTCCCGGCCTTCCCGCTCGACGGCGGCCAGCTCGCCCACGCCGCGATCTGGTGGCGCACCGGCGACCGCAACCGCGCCACGCGCTACACCGGGCGCGCCGGGCAGGGGTTCGCGCTGGTGCTGGCGGCGCTCGGGCTGGTCGGGCTGGCGAGCGGCTCCTCGTTCGGGCTGATCTGGATGGTGCTGGCCTTCTTCCTCTACCAGGCCGCCGGCCAGGCGGTGGTGCAGGGCTCGCTCGGGCAGCGGATCCAGGGCATCACCGTCGCCGACATCATGGATCGCGAGCCCGTCACCGTCCCCGCGGGGCTGACGCTGCTCGACGCCCAGGAGCAGTTCTTCCTGCGCTACCGCTGGCCCTGGTTCGCCGTCGTCGACCCCGCCCAGCACTTCCTCGGAGTCGTGCGCGAAGCGCGGGTCGACGAGGAGATCGCCGCGGGACGGCCCGCGCTGCCGGTGGTCGAGGTGCTCGAGCCGGACCTGCCGGTGCGGATCGGCGTGCAGGCGCCGCTGGAGTCGCTGCTCGGCTCGGAGGGGCTCGGCCGCCTCGGGGCGATGGTCGCGGTCGACAAGGACGGCGTGCTGCAGGGTGTCGTCACGCTCGCCCAGGTCCGCCAGGCGCTGCGCCCCGCTGCGATGTGAGAGGACCGTGGGCCCAGGTTTCATGATTGCCAGGCGCTGCGCCCCGCCGCCGGTATATAGAGTTCCGGCCGATGCCATCCCATGACGTCCTGATCATCGGCGCCGGGCTCGCGGGCCAGCGCGCCGCTCTGGCCGCCGCCGAGACCGGCTCGAGCGTCGCGATCATGAGCAAGGTCCACCCCGTGCGCTCGCACTCGGTGGCCGCCGCCGGCGGGATCAACGCCGCGATCAGCGTCGACGACGACTGGCGCTCGCACGCGTATGACACGGTCAAGGGCTCGGACTTCCTCGGCGACCAGGACGCGATCGAAGTGATGTGCTCAGAGGCGCCCCACGAGGTCATGCACCTCGAGCACATCGGCGTCACCTTCCATCGCAACGAGTCCGGCGAACTGGACCTGCGCGCGTTCGGCGGGGCCTCGATGAAGCGCACCGCCTACGTCGCCGACATCACCGGCCAGGCGATCCTGCACGTGCTCTACGAGCAGCTGATGAAGCACCACGAGACGGTCGACCGCTACGAGGAGTGGTTCACGACCTCGCTGCTCCAGGACGAGGACGGCCGCTGCTGCGGGGTCGTCGCGCGCGACGTGCGCTCGGGGCGGATGGAGACCTTCCACGCCAAGAACGTGATCCTCGCCTGCGGCGGCGCCGGGCAGGTCTACCGCCCGACGACGAACGCCCTGATCGTGACCGGCGACGGGATCGCGCAGGCCTACCGGATCGGCGCGCCGCTGATGGACATGGAGATGGTCCAGTACCACCCGACGACGCTCGTCGAGAACGGCCTGTTGATCACGGAGGGCGCGCGCGGCGAGGGCGCGGTGCTGCTGAACTCCGAGGGCGAGCGCTTCATGGAGAAGTACGCGCCCAACAAGATGGAGCTCGCCTCGCGCGACGTCGTCTCGCGCGCCGAGCAGACCGAGATCCTCGAGGGGCGCGGCGTCGGCGCCGACGGCTCGGGCATCTGGCTCGACATCACGAAGGTCCCGCGCAAGCGCACGCTGGAGGCGCTGCGCGAGATCGTCAACATCGGCAAAGACTTCGCCGGCGTCGACATCACGCGCGAGCCGATCATGATCCGCCCCGGCCAGCACTACATCATGGGCGGCGTCAAGACCGACGTCGACGGCGCGACCTCGATCGAGGGCCTGTACGCCGCCGGCGAGGTCGCCTGCGTGTCGGTGCACGGCGGCAACCGCCTCGGCGCGAACTCTTTGCTCGACACTCTGATCTTCGGGCGCCGCGCGGGCGAGCACGCCGCCGCAGCGGGCCGCGACGATGGGCATGCCGAAGGCGAGCACCGCCGACGCACAGCTGCGCGAGGACGTCGCCACGATCGACGCGATCATCGCGCGTGAGCGCACCAGCCGCCGCGTCTCGGAGATCAAGCAGGAGCTCGGCGACACGATGAACCAGTACGTCGCCGTCTACCGCGACGAGGCCGGGCTGGCACAGGCGCTGGAGATCGTGAATCGTCTCCAGGAGGAGTCCAAGAGCGCCTACATCGACGATCGCGGCACGGTCTTCAACCAGGACGTTCTGGGGGCGCTGGAGCTCGGCTACATGCTCGACTGCGCCAGGCGACCGTCGTCGCGGCGATCGAGCGCAAGGAGTCCCGCGGCGCGCAGTTCAGGACAGACTTCCCGGAGCGCAACGACGCCGAGTGGCTCAAGCACATCGACATCTCTTTGAACGACGGGGACTGGGCTGGGCCTCAAGGTCTCCTACTCGCCGGTGACGATGACACAGTGGGAGCCCGAGGAGAGGAAGTATTGATGGCCCCGATGATGTCCCCGACCCCGAGGAGCGCACCCGCTGATGGCCGAAACGCACAAGCCGCCGGAGCAGTTCACCCTCAGGCTGCGCCGCTTCGATCCCGAGTCAGGCGAAGCTCCCTACTGGGACGAGCACACGATCGAGCTCGAGCCCCACCGCTCGGTCTTGGAGGGGATCCTGCAGGCGAAAGCCGACGCCGACGGGTCGATCGGGATCCGCTGCTCCTGCCGCGCGGCGATCTGCGGCTCGTGCGGGGTCCGGATCAACGGCGAACCGGGCCTCGCCTGCCACACCCATCTGGATCACGCGCGCGCGTCCGCCGGGGCCGACGGCGTGATCGAGGTCGAGCCGATGGGGAACATGCCCGTGATCAAGGACCTGATCGTCGACATGGACGCCGTCCACTGGAAGAAGGTGCAGCGCGTCACGCCGTGGCTGATCGCCAAGCAGCCCGTGCCCGAGCGCGAGTACCTGGTCGAGAAAGAGGCGATGGTCGACATCACCCAGTCGATGGCCTGCATCCAGTGCGGCGCCTGCGTGTCGGACTGCCTGGCGATGGAGGTCGACCCCGGCTTCATCGGCCCGGCCGCGCTCGCGAAGGCCTACCGCTTCGTCGGCGACCCGCGCGACGCCGAGCAGGACATCCGCCTGAAGGACCTCGCGGAAGACCCGCAGGGGATCTTCGACTGCACGCACTGCTTCAAGTGCGTCGAGGCCTGCCCGAAGGACGTCAACCCGATGGGCCAGATCATGCGCCTGCGGCGTATTGCTGATCGACGACCAGAAGATCGTCGATCAAAAACAACGGCCAGCGCCACGAGGCCACGATGGTCGGCCTGATCAAGGACTACGGCCTGCTGCACGAGGCCGAGATGGTCCCGCGCTCCTACGGCGGAAACTCGTGGTTCGGCAAGTTCCACCCCGCCGCCGGGAAAGAGCTGCTCGCCTCGCTGCCGGTCGTGATCAAGGGCGTGCTGCGCGGGAAAATCAACCCGAAGATCGCGATCTTCGGCCACAAGATCCCCGCGGCCGACCTGAAGAACGTGCAGCGGATCTACGACAAGGTCGAGTCCCGCCCGGAGCGCTACGAGCTGAACCTCTACATCACCGGCTACGACGAGGTCGAGGAGACACCTGTGCCCGTCGGCGCCACGGCAATGGCTGGCGAGGATGAGCGCCCCGCCGCGCCAGACACCGAAGGGAGCGCCGCATGAAGGTCGCCTACTGGCCCGGCTGCGTCAGCCGCGGCTTCACCCCCGAGCTGCACGGCTCGATGGCCCAGGTCGCGCCGCTGCTCGACATCGAGCTGGTCGAGCTCGACCGCGCCTACTGCACCGGCGCTGGCGTGATCGCCGAGCACAACCAGGAGCTCGCGGACACGCTCAACGCGCGCACCTTCGCCCTCGCCCAGCAGGTCGAGGGGGCAGAGCTGATGATGAACATCTGCTCGACCTGCCAGGGCGCCCAGTCGGAGTGCCAGGAACGCCTCGACGCGAACGCCGAGTACCGCTCGCATCGTCAACGAGACGCTCGCCGCCGAGGGCCTCTCCTACGAGCTCGGCTTGACGAACAAGAACTTCCTCTGGCTGCTCGTCGAGGAGATCGGCCTGGACGCGCTGCGCGCGAAAGTCAAGCGCCCGCTCGACGAACCTGAAGGTCGGCCCCTTCTACGGCTGCTACATCGTGCGCCCCCGCGACCGCTTGGGCATCGACGCCGAGCACCCCCGCGACCACTACCTGCATCAGGTGATCGACGCGCTCGGCGGCACCGTGATCGAGTACGCCGGCATGCGCAAGTGCTGCGGCTTCCCGATCATCACGATGAACAAGGAGGCCTCGCTGAAGCAGGCCGGGCCGCCACCTCGGCGACGCCGTCGACGCCGACGCGGACTGCCTCGTGACGCCGTGCCCCCTATGCCACCTGAACCTCGACTTCCAGCAGCCGATCGCCGAAGGCGTCGTCGGCCGCCAGCTCGAGATGCCGATCCTGCATCTCCCGCAGTTGGTTGGGTTGGCCCTCGGGCTCGATCCGAAGGAGCTTGGCCTCAACCGCCACATGGTCAAGCCCTCATCGGTGATCGACTGGTCTACGTCGGTCGTGGGCGCAGCCGCGTAGTCGAAAAACGGTGAGGGGTGCAGTCCGTTGAGACCCATATCGGCTGCGTCCGTGAAGATCCTGACGGTTGTAGGCAACCGGCCTCAATTCATCAAGGCGGCCGCTGTCTCGGGGCTGTTGCGGAAAGAGCATGAGGAGATCCTGATCCACACGGGTCAGCACTACGACGATTCTCTTTCGAAGGTGTTCTTCACCGAGCTCGGTCTCGCGAAACCCGACCGGGAACTGGACATCGGCGGCGGGTCGAACGAGTCGCAGACGACGCGGATGCTCGAGCGCCTTGGAGGACCTGATACCCGAGGTCGAACCCGACGCGGTATTGGTCTATGGGGATACCAACTCCACCCTCGCCGGCGCCCAGGCGGGCAAGCACGCAGGGGTGCCCGGTCGTGCACATCGAGGCGGGCATGCGCTCGTTCGACCTCACGATGCCGGAGGAGCGCAACCGGATCGCGACCGACCGATTGAGCGATCTTCTGCTCTGTTCCTCGCAGACCGCCGCCGAGAACCTCCGCGCCGAGGGGATCTCCGGCAAGGTGGAGGTCGTGGGCGACGTGATGGTCGACGTCGCCCTGCGCTGGCAGCCGACGGCGCGAGCGAGAACGGCAGACCTGGCCGAAGACCTGGGTGTGCAGCCACATGAGTATCTGCTGGTGACTGCACACCGGGCGGGTAACGTCGACGATCCCGCGCGCCTCGACCAAGCTGATGGATCTACTCCAGGCCCTGCCGCCCCCCGTTGTGTTCCCCGTGCACCCGCGCACCCGCGCGCGCCTGCAGGCAATGGGGTTGTGGGAGTGAGCTGATGGAGATGGAGGGGATGCACGTGACGGAGCCGTTGGGCTACGCCGAGTTCACGGCCCTGCTCTGCGGTGCGCGCGCGATGCTGACCGATTCCGGGGGCGTCCAGAAGGAGGCGTACCTTGCCGGGGTGCCCTGCATCACCTTGCGCGCGAACACCGAGTGGGTCGAGACGGTCGCCGCCGGCTGGAACACGCTCGTCGACCTCGATCCCCAGGCGGCGCTCGCCGCGCTGGAGCGCAAGCCACCGGCGGAGCGTCCACAGCTGTACGGCGACGGCCACGCCGCCGAGCGCTGCGTCGCGGCGATCGGGTCCCTGTGAGCGAAGCGAAAGCCCATCAGGATCGGGGTCGTCGGCCTCGGCTACTGGGGGCCGAACCTCGCGCGGAACTTCGCCGCGATCGGCGGGTGCGAGCTGACGTGGCTGTGCGACGCCTCGAGCGAGGCCCGCGACAAGCTGGCCCCGTCGTTCCCCTCGCGCGCGCGCGACCGAGAATCTCGACGACCTGCTGAACGACCCGGACCTCGACGCCGTGGTGCTGGCCACCCCGGTCCCCACCCACGCGGCGCTGGCGATCCGGGTGGCGGAGGCCGGCAAGCACTGCTTCGTCGAGAAGCCGCTCGCGACCACCGCCGCCGACGCCGAGGCGGCGGTCGCGGCGGCGGAGCAGGCGGGCAAGATCCTGATGGTGGGCCACCTGCTCGAGTACCACCCGGCCGTCGATCGCCTGAAGGAGCTGCTCGACGAGGGGGAGCTGGGCGGGCTGTACTACATCTACGGCAACCGCCTGAACCTCGGCAAGCTGCGGGCGGAGGAGAACGCGCTGTGGAGCCTCGGCGCGCACGACGTCTCGGTCGTCCTGCACCTGATCGGCGAGGAGCCCGTCGAGTGCTCGGCGCACGGCGAGTCCTACGTGCGCGAGGGCGTGCAGGACGTGGTCTTCTGCTACCTGCGCTTCCCCTCCGGGGTCAGTCGCCCACCTGCACCTGTCGTGGCTCGACCCCCACAAGGAGCGGCGCCTGACGGTCGTCGGCGCGCGGCGGATGGCGACCTTCGACGACATGCTGCTCGAGGGCAAGCTCACGGTCTACGACAAGGGCTTCGACGAGGACGCACACACCTGGGGCGAGTACATCGCGCGCTCGGGCGAGAGCTTCTCACCGCAGATCTCAAACGCCGAGCCGCTGCGGATCGAGTGCGAGCACTTCGTCCAGTGCATCCGCGACGGCGCCACGCCGCGCTCGGACGGCCACAGCGGCCTGCGCGTCGTGCGCGTGCTCGAGCGGCTGCAGACACTCGCTCGACGCCTGATCTCCAGGCGAGGCCTCGCTCAGCGAATCAGGATCGGCGCACTGTAGTTCGAGACGTGCGCGCCGTCGTTTGTGACCTTGATCAGCGCGCGGTACAGCCCGGGATGGCGCAGGCGCATGAAGCCGCTGAAGTTCGAGCTCGTCGTGGTCGCGGCTTTCACGGGCGTGCCGCCCTGGTTGATCGAGGCGTGGCCGGGCTTGAGCAGCTGGAAGCCGACCTGTGCGCCGGGCTCCGCCGGGGTGACCGTGCCATACAGGCGCACGTAGCCGCGGCGGTTGGTTCTGCGCACGTGAACCGTCGCCCGCACCGCGACGCTCTCGAGCACGACCGGGCTGATCACGACCGGCAGGCCCAGCGTGACGACGCGCAGCTGGGCGTTTTCGGTGAGGCCCAGGTAGGGGAAGGAGAAGCCTCCGGCGGAGTTCGTCAGCTCCGCATTGCCGACCGTTTTGAAGCCGCCCACGTAGGGAAAGGGGTTGGCCTGCAGCACGATCGCGTGGTTCGCGCCGCCGGTTCCCGAGAGCGTGCCCTCGACGTAGAACGGGCTGCCGAACACCACCGGGTTGGGGGTGCTGACGAGCGCGAGCGAGAGCGGGATCTTCGCCGTCGTGAACGTGCGATCCCCGCCCGCCACCGTCCCGCCCGGGCCGACCGCCACCAGCCGGTAGTGATAGCGCGTCGCGGCCTGCAGGCCCGTGATCGCCTGGTTGACCTTCACCGAGCTGGTCGCGCTGCCCGCCGGCGAGAGCGGCGACTGCGCCCCGTAGGCGCTCGTCGTGCCGTACTGGAAGTAGTAGTTCGTGGCCTGGCCCTGGGCGTCTACGTAGCCGTAGAGGATCGCCGAGGAGTAGCCCACGTTGGAGACGCCAGAGGTCGCGACGGTGGGCGCCGGCGGCGTGGCGGCCTGCCCGGCGGCGGGCAGCGCCAGCGCGGCGAGCATGATCGCCAGGGCGAGCACGAGGATCGTGCCTCTGACCACGATGAGTGCACGTCTCACATCGTGAAGGGTGCGAACGGAAGCTCGTCATCTCCATACAACCAACCTAACCCGACGCAGAGTAGTGGTCGAGCGCAAGTGGCGCAGGTTACCCGGGCGCGGTGGGCTAAAACGTCAGGAGACGATGCTGGCGCGACGGTCGATGCCTTCGAAGGCCCCCTGCGGGCGCCGGCGGCGGTTTGGTCGCAGCACCGGCCCGCGGTGGCCACCGATCCCGCGCAGCACAAAGGCGTCCCGGGTGGCGCTGTAGCGAAGTATCGGCCTGAGTGCGAACAGCCAGGGGCGGGCTATGTATCGACGCGGCCTTGGAATTGAGCGCAAAACCTCCTTTCTCGTCCTTCTTAGCTCGGGCGCGATCGCGCATGAGTGCGCTAATCTCCTACCCGGGCGCGTGCACGATCACGACAGGCACCGCGGAGCGGCTGAGCACGCTCGAGGAGGAGCTGCCCATCATTTTGGACTTCAAGCCCTTCAGGCCGCGGGAGCCGATCACGATCGCCGCCGCGTCGCGCTCGGAGGCGGTCTCGAGGATCGTGTCGGCGATGTCGGCGGCGTCGCGAACCGGGAGCGCCTCGGCCTGCAGACCGCCGGCCTGGGCGAGCTTCACTCCATCCTCGGCGATGTCCCTCGCGTGATCCTCGGCCGCCTTGTCGATCGCCTGGACGGTCGCGGGGTCATAGGGCATCATCATCGTGCCGGTCCCCATCGTGTTGGGCATCAGCATGAAGTCGGCCAATCCGGGCTCCCACACGGTGAGGACGATCGCGTGACGCGATCCGAACAGCGCCGCGGCCTGGTTCACCGCCGCGCGGGCCGCATCGGATCCGTCGTAGGCGATGACGATTGGCGAGACCTCGGGCATCGAAGGGTCAGGCTACTGGAAAGCCGGCTCACGCGGCGGTCTGCGGCAGCCGTGCACCAAGCAGCCGCCGGAGAGCGCCTCAGACGTGCGGCAGCGACACCAGGACCGGGGCGGCGTCCTTGGCCCAGTTCTGCTGAAGGAACGCCTCGGTGGCGGCAACGTCGAGGGGACGGGCGAACAGGAAGCCCTGTCCCTGAGTCGCAGTCCTGTTCTCTGAGCAGGGAGAGCTCCTGCTGTTGCTCGATGCCCTCGGCGAAGGTCTCGATCGAGAGCGCCTTGCCGAGCTGCACGAGGGTGTGCATGAGCGTCTCGCCCTCCTCGTTGTTGGTCAGCCCCGAGATGAACGACCGGTCGATCTTCAGCGCGTCGACCGGGAACCGCTGCAGGTGAGCGAGCGAGGAGTAGCCGGTGCCGAAGTCGTCGATCGCGATCCGCACGCCGAGCCGCTTGATCGCGGTGAGCCGGCGAGCGGTTTCCTCGACGTTGCGCATCAGCGTCGTCTCGGTGATCTCGATCGTCAGCGCTCCCGGGTCCAGGTCGCTTTCTGCGAGCGCGCCTTCGATGTCGGTTACGAGCTGATCGGTGTCGAGCTGGCGTCCGGAGACGTTGACGGCCATCCCGATCGGATATCCGGCCGCGCGCCATGCGGCGCCCTGAGAGCAGGCCTCCTCCAGGACCCACTTGCCGATCTCGACGATCAGCCCCGTCTCCTCGAGCAGCGGGACGAAGTCGTCGGGTTGAACGACGCCGCGCACCGGGTGCTCCCAGCGGATCAGGGCCTCCACCCCGGTGGGGCTCATGTCGCTCAGGTCGATCGTGGGCTGATAGGCGAGGAAGAACTCGTCTTTCTCGAGCGCTTCGCGCAGGTCCATCTCGAGTTCCATGCGGTTCTGGAGGGTGTCCTGCATGCCGGTCTCGAACACGACGTAGCGATTCTTGCCGTCCCACTTGGCGCGGTACATCGCGATGTCGGCGTTGCGCAGGAGCTCCTCGGCCGAGGTGTGCTCGCCCGCGGCGATTCCGATGCTCGCCGTCACGGTCAGTTGAGTCTCCTTGTCCGCCCCGAGCTTGAACGGATGCTTGAGCGCCTCGAGCAGGCGCTCGGCGACCAGCTCGGGTCCCGCGGCCAGCGAGAGCTCCTCGGAGATCACGACGAACTCGTCGCCGCCGAGGCGCCCCAGCGCATCGGCGTCGCGGATCACGCCATTCAGCCTGCGCGGCGACCGCGCGCAGGAGCTCATCGCCGACGCCGTGACCGAGCGTGTCGTTGATCGACTTGAAGTTGTCGAGATCGACGAACAGCGCCGCCACCGGCGTTTGGCTGCGGCGCGAGCGCGCGAGCATCTGCTCGACGCGGTCCAGGATCAATGTGCGGTTGGGGAGCCCGGTCAGCGCGTCGTGCGTCGCCAGGAAGGAAAGCTCCTCCTCGCGCCGCTCGAGCTCTTCATCGGTTCGCCGGCGCTCGATCTCGAAGCACTCGCACATCCGCACGAGGCTGAACTCGAGGCTCAGCTGCAGAATGCTCAGGGCCTGGGAGAGCGCCTCGGGCGAGACGTCCAGTTGCGCCGCGCTCTCGTGCAGCACCTCGGCCATCACGTTGCGCCAGGAAAAACAGCGACTGGTCACCTCGTTCAACGACGCCGCGCGGTGGGCCGCCAGCTCGCCGAAGATCTCCCAGGTTTCCCGGCCGGCCTCGACCGCCACCTCGATGCCCTCCCCCGCGATCCAGCGAGCCACCGCCATCGTGGAGCTCCTGCTGATCCGTTCGAAGCTGCCCTGAACCACGGCATCGATCGCCTCGCCCGATCCCGCGGTTCGCGCGACCGTCAGGTGCAGCACATCCTCCGCTCGCGCCTTGAGCGCCTCGCCAAGACGACAGAGATCCTCCGAGGGCTCCTCCGTCAGAGCCGACGGCGGCGTCGGGAGGAGCGTCCTGTCGATTTCTGAGCTCGATGCGTTGAACTGTCACAACAGCCCCCAATCGGCAGCATGCAGCGGTTCTATAAGTTCGATCCTCTGTACTAGACACTTAATCGCGCGGCCGTTGAAGCGTGTTGCGCACCTATCGCACGCAATCGGAGCCGTGGGCGACGAGGCCGGTGGGCTTGTAGCCTTCGCGCTCGTGAGCACAACGTACAACGCCGCACAACGCCGACGCGATCGTGATCGGGGCCGGGCTGGCCGGGCTGGTCGCAACCGCCGAGCTGACCGACGCCGGCCGCCGGGTGATCCTGCTCGAGCAGGAGCCCGAGGTGTCTCTCGGCGGCCAGGCGTTCTGGTCCTTCGGGGGGCTGTTTCTCGTGGACAGCCCCGAGCAGCGCCGGATGGGGATTCACGACTCGCGTGAGCTGGCGTGGCAGGACTGGCAGGGCACGGCGGGGTTCGACCGTCCCGAGGACGAGTGGCCGCGCCGCTGGGCCGAGGCCTACGTCGACTTCGCCGCCGGCGAGAAGCGCGCCTGGCTGCACGCCCAGGGCATGCGCTTCGTGCCGAACGTCGGCTGGGCCGAGCGCGGCGGCTATCTCGCCACCGGCCACGGCAACTCCGTCCCGCGCTTCCACGTCACCTGGGGCACCGGCCCCGGGGTGATCGAGCCGTTCGTGCGCCGCGTGCGCGAGGCCCAGCGGCGCGGGCTGGTCGAGCTGCGCTTCCGCCATCAGGTCGACGAGCTGACCGTCACCGACGGCGCCATCACCGGAGTGGTCGGCCATGTGCTCGAGCCGAGCGCCGATCGCGCGCGGGCAGGCCAGCTCGCGGGAGGCCGTCGGCGAGTTCGAGCTGGAGGCGCAGGCGGTGATCGTCACCTCCGGCGGGATCGGCGCCAACCACGAGCTGGTGCGAAAGAACTGGCCGAAGCGGTTGGGCGAGGCTCCGAAGAACATGATCTGCGGGGTGCCCGACCACGTCGACGGGCGGATGCTCGCGATCAGCGAGGCGGCGGGCGCGATCGATCATCAACCCCGACCGGATGTGGCACTACACCGAGGGGATCCGTAACTGGGACCCGATCTGGACCAAGCACGGCATCCGCATCCTGCCCGGCCCGTCGCCGCTGTGGCTGGACGCGACCGGCAAGCGGCTGCCGGTGCCGCTGTTCCCCGGCTTCGACACGCTGGGCACGCTCGAGCACATCATGCAGACCGGCCACGAGCACACGTGGTTCGTGCTGACGCAGAAGATGATCGAGAAGGAGTTCGCGCTCTCGGGCTCAGAGCAGAACCCGGACCTGACGAGCAAGAGCGTGCAACGAGGTGCTGAAGTCGCGCGTCGGCAAGGGCGCGCCCGGCCCGGTGGAGGCGTTCAAGCAGAAAGGCGCGGACTTCGTCGTCGAGCGCGACCTCGCCGCGCTCGTGCGCGGGATGAACGCGCTCGACCGACGAGCCGCTGCTCGACTTCGCCGACGTCGAGCGGGAGATCGTCGCGCGCGATCGTGAGATCGAGAACCCCTACACGAAGGATCTCCAGGTCACGGCGATCCGCGGCGCCCGCCGCTACCTGCCGGACCGGATCACCCGCGTCGCCGCGCCGCACCGGATCCTCGACCCCAAGGCCGGCCCGCTGATCGCGGTCCGCCTGAACATCCTCACGCGCAAGACGCTCGGCGGCCTGCAGACCGACCTGTCCAGCCGCGTGCTCGGCGCCGACGGCGAGCCGCTGCCGGGCCTGTACGCCGCCGGCGAGGTGGCGGGATTCGGCGGTGGTGGCGTGCACGGCTACCGCTCGCTGGAGGGCACGTTCCTCGGCGGCTGCCTGTTCTCCGGGCGCATCGCCGGGCCGCGCGGTCGCGGCGGCGCTCGGTTAGCTGCTCGCTGGGCTCGCGGGGTCGGCCGCTCGGCGCGGCGGCGCCGCGACCACCGCGGCCGCCACCAGTTGAACTCACCCAGCAGCGCCACCGTCGCCGGCACGAGCAGGCCGCGCACGACCGTCACGTCGAGCACGATCGCTAGGCCCATGCCGACGCCGAGCTCCTGAAGCGGGACGAGCGGGGAGACGGCGAACGAGAAGAACACGACGCCCATCGTGATCCCGGCGAGCGTGATCGAGCGGGAGGAGCCGATCAGCGCGCGCTTGAGGCTGGCGGTGTTCGATTCGCCTTCGCGGTGGTGCTCGCGCACGCGCGAGAGCAGGAACACCTCGTAGTCGGTCGACAGCCCGAAGATCGTCGCGAACAGGAACAGCGGGACGAAGTAGCCGATGTCGCCGGTGGAGCGGAAGAAGAAGGTCATCACACCGAGCGCCGCCGTTACCGACAGCAGGGTCGTGAGCGCAGCCTTCAGCGCGATCAGCGGGGCGGCAAAGATCAGCGTCAGCACGATGATCTCGGCGAGCAGCACCACGAGCACGACCCACGGCGTGCGTTCATTGATCCGCTGGATCAGGTCGAGCCCCACCGCCGTCGCGCCGCCCACCATGGCCTGGGAGCCATATGCCGGTGCAGCGAGGAGCGCAGATCGCGACGATTTGATCCGCGCGCGAGCTGTCGGAGTAGGAGTCGAGCGTGGCGGAGACGCGCACCCATCCCTGGGCTCCCCGTTCGGCCGGACCGACCTGCACGACACCCGGTGAGCGCCGATCAGGCGTCTGAGCTGCGCGGGGGGCCTGGGCCACGACGACGGCTGGGGTGCCGGCGCCCGGCCCGAAGTGCTCGGCGACATCGGCCGTGGCCACGCGTACCGGGTCTGAGCTGGGCAGCACGCTGATCGACTTCAGCGTGATGTGCATCCCGGCGATCGGGATCGACAGCACGAGCATGACCGGCACGATCACGGCGATGACCGCAACGCGGCGGCGCACCACGAAGTCGGCGAGCCTGCGCCAGAAGGAGCCGTTCGTGCGGCCGTGACGGCCCGCCGGATCGAGAGGCGATCGAGCCGCTCGCCGAGCAGCACGATCGCGGCGGGGGTCAGCGTCAGCGCGGCGGAGACCGCGATCAGCGCGGCGCCGATCGCGCCCGTGGCCAGCGATGAGAACACGCCCAGCCCCGTGACGTACAGGCCGGCGAGCGCCGTGGCGACCGTCAGGCCCGGAGACCGTGATCGCCCGGCCGGTGGTCTGCAGCGCCTCGGTGATCGCCTGCTCCATCGTCGTGCCCTCGCGCGCCAGCGACTCGCGCACGCGCGTGACCATGAACAGCGAGAAGTCGATGCTGAGCCCCAGGCCGAGGATCAGGACGGTGTCCTCGACGAACACGCTCAACTGGACCACGTAGGTCAGCAGATAGAGAAACCCGAACGTGACGCCCACACACACGGCGGCGAGACCCAGCGGCAGCAGCGCCGCGATCAGCGACAGGAACGCGACGAGCAGGATCACGAGCGTCACCGGGAACGAGATCAGCGAGGAGGTCGAGAGGCTTTTCTTCGAGTGCACCATGTAGCGCTGATAGATGCCGACCTGACCGATCAGCCGTGCAGTCGAGGAGGCGAGCCCGGCGTGGGCGAGCGCCGCTTCGACCGCCGGCACGCGCGTCTGGGCGTAGCCGTATTCGCCGCCGAACACACCGGGATCAGCGCCGCGCGCCCGTCCGCGGAGATCACCGGCGCGCCAAGCTGCTTGACGCCCGCCACGCCACGCAGCGCGTTGGCGGCCAGGCCGATTTCGCGCGCGTTCAGCCGTCGCGATCCGTGCGCCGCAAGCACCGACAGGTAGGCCTGCGGTTCGCAGGCCGGGCCAAACAGATGTTTCTCCAGTTCACCCGCCCGGATCGACTGCGAGCCCGAGGCGGCGTATCCCCCGTTCTGCACACGATCGCTCAGACGCGCGGCGCCCGCGCGGCTGAGCAGCAACAGCGACGACCCAGAACCCGAGGATCTTGCGCGGGTGGCGCAGGACGAAGCGGGCGATCGTGCTCATCCGCACATTCTTTTGGACGGGGGCGGGGCCATGTGTGCGTATGCTCACACAAGCTCTGTTCACTCCGGTTTCACACATGACTCAGCGATCGCGCTAGGGTTTGAGAGACATGGGTGAGCGCACTGGATACACGCCGGGAACCTTCTGCTGGACTGACCTGACGACGACCGATCAGGAGGGGGCGAAGGCCTTCTACGGCGGGCTGTTCGGCTGGGTGGCCGAGGACACTGCCGGTCGGGGAGGGCGTCTACTACTCGATTCAGCGCGTGGACGGCAAGGACGTCGCCGCGATCTCACCGCAGCAGGAGCAGCAGCGCGAGGCGGGCGTGCCGCCGACGTGGAACTCATACGTGTCGGTGGCGGACGCCGACGCCGTGGCGGACCGTGCGAAGGAGCTGGGCGCCACGATGCATGCGCCGCCGTTTGACGTGATGGAGGCCGGCCGGATGGCCGCGATCCAGGACCCGCAGGGGGCGTACTTCCTGATCTGGCAGCCCAACCAGCATTTCGGCGCGGCGCTCGTGAACGCACCCGGCGCGCTCAGCTGGAACGAGCTCGCCTCGCCCGACCTCGACGCCTCGAGCGCGTTCTACTCGGCTCTGTTCGACTGGACCGTCGAGCCGTTCGAGGGCAGCCCCGAGCCGTATTTGACAATCAAGAACGGCGACGTGATCAACGGCGGCATCCGCACGCTGAACTCGCCGGGGCCGCCGCCGCACTGGCTCGTGTACTTCGCGGTCGACGATCTCGACGCGAGCCTCGCGAAGGTCTCCGAGCTCGGTGGCGCCACGCACGCCGGTCCGATCGACATCGGCATCGCGCGAATCGCCGTCGTGGCCGATCCGCAGGGCGCGATGTTCGCGCTCTACGACGGCCGCCTCGATCCGTAGACCGCCACGCGGCGCCACGCGATGGCGCCCGGACGGGCTGGACGGCGAGGTGGAGCGCTGGCAGACCGGCTCATCCCGATGCATAGGCGTGAGCGCATCCGGGGACGCTCATCAGCGCCAGCGGAACCGTGAGGCCCGCCGAGCGACGTAGTGTCGCGATCCGCCGGCCGGGCTGGACCGCGGGCCGGATCTCACTCACGTGCGAGCCGAGCAGCTCAACGGTCCGGTCGAGGTCCTCGACGCGCACCGCCAGGCCCCAGAAGCGCGCCGGGTGCTCCGGGCCGCCCGCATCGCTGGATCGAGTCGGCGGGCTCCTGGATCAGCTCGAGGATCTCGGCGCCGAGCCGGAAGAACGCCTGGCGCGGCGCACCGCGCGGGAGTGGGCTGCTCGCGAATCCGGCGCAGGTCCAGACCCGCGCGCTGAAGCGCGTCGACGCTGCGCTCCAGGGACGGCGAGGCCGCGACGATGTGGTCGATCGCGACGACACCGTTGGGGTGGGCGGGCGCAGGTGCTCGTGGCGGATGCTCGGATACGGTCGTCGGCAGCCCGTCGAGCTCGGTGGCGGCGAGGTCGCGCAGCGTCCAGCCGAGGATGCCTCGCCCGCCGGAGTCTTCGCCAGAGAAACCGCAGACGCACGCCGCCGATCTCACAGCGGCACTCCTCAGCGACCGTGAAGCCGAGCTCCGCCCAGCGTGCGGCATCGTCGCCCACCAGCAGTTCGTCGATCGTCGGCGCGGGCATGACGAGAAGGTGGTCGTCGGCGCCAGCCTGACTCATCGGCAGAGAGCTTAGACCTCCTTCCCGAGCAGCGCACGGGAGGGCTAGGTGTCTTGGCGATACGGTTGCGAGACGTAGTATTCGCCCGTGAGCACAGACCGCGAGCTCGATGTTGTCCTCTTTGGCGCCACGAGCTTCGTCGGTCGCCTGTGTGCCGAGTACCTCGCGCGCGCCGCGCCGCCGCAGGCGCGTATCGGGCTTGCGGGCCGCTCACTCGCGCGGCTAAGCGACCTGCAGGCCTCGCTCGGTGGAGGAGCCGCCACTTGGCCACTGCTCCTGGCCGATGCGACCGACCGGCACTCCTTGAGCGAGCTCGCGGGGACGGCGCGTGTCGTGGCAACCACGGTCGGCCCGTACCGACGTTACGGGCTGGGAGTCCTCGAGGCGTGCGCGAGGGCAGGCACGCATTACGCCGACCTCACCGGGGAGGTGCTGTTCATGCGCGATGCGATCGATCGCTTCGACGCTGTCGCGGCGGGGAGCGGTGCGCGGATCGTGCACAGCTGCGGCTTTGACTCGATCCCGTCCGACCTCGGCGTGCTGGCGCTGCACGAAGCGGTCACGGCGGACGGCGCCGGGCAGTTGCAGGACACGACGCTCGTCGTTCGGGCAATGAAGGGCGGCCCTAGCGGTGGCACGACCGCGATCGGTAGGACGCTGATCGAGCGACTGCGGATCGCCGGACAGACGCTCGAGGTGCAGCGGACCGGTTAGCCGCCGTGTCATTCAGCTACTTGCGACGCAGTCGCTCAAGCCGGGGAGTCCACCGTCGAGATCCTAAGTAGTGATTATTTTTCAAGGAAATAGACTCATCTCCGCTGCCGCCTCGACACTTTTGGGGCGTGCTCGCGGCGGTGGTCTGTACTTGGGGGCTTTCAGGGGCCCTGGCCATGGCGCCCGGCATCGCGACAGGCCAATCAACCCCTGCTCGATCGTGCAAGCCAGCCGCTTTCACAGGGCGGGTCGGACCCGCACGCCCATCACTGTGCCAACGACAAACACGGTCGACTCCAGGACCACCCGGACGGCGCGGACATACGGGCGTTCGCGGCCCGGCAGGTCTCGCGGGGTTACCCGGCCCGGGCGGACCAGAAGGCCTGCATGGTCTACCTGGCGCCACGGGATCTACAGGACCGACCGGGCCCACAGGTGTGGCAGGCGCCACGGGGTTGACCGGCAACGAAGGCGCTATGGGCGTCACGGGGTCCAAAGGGTTGACCGGCAACGAAGGCGCACCCGGACACGCGGGGCTGATCGGACTCACGGGACTCACCGGGGCAACGGGCGCGAGTGGACTCACGGGACTCACCGGGGCAACGGGCGCGAGTGGACTCACGGGACTGCCAGGACTACCGGGACTACCCGGACCCGCGGGCGGGATGGGGGCTACAGGCTCCAACGGGGCGCCGGGGGCCGCGGGACTCAACGGCGAAAAAGGCGTCGCGGGAATCGCCGGGACAAAGGGCGAAACAGGCGCAGCGGGCCCCTCGGGCTCGGTCGGACCGGCAGGCGCGGCGGGAGCCGCGGGCGCGGCTGGCCCTGAAGGCCCATCTGGATCCTCCGCGTACGCCGAGTTCTACGCTCTCACGCCGCCGGACAATGCGGCAACCGTGGGGGCCGGAATCCCGGTTCAGTTTCCTGAGAACGGCCCGAGCAGCGGCGTCATCACCAGACGCGGTGGCAGCAGCTCGACCGAAGCGACCGAGTTCGTGCTACCCCGCATCGGTACGTACGACGTGAATTTCTCGGCGTCCGTTACCGAGCCGGGGCAACTGGTGATCGCGCTCGATTCCGGGGGCGGCATGATCGAACTGCCCTACACGATGTATGGGCGGGCGACGGGCGCCAGTCAGATTGCCGGCGATGCGCTCGTCACGACCACGGCAGCGAGCTCGACGATCGAGCTTCGCAACCCGGCGGGAAACACGCCGGCGCTCACGATCACACCGCTCGCCGGAGGCGCGCAGCCCGCGGTGGCTTCGATCGTGATCCAGCAGCTGGGCTGACGCTGATCATCACGGCGATCGGTGACGGCGGAGTACTTCTTCGTCACGGATTTCCTCTGAGCCGTATTGCAACGTGACTCCCCGGCACTCGGGGACGGAGTTGAAGTTGGGGCTCGTCCCGTCGAGGAAGGGGTAGGTGATCGATGCGGGGTTGCTCTGTCCACTGTCGAGGTGCCCGAACAGGTGTCCCACCTCGTGCGTCATCGCGTCGCAGAACCACTGGAAGTTTTCATCATCCAGATGCCAGTTTGGCCATAGAGAGGCGTTGATCGTGATCGTGCACTTCTGTACTTCGGTCCACATCTCGACAACGGAGTTATTGGGTTCGGGGCTCGTCACGGTTTCGTACTCAGAGTTGGGGAGTTGATGAGCGCTCATCGCAATCTTGGGCGTGCCGCATGCCGGGACGCCATGCCAGTACTGCTCGGCGAGCTGCAACGAGAGCGCCACGGGATTCGTGGTTGAGGGTGCTGGCACTCCGGCGCCGGCCTGCCGGCGCGTGGTGCTCGAGGCATGAGAGTGGTGAGACCGGTCGCCGTGAGCGCCGGCCGGCGCAGGCAGGAGCAACGTCGTTGCGAGGATGACCGGGAGGAGCAGGCGAGCCATGCTTTACATGCTGAGGGCAGCAGGGGCATGGTTCTTTCCTCCTGTGGGGTGATCTTGGGGGGAGTGGTGGGGGAGAGAGGGGGTTAGGCGGGGCTCACCCTGGGGCTGTCTTCTGTCGATGAGGTTCTAGGCGCTGGCCCACGCCTGGGCCGCCTATGCCGCCACATACCCCCATCACGGTCGTCATCGCCCACTTCGACGATCTCTTCGCCAGGGGGCTTCGGGAGTTGCTCGAGAGCGATCCGAGCCTCGCGATCCTCGCCGCGGAGGTGGAGCACAGGCGCATCGGTGTCGTGCTGCGCGCTCACCGCCCTGACGTGGCGATCCTGGACATCGGCGCCTTGGGGAGGTTGGCCGAGATCCGTGAGCTGAGTGGGTCTCATCCTGGCACTCGACTGATCCTGCTCGGGGACGATCCCGCGCCGGCCGAGTGTGCGCAGCTGCTCGCGTTCGGCGCGAGCGCCTGCCTGGGTAGAGGCGCCCAGTCGCGCGATGTGATCAACGCGATCCACCTCGCCTCGCGAGGGCTCCAGGTGCTCCCGCGGCCCACGGCAGGCCCGGGCGGCGGTCTGGTTGCGGGAGGACGCCTGCTGACCAAGCGCGAGGGTGAAGTGCTGCCGCTGCTCCAGCAGGGCCGCTCGAACGCGCAGATCGCGCTCGCCCTGCAGGTGGGCGTCGAGACGGTCCGCACGCACGCACGCAACATCTACCGCAAGCTCGGCGTTGCCTCCCGTCGCGAGCTGGCCGCGCGGGCGGGAACGGGTTTAGAGCCGGAGCCCGCCCAGCCCGAGCACCCGCCCCGGCGCCGGGTCTCGAGCGCTCCGCGACGGCCGCGACGTGGACATGGCGCGCGCAACATACGTTGAGTCGCCTTGGGCTCGGCTCATCCTGAAGAGGCGAACTGTCGGTTTACATAACAGGTCGAAGAGGCCGGGGAGCCATTCCCCTTCTATCGCGGCGCTGGACGCCGCAGCGAGGAGACGCCCATGAAAAGTGGCGTCCCAAAGTCTTACCGGGCAGGGCTCGTTGTGCTCGGGATGTTCTCCACCCTTCTGTTCGCGAGCAGCGCCCTGGGCGCCACCGCGACCGTGGGCTTGGGATCGGCCGCCCCCTTTTCGGTGCTGGCAGGCTCGACCGTCACCAACACCGGCCCCACGACGATGTTCGGCGACCTGGGTCTGAGCCCCGGCTCGTCGGTGACCGGCGCTCCAGGAGTGCTGGGGCAGACGCACGTCGACGACGCGGTTGCGATCGAAGCAAAGAACGACCTGACGACGGCCTATAACAACGCCGCCTCCCGTCCCAGCAGCGGCTCGGCCGGGACCGACCTCGCCGGGCAGACGTTCTCGCCGGGCGTGCGCACCGCCTCGAGCTCGTTGCTGCTGTCGTCGGGGAGCGTCACGCTCAACGCCGAAGGTAATCCCAACGCGGTGTTCATCTTCCAGATCGGCTCCACGCTGATCACGGGCTCGAACACCAGTGTCTCGCTGATCAATGGCGCGCAGGCGTGCAATGTCTTCTGGCAGGTCGGCTCCTCCGCGACGCTGGGCACGGGCACGCGCTTCGTCGGCACGGTCATGGCCGCGGCGAGCATCACCGCGAATACGGCCGCCACGATTCACGGCAGGCTGCTCGCGCAGACCGCCGCGGTGACGCTCGAAGACAACACGATCACCACGTCCAACTGCGCCTCCAGCGCCAGTGGCGGCGGTGGCAGTGAAGGCAGCGGCGGCGGCATAGAAACGACCACGCCCGCGGAAGCGGCCAAGCTCGCGGAAGCGAACACGCACGCGGAAGCCGTCGGCTCGGGTGCGACCCCCGCCATGACGACACCGCTGGCACCGATCTCCTCACGTACGATCGGCAAACCGGGCAAGCACCGTTCGATCAAACATCGCCACCACAGCTCGCGCAAACATCCGCTCGCACGGCCGGCGCTCCCGCACAAGCGGGGCTCCTTCACCGGATGAGCTCTCAGCGCCGCCGGTTCCTGCACCCCCGGTTTGAGTACTGCTTGGTCGTCGGGCTCGCCGCGGTGTGCCTGCTCGGCGTCACCGCCGGTTCGGCGGCGGCTGGCGCAGTGCAGGCTCAGCTAGCTCAGGCTCGTATACAGGCGGCTCAGCAACTTGCCGTCCTGAGCACCGCACACGGCGTACGTCAGGAGCCTGAAGCCGGCGCCCCGCAGACCGGGCTCCTGCCCGCCCGCGGCCCGATCACCGGCGAGCCGACGACCGTGCCTGTGATCGGAGCCTTGACCGGTTCAGACGGGGTGCGGTGGCTGCGGGTGATGCTGCCTGGCCGCCCCAACGGATCGACCGGGTGGATTGCCCAGCAGGGCACCAGCGAGACGACCACGAACTGGCACATCGTCGTCGACTTGGCCGCTCGCCGGGTGCGGGTCTACCGCAGCGGCCACGTGGTGAGGACATTTCAAGCGGTGGTGGGCAAGCCCTCGACGCCGACGCCGACCGGCGAATTCTTCGTGCAGGAGACCCTGCAGATGTCTCCCGGCGAGGCCGGCGGCCCGTTCGCGCTGGCACTCAGCGCCCGCTCAGATGTGTTGCAGGAATTCGAAGGCGGCCCGGGTCAGATCGCGATGCATGGGCGGGAGGATCTCGGGGGAACGCTTGGCGCCGCCGAATCGCACGGCTGCATCCGCCTGGCCACCGCGAGCATCGAGTGGCTGGCCGGACGCATCGGGCCGGGCACGCCGGTGACGATACAGGCGTCATAGAGCCACGGGCTGGGCTCTGCGCCCTTCTATTGCGGCTTTTCACTCACCGCGGCGCAAGCGGCAGCCGACCCGTAGCCTGGAGAGATTCCGAGCAGAAGCGCTCGCGCGCCAGTCGCCAGGTCGAGGTCGGGAACTCGACCGTGTCGATCCCCTCGTGTAACGCGACGTGCGCGTCGAACCCGTCCCGGAAGACATCCAGCATCGCCCGGTTCTCGGGTAGCACCTCGGCCACGAAATGCGTGATCCCGCGCTCCTGCGCAACGGCGCCGATCCGCTGCATGAGGATCGTCCCGAGGCCGCGGCCGTGCAGGTGATCGGCGACCTCGACCGCGACTTCCGCACGCGTCCGATCGAGTTGCACGTAGACGGCATGAGCGACGAGCACCCCCGCTTGATCGTGGGCAAGCAGCCCGTAGCGATCCGCCTGGTGGATGGATACGAACAGGACATCGGAGCGGCGACGGAACGT
This sequence comes from uncultured Solirubrobacterales bacterium, assembly GCA_963779405.1. GTDB lineage: Bacteria > Actinomycetota > Thermoleophilia > Solirubrobacterales > Solirubrobacteraceae > Palsa-744. The sequence goes on from CAVZYF010000019.1 coordinate 225,899, forward strand.
CTCGGCTGTGCCGTTGCCGTGGTGGACATCCCAATCGAGGATGAATACCCGTCGGGCGCCAAGCTCTGCGATCGCGAGCTCGGCCGCGATCGCGATGTTGTTGAACAGGCAGAAGCCCATCGCCTTATCCGGTTCGGCGTGATGCCCGGAGGGCCGCACTCCACAGAACCCCAAGCGCGCCTCGCCGGCCAGCAAAGCCCTTGCCATCTCACAGGCGCCCCCGGCGGCGTGCAACGCGGCACGGTAGGTGGGCTCCCCGACGTACGTGTCCGGGTCGATCGCGCCGCCACCGGCCAACGCCAGTTCCTCGATCTTCTGGACGTGGCGGGTGCTGTGGATCAGCTCGAGCTGGGCCTCAGATGCCGGCGGCGCCTCGCGCCGCTCCCAGCCGAGCCAGTCGCTCGCGGCCAGTGCCCGCTCGATCGCCTGCAGGCGCTCCGGCGTGTCCGGGTGCTCCGGCATGTACACCCGCGGGTCGTGTTCCAGGCAGGCCGGGTGGCTGAAGTAGAGCCCCGGGTGCTGATTCATGAGGCCGACGTCGCCAGGGCGAGGACATCTGAGCTGTGGTCACTTTCGCCACCTTCGAGCACGATCTTCAGCGCGCCGGTGTTGGCGGCGTCGGCGAAGGTGTCGTAGGCGGCCATCGTGTCGCTGAGGGGCAGGCGATGGGTGGCGAACAGCGAGGGGTCCAGGCGACCGCTGGCTACCAGCCTCATCAGCTGGGGGATCGTGTTGGTGTCGACCAGGCCCGTCGTGATCGTCACGTCGCGGGTCCACAGCTTCTCCAGATGCAGCGTCGCGGGCTTGCCGTGCACGCCGATGTTCGCCACGCGCCCGCCGGGGCGGATCAGATCGGTCGCAAGCTCGAACGTGTCGGGCACGCCGACCGCCTCCAGGGCGACGTCGGCGCCGAGTCCGTCGGTGAGCTCCATGATCTGCTCGACGGGGTTCTCGCGACTGTTGTTGATCGTCGTGTCGGCGCCGAACCGCTTGGCGCTCTCCAGGCGACTGTCGTCGAGGTCGATCGACACGATCCGTCCAGGCGTATAGAGGCTCGCGGTGAGGATCGCCGCGAGCCCGATCGGTCCGGCGCCGACGATTGCCAGCACATCGCCTGGCGTGATCTTGCCGTTGAGCACACCGACCTCGAAAGAGGTCGGGAGGATGTCGGCGAGGAACAGAACCTGCTCGTCCGAGAGCTCATCGGGAATCTTGTAGACGGAGTTATCGGCGAACGGAACACGTGCGTACTCCGCCTGCAAACCGTCGATCAGATGGCCAAAGATCCAGCCACCGCCGCCGAGACATTGCCCGTAGCGAGCTTCCTTGCAATAGCGACAGCGCCCGCAGGCGCTGACGCACGACATCAGCACCCGGTCCCCGACCGCCACCGTGCTCACGCTGGCGCCGATCTCCTGCACGGTGCCGACCGCCTCGTGGCCGAGCACCGTGCCGGGGGTCGTCTCGGGCACATCGCCCTTGAGGATGTGCAGGTCTGAGCCACAGATCGTCGAGGTGTCGATCCGCACGACGATGTCGGTCGGGTCGATGATCGTGGGGTCGGCCACGGTGTCCCAGCCGCGCTGGCTGGGACCGTGGTAAACGAGGGCCTTCATGTCAGACCCCGGCGACCGCCGAGTGGCGGCCTCTGAGATTGATCTGCCAGTTGGCGAGCGGGAGCAGCGAGAGGACCAATCCGAGCAGGATCAGGATGAATCCGGCGAGCGTCGCGATGCCGCCGATGACCGACCAGCCCCAAGCGTTGAGCAGCAACCCGTTCAGCGTCTCGCCCATGAACAGCGTCGTACGCTCGCCCGCGAGCGTCGTGTTCTTCATGCCACCGGCGATCCATTCACCGCTGACCTGTGCGTAGGTCTTGCCCCCGGCGACCTTCGTCTCATCCACGCCGATCTGCTTCTGGGCGTACAGTTTCGCCTGCTTGCCGGTGAGCACCTGCTGGCCCGCGTAGGCGGCGAGGCCCGGGTTTGTCGCGGGCTTCGGGAAGAAGATCTTCTGCGGAGCGAGCTGGTCGTGGACGACCTGCTTGTCGTAGTGGCCGCCGACGATGGCGAGAGCGCCCACGACGATCATCCCTGCCGCGGCGACGGTGGCGATCGATGTCAGGCTGGTCAGTTTCGCCAGCAGCGGGCTGCGCGGCGCGTGATCGGGCTGCGGGTCCCGGTGGCGTCCGTTGGGTATGAGACCCGCGACAGCGGGGAGGGGTACGCCGTTGCCGCCGGTGGTCGGGGCGGACGGTGGTTGCGGGATGACTGAGCTTGGCATGGTGTGTTCCTCGTTTCGTTAGGTGTGTGCGCATGAGCGCCAGCGACCAGAGGAGCACCGCGGACCTGAACAACATAGCATGAAATATAAATCTATGAATTAGATATCCAGATACGCTAGTCTTGATACATGACTGAGACCACGACGCACCGCTGGAAGTTCCTGACCAACCACGCCCAGGTCCTCGCCTGCATCGCCCACGACCCGGGCGTGCTCCTGCGAGAGATCAGCGAGCGGGTCGGTATCACAGAACGCGCCGCGCACCGGATCGTCACCGAGCTCGCGGACGGCGGCTACATCACACGGGAGCGCAACGGCCGGCGCAACCAGTACACGATCCAAGCCGGCCTTCCACTTCCCGACCGCCTCGGCCGCGTGCAGCGGATCAGCGACCTGCTCACGATCCTGATCGGCACGAGCGGTGAGTTCCCAGATACGCCGGCCCCACCGGCGGCACCGAACGGGAAGGCCGGCCGGTAGTGCTGCCCGGCGATCCCGGCCCCGCGCCGGCAACCGGCTCGTCTGCCGGTAAGTTCCGCGTGGTCATCGCCGGCGGGGGAGTGGCCGCCCTCGAGACGGTGCTGGCCTTGGCCGATCTCGTGCCCGACCGCGCTGAGGTGACCGTGATCGCGCCCAACAGCGAGCTCGTCTACCGCCCGGCGGTCGTCCGCGAGCCGTTCGCCTACGGCGCCGCGCACCGCTACCCGCTGGCGCCGATCGTCCACGACGCCGGGGCAAAGCTGATCACAGGGGAGCTCGGCTGGATCGACCCGGCCACGCGGACGATCCACACGAAGGCCGGTGAGGCGATCGAGTACGACGCGCTGATGCTCGCGCTCGGGGCGAGCATCAGCAAGCGCTATCCGCACGCGCTCACGATCGACGACCGCGATCTGGCGCAGACCATGCACGGGTTGATCCAGGACCTAGAGGGCGGCTACGTCCACAAGCTCGCGTTCGTCGCGCCCGCACGCATGGCCTGGCCGCTGCCGCTGTACGAGCTCGCGCTGATGACGGCAGGGCGCGCCTACGACATGGGCATCGAGCTACAGACGACGATCGTCACACCCGAGGACAGCCCCCTTGCGATCTTTGGAGCATCGGCGAGCAGCACCGTGGCCGAGTTGCTCGCCGGCGCGAACGTCGAGACGATCAACTCCGCCTACGCGCAGGTTCCCAGCTCCCACGAGGTGCTGATCAACCCCGGCGACCAGCGCCTCGAGGTGGATCGGGTGATCGCATTGCCCGAGCTCTACGGCCCTTCCGTACGCGGCATTCCGCTCGGCGAGAACGGCTTCATCCGGGTCGACCCGCATTGCCGAGTACCCGATGTCGTGTGCATCTACGCGGCCGGCGACGCGACCGACTTCCCGATCAAGATGGGCGGCATCGGCTCGCAGCAGGCCGACGTTGCAGCGCAGTCGATCGCGGCCCTGGCCGGGGCATCCGGAACGCCCGAGCGCTTTGACCCCACGATCCACGGCATGCTGCTGACCAACGGCAAGCCTCGATACCTCACCGCTCAAATCACGGGAGGGCACGGGTTCAGCTCGGAGATCACCGACACGCCGCCCTCCCCGCCGCCGAGCAAGATCGCCGCGAAGTACCTGGCGCCATATCTGGAGAAGCTCGACCGCGAAAGCGCCCGCAGATAGCCGAGAGCAACCATCCAGCGGCCGGCAAGCCCACTACGCCACTACGCCCCGCGGGCGGCCTTAGGGCCACGTCGCCACGGGGCCCTCTCACCTCACCAGCACCGGCGCGCTGTAGGCAGAGACGTACGCCCCGTCTGAGACCTTGATCAGCACGCGGTAGAGCCCCCGCCGGCGCACTCGTAGCGCGCCGTTGAAGCTCGAGACCGCCGCTGTGCCGGCCCTCACCGAGGTGCCGCCCTCGTTGACGGTGCGCCCGCCGGGGATCAAACGCTGGAAGCCGACGAGCGCGCCAACCTGCGCCGGGGTGACCGTGCCATACAGGCGCACGTAACCACGGCGATGAGCACGGCGCACGTGGACCGTGACGCGCACGGCGACGTTCTCGACCACCGTGGGGCTCACCACCACAGGTGCGCCGACCGTCACGACGCGCAGCTGCGTGTTTTCCAAAAGACCCGCGAACGGGAACGAGAAAGCACCCGTCGAGCTCGTCAGCTCAGGGCTACCGACCGTCCTGAAACCACCCGAGTAGGGAAACGGGTTGGCCTGCAGCACGATCGCATGCGTCGAGGCGCCCGTCCCGGACAAAGTGCCCTCGACGACAAACGGGTTCCCGAACACCACCGGGTTCGGCACCCCCGCGAGCTGCACCGTGAGCGGGACCTTCGGCGTCTTGAACGTACGACCCGCGCCCTTTACCGTGCCTCCGGGTCCGCTCGCCACGATCCGGTAGTGGTAGGTGGTCCCCGCCTGCAAACCCACGATCGCCTGGCTGACCTTGACCGAGCCCGTCCCGTTGCCCGCCGGGGCGAGCGGCGACTGCGCGCCATAGGCGCCGGTCGGACCGTACTGGAAGGAGTAGTTGGTGAGGAGGCCGTGTGCGTTGACGTTGCCGTAGAGGATCGCTGAGGAATACGCCACGCTCGAGACCCCGCCGGTCGTCACCGTGGGCGCGGGCGAGGAGACCGCCTGCGCGGCGGGCGCCGCGACGAAGACGAGCAGCGCGAGCGAACCGGCCAAGCACGGGTTGAGAAACAGACGTCGAATATGCATGTGGGCCTCCCCAAGTCGATAGCGCAGTTGACAAGCGCGGTTGACAGCGCTGCGACCAACCTACCCCGCATCGACGTTGTTGAACCCCCGCCGCGTGAGCTCCGCCCTTTCAATAAATCTGATAGTCTTTGTGAGGAACTCATAACGGCGACCACCTTTGGAGCACCAATGGCCCTCCCACTCATCATCATCACCGCCTCCTGGATCCTGATCCTCGCTGTGATCGCCGGCCTGTGCCTGAGCGCGCGCCGGGGGGATCTTCAGCAGCTGAGCGCCGCACCCGAGGAGCCCACGAACGAGCGCATCGAAGCACCGGCGATCTCAGCCCGGATCGCCGCCCAGTCAGCCCAACCGGCCAGGCGCGTCTACCCGTGCAACCCCCTTGGCATCATCACCGGCGCCACGCCCCCAGCCCGGTCCGCAAGCCGCCCGGCAAGCCGCCCCGCAAGCCGGCGAGGAGAACCAGCCTTTTTTGGTCCCTCCCAGCGGGTCTGAGGCGTGAGCTTTCGCCTCTCCTCGACGTTGAAGGTAAGTGATTCATGCGTACAGCAAAGGGCGAATGGCTGGAAACGGCTTACCAGCGCGAGACGGCCGTCAGGAGCACCGGTCCGTGCCGGTGCAGCTCGAGGGCTTTGCCGCCGAGGCGATCGATCAGGAAGCCAAGCGCCTGGGAGTCTCGTTCGACGATCTCGTCAACTTCTCGGTGCTCTACTATCTCGCCGACCTCGACAGCGGGCGGATCGCGCGGCAGATCGTCACGAGCCCATACCCGGACGGGGACGACGGGGACCTGGGGGACGGCGACCCCGCCGAGTAGGGATCGGCGGGCGCCGCGGTCAACCCGCGATTGCAGGCGCCATGCCACGCCGGCCGCCGGTGACGGGAATCGGGCGCCGCGGTCAGCTCGCCGCGGTGACAGGCGCCATGCCGCGCGCCTGCAGGTCGGCCGTCAGCGCCCTGCGCCCGCGGTGGTGCAACCCGTGGATCGACCCCACCGAGCGTCCCGTGTGCTCGGCGATCTCCGGGGGCGAGAACCCCGCGAAATGCCGCATCACGAGCACCTCCCGCTGGTCTTGCGGCAGCTTCGAGAGCGCGTCCGTGAGATCCCTCATCCGCCCGCCACCCGCCGGGTCCCCCCCACCTTCGTCGCTCGTCCTGACCTCCTCGACGGGAATCAGCCGCTGCATGCGGATGTGGTCGACGGCGACGTTGCGCGCGACTCGCAGGATCCACGCAAAGAACGGCACGTCGCGTTCCTCGTATTTTCCGATCACTCCAATCAACTTGGCGAACACGTGCTGGGTCACGTCTTCGGCCTCGTGCTGGTCGTGGACGATGCTGCACACGTAGCCGTAGACGTTGTCGGCGTAGTGGGTGTACAGAAACCCGAGCGCCTGGCGATCGCCGGCCTGGGCGCGCTTGACGGCGCGCGAGACCAGCCGGTTGGAGATCGGAGTCGCGGCGGGGACGTGCGAGCGCGCAAGCATCGACGGCCGACCGCTGTAATTCCGCGTGCTCTGACGCGTATCCTCCTGATCCGCCAAAGGCGCTACAGAGACACTGCCGCTCATGTTCTGACTCCCGCGTTGTTGGTCGCTTCCATACAACCCTCCTTCGCCAGCCATGCCCAAAACTACCTACATCTACGTCGATCTGGTTAACGACCTGTAGAAAATCTGGCCGCGGCATTCCTTACGAATGCCAGGCTCTCGAGCCCCCGAATACCAGACTCTCGAACTCCCGCTTCGCGGTGCGCACAACGACGCGCCCGTCGATCGATCCGCCGGGCAGAGCTCCGAGCGACACTCATAGCCCCACTGTCCCCAGGGCTTGCCCCCGTTGTCCCCAGGGCTTGCGTAGCTCGCGGGCTTGCAACAACTCGCGAGGAGGAGATCCGCACGCAAGATAGCCCTCTGCACCACAGCGATGTGCCTCATGCACGCCCTTCCTCCGTAACTCATTGCTCTATCCGAGCCTCGCTTGAGCGGCACGTTACCAGAACGGACATGTGTCTTACAACGAGCGGCTCTGGGACCGAAGATCCGCTGGACGGCCGGGGCGAGCGCTTCAAGTCAAAATGCCCGGCTGCAAATGCCCGGCGCAAATGCCCGGCGCAAATGCCCGGCTGCAAATGCCGGCTGACTACTCGCCCTGCAGGCGGTCCAGCTGCGGGGGGTGCAGGAAGCGCGCGGCGAGCGTCTGCATCACGCGCTCGACGGCGGCGTCGACCGCTTCCTCGCTCGAGTGCAGCACGAGGTCGGGCTGGTCGGGGGCCTGGTAGGGGGCGTCGACACCGGTCATGCCGCTGATCTCGCCCGCACGCGCGCGCGCGTACAGACCCTTGGGGTCGCGCTCTTCGCACACCTCCAGCGGCGCGTCGACGAACACCTCGATGAAGTGCAGGTCGTGAGCCGCGTGCAATCCGGACGCGACCTCGCGGTCACAGCCATACGGGCTGACGAGGCTGACGAGCGCGATCGTCCCGGCCTCCGCGAACAGCCGCGCGACGTGCGCGGTGCGGCGCACGTTCTCACAGCGCGCGTCCTCGTCGAAGCCGAGGTCGCCGTTGAGGCCGTGGCGCAGGTTGTCGCCGTCGAGCAGGAACGCGGGACGCCCGGCGGTGACGAGGCGCTCCTCGACGGCGCCGGCGATCGTCGACTTGCCGGCGCCGGGCAGACCCGTGAACCAGATCGTCGCGCCGGCGATGCCCGAGCGACTCCCAGCGCGCCCTGCGCGTCAGCTCGGAGCGCTGCCACTTCACGTTGGGGCTCTGCGTCGGGCGCGGCTCGAGCGCCGGCGCGTCCTTGACCTCGGTCTCGGTGTCGAGGATCGTCCCCGCGGCGACCGTCTCGTTGCGTCGCCTCGTCGATCACGATCAGGCTGCCCGTGACCTTGTTGCGCCGGTAGGAGTCGAACACCAGCGGTGAGCTCAGCTCCATGCGGACGCGTCCCAGGTCGTTCAGCTCCGAGCGTCGTCGCGTTCTCGTCGCGGTGCAGATCGTCGAGCTCGATCCGGTAACGCACATCCAGCGCGCTGACCGACGCCGTGCGCGTGGTGTGCTTGACGAGATAGCGCCGCGTGCGGGCTGAGCGGCTGCTCGGACATCCAGCACAGCAGCGCCTCGAAGCTCGACGACACCGTCGGCTGGTTCTGCGCGCGCGCGATCGTCGAGCCGCGGCTCACGTCGATGTCGTCCTCTAAGCGCAACGCGACCGACATCGGCGGGAACGCCTCCTGCACCGGCCCGTCGAACGTGTCGATCCCGGCGATCTTCGAATGCTGGCCGCTCGGCAGCACGACCACGTCGTCACCCGCCCGCAGGATGCCGCCGGCCACCTGGCCGGCGTAGGCGCGGTAGTCGCTGCCGGCGCCCGAGCGCGGGCGGATCACCCACTGCACGGGGAAGCGCACGTCGATCAGGTTGCGATCGGAGGCGATGTGGACGTGCTCGAGGTGGTACAGCAGCGGCGGGCCCTGATACCAGTCCATCGCCTCCGAGCGCTCGACCACGTTGTCGCCCAGCAGCGCGGAGATCGGGATGAACGTCACGTCGGGGACGTCGAGCTTCGCGGCGAAGCGCTCGAACTCGTCGACGATCCCCTGGAAGACGCCCTGGTCGAAGTCGACCAGGTCCATCTTGTTCACGCACACCACGAGATGCGGAATCCGCAGCAGCGAGCTGATGAACGCGTGGCGCTTGGACTGCGGCAGCATCCCCTTGCGCGCGTCGATCAAGCACGATCGCCAGGTCGGCGGTCGAGGCGCCGGTGACCATGTTGCGCGTGTACTGCTCGTGCCCCGGCGTGTCGGCGATGATGAAGCGGCGCTGGGCCGTCGCGAAGTAGCGGTAGGCGACGTCGATCGTGATGCCCTGCTCGCGCTCGGCGCGCAGACCGTCGGTCAGCAGGGACAGGTCGAGGAAGTCTGAGCCCATCTGCTTGCTGGCCTGCTCGACGTGCTCGAGCTGGTCGGCGAGCACCTGCTTGGAGTCGTACAGCAGCCGCCCGATCAGCGTGCTCTTGCCGTCGTCCACCGAGCCCGCGGTGGCGAAGCGCAGCAGTTCCGCGGGGCGCTCGGACAGCCGCGCGAAGACGTCGATGACTTCGTCCTCGGCGAGCTCGCCGACGCGCTCCTGTGGATTCTGGGCTGGGTCGAAGATCGCCATCAGAAGTAGCCCTTGCGCTTGCGGTCCTCCATCGCCGCCTCGGTGACCCTGTCGTCGGCGCGCGTCTGGCCGCGCTCGGTGACCTCCGTCGCGGCGATCTCGAGCACCACTTCCGCAAGCGTGGAGGCCTGTCGACTCGACCGCCCCCGTACACGTCATGTCTCCCACCGTGCGGTAGCGCACCGAGGCCTGGAACGGCCGCTCGTCCGCCGCGAGCTGCACGTGCGGGCTCGTCGCGTACAGCATCCCGTCGCGCGCGAACACCTCGCGTTCGTGGGCGAAGTAGATCGAGGGCACCTCGAGCTCCTCCTCGGCGATGTACTGCCACACGTCGAGCTCGGTCCAGTTGGAGATCGGGAACACGCGCACGTGCTCGCCCCTGCGGATGCGCCCGTTGTAGAGGCTCCACAGCTCCGGCCGCTGCCCCTTCGGCTCCCACTGGCCGAACTCGTCGCGGAAGGACAGGATCCGCTCCTTGGCCCGCGCGCGCTCCTCGTCGCGGCGGGCGCCGCCGAACGCGGCATCGAAGCCGTGCGCGGCGATCGCATCCAGCAGGGTCACGGTCTGCAGGCCGTTGCGCGACGCGCGCGGGCCGGTCTCGTCGATCGACGCGCCCGTGCTCGATCGACTCCTGCACCGAGGCGACGATCAGCCGCTCGCCGATCTCGGCGATCCGCCGGTCGCGGAACTCGATCGCCTCGGGGAAGTTGTGGCCCGTGTCGACGTGCATCACCGGGAACGGAAAGCCCCCCGGGCGAAACGCCTTCTCGGCCAGGCGCAACAGCACGATCGAGTCCTTGCCGCCGCTGAACAGCAGGACGGGACGCTCGAACTCGGCGGCGGACTCGCGCAGCACGTGCACGGCCTCGGCCTCGAGGGTGCGCAGGTGGGAGAGGTGGTAGGTGGGAGTCATGTCTTCGTTACATTCAGAATGAACCAGCAACGGCTGAACGCCCGCCGGACTTACGCTGCCGGCAGGTGGAAGAACGTCTCTATCGAGCTATCGGACGTCCACCGGGGTGCCGAGCGTCACCCTGGGCCCGAGCCACGCAATGTCCGGGCTGAGCATGCGGATGCAGCCGTGCGAGGGGTCGCCGGGAATCCTCTGCGGTTCGCCGAACGGACCGTGGATGCCGATCACGCCTTCTCCCGGCCAGTTGGGAAGTGTCGAGTAGTCCGAGGTGCCGAGCGCGTACGGCCAGTACGGGTTGCTCGGGTTGCTCAGCTTGAAGCGCTCGTCGATCCAGAAGTGCCCGGCCGGCGTCGGCGTGCTCGGCTTGCCCACGCCCACCGGAAACACCCTGAGCAGGCGTCCGGCATAGTAGACGCGCATGCGCCGCTCGCCGCGGTCGACCACGATCCGCCAGCGCGTGCGGTGGACGGCGCCCAGCAGTTCTCGCAGGACCCAGCCGGTGCGTCCGTTCGGCCGCCCCGGAATGCGGACCATGTCCCATTCGCGTCCCTCGGCATCGACGCGGCTGCTGAGCAGTGGGTACACCTCCGGAAAGCCGTCCGCTGTGTACAGGTGCACCTTTGCGATGCGCGCCGAGCCCGTCTCGGGGCGCAGGTAGATCGGGCCCGTGCCTTCGGGGTGAGCCCAGGAGGTGAGCGTCAGTTCGTTGGAGAGCTGCTGGACGGCCGGTGCGACCGGCGAAGGCGCTTCCGGCGAGGGCGTTTCCGGCGGCGGGGGTGAAGGCGAAGGCACAGCCGCGCCGGGCTGCTGCGCCGGCGGCGGCGTGGCGGCGCTCGCGCTCGCGCCAAGCTCGCAGGACGGCACGAGCATGATCGCGAACGCGAGCAGCGCCAGGCATGAGCGTCTCATCATAGAGACGCTCAGCCGGTGAACCTCGGCTTGCTCACGTGGTGAACGGCCGCGCAGCGGGCCAGCGTCCTGGTGATCGTGGTGCCGCGGTTGCTGGCGGCGGAGGTGAACGTCACGTGCATCGAGAGGTGCTCGACCTTGCCGGCCTGCACCGCCACCCGCAGCGAGAACTTCCCGTGCGAGTCGGCCTTGCTCACAGTCTTGAGCTTGTGGCCGTTGAGCGTGAACGTGACCGACGCGATGTCCTTGCCGCCGACCGAGGCCAGGTAGCCGCTGCTGGCAACGCACGCCTGCGAGCTGCTGGCCAGGTGGGCGGCCCCGAACGCAAGGACCGCGCCTTTCGCCGCCGGTGGCGTGGCGGCGGCCGGCGTCGCGGTGGCCGTTGCCACGGGCAGTGGCGTGACTGTCTTGGGCAGTTCCGCGACCCACGTCTTCGTGGCGCTGCCCTCGATCTTGCCGACCGATCCGGTGATCGTGTCTTCGCCAAGGTTCGCTCCCGTGTAGCAGAACGTCGCCTTGCCTTCGGTTCCGGCGAACACGGATCCTTCGGCGGAGTTCGCGCCGCTGACGGCAAAGTCGACCCGCACGCTCGGAAGCGGGTTGCCGTTCTGGTCGGTGACCGCCGCCGTCACGCACTCTTCGGTGCCGACGAGGGCCGTTTCGGTGGCCGGTTCGAGCGTCACGCTCGTGACTTCCGCCACCGGAGCGAGCGACATGCCGCCGTAGTAGCTATACGCGTTCGTGATGGAGAACCCATACACGAAGGCCCCGAATGGCTGTCCGTTGCCCGTGATTACGTGACTGCCGGGCAGCAGTTCGACCTGAACGCCCTCGAATTCACTCGAGCCGATTGGGTTGTATTCACTGGCCGGCACGGCAGTGCCGTCGATCTCCACCAGCCCGACGGCGCTCTTGGGCACTACGAGATTGACATAGCTCCCGAACACCGTTTGCGAGTTCACCGGCGTCGTTATCGTGTAGCCCGTCTCGAACTGCTGATACGGCGGAATGATCATCATCGACGGGTCGCCGGTGGTGCCGTCATAGGTGGAGCCGTTGGCGTACTGCGCGAGCTCGATCGGCTTGCTGGAGGTGATTTCCGACGCGCCTTCGATCTCCTGGGCGTAATGTTCGCCCGCGTTGAGCGTGGCGATCGGGGCGCCGTTGAGCTTTATTTCAGTGTCGCTCTGGTCGGCTACCATCTCGAAGTCATCGCCTTTAGAGCGGGTCTTCAGCGGCTCGGTCAGGAACGAAGTGCCCCATGCGCTGTCGGGGACATTCTGTTCGACGATGTAGTCGCAGGCGTAGTAGCTGTTGCTGGGGACGTTGGCACACTCCTGGCCACCGAACACGGATACCGGGGCGGTTGAAGTGATTTTCGTTCCGGTCAGGTCTTCGGGATTGGTGGTCGCCTGCAGCTGATACTCCTGACCCTGGTTGAGGGTCACGGTGTAGGGAACTCCGGCCGGCCTGGTGTCGCCTGTGCCGCCGTCTACTGACGGGGTGATGGTGACTTCGGTGTTGTTCTGGGTGGCCACGACCGAGAACTCGGAGTTGCCTCCCAAGCCGGCGCCGAACGCCAGGACGGTATAGCTGGTCCCGACCACATTGGTCGGTAAGGCCGTGTAGGCGTCGGTCGTGAACTGAAAGTCGCTGAGGCCGTAGACGACCACCGGCGCTCCGGCGGTCACGTGAATGCCCTTTTCTTCGATGCCGTCGCTGGTCGTCGTTTGAGCGCTCGCGGGAAGTTTGACGGCAGTGACGGTGCCCGGCGTGACCGAGAAGGCTTCGCTGAAGGATTCGCCCGGGACAGTGACCGTCCCCGTCGTGGCCGTGCTACCCGTGATGTAGAGCGTGAGCTCGGGGGGTGTGCCGACATTGACGGGAAAGCCCAGCCAGAATTCCGTGCCGGCGTTGCTCAGCCCAGGCGATTCGGCTTGCGCCGCCACCGGAAGCACTGCCAGCGCGCTACACGCCAGCAGCGCGAGCAACGCCGACCTGCGGAGGCCTGCGGCTCGCGGAATCGAGGTTCTACAAAGGACTTTCGACATAGCCGTCATGGCAGCACTCCGCTCTATGTATGTACGCCGGGGAGGCTCGGACATCCGTCCCATGCCCCCCGCTTGCGCACATCCGTATGCGCAATCGGCCAAATTGAGCGACGCAATATATACAGATCTCGTACATATGTCTAGAAGAATGTCTCGGCGCTCAAGGATTCCTCGATACCGCAGGGTGGAGGAGGCGCCGATCGTCAGCCCGCGGGAATATACGATGGCGCACCTGGGGTCCTAGCAGCATGGGGTCCTAGCCGCAACTGCACACCGTACAGCGGGTTCAAACCTCCAGAGGCCGTAAACGAACATGATCGACCGAACACACACAATGCAATGATCGTCATCGTGGTGATCGCCACCGTCTGGACGGTGCTCATGGCGCTGGTCGCCGGAGATATGCCGCGCGGCGCGCCTCGGCGACCAGGCCCAGCGGAGGAGCATCACTCCCATCGCTCGCGGCGCTTCGAGCACGCGGCGAACCTCACGAGGCCGGCGCGAAGAGCATGAAGGCCGGCGCGGCCCCGAGATCACAGAGATCATCGTCCGCGCGAGCATCCTCCCAAGGTCGGCGCCGAGGTCACCGAGGTCGCCGAGGTCGTGACGACGATTGTGGCGGTCGGCGAGGATACTCGAGTGACGGGCGAGCGAGAACAACCATGAGGAGAGCGACGACGACCATGGGGAAGAGGACGAGCGGTTCGGAGGGTTCGGAGGAGGGAAGAGGAGGAGGTTCTCCCTCTCAGCTGATCGACGCGAGGATCGAGGAGTTGGGCGATTGGCGGGGAGAGACGCTCGCTCGGATCCGGACCCTGATCAAGCAGGCCGACCCCGAGGTGGTCGAGGAATGGAAATGGAGAGGGGTCCCGGTGTGGTCGCACGACGGGATCGTCTGCACCGGTGAGACCTACAAGCAGGTGGTGAAGACGACCTTCGCCAAGGGCGCCTCGTTGGAGGACCCTGCAGGCCTCTTCAACTCGAGCCTCGAGGGCAACGTGAGGCGTGCGATCGATTTCCATGAGGGCGAGAAGATCGACGAGGAGGCGTCGAAGGCGCTGATTCGCGCCGCCGTGGCACTGAACGCGTCCTAAGCAGCCGGCCGGCGGCGGGTGAGACTGCTGCTTCGCCGCCGAAGCGAGCGGCAGCTGGAACGTCCTCGGCGCGATGGACGCGTTCGCCCCGCGTCTGGCGGTTATAGCTACGCCACCGAGCGGGTAGTGACCCCGAGGTTTTGCCAGCTTGCCGGCCGCTGGTCGTTGTGGCACTTGAGTAGCTCGCCAAGCAACTATCGGCCACGAGCACACGAGCGTCGCTACAGCACATGCGCACCGCGACCGGCGCCGAGGTCGACTTCGTCCTGGAGATGACCGACGGCCGCCTGGCAGGGATCGAGGTGAAGGCATCGGCGACAGTGCGCGGCGAGGACTTCAAGCACCTGGCAACAATGCGCGACCGAATCGGCAAGGAGCGCTTCGTGCGCGGCGTCGTGCTCTACACCGGCGCCGAGCGACTCCCCTTCGGCGAGCAACTGGAAGCCTGGCCACTCTCCACGCTGTGGACAGACACAGGCGCCCGATCACAACGCGAAAGCAACCCCAGTAACCCCACAACCAGCGGCCGGCAAGCTGACAACCCCCGGGTCACCACCCGCTCGGTGGCGTAGCCAGAAGCGATCACCGGCGAGGACTCGAGTTCGAGATGCCCCGAGTTCGAGATGCCCCGAGTCTCACTTATAGGTGTAGTCGTCCCCAGTGCCGACGGGACTTGTTTGCAGTGTTGGGTCGCATCCGCGCAGGTGAGCGAGATGTCCAAGGCTGGTGGGCGTGTGGTGACCCAAGGGGAAGTGAGCTGTCTTGCCGGCCGCTGGCTGTGTGGTTACCGAGGTCTTGGCCTGATCCGGTACGGAGCCGTTGGCCGTGACTACGATCGGCTTGCTCAGATGAACGTGTTTGTAATCGCTGTTGTATTTCGTGCGGCCCTCACAGGGAGAGACCGCGCCCGGTGAGCCCGACGATGCGGAATAGGGCGCGCAGACGCTCTTGGACGGATCCGTGGATGCTTTTTGGATCGGCGTCGGTGTAACGGTCTGCAGCTTTGATCATCTCATCGACGAACCGAGCGACCGGGTCGTCTGTCGCTATTGACAGGTTGGCGATGTTGGGCGCGTAGTCGTCAATCGTGGTCGCGAGGCGATCTTTCGTGGGATTAGCGAAACCGGGCGGCGGTTCTGCTTCTCCGATGGCCCGCACGACGCGCAGCGCGCTCGCCCCGAGCTCAACGATCCGCTCGCGCACCACGGCCAAATCACGTGGGTTGGCCGCCACTGCGTCGCTCAGGGCGACCGCGGCCTCTCGAATCAGGGGTGGTCCACCCGCGGGATCGAGCTTCTGCGGCGAGGTCGCGTCGAACGATCTCCGCCAGCCGCTCTTGGTATGCGTCTGGGACCACGCGCCCGACCCCAGCCGATGGGTCACCAAGCATTGCGAGGCAGCGCTCCACCCGATCGGCGATGAGCCTGATCAGCCGCTCGGGAAGTGGGCGCTCGAGCATGGCCACCTCTGGGGCCACGGCAGACTCTGCGAACGCATCGGGGGCGCGGCGCGCGAGCTCGAGCAGCCGCTCTCGAGCCGCGTCGGGATCGAGGCCGAGCTCCCGTGCGGCCGCCGGCCAAGTGTCGTGGTAGGGGAGCACGCGGTAGTCGCCGCCGATCTTCATCGCGAAGCGCAGCTCGCGCTCGTGGGTGTCGTAGGGCAGCGCGGAGGCGATGTCGTATAGAGGCGCCAGGCGGACGTCCGCGGCGGCGAGGAGCAGCGAGTAGTTCTTGGCATGAGCGTCCGTGCCGACGATCAGCCAATTCCAGGCGAGCGCATCGAAGAAGCGCCAAATCGCGTCGTTCGCGGCGCGCGCAGGCATCACCTCGCGCAGCAGCCGCGCGACGTCGCCCGGCCCTGGTCCTCCCCTGTTCTGGTACTTGCGCTCTGGAGGTACGCCGAGGGCCTGGCAGACATCCTCCTGGTGGATCCGAATCAGCTTGCCCTCGATGAGGCGGCGGTCGTAGCGGTCCACGACGATGGCGCTCTCGTCCTCGAACCGCTCGACGCGGGTGCGAGCCACCGCGAGACCAGCGCGTCGCGCAGCGTCCAGACAAAGGTGCTCGTTGAGATCGTGGTCGTCGAAGCCGGCGACGGCCGGCTTCAGAATGTGGCTGGTGGCGGCTGATCCCGATGGGAGCCCCCAGCGCTCGTTCTGAAACAGCAGCGCTGTCTTGGCTTGCGCGCCGGCGAGACTGAACTGGCCGCTGAAGTCCCGCCCGAGCCAAGACGTCGTGTCTTCACGCAGCTCCCGCAGGCGCTGGGCGACGTCATGCTCGCTGAGCCATGCGACCGCCCCGGGCTGCGCGATCAACTCATCGACGTCCTCCGCCGGCGCGAAGCGAACCGCACCGGCGCAGTCGTGTCCGACTGGGGTGCAGAGCAACGCGAAAGGCGAGGTCGAGGTGTGGAAGTTGCGCGCCCACCGGGCAAGAACGGCCTCGTTGTCGGGCAGCAGGCCCCACAGCCAGGGTGTGACGATGCCGTCGGAATGGGTGCGGACCAACTTCGGCATCGACACCGACAACGGAGGGGCGCTCGGAACAGCCCGGTAGGAGTCGTCGTAGTCGAACCGTAGTCGCCCATCTTGCAGGCGGGTGATCGTGCCGGCTACCGCGTCATCGAGCATGACCGTCAGGCTGTCGGTCATCGCTCTCGGTGCTCGTTTATCAAAGCATCGAGGTCTATCGCGTCGCCCCGGCCGGCAGTGCGAGCGCGTTCGCCCAGGCTCAGCTCGAGCTCGAGACCAAGGGCTTCCATCACGCGAAGGATCAGGCCAAGCTCGGCATTCGGTTTGCCGGCCTCAAACTCGTAGATCCACTTCCGCGACACGCCGGCATGGGCAGCAAGCTCCGCTTGGCTCATGCGAAGATCCTTGCGAGCACCGCGAACCGCAGCTGCGAAGTCTCGTATCGAGCGCACTCTCATGCCAACCCCCTTTTGCCACCGCTTGGTAGCAAATATAGCATGAAACCGAAAGGTGTCAGAACTTGCAAGAAATCGTTCGGTGGCTCCACCCGGGCGTGTGGTGACCCCACGGGAAGTGAGCTGGCCGCTGGCTGTGTGGTTACCGAGGTCTTGGCCTGATCCGGTACGGAGCCGTTGGCCGTGACTACGATCGGCTTGCTCAGATGAACGTGTTTGTAATCGCTGTTGTATTTCGTGCGGCCCTCACGCTACGCAGCGCTTGACCGCCCCCGCCTGTAGCGCGTCACTGCCGCGCTGGCCGCGCTGCTGCTGTGTGGGCAGGTGCTCCGCTCCCAGGGATCGCTGACGATCATCGCTTACCAGCCGGCACCGCCCTGGCGCCACAGGGCTGTCCTCCTGGGAGCCCTGGTGCACCAGAGGCACACCGCAAAGAACGCAAGCGCCTCGCGTTCTGCGCACGCGTCGAAGGACGCGTGCTCGACTCCACCCACGGGCTCGTCAACGGGAAGCTCGGCACGATGCCGTTACTTAGCCGCTTCCGGTCGTTTGCGAGGAGGCGCTGCTCCTGGCGCGCCGATACGCATAGCCGGGGGCTTGAGGTCATCTGCATCCTTGGTGGAGCAATGGGCCAGGAAGTCATCCTTAGTCCACGACTCAACGACCTCGTCTAGCTGATCGCGTGATACTCGAAGTTGATCGGCGATCCTTGCTAGCAGCGCCTCCGGCTGTCGCTTGTAGCCCGGATCAAGGAGGATGTTTAGGGACTCGTTAGTCCCTTGGGCCGAAACAACCTTGATGCGGTAGATCTCGTGATCGCCCTTCGCTGGCCGGCTTTTCTTCTTGCTCCCGGGCCGCTGATCGGCTAGCAGGGCAAGGCATGCGCGTAGCTTGGCCGTGTCGATGGCGGGCCTACCTTCCACTCAATGGTGGAACGGAATTGCCTGCGTAGCCGCTGCAGTAGGTCGGCGTGTTGCTGTTCACGATGGAACTTGAGCGCGGGCGGACCGACTCGCTCGGCAATGAGATGAACAGTCTTGACCTCGACGTCTGAAGGGTCATTTACTTCCTCCACTAGGAAAGACCACAGATCAAAGATCATGTCTCCTAGCTTATTTGCGGCCTCGTCAACGGAACGAGCTGAGGCAACCAAGTCTAGCTCCTCCGTCTGGAGGAAAGTCAAGCCATCTTCTGTCCAGATATGTGTACTAAAGACGGGCTCGCCGAGGAAGAACAGCATCCCCGACCCTACATCGCTGTCTCGTACTAGCTCTGTGGAATCCATTCCACGACCCGTTGTCATCGCATGGTCGCCTATAGCAGTCTAACCTTTCAGTGTCAAGGGTTTCGTCCTAAGACTCTAGCCCAAAATGCCGTCCGCCACAACAGCTACGCTGGTTTGTTTGCTTTGTACGTAACCCGTCCCGCCGCCGGGAAGCGACCGCAGCCACTCTAGACGCCGGGGCAGACGCTATTGGCGATTAGCTTTGCTCTCGGACGCCCGTATTCCTCCTGCATATGAGCACTTTCGAAGCCTTGCAGGGCAAAACGGACGCCATACCAGGCCACGCAGCACGGAACCCGGCGCTGAGCGCCGACGAACCGCAGACAACCTAGCGACTTCAATGAGAGCAGTGAGACCATACGAACACATGTTCGCATAAGCTGCGGACGGCGGTCCCGAAGATGACGAGACCGAAACCTCAGTAATCCCACAACCAGCGGCCGGCAAGCTAACCAGCGGCCGGCAAGACGCTTCTATCATCGCTGCCCAAGACGATCGAGTCGCTGACGCAGAGCAGAGCAGATCAGTGGCGAAAGACGTCCGCGAGATCCAGCGCGAAGCCGGGGAGCAGCTCGCTGCGCAAGCTTTCTCCGTCACTGAGCAACTCGTCCGCGGCGTCCGGAGACACCCGGGCGATCGTGCGAGCATCCGGGTCCACGAGCCATAGCTGACGCACACCTGAGTCCATGTACAACTCGCGCTTGATGCCTTCGTCGTTGGCCCGCGTCGATGGCGAGAGCACCTCGACGACAAGGTCGGGGACGCTCTCCATCGCGCCCGAAGACACGGGCGAGCGACGCTCGGCACTCCACCACGAGATGTCGGGTGCAGGGCGGCTGCCATCGGGGAACGCCACAAACACATCCTGCAGGAAGAGACCCTCGTCGCCTGTGTCCTCTTGCCAGCGGCGCAGCGCAACATACAGCTCTCCGCGTGCCGCGGATGAGGCGCCTCCCTCGGGCGACACTACGACGGCCTCGCCGACGATGAGCTCGATGTCCATCGACCAACCAGCGTTGAACTGCAGCGCATCGAATTCCCAAGGCTCGACGT
This sequence comes from uncultured Solirubrobacterales bacterium, assembly GCA_963779405.1. Taxonomy (GTDB): domain Bacteria; phylum Actinomycetota; class Thermoleophilia; order Solirubrobacterales; family Solirubrobacteraceae; genus Palsa-744. The sequence goes on from CAVZYF010000019.1 coordinate 245,286, forward strand.
GAGGGTGCACGACAGTAGCCACCCGATCCATGATAGACGACCCGAACGACGGTCGCGCGATCCCGACGGCCGCTCGCGACCACTGGCGGCTGCGATAGGCTCCGCGCGTGACCCGGCGTCCACAGTTCCTTTGGGCTATGTGTGCGTGCGTGCTCGCCTGTTCTGTGCTCCTCGCGGGGCTGAGGGCCGAAGTCGGCGCCGCAGAAGCAAACGGCGGCCCATGGTGTGTTCCTTACGAAGGGAACGGGATACCGCCCGGCAGCGGCATCCCACCGTGGGGATTTCACGCTGCGGAGTCGTTCAAGCACGGGGTCAGCGGCTCCTCGCACGGTTGGGGGGACATCAACCTGAACACCAACTGGATCTCCGGCAAAATTTGTCAAACACTCGACGGCGGCGGTCAGTCTGGCCGCATGATCTCAGTGAGGCTCGGGCCGCGCATTCTTTACCACTCACACGTTGCCGTCATGTGGGGGTATTCGGGCAACGTCATCAAGGCTCCTATAAAGGTCATCTCGAGCACGGACTCCAAATGCAAGGTCGGGACGCCGGGTCACGTGACGATGTACACGAGCCTCAACAACGTCAAATCCGACAGCATCCAGTTCTTCTTCGGTAGCGGGTGCCTGGATGGTAGTCGTCTGTACCACGGTGGGGCTCAGACAGTGAACGCGCAGGTCCCACCGCTGTAGGGCGTCCGTGCGCCCGCGAGTAGCGAACCTGGGCGAAAGGAGGTGCGCAGACAGCGCCCGGTGAAGCTGCTCCTCCGGACGAAAAGCAGGCGTTTAATCCATCCCCGGGGGCCCCCGAAGAAGACGAGACCGAAACCTAAGTACCCCCACAACCAGCGGCCGGCAAGCTGACAAAACCCCGGGGTCACCACCCGCTCGGTGGCGTAGCAAGGACCCCACCCGCCCCTTTAGAAGCCCCTGACAACCGCGATGAACGTGGCAAGGGTCTGGGGCGACGCCCTCGGCGCCGAGGTGCAGGTCCGCACGATGCCCGGCCAGAAACTACGGGTGGAGCTACTATTCGACTCCCCCGAGGGAGCCTTCGCCCTAGGCGGAAAAATCAGCGAGGCAATCGCAAGGGGCACAAAACGCAGATGATCAAGAGCATCTATCTTGGTCGCATCCGCGCAGGCAGGCGAGACCCCCCAAGGCTGGTGGGCGCGGGGCGTCCTGCCCCGCGTCTGAGCAGTGGGCTGAACTGGCCTTCGTGACCCGAAGTACCGGAGGGATAGGCCTCAGCGTTTAAATGTCAGCGGCGAAGCAGATGGAGGCGGCGTGCGTGTGCCGGGCGACGGTCCAGCGGCGCGAGCGCCACGGCGACGGCTGCACAGAAGGCCGCGCCAACGATCAGGGCCACTGCCCACCCGTGCGAGCCAAAGACGCTACGCGAGGCCGCGAATCCCAGCAGAAACGCAACGCAGACCGTGACGATCAGCCCGATGAGAACTCTCTGACGCATGGTCACGAGTATAGGCCGCTCGACTGCAGAATCGCAAGCAGGGCTCCGAAGATCATGCCGAGCACCCCACCGAGGACACCACCCTGAGCCAAGTCCTTGTCCAACAGCCACGCTGACAAAACCTCGGGGTAACTACCCGCAATTTAGCGTAGCAAGGACTCCCCCGCACCCAGGGATTCCCCCCAACCCTTCATAACCCGAAGTACCGGAGGGATAGTCAGTAGATCTGTCCCGTTTGGCTTGTCTCGTCGGAGAAGGGGATGGAGCCCTTCCACGCCGCCGGCCCGTCATCGGCGGCGCGTGGTCTGCCAACCCAAAGGAGCAGACATGCCTAAACCCCAGGAGTTGCGAGATCTGCCGGTTGGGTCGATCGACCCAAATCTCTCCCAGCCAAGGCGTTACTTCGACGAGCAGACACTGGAGGCGTTGGCGGGCTCTATCGGCGAGCGTGGGGTTCTGCAGCCAGTGCTCGTAAGGCCTCTCGAGAACGGTAGGTATGGGCTGAGCGGGGAGAGCTCAGCAAGAGTCACGGAACGGCGTTACTGACCGCCAAGGATCCACAGGCACGCTCCCGGCTGGCTCGCGAGGCGATCGAGCAGGGATGGCCGACACGGACCCTCGAAGCCCGCGCCCGTCAGAGCAACGTGGATTTAATCGAGTCCCAGCATGGCGATGAAGAGGGAGAGCGGGGAACGGTAGGGGGAGGGTTGGTTGGAGAAGGAGGGCTGAGCTCAGCACACGCCCAGGCACGCGACGCGACCGCGATGAACGTGGCGAGGGTGTGGGGCGATGCACTGGGCGCCGAGGTGACCGTTCGCACAATGCCCGGCCAGAAACTACGGGTGGAGCTACTATTCGACTCCTCCGAGGGAGCCTTCGCCCTGGGCGGCAAAATCAGCGAGGCAATCGCAAGGGGCACAAAACGCAGATAACCAAGAGCATCTATCTTGGTCGCATCCGCACAGGCGTCAGTGAACGCCCGATGCGGCAGGAGCGAAGACCGGATCGCCGACCGGCATCCCATCATCGCCGTAGACAAACAGAGCGACATGCTCGGCTGCCTCGGGCTCGGCATCAATAATGCGGTCCAGGGCCTGGCGCGCGGACCGCTCGTCCGCAAAGGACTCGACCAGGTTGCCGGTGCTGTCAAAGATCGCGTAACGCACGGTTCATACCTCCACATGAACGATATCGGCAATCGAGTCGAGCAGCTGCAGGGGACGCCGCCCCCGCTTACGAGCGCACACGCCCCCGACGGCGGCCACCGAAGATGATCAGACCAAACCTAAGTAACCCCACAACCAGCGGCCGGCAAGCCAACAACCCCCAGGGTCACCACCCGCTCGGTGGCGTAGCCAGGAGCGATCACCGGCGAGGACTCTAGTTCGAGATGCCCCGAGTCTCACTTATACGTGTAGTCGTCACCGGTGTTGGCGGGGCTGGTTGCACCTGAGTCGATGACGAACAGGTTGAAGGTACCGGGTTTGGCCGATCCACCGATGGTAGCGGTGATTTCTGTCGGAGAGACCACGACCACTTCGGAGGCCGGGATCGCCGTCGGCCCAGCACCGCTGCCCTGACCGATCTCCACGACTGCACCGGCGACGAAGTTGGTGCCAGTGATCCGGATATGAGTCCCGCCGTTCACCGTTCCCGACGCTGGACTCACCGAAGAGACCGTTGGGGGATTCGGGAGTGGCTTGAACGCGGCGATCCCGTCGGGCGTTCCGACTCCGGTTGGTCCGTCGTAGCCCGTCCCGGCCAGGCAGATGCCCTCAGAGGCGCAACTCTTTGCTGCCTCTTCGGCAGGCGTGCAGGCTGATAGGCCGCCTTCCAGGAACGGTTTTGAGCATTCCCCATTTGATCCGACGGTGACATCATGCAGCGATCCGGGCGATTTCAGCTCGTTTTCGTAGAGCGTCTTGGCGGGATATTCCACGCTGTTGGCCCCACCGGCGAGCGCGAACACGGAGGCGATCGGCGGAGAGGCGCGGCTCGTGCCGCCGATCGTTCACCAGTAGAGCACGCGCTTGACTTTGGCTTCTTCGTAGCGATATTTCACGCATAGGGCAGTCACGATGCTCTCGATTCGATCGATTCGAGTTCGGTCCAGGGCTGTTTGGCGAAGACGCTCGACGAGCCACTGATGCTCTCCGTGATATATGGGTGGAGAAGATTAGCGGTTGACCCTGTCAGCATCGTTGACGGTACGTAGTTCATCTGCGCTTTCGATGGCCAACCGGTGCCTTCAGCGTCCGCCAAGGGGTTGATGACGTTGAAGGCGTAGGGGGAGCCCATCACTATCGGGGGCTCGAACTGAAATCCAGGGTCACCGCCCTCGTCGAAGGGGAACATGCCGTATTCCCGGATGGCTTCGTAGATAGCCCAAGCGAGCGGTTCGGTAGCGTGGTTGAAGTATTCGCTCGCGTTACTGGACGGAGGGTAACGAAACCATCGGCTGAGAGCGACGGCATCTACGCTGCCGAACGCCGGATTAGGTTCGCCTTCTTCCGGTTTCCCCGCGGGTATCTTTTCTACGGTGTTTGTTTTCGGCGAGCTATCCTGCCGCGTCGCCGGTGGTACGATTTCGCTAGCTTTCTCAACGTAAATAAAGACGCCTATGGCGTGTTGGATCTTCTTGCCTTCGAGGACTTCAACTAGGTCTTGAAGGGTGATGACCCCCGCATTTAGCGTTAGCCCTGTCGCGCGACACCCCCAGGGGACTGGAGTCCAAATACCGTTCCATGAGCTCACACCGGACGCGAGTCGTCCACCGTATCCGCAGGTCGCGCCATACCCTTCGCGGGAGTGTTTGTGGGTTTTGCCGCTGTAGTTTAGGAGGTTTACTTCGCCAAGCTCCCACAACCCTCCCGTGGACGGCTGCCAGACCGTCAGCTGAGAGTCGCTGTTTTCGAGACCGCTCGCGCCGCCGGCTTCGCCTGCCACAAGTTCGCCGGATGGGACCAGCGATTTCGTCGGGAGTGGGACTGCTTCAAGCGTCGGCGGTAAGTTGCTGTTGAAACTAGATTCCCGGAGTGGACCTTCTTCGGAGTAGGTTGTGATCACGGCCACTTTCCGCAATGCTTGGCTAGCCGGGACGACAAAGAGAGAGGGTGTAAAGGTCCTGATGTTCGCTGATAGGCCAGCCCCGTAGCCGACACCTGAGTATCCGTAGAACGTGCCCGAAGCGCCGCGATTGTAGCAGAGCTGGTTTGCCATCTTCTTAGCGGGGACCTGGCTAGCGGCTGCTCCCAACCCTGTGACCGGGCGCGAAAAGATCGAAGTGGGCGAAACGATCTGGAGCTGCGTTTGCGCGACGATGCCGCTCGCGGGAAAACGTAGCGGCATTACAAGCCGATCAGGTATGGGATTTTCGCCGTTTCACCGAAAGTAATAGGTGACGGAAGGCTACCTGGCACCGTCTGGCCCGCGTTGGCCGTCGCGGCGATCTTCGGCGCGTTGTTGAAGTTAATAGGCGCCGATCCTTCGTGAAAGGCGATCGTGATACAGGCCGTGCTGCTCATCACCTCAACGAGCAGTGCATACAGAAGTTCACCTTCAGCGCCAGATTTATGGGTCGAGGTCAGCTTTAGAGCGTTGAGGAAGAAATCCACTAGCGGGGTATGGGTTGACGATGTGTAGTCTTCACTGACGGCGAGTGTTTCACCGGCCGAGTTGAGAAGCGCGACCCATAGATGAGTACGATTCGCGGAGGTACCCTCAAGTGCTTGTACCTGAAAGCCAATTGCTCCTATGGTCGTGTTTGGGGGTGCTATCAGAGGGGCGACGATTGGCGTTCCGCTCGTCAACGCGAGGCTTCCTGTCGCTATGTTGCGCGGGATACTCTCAACGAGTGCGCTGCGACCTTCCCATTCGGTAGCTTCGTTGGGTTTGACATATGTACGTATGCTTTTAGGAAGTAGTAACTTTGCGGGCCAGAATCCTTCCGGCCCCGTACCACCAGTGGCACCCGTAGGTCCCGCAGGCCCTGCCTGCAAACCCACGCGATACCACGTCGCCCCGCCGTTGTATGTGGTGAATTCGATGCGGTTCGCGGCTTTAGCTATTGTGCTGAGCGTAGACGCTTCACCGAGTAACGAAAACCCGGTAAACGAAAAGGTGTGTCCCCCTATCGCATCCTCAAGAAGCCACGCCACAATCGAGTATTCGGCACGCGGAACGGTGCCCGTTGGTATAGGAATAGTCACATTTGCCGTTGCTGTCATCACAAAGGTATCGCCTTCGTTTAGGTTCAGAACGACTTCGCCCGACACTTCCCCGAGCTGCTTGAGAACACTGGTAACCACGGCAGGGCCGCCGAGTACTTCCCAATGCGATCCTACGCCGCTGAAAGTTGCTCCCGACGTATGAGCTTCGAGACAGATGTAAGTGACTCCGCCTGAGGCGACAAGCTGATTGACGCTATAGGCCGTGGTCGCTTTCCACACCAACACACCCCCCGTGGGACTGCCGCTTACCACCGAACTCGGAAGTTCGCCTTCCGAAGTCAGACCCGGCAGTGTGACTACGCCGGTCATAGTGTTGACACTTTCTACTGTCATGTAGCCCTCCTTAGCTCGCGAGCCGTTTATGGACGAGCCGCCATGACGAGCCAGCGGCCCGGCAGGATCCATGGCGATGCGTCACAACCATAACCGAACGGACAGCCGGTGTCTTGACAAAATCAAATAACTCAACATATATATGAGTTTGATATCCTGGTCCCGCACAACAGCGGCAAGTTAGTAGCTCACCACGGCCCCGTCTGGTCGCGACCGGCGCCGATTACCCTCTCGGGGACGGAAGCCGCCAACCACGAGGTCGTCCTGCGGTCCAACCGTTTCCCCTACCTCATAGGCTCTAGGGCGGCTCACCAGCAAAGCTGCGCGGCGGCATCGAGAAGGCGCTTATAGTGCCGCTCGTCATGCCTGTGGTGACCGTAAGCGGTTTGACCAAGCGATTCGAGAGCACCCGCGCGATCGACGGCCTGGATCTGGTCCTCAACGAGGGTGAGGTGAGGGGCCTACTCGGCCCCAACGGCGCGGGCAAGACGACGCTGCTGCGGATGCTGCTCGGGCTGGTGCGAGCGGACGGGGGCACGATCGAGCTGTTCGACCGACCGCTCGACGGACAGGACCCATTCGCGTTGGACGGCGTGTCCGGGTTTGTCGAGGAGCCGAGCTTCTATCCGTACCTGTCTGGACGCGCGAACCTGGAGGTCCTGGCCGAGCTCGACGGTCCCGACGCGCGGGAACGCATCGACGAGGTGCTCGAGCAGGTGGAGCTGACAGGGCGAGCGTCAGATCGAGTGGGCGGCTACTCATCTGGGATGCGTCAGCGTCTGGGCATCGCCGCGGCGCTGATGCGCTCTCCGCGACTCTTGCTCCTGGACGAGCCGACGTCCGCGCTCGACCCGGCGGGCGCCCGCCTGGTCATCGGACTCCTCCGCACGCTGTCACGGGACGGAGTGGGAGTACTGCTGAGCAGCAACAAGATCGAAGAGGTCGAGAGGGTCTGTGACGGCTTCACAGTGCTCAGCCGCGGTCACGTGGTGTGGGACGGCACGGCAGATCGAATGCTGGCCGAGGCCCCGCCGTCGACTTCGATGAGCCCGCTCACGTCATTGTTCTTCGCGCTCACCACCGACCAATGCTGAGCGTCTATCGAGCCGAGCGGCGCAAGCTGCTCGCGCAGCTCTCCACGCGGGTGCTGGCGCTCGTGTGCGTGCTCGGCCCATTCGCGTTCGGTGCGATTCTGAGCCGGCAGAGCGCGCTCCCGGCGGACACGTTGCTCGGCGTATGGGTCCACGCCTCCGGCTACGCCGTGTCGTTCGTGGTGCTGGGCTTCGGCGGCTATCTCGCCTTCCCCGTGCTGGCGGGCGTGCTCGCCGGCGACCTGTTCTCCTGCGAGGATCGCTACGGGACGTGGAAGACGGTCCTGACTCGGTCTCGCAGCCGCAGAGATGTGTTCGCGGGCAAGGTGCTCGCCGCCGGGACGCTATCGCTGGCATTGCTCGCGCTGGCCGCTGTCTCGAGCGTCCTCTCAGGCCTTTTGCTCACCGGCGATCAACCGCTCGTCGGCCTCAGCGGAAACGTCCTCTCCTCCGGCGAAGGCCTGTGGCTGGTGCTCGCGAGCTGGCTGCTCAACATCCCTCCCCTGCTGGCGTTCACGAGCTTGGCGCTGCTGTTCTCCGTCGCCACCCGCAACGGGATCGTGGGCGTGCTCGGACCCGTGCTCGTCGGCCTGCTCATGCAGCTGCTGGAACTGATCGGCAGCGGATCGTGGGTCCACATGCTGCTGGTCGCCTCAGCGTTCAACGACTGGCATGGGCTGCTGAGCGCCCCCAAGTTCTACGGCCCGACGATCGTCGGCAACTGCGTGTGCGTGCTGTGGATCCTCGCGTGCCTGGGCGCATCGTGGCTGATCCTGCGCAGACGGGACTTCGCCGGCGCGCCGGTCAGCCGCAGAGCAGGGTGGGTGCTGCCGGTGCGCGCGGTGCTCGGCTCGGCGGCGCTGATCGTCGTGCTCGGGGCCGCCACGAGCCTCGGGCCGGTGGCGGTCACGCAAGCCCGGCTGGAGGGGTCGATCTCATCCGCCTTCGACAAGCTCACCGTGCTTCAGCAGCAGGAGCTCGGTCGCCTGGTTCCCAAGGGGGCAAAGCTCAAGCTCCACACGGTCTGCGCCCGGCACGCCGGCAAGAGCCAGGGGCCGGGCGACGATTGGACCTGCACGATGACGGTCATCACCGCGCTGCCGGGGTCCGAACCGTTCCTGACCACCCCCGTCATCTACGACCTGTCCGTGAAATCCGACGGCTGCTACAAGGCCGAGGCGCCACCTTCGTTTGTCGGGCAGCAGATGATGAGCGCCCCGAACAGACGCAGCCTCGTAAACCCGCTCTACGTCATCTACGGCTGCTTCGACACAACCGGCGCGGCCGTCAAATGCGCGGCAGGCTCGATCTGCGGACAGAGCACGAGCCCCGCGCCGGCCTCCGCGAGCAAACCCAAACCGCCGACCGCAGCGAGGGAGGCCGAACGCAAGGCCCTGCAGAAAGCCGAAAAGGAAGCCGGGCCAGCCGTCGTCCAAGAAGTCAACGAATCCGAACAGGAAGAGAAACACGCGGCCGAAAACCCACGGGGAGAAGCCGAAGGCGAAGCCGTCAAATAACGGGGTGCGTTCTCAGCGGTAGGTCAGGGTGACGGTGACTTTGTAGGTCTGGCGCTTGCCGTTCGCGCCGGTCCCCTGCACCTCGATCGAGGCCCTGACCTTGTGGTGCGCGTCCAATGCGCGACGCACCGCGGTCAGATTGATGCGGGAAAGGGAGAGCTTGATGCCGACCGTGCGATCGGCCGCGAGCGATGTGCGGACGCTGCGCAACCCCAGGTGCCGGCGCCCACGCAACAGGTTCAGATGCCCGTGTGCGTAGAGCGAGCAAACCATGTTGCACCCGACCATCAGATAGATACGGCCGTGATTGATGCGCAGGTCCTGCCGGGGGGCGACCGAGGCGGTGAGTTGCAAGACCGGTGCAGGAGCCGGCGGGGCGGGCGTCGCGGGCGGAGAGCCAGGCGGCGCGGGGCAGGGAGACAGCGCGGGCTCCGGCGCGCCGGGTCCCACCGTTCCCGGCGGATCGGACGCCGGTCCCGGGGCGGGATGCGTGGGCAGCAACAGTGGCGCCCGCGGCGCCTGACAGAAATCGAAGTCGCTTTCGAGGTTGCCGAGCCCGACCGCTTGTTCGCGCACATCCGGACGGGAATCGGGGCGCCCATCGGTCTGTGGGTTAAGGGCCTCTCCTTCAAGAAAATCATCCTCAATGAACTTCAAATAGGCATCGTGGCTGAGCTGCTGATGGTCGATATACCCCGCGCGGGCATAGGGGCTGATCACAAGGCCGGGGACACGAAACCCGTACCCGTTTTCATCGATATCAGGCGGGACCACATTGTCATAAAATCCTCCCCAGTCGTCCCAGGTGAGAAAGACCGCGGTGCTGTCCCAACAGGGACTGCGCATGATCGAGTTGATCAACGTCGTCACATACGCCTGACCGGTCGAGACCAGCGCCGTAGGATGTTCGGAAACCTTGTTGTTCGGAGTGATCCAGGAGACGTTTGGCAACCCACATTCGCTCGTGTCGTGCACGGCGGTGTAGAAGTTGGTCAGCGACTGCACGTTGCCGAGCTGGCCGTCTTCCCTGACGTCTCCGAAGTAGCTGAGCGGGTTCCAGATCCCCGGCGTGGTGGGACCCTGAGACACCGGGGCGCACGTCATCGCTTCGTCGTCCTCACAATCGGGCTCACTGCCTTCAAAGACGTAGTAGCGCCAGCTCACTTCGGGTTTGTGCTGGTGCAGCAGGTAGGTGATATCCGTCCACGGCAGCGAGTGTTCTTCGTAGAACTTGATTTTTTCGCGTGGATCGGGTGGCCCTTCGATTGCGCTGACGCACGACATCGGATCGCTCCAGTTCGAGCACGTCGCCGACCAAGCGGAGACTTCGAACAGGTGCTCGGGCCAGCTCCAAGAGGAGTTCGGCTCGAACATGTCGTCCTGGAGCACGAAGTTCTGCGCGTAGGTCCAGTAGTTGGGGATCTCGCGCGCGTCGTGATAGCCCATCACGTCGACGCATTGCGCGCTCGCATCCTGTTCGGTGCAGGGGCTGCAGTCCGGTTCGGTGCTGCTGCAGTTGCTGCCTTTCTCAGCCTGCCCGATGAAGCCGTCCATCTTGCCGCCGTCGAGGTCCCCCGTAAAGGCCCCATGGCCGTGCGGTCCACCGTAGTTCTCGTCGTTTGGATCGTAAAACGGCGCCACGCAGCCACCGTTGACCGGGTCTGGCTCGCACACGCCCGCAGGAATCCCGTTCGCCCCCGGATACGTGCCGAAGTAGGAGTCGAACGAGCGATTCTCCTGCATGATCACGACGACGTGCTGGATCTTGTGGATGCCTTCGGGTTCCGCCACCGCGCCCGAGGCCGCTGCGAGTCCCAGTACGACCATCACGCATGCAACCGCCGATGTCCTACGCATTGCTCAGTCTCCCCTGCTCGAGCTCCGGATAGGGCCGCCCGTGGCACTCCTGCTCCACCTCGTGAACACGCCTAGCAAAGACTTGTTGCGCGAGGCCCATCAGCACACCGCATCGACCGACCGTTGGGCGGGTTAGGTTGGGATGAGCAAGTATAGACGTGAAAGAACAACGCGATCAGAGAGGTTAGTGGGCGATGGAAAGACAGGGGATCAAGCGGCGGGTCGGGCTGACGGTACTGGTCGTGGCGAGCGCGGCGCTGGCGCTGCCCCTCGGCTCGCAGGGGGCCACAACAGCGCCTCCCCCTAAAGCGCCGTATGTCTATACGGGAGGCTCCGCCGGGGTGAGCACCTCCTCCACCACGCTCAAAGGCAGGATCAACCCGTACGGCCTCGAAACGAGCTATGTCTTCCAGTACGGTCCGACGACCGCCTATGGAGCGCAGACATCCGCCGCGGCGGCTGGGACCGGGACCGTGGAAGTCAAAGTGAGCCAGTCGATCGCCGGGCTGCAGCCCGGCACCACCTACCACTACCGTCTGGTGGCGACGAGCGCGGCGGGCACCACCACCGGCCAAGACGCAGCCTTCACGACGAAGAAGATCCCGCTCACGTTCAAGCTCACGACGGCGCCAAACCCCGTCGTGTTCGGGAACTCCTTCTCGGTGACCGGCACGCTCTCGGGGACAGAAGCCGCCAACCACGAGGTCGTCCTGCAGGCCAACCCGTTTCCCTACCTGGGAGGCTTCAAAAACACGAACAACCCTGAGCTGACCAGCGCCGCGGGCAACTTTACGTTCCTCGTCCAGCACCTCCTCGAAAACACCCAGTTCCGCGTCACGGCAATCGACACACCGAATGTCAATAGCCCCGCAACGATCAAGTATGTAGCAGTAAGCGTGAGCCTCCACCTGCGCTCCACAGGACGCCCCGGCTTCGTGCGCATGTACGGGGCGGTCAGGCCCGCCGCGGGCAGCGCAGAAGTTGTATACCAGCTGCTGCGACCCGGACTCCGGCCGCTGACCGTCGGCATCACCTCGCTCCGGCGCGCAGGAGCCGATGTCTCGCACTTTAGCCGGGTCGTACGGATCCGCCGCGGCGGCCTCTACCGGGCGCTCGTGCAGGTCGAAAACGGCAAACAGGTCCCCGGCCACAGCCGCCCGCTCCTGATCCGCTAAACCAGCTACGGTCGTAAACCAGCTACGGTCGCTTTGACCGGCAAGCTCGCGAAGTCCACGGCACGAGCTCGCCATACAACATCTGTCTGCTGTCCCTTGACGCCCCAAGAAAAGGCGTTTAGATGTGACCAGGCTGTGATTCTTTGGGCCCGCGAGCGACATCCGGCGCTTCTGCGGCTGTAGAGTCGGGCACGTCAGTCAATTACACGATAGGAGGACGGGAAACATCATGACGAAGTTGCCAAGAACCACCAAGAGATTGGGGTTAGTCGCACTGGCGACCATGCCCATGCTTGGAGCGCTTGCTCTGAGCAGCACCAGCGCTGTCGCCTCGTCGGCGACCGCCAAGAAGAGCAACGGTGTAGTGGCCAGTAGCAGTGTAGTGACCAGTCAGTCAGCGTCCGTCAGCGCGCAGGCGCAGACCCTCGCCTATTGGACCCAGGCCCGGAGGGAGTCGGCGAAGCCTGCCAATGTCATCGCCGGCAGTGCACCGCCGAGTGGGGCGTCCTCGACGGCTACGACCCCAAGCGGGCCACCGAGCGCCGTTGCGGGGTCTCCGCCTAGCGATACGACTTTGGAATTGCCGTCGCCATCGCCGTCCGCATCGCAAGAGTCGCAGCCGGTCCTGGCAAGCCAGCCGTGGTCCTACCCGTTTCCCTACGACGCCTTCCACGTGCTCGCCAAATTGTATACGTCATATCCGTACAGGGTGAACGGTACGATATTCTTCACCAACGGCGGGGACGGCTTCAAATGTTCCGGCACGTCGGTGGTCAATGGGCACCACGCCAACGAGGTGTGGACCGCGGGACATTGCGTGGCCAGTACCGAGACCGTCAATGAAGAATTCGACTCGTTCGCCGAGTTCATCCCCGCCTACAACGGCAACGGTAAAACGGCCGCGGAAATCGAACCGTACGGAACGTTCGTGGCGCATTCCTATGCGACGGCCACTGCATGGCTCGATAGCCGTGACGAGAGCGTGGATTTCGGTGCGATGACGCTCAACAAAAATGAACAGACGAAAAAAACCCTGAGCGAAGCAGTCGGGACGGACGGGTTCGCCTGGAATCGAAATGACAACGAGCAGTTCGTGCAGTTTGGCTACCCGGGCGAATCGCCGTACAACGGCACCAAAATGGAAGAGAACATCGCGGCCACGGCCGAAAACCCGAGCATAGGCGGCTCGGGTGGCAACCCGACGGGTACCGGGAGTCCCTTCACGGGCGGATCCAGCGGAGGAGCATGGAACATCGACTGGACCGACGAAGGCCCCGGCTACATCAATGGTCAGACGGACTTCTATTACACTGAAAAACCCCTAACCAAATTCTCCCCGTACATCAACACCCTCGCCAACGAAGTTCGCTGTTTCGGCAAACCCAGTGAATGCTGAGCCTCTAAGCAACTAACTGCAAGTGCATTGGCGCCGGGGTCACGTTGACCTCGGCGCCAACTGTGCCGCCTTGGCTTTTGTAAAGCAATGAGATATGCGGTAGCCTCGTTGGATGAAGTTCGCCCGCAATTGGAGTCCATTTGCGAAATGGGTGTTGGCCCTCGTGGGAGTGACGCTCTGCGGGATCGCCGCCGTCTGGAGCGACGGTACTAGCGCGCCCCCCGCGAGGGCCGCTACCGCGGGTCATGGCGCAGTCGCCGCGCGGACGGTTCCGGTCGAGTGGGATGCGTACGCGGTCGGTCCGCGCGAAGCTTCGCTCGAACTGATCGTTCAGCATGGCACGTGCGGCACGCTTCAACCGGCGGTTGTCGAAGGGCGCGACACCGTCGTCGTCGACATAGACGAAGAGCAGGGATCTGGCGCCTGCCTCGCGGTGGCAGCCATCGGGCCACTCGATGTGCGGTTGGCCCACCCGCTCGCCGGGAGGACGATCCAGGGGCCTTCACGACAACGCTTGCCGATCTTCCCGCCGTCGCGGCTCGATTCGGTGCCGCGCCTGATCGGCTTCGCCCCACAGGACGCTGCGCACGCGCTTGCCCTCCTCTCCCTACGCGAGCGAACGAGGATCATCCACGGCACCGGGGGGTTGCGGCGAGTGGTGGTGCAGGATCCCGCGCCGGGCCAAAGGACACCAAAGAGCAGGCTTGTGCTGGTAACTATCGCCGGACACTGACGTGCTGGATGCGAAGGTCAGACCAACTCTAAATGCGCAATTTGCGGGAATCCGGCCTATGTCTGGAAGGTCGGAAATATGGATGAAAATAGGTCCATGCCGTTGACTTAATGCGAAGTCTGAGTAAGTTTGAGCACCTTCAGCCTCAGTAGTTGGTGGGCGGTCGCTGCCTAGACCAAGGGTGCATCTCCGCGTGAGATCTACCGCCTCTACTGCCGGGGGGTCAACCTGTTGCGACTACGGAGGGTGCACATGTTCGGACCGACTAATTCCCTGCGCTTGGGACACCGCGAGCGCATGATTGGCTTGGTAGTCGCGGCGATCGCGATGCTGTCGATCTGGGCGCCCGCTGCCGCGCATGCCAGCGGCTGTGAAGACTCTTGGACAAACACCGCAGGCGGCAGCTGGTTTGAAGGGGCCAACTGGAGCAAGAAAGCGCCCCCGACCTCCACGGAAGAAGCCTGCATCACCGCAAACGGCACCTACACCGTCGAAATGGCCCAAAAAAGCACGGTGACCGTCAAGTCGCTGATGGTCGGCGGCACATCGGGAACACAGACGCTTGTGGTCGCCAGCACGAACGGCCTGAACGCCGTCCTCACGACGAGCGCGGCCATCACCAACGGCACGCACGGGGCGATCAAGCTCACGAACGCCGAAACGAGCGGCAACAACGTCACGGTCGAAGGACCGATCTCGAACGCCGGCACGATCACGAGCGAACCGGCTCATGGCGGAGCACGCAACCTTACGGGCAGCCTCGTGAACACGGGCACGCTCGCGATCAATGCGAACACCTCCTTCAATGCGTCCAAAGCGGCTCTGACGAACACGGGCGCGATCAACATCGCGACCGCGGTTTCGCTGAACCTCTCCAACGAAGCCACGGTCACGAACGGCACCAAAGGGAAAATCGCCGCGACGGGTACAGGCGATGTCTTCCTCGAACCAGGCTCCACCTTCACCGAGGGCGCCGGCACGACGAGCGGCACGAAGCCGGTGATTCTCAGGGACGCCGCGCTCGTCTACACCGGCTCGGGTGCGAGCCTGATCACCCAGCACGGTGAAGGGAACACGCTGAGCGGCAACATCTCCTCTGGGCAGTCGCTGGTGCTCGAGTCCACCAACGGTGAACACGTCAAGACGACCGCCTCGGCGAGCTTCACGAACGCCGGCACGATCACGCTCACGAAAAGCGAAACGAGCAACAACAACGCCCGGCTCACGATCAGCTCCGGCACGCTCACCAACACCGGCACGATCACAAGCGAAGCCGCCGAAGGCGCCAGCCACCGCTTCATCGAAGGCAGCATCACGAACACCGGCACGCTCAACATCGACTCCGACACCGAATACAACGGATCGGCGGCGGCCCTGACCAACGAAGGCACGCTCAACGTCGCCGAAGGCACCCACTCAACGCTCCAACGACGGCACGGTCACAAACGGCACCGGCGGCAAAATCGCGGCGGGCCTGACCGGAAACGTGTTCCTCGAACAGGGCTCCACCTTCACCGAGGGCGCCGGCACGACGAGCGGCACGAAGCCGGTGATTCTCAGGGACGCCGCGCTCGTCTACACCGGCTCGGGTGCGAGCCTCGATCACCCAGCACGGTGAAGGGAACACGCTGAGCGGCAACATCTCCTCGGGCAGTCGCTGGTGCTCGAGTCCACCAACGGTGAACACGTCAAGACGACCGCCTCGGCGAGCTTCACGAACGCCGGCACGATCACGCTCACGAAAAGCGAAACGAGCAACAACAACGCCCGGCTCACGATCAGCTCCGGCACGCTCACCAACACCGGCACGATCACAAGCGAAGCCGCCGAAGGCGCCAGCCACCGCTTCATCGAAGGCAGCATCACGAACACCGGCACGCTCAACATCGACTCCGACACCGAATACAACGGATCGGCGGCGGCCCTGACCAACGAAGGCACGCTCAACGTCGCCGAAGGCACCACACTCAACGTCTCCAACGACGGCACGGTCACAAACGGCACCGGCGGCAAAATCGTGGCGGGCCTGACCGGAAACGTGTTCCTCGAACAGGGCTCCACCTTCACCGAGGGCGCCGGCACGACGAGCGGCACGAAGCCGGTGATTCTCAGGGACGCCGCGCTCGTCTACACCGGCTCGGGTGCGAGCCTGATCACCCAGCACGGTGAAGGGAACACGCTGAGCGGCAACATCTCCTCTGGGCAGTCGCTGGTGCTCGAGTCCACCAACGGTGAACACGTCAAGACGACCGCCTCGGCGAGCTTCACGAACGCCGGCACGATCACGCTCACGAAAAGCGAAACGAGCAACAACAACGCCCGGCTCACGATCAGCTCCGGCACGCTCACCAACACCGGCACGATCACAAGCGAAGCCGCCGAAGGCGCCAGCCACCGCTTCATCGAAGGCAGCATCACGAACACCGGCACGCTCAACATCGACTCCGACACGGCGTACAACGCGTCTAGCGCCACGCTCATCAACGAAGGCGTGGTGAACATTGCCGAAAGCGTGACGTTCTCCGTGTCAGGCAACGCGACGGTGAAGAATAAGGGGGGCACGATCGCCGCCGCCGGCAGCGGTGCCCTCTCTGAGAACGGCGGCGCTTTCAACCAGGGGGCTGGGAAAACCACCGGGAGCACACCGGTGATCCTCAGCAACGTCGCCCTGCAATACACTGGCAACGGCTCCAGCAGGATCGCCCAGCGCGGCGAAGGGAGCACGCTGAAAGGAACAATCGTCTACGGGCAGGTGCTCCTGATCCAGAGCACATGCGGCTCGCACGCCAAGGTGACCGCAGCGGCAAGCTTCACCAACGGCGGCACGATTACGCTGACCAACGCAGATGGTTGCGCCAACAACGCCACGCTTGTCGTCGGCGGAACCGAAACGCTGACGAACGCAGGCACGATCTACAGCCTCAAGCCCAGCGGGGGATCTCGCACGATTGAAGGCTCAGTGAAGAACGAAAATCTGCTATCCCTCAGCGCCGGGGAGACGTTGCACATCACCGGGACTTACACGCAGACGAGCAAAGGAACGCTCAGAGAGATCATCTCGAGCGCGAGCAATGGGGCTATCTCAGTCTCGGGCGCAGCCACAATTGCCGGTATCCTCGAAGTGGCTCCGAAGGCGCCCTTCGAAGGCTCGCTCGGACAGACGTTCCCAATCCTTACGGCAGCATCGTTGACGGGTACGTTTGCGAGCGAGACCGGCGCTCAGATCAACTCGACCGGCCTGTACTACAAGCCGACGTACTCAGCCGCCGGAGTGACGCTGGTCGTCGAACAGGCCACGCTGTCGCTGTTGACATCGAGCGGACCGCGGGGCTCCACGGTGACGCTCAGCGGCAGCGGCTACCTGCCCGGGGATACGATCACGCCGAAGTTCGTCGATCATGGGAAAGTCAAAACGGTCTTCCCCAGCGCGACGATCAACTCAAGCGGCGAATTCTCGACCGAAATCACGATCCCCGCATCGGCTGCCCTGGGAGCAGGAACGATCAGCGTCAAAAGCACCCAGACCGAAGTAACGATCACACAGATATTCACGGTCACGTAGCACCCTGACGCCCAAGCCTCAAGGCTGGCTTGAGGACCGGCCGACAAGTCAGATCCAGCAACAGCCGCTGTGGTCTCTACCGCGTGCTCGTGCAGGTGGACAATGACAAGCAGGTACCCGGCCCACAGCCTGCGCGCTCCTGATCCGCTGAACCATCGGAAGAACGTCGATCGAACCGACGTTGATGCAGCGTCGAGGCCATTATGCTGGGCGCCGACTTCGAACAAACGGATATGGAGCTGAGAATGGACATGGAGAGACCGCCCCGCCGCAAACGCCTGCCCCGATCGCCGCTGCTCGCTTTCGCCACCACGATGCTGCTCGCCCTCGGTGTGGCCTCGGCCGGCGCAGCCTCGAACATTGAAGGGATCTGGTCGTTCAACGGCGGCCAGATCGGGGTCCAACGCCAGTCGAACGGGACCTATACCGGCACCGTGGTGATCGCAACCAGGTTCGCGGAATGCACCCATCCCGTGGGCCAGGAAATATGGACGGGGATGACCGAACAGCCAGACGGCTCGTATTGGGGTCTGCACCAGTGGTACTTCGGAGGGTCCGCCTGTACTGAAAATCCAGAACGCGGGCCGACCGCCTGGCGCGTCCTGGAAGCGGCGAACGGATCGCACTATCTGCTTGTCTGCTTCAGTCACCCCGGCACCTCGCAGCCGACGATCGCCGCCAACGGCGCGCCCTTAGGCCCACCCGAATATGCCGAACATCACGTCACCTACGGCTGCACCGAATCCGCCCTTACCGCCTCGCTGCCAGTGGCCCCCGGTGAAACGACTCCCGGCGCACCGGGCTCCGGCACGGGTGCCGCGGGCTCCGGCACCGGCACAGCGGGCTCCGGTGTGGCGGGCGCCAAAGAGAGCCTGACGCTGCCGAGCGCCAAGAAGTGCCTGAGCGCCAGGCTCTTCAAGATCCACCTAGCCGATCCCAAGTACGACCCACTCAAGACGGTGTCGATCACGCTCAAGGGACGCAAGATCGCCGCAGTCCGGAAGGGTAAATACTTCGTCGCCACGATCAACCTCAAGAGCTTGCCGGAGGGCACGTTCACGATCAAGATCAAGGCGACGACGGTGCTCGGACACCACCTGTCGAGCAGCCGCACTTATCACACGTGCATCAAGGAAATCAAGCACTCGGGCGAGAAGAAACCTGGTAAGAAAGGCTGACCGCTCGAGTAGCGCTCGGGATCCTTTGGGCGCGGCTGTCCGGCTATCCCGGTCGTCCACCTGCGGGCCACCCGCGGTGGAGGTCGAATTCAGCGACGCGGATACCAACTTTTGGACGCCGGACGGTGGAAGAAAGTTCTAGGAACCAGAGTTTATGGGGCAATGACGAACAGTTATGTAGCGTTCGGCCTGAAGCTCCGGACCTCGTTTCAGCTTCCCGGCATGGCGCCCGACGGCGTGGAGGAGGCCTCGGTGGACACAGCGGACGAGCTGCCGTCACTGGAGCTGAAGCTGACAACGCCGCAGGAGCTGCACGAGACTTGGAGCGACGCCGGTGGGCTGCCGGAGTGGCGCGGGCGCCTGGGTGACGGTCTCGATCTCGCGATCGAGCGGGGCGCGGACGGGGGCGTGCTCTTCAGCTACGGCGAGCATGCGCCCTGCGAGGATGTCGGGCTCGCTTTCTGCTCGACGCGGACATGCGGCGGCTGCACTGCGCCCCCACCGAGCCGGGCCTCGACTGGCAGCGCGCGCTGATCACCAAGGTGCTGCCAGCCATCAGCGTAATGCGCGGATACGAGGCCCTGCACGCGGCGGCGGTCGACTCTCCGGATGGGGTTGTCGCGATCATGGCGCCGAGCGGGACGGGCAAGTCGACGCTCGGGGTCGAGCTGCTGCGCCGCGGCTGGCCTCTGTTCGCCGACGACGTGCTGATCTTGGAGCAAGCGGAGGGCGCCGTACGTGCCCACGCGGGGAGCCCTCACATGAACCTCGCGGAGAGCCTCCCGGGTGCCATCGATCCGCAGAGCCTCGGCAGCACCCTCGGCATCCTCGCGGGCGAGCAATGGATTACAACCCACACAGCTGCCACTCACACCCGGCCCGTGCGGATGCTGTGCCTGCTGGAACGTGCTCCGAATCTGCCGCTCAAGACCTGCGCTCTTCCGGCCAACCCGCTGCCGCTCACGCCCTACATACTGGGCCTGTCGATGGACGCCCAGCGTCAGCGCAAGCGCTTCGGTCTCTACGCTGACCTGATGCAGTCCGCTACGCTCGTACGCTTGACCGCCGGCTTCGAGCATCGACCTGAGCAGCTGGCCGATCTGGTGGAGCAGACGCTCGCGAGCCGACACGAGCAGGTCGCCGGAGGGGTTGCGTGATGCTGCGCTCGCTAGAGACGATCGAGCCCGTGCCGCGGGAGCGAGCTCGCGACCTCGACCTCACGGCGGTTCAGGAGCCCGGCCCTGCCGCAGCGCCGCTGCGGCTGTGCGGCCTGAGCAAGCGCTGGCGCAAGGACCTGCCGCTCGTGCTCGACGACCTGCACCTGACCCTCGAACCGGGGACAACCACCTGGGTGGGCGGACGCAACGGCGTCGGCAAGACGACGATGCTGCGCGTCGCGGCGGGGCTAATCGAGCCCGACAGCGGCCGCGCCGAGGTGTGGGGGATCACGGCCCGTGAGAACCACAACCGCTACCAGCGGCTGGTCTCGTTCCTGCCAGCCGGCGATCGCGGGCTGTACGCGCGGCTGACAGTGAGGAAGCAGCTCGAGTTCTGCGCCGGATCTCGATGACCCCGCGCGATCGTTTTCGCCAGACGGTCGACGCACGCGATCGAGACCTTCGATCTGGGCGAGCTGGCCGACCGTCGCGTGGACCGCATGTCGATGGGCCAACGCCAGCGGCTGCGTATGGCGATGACGTTCCTGCCCCGCCCTGAGGTCGTGCTCCTAGACGAGCCGCTAACCAGCCTCGATGAAGAGGGCGGCGCCCTGCTGCAGGTCGCTGTCACGGAGATCCTTGCTCGCGAAGGGGCCGTCCTGTGGTGCTCGCCCAGCGGCGAGCACCTCGACATGAAGCTTCGACGCCCACTGGACGATCGAACACGGAAGGCTGGTGGCTGTATGAGCGAAGCGATCACTGCCTGGCACGCCTTCATGGCCGTGATGCGACGCGATCTGCACGTCTTTCTGTCATATCGCACCCGTCTCGTCAGCCAAGTACTGACGTCGGTGTTCAGCCTCACCCTGTTCTATTACGTCTCGAGGCTCGTGCATGTCAAGGGCTTCGGCTCGCCACAGGCCTATTTCGGCTTCGTCGTCGTCGGGATCGCGCTCGTGGGCATCATGTACTCGTGCTTCTCGGTTCCCGAACTCGTCCGCCAAGAGCTGATTGCGGGTACGTTCGACCGCCTGCTGCTTTCCCCCTTCGGCGCGATCCGCGGCGTGATCGCGATGACGCTGTTCCCACTGCTGTACTCGTTCGTGCTGGCCGCGCTCACGCTCGGCTTGGCGTGCGCCATGTACGGGCTGCAGCTGCACTGGTCTACCGTGCCACTGAGCGTACCGGTGATGGGGCTGGCGCTGCTCGCGTTCCTTCCGTTCGGGCTGCTGTTCGCCGCGCTGACCGTGGCGATCAAGCAGGGCGCGATCGGGACGACCTGGGTGATAGCCCTAATCTCGATCGTCGGCGGCCTGTACTTCCCGATCTCGCTGTTGCCTCACTGGGTTCAGACGGCCTCCAAGATGCAGCCGTTCACACCCGCCACTGAGGTGCTGCGGCACCTGCTCGTGAACAGCCCACAGAGCACCTCAATCGGATCGGCGCTGATCAGGCTGGTCGCGTTCGCCGCTGTGCTGCTGCCGCTCTCGATTTTCGCCCTCTTCAGTGCCATTCGCACCGGTCAACGTCGTGGCACGATTATCGAGTACTAATTGCTGGGATTTACTCCATTATGATCCGCGACACAGTGACTAGCTCCTCTTCGCTCTTGACATCCAAGGTCAGGGTGCCTCAGCACGTCGTTTATCGTAGCTTCCCTGCGGAGACCGTCGTGCTGAACCTACAGACCGGCAAGTACCACGGGCTCAACGCGACAGCTGGGCAGCATGCTCGAGGCGATGGAGCGAGCCGACTGCGTACGCGACGCCGCGGCCTCGCTGGCTGAGGGCTACGAGCAGGACCCGAGCGTGGTCGAGCGCGATCTGTGCGCGCTCTGCCAGTCCCTGCTCGAGCGCGGGCTGATCGAGACAGACGATGGCAGTACATCGCCCTGAGCCCCATGGCATCCTGCGCCGCGCCATGCCGTCAGTCGGGCATTCCAGCCGCGAGCGCCTGAGCCAGCCTGAGCGCGTACGGCTCGCGGCCGAGATCGTCGTGTCATACGGACAGGCCCGCTGTGCGCTGCGCCGCGCTCCGATCGCCGACGTAGTGACGAGCCTTCGCTCGGGGTCATTCACCACTGCACACCCCGCCGCTGAGCACGCTCGCGCGGGCCCGCCGTCTCGGTCACGCGGTGACGAGGACGCTGCGCGCTCGTGCCCGGCGACACTCGCTGCCTGGTCCGCTCGCTCGTTCTCACGCGGCTGCTGGCCAGACGCGGTATCTCCGCCAAGCTGGTGATCGGGCGCGCACGGCGGCCCAGACTTCCTCGCACACGCCTGGGTCGAGTACGAGGATCAACCCGTCCTGTACCCCGGCGACGGGTCGTTCGGACGACTGGTCGAGCTCTGAAATGGCCCGGACAAGGCCCGCATCGCAGCGACCTGACAGTTCGGTTTCATACGGCCCCGAGAGCGTGACTGCCACGGCGTTCGGACTGGACATCGGCTCAGAGATTCCTCTGCCTTTCCTCGCGGGCTCCTCGGCGAGTCCCACCGGACGGCTGCTTCAGATCACCGCGAGTACCGCAGACAGGGTAGACCTGGACTGGCCGGAGTCGGCCGAGCTCGTCTGTGACGAACGCATGCTCGATGGCAGCCCTATCTTCTCGATCGAGTCCCACCCCGAGGCCGGGTACCTGATATCCGGACCGGACTATGGTGCCCATCTCCTCTCGGTCGACGGGCGGCAGCTGAGGTGTTTTCCCAAAGACCGCCCCGAGAGCGCCTGGCAGCGGTTCCTGATTGCGCAGGTCCTGCCCTTTGCGGCGCTCCTCCATGGCCTGGAGGTCTTTCATGCAAGCGCAGTCGCGCCGCGTGGAGAAGCAATCGCCTTCCTTGGCCCCTCACGCTCCGGCAAGACCTCGCTGGCGCTTGAGCTCTGCCGGGGAGGAACGAGCTTTCTGGCCGACGACGTGCTCGCGCTCGAGTCCCGCACGGAGGGGCTTCTGGCACACCCGGGAACGCCCGTCGCCGGTGTCGATCACACCGAGGCGGAGCGCCTTTGCGAGAGCTTGCCAGAAGAGGAGACACTCGCCGTCAATCCCCGAGAGCGGATCGTGCGCATGCGGGCCGTCACCGAGCCGACACCTCTGGGCGCGTTGTTCTTCCTCGACCGCCGCGCGGACGGTCCCGAGCGTCCGCGCTTCGAGCCCGCCGCCGACGCCCGGCTGCTGCTCGCGGCCACCTTCAACTTCGTGCTCTCTGACCCCGAGCGCCTGCGGGGCCTGCTCGACGTGTGCGCGCTCGCAGCTCAGCTGCGAGTGGAACGGATCGTAATGGGCCCGGCGACGGACGTCCGCGAGCTGGGCGCCGCGGTCGAGCAGCGACTCGGCGCCCCGGCGTGACGCGCTGGCTCGCCGGCATCTTCGACCCGCGCGGTGCGAACGGACTCCTCGCGCCTGGCCGCGTGCGCTCGAGCCGCATACCGCGACGATCCTCGCCGACGGGCCGCTGCGAGTCGCATACAGCGGAGCGGCGACACACCGCAGCCAACTCCATGTGCCTGCTCGACGGCTTCCTGGACAACGCCCGGGAGCTGAGCGTGGAGCTGCAGGCCCCATCCGGTGCACGCCCGAGGACGTGCTCGCGGCTGGCTGGCGGCGCTGGGGGCGCGAGCTGCCGGCGCGCATGCGGGGAGACTTTGCGCTGCTGGTCTGGGACCCGGAGCGCGGCGAGGGGATGCTCGCGCGCGACCAGCTCGGCGTGCGCTCGCTGTTCCTGCACGACGCCTCCGGGGGGCTGTACTTCGCAAGCGAGGTTCGCCACTTGCTGGCGCTGCTCCCGCGACGTCCGGCGCCCGATCCGGTGAGCGTAGCTCACTGGATAACGATGGGCCATCGGCCGGGCTCTGCCACCCTCTATGCGGGCATCCGCCGCCTGGATCCCGGCGCAACAATGCTTCTCGATCGCGACGGGGTGCGCGAACAGCGCTACTGGGCCCCTCGCTTCAGTGAGCCGCTGACGAGCATCCGAACCGCATCTCGCCCAGCAGGTGCGCGCGGCGGCTCGACCTCGCCGTGCGACGGCGGATCGCCACCGACGGACTGACGGGTGTGCTGATGAGCGGCGGCCTTGACTCCGCGTCGGTGGCCGCGGTGGCAGCGACCGAGGCGCCGGGTCGGGTATCGCGCCTATGCGGCCGTGTTCCCCGAGCATCCCGCGGTCGATGAGTCAGCGCTGATCGAGGAGCTGAGGGGCGCCCTGAGCCTCGGCGGCATCACCGCCGAGGTGCGCGCGGGCGGAATGCTGGCAAGCGCGCATGGAGTCGATCGCGGCCTGGGAGCTGCCGCTGCTCAGCTGGGGCGACTTCTGGGCGATGCCGCTGCTGCGAGCGGCGGCGGCAGCGGGGGTACGGGTCACGCTCGGGGGCGACGGCGGCGACGAGTTGTTCGGTGCGCGCTCCTATCTGCTCGCCGATCGACTGCGCGCGGGACACCCGCTGCAGGCGGTGGCGCTAGCCCGCGAGCTGCCGGGCGCTGGAGATCGGCCCGCGCGCCGCGATGTTGCAAGGCTGGTCGCCGATCTCGCCGTCGCGGGCACGCTTCCCTACCGCATGCACGAAGCTCGCGCGGAGACCGTTCGCGCGCCGAGCGGCGCCGGCGCTGGCTGCGGCCGTGGGTCGCGCGAGGCCTGCCGACTCCGAAGACCCGCTGGCGTGGAAGCGCATGGAGGGTCCGCGCTGGTGGGCGAGATCGCCCACTGGCTGACGCAGCGGGGTCGAGGAGATCGGCGTGTTCGAGGATCAACGCCGGCGCGCTGCCTCCGCGGGCCTGCAGGCGCGCCATCCCGCTGTTCGACCTCGACCTCGTCGAGCTCTGCCTGCGCCAGCCGCCGCTGGCGACCTTCGACCGCTACCGCAGCCGCCCCGTGCTGCGCGCGGCCATGAGTGGGCTGCTCCCGGATACTGTTCGGCTGCGCCCGCGGAAGGCGCTGTTCGACTCGGTGCTGGTCGATTGCCTGGATGGGCCGGATCGCATGGCCGCGCGCCGGCTGCTGACTGAGCCTGGCGCTGAGCTCGGGGCCTACGTCGACCAGGGCGAGGTCGCAGCGCATGCTGTTTGACGCGAATCGCTACCGGACCGAGCAACCATTCCGATGGATGTGGCAGGTGTGGCGGCTTCTCACCGCCGAGTGCTGGCTGCGCAGCCAGGCACAGACGGAGACCGACACCTTACGGACCGAGCCGCAGGCATCGGCTCGGCGCGTGACGCTGAGATCGGTCCCCACGCAATGAGCCGATGATCTCATACTTTTTTCGTACGGTACGTTTTTCCATCTTGACGGAGCGGGCGCGTCCTCTACTCTACATGTCGTTGGTTTAGCTGTTCCGTCGTCGGCGGGACGGACGTTCAATTGATAAGGAACCGTTGCCATGGATGACCAAATGACTGTTCAAGCGTATGAGACGCCTGAGGTCGTCGACTACGGAGACCTTCGTGAGCTGACCGCCGGATGCTTGGGCGGTACAAGCGGGGACGCCTATACGGCTGCCAACGGAGGCTACGGCGAGGTGAGCAACCCCGCCTACGGTTGTACGTCCAAGCCGTAATCGACGGCTTCTCCAAGTAGAGTAAACTTGACATAGGTCGTACCAACAGCCGCCTCGAAGGCGGCTGTTGTGCGTCATGCCTCGTTCCGTTGTTCCACGATCCTTTGTAAGTTCGCCCTAAAGAGCGCCGTTAGTGGTGCATGTCGAAGACAGGCACCACGGTTGCGTCGCCCCCCGCCTCGACTCGGGTGACAGGTGGCTCGGTCGCACTGATTGCCGACGGCGACGCGCGCGAGCGGATCGCCGAGATAGCTGGGCACGAGCAGCTCACCCTCGACATATTCGCCGACCTGAATGCGCTGCTGTCCTCGGAGTCCGAGCCGTCGCTCGTCGTGATGTGGGTTGACGCTGAGGGGTCCGCGCTGTCCAAGACAATTGAGTCGCTGACGCAGCGCTTTGAGCAGGTCCCGATTGTCGCTGTCTGCGCCAGCATCGAGCGCTGGGAGATGCGCGCTGCGCTGGCCGCCGGCACCGCCGGGATCGTGCTGCAAGAGGATCTCGACTCGACGCTTGGTCCCTGTCTGCAGGCCGTATCGACAGGACAGACGTGCGTGCCGCGAGCGTACTGGCGGCAGATCGAGCCGCCGGCGCTCTCGACACGCGAGAAGCAGATCCTCGGGCTGGTGGTGATGGGCTACATGAACAGTCAGATCGCCGAGCAGCTGTTCCTCGCCGAAAGCACGGTCAAGAGCCATCTCTCCTCGGCGTTCGGCAAGTTGGGAGTGCGCTCGCGCAACGAGGCGGTGAGCCTGATCCTCGACCCGGAGCGCGGATTGGGGATGGGCATCCTGGCTCTCGGCGGAGAGCCGCTGGAGTCATCAACGACGACAGTAACGCAATGAGGTCGACGGACTCTGATCGCGCGGCGCTCTGAAAGACTTCAGGTCTTGGCAGTCGGAACGTGCTCGGAGCCGATGCCGCTGGTAGACGCAATCGCAGGAGATGGCTTGCCGTCGCTGGGAGGGCCGTATACACCTGAGCCACCAGACTTTGAGCCGTTCGCGATGATCCCCAGCAGTGGGGCATCACTAGCAGCAAGAACCCGCTGAAGTCGCTCGGCAGCGTCACGCCGGCTGCGGCCAACCCAGCCCACGATTACGACGCCGTCCACCTTGGTGAGCAATGGGAACGCATCAGAGACAGCGTTGAGCGGAGGTGTATCTACCACGACAAGGTCGTATGAAGATCTCGCCCGTTCGAGCACAACCTCCATCGCGCGGCTCTCAAGCAACGCGGCCGGGTTCGGGGGCAGAAAGGCACCCGCTACCAGCACGTCAAGGGTCCGCCCTGTGAACCCCTCGCCGTTCGGTGCCTGCACATCAACCGACTCGGTCGCCTCGTTCATAGGGACGGTGCCGATCAACACGTCGGCGAGACCCGGCCCGCCCTGGAGGCCATACTGCTGGGCAAGTGTCGGGTGACGCAAGTCGACCTCGAGGAGCAGCACCCGCGAACCCAGCCTTGCCGCTGCCTCAGCCAGATTGCGGGCAATCGTGGTCTTGCCGTCGCCAGGCGCTGGCGATGCGACCAGAATCGCACGAAGGTCACGATCGATATTGAAGAAACGCAGATGAGCACGGATCAGATTGAATGCCTCGGCCTCGTTCGGCGATAAGGCTGTCCGCTCGCCCTTATGACGGACTGACCCCGAAAGCCGCTTGCTCTTGGGGACGACGCCGAGCATGGGCAGACGATAGACGGTCTCCAGATCCTCCGGTCCCTTGATACGGCGGTCGAGGCGCTCAAGCACGAAGGCAAGACCAAGGCCTATGAATAGGCCCAGCAGTCCTCCGAGGGCTGTGTTTCTTGACGTCTCCGGTGAGGTAGGACTGGTCGGCGCCAGTGCTTCCTGAGCAACCCGGACGTTGCCGTACTTCAGACCTGCAAGCAGGGTCAGCGCCTGGAGGTGGTTCTGGAGGTTGAGTCCGTCCGCACCAACCCTCTGCGCCCGGGAAAGTGCTGCCAGTTGCTTCTTCACCAGCGTCAGCGCAGACCTCAAGTTCTGGCTGGTGGCGCTCTGTTGCTCTTCGGCAAATTGGCGAGCGTAGGTGTTCGCAACGTCGGCGGCCAGAGCGGGGGAGGTCATCGTAGCCGACACATCGACGATGCCCGATTCTCCCTGCCCGCTGATGCTCAAGCTTTCGCTGACCATTGCTCCGGTCAGTCCGTGGGCAAGCGAGCTCGCGGTCTTAGTGTGGCCGTGCGAGCTCGTGGTCTTAGCGTGGTCGAGCGAGTTCGCGGTCTTAGCCGCTATGTCGCCGAGCCTGACGAGTTCGAGGTCGCTTTCTCGCTGGGCAAGCGAGCTGCCGTTGCCGCCGCTGCCGGTCGCGGTCGATAGCGCAGAAATCTGCTGACTGAGCGGGTTATTGTTGAAGGCCAGCGAAGCGGTCGCCGTGTATTCCTTAGTCTGGCGCTTAGATAGCCCGAAGGCCACGCCTGCGGCGAGAACGACGCAGAGCAAA
The DNA here is from genome assembly GCA_963779405.1 of uncultured Solirubrobacterales bacterium. Lineage (GTDB taxonomy): Bacteria > Actinomycetota > Thermoleophilia > Solirubrobacterales > Solirubrobacteraceae > Palsa-744. The sequence continues at coordinate 272,996 of CAVZYF010000019.1, forward strand.
ATCAACGGCGTGCGTCAACGCAAGCCACGTAGAGTCTGCTCAAGATTGAGTCCTTCAGAATCCTGCTGCATATGGGCCTATTCCCTCGGATCTAGCTACGGTCTTGTGCTTCTACAAACTATGCTCGCACCCCGAAACTTTCGAGGCTTCGCATAAGAAGTGTGCGGACCATAGCGTTGTAGGCTGTGCGACGTTGTGTACTCATGAACCGGCCCTATCTATCAATGCCTTACCGGGCACATAGCCGTTTGGGAGGCCGTAGCGATCCCGAAGGTCTCAGATCGGTAGACCTCTATGGATCCGACGCTCGCGGCAAGGACAAGTCCCAGGAGACGGCGAGCCGCTTTGGGCGGTGGCGAGTCCCCCAACACAGTCCCCATACGCTTGACGCATCCAGTTTCAGCGAACGACGAAACATGCCTGCTCTACATGTACCGCGGACACGTAGTCGGGGTCCCCTCCTGGAGTCGGAATCCCTTTCTTGGTGGTGTGAACGGTGAGACCTGATGCATTGATGAGACTAAGGCGCTTGACGTCGGCTGACTCATTGCTCCTCGTATTTGCCATCACAGCGTCTGTCGCTGTAGGTGTCATGGTCACAAAGTCTCCCATTGACGCCGCAGTAGCCCTAATCGTTGTCACTGCGGGGGCCACCGCGCTGACCAGACCAGCGCTCGTATTTTCGGCAGGCATCATTCTCCTCGCGATCGAACCTACGTTGATCTTTGGAGCGGGCTCAACTGCCGGCCGACCGGAAACGTTTAAGCTCGTTCTTTATGCCTGCTCCTTGCCCATTCTCCTCAGCCGAGGCATTGACTATCGAAAGTGTGGCCCATTTATCGCGTATGCGGTAGTGGTAATATTGACCGAAATGCTTGGAACCCCGTTGCCCGGCCTGACCAAAGGGCACACAGCGGCTAGCCTGGCGACACTGTCTCTCGGGTGGCTTGTATTTGCAATAAACTGGGACTGGCGCCGCGACCAGCAGTTACTCAAGATATTTGCCTGGGTACCAATCTTGAGCGTGCTTGTTGGTCTCGCCCTTCAAGCCGCAGGGATCTTGCCGCTGTTCCTGCATGCAACACCACCCCGGCTGGAGGGTGCAACTATCGCCGCATGGCTGGGAGCCCTCGGCCTTTACTCAGCCGTTGCATGCTTGATGTTATACCGTCGAGAGCATTGGAGATGGGCTAGGTGGCTTGGATTTACAAATGTGATTATCCTTGGTGCCACTCTCAGTCGCGGCGCGGTGCTCGCACTGGTCATCGTGGCAATTCCTGTACTAGTAAGATTTAGCCGACACCAGTTGTCAGCGAAAGGCATAGCTGGACTCGTTAAGCTAGCAATTGCCGGCGCTGTAGCCACTATCGGAGTTACTGTACTTATATCTGGGCTCATCGAACGCGACGAAAATGCGCATACCTATGACGCGGCGCGAAGTGCCGTCACGCACGAAATTGCCTCTGGACGTTTCCAAGCATGGACCTTTGTATACAATCAGGCAAAGATTAATCTCGCGTTTGGTCGCGGCATCGGAGCAGCTCCCATTGTCGGCAAGCTTCCTGGAAGCCCTGAGGGCTTCACCGCACAGCACAACGAGTACCTCCGCATGCTGCTCGAAGACGGGATCGTCGGGGGCATCATCTTGCTCATGACAATCATAGCGACATTGCTCTCGTCGATCCGGCGTGCCCCCCCACGAGTTCGTGCTGACCTTGTGGCCGCTGGAGTAGCTTTCGCTGTATTTTCTATCACTGAAAATACACTTTCGGCCGCACCTCTCGCTGTGGCGTTCCTCCTTGTGTTTGGCATCGCAGGCAGCCGTGCGAGCTACCCTCTCCCCAAAATCACACCGTACCCACAATAGTTATGAGCTACCCACAATCGTCTGATAACCAACATCCTTATGGTGTCGTAGTGATCTGTACGAAGGATCGGCCAGATGAGGTTGAGAAGTCTTGTGCCGCAGCTTATAGAGCTTTACCGAACATACCTATCCTGGTGGTCGATGCCAGCACAACAGATGCCACCCACGATGTATGCAAGCGTTTTGTGCATCATGACATGTCGCCTCCCACGTTGATGTACCGACGAGCAAGCCAGCCTGGGCTTGCTCGCCAGCGCAATGAGGCTATAGGCATATGTCGCGAATTGGGTGTTCAGGTGGTGCACTTTATTGACGATGACACCGAGGTATCACATGGCTACTTTGACGCAATCGAGCATCGCTTTCGAACGGATCCGACTGCCATGGGCGTTGGGGGGATTATTGTTAATCAACTGACAGTGAACTATGTCACACTCAAGAGCTTCTTCCTACTGTGGAGCCATAGGCGCGGATCCGTGCTTAGGTCGGGTCGCAACACCTTGGGCCAGTATCCTGGCACCCTAGCCACGGATCGCGTAGAATGGCTTAACGGTTGCAGCATGAGCTTTCGTATCACCGTGTTTGACGAAGCCACGTTCGATGACAGCCTGCAGGGTTATTCGATGGGGGAGGACTACGACTTTAGTTTCCGGGTGAGTCGCACGCATAAGCTCGTTGTAGAGCCTGCGGCTACATGCATTCACCACCTTACTCCTACTATGCGCGGCTCGGCGCGTACACATGCTCGACAAGCTACTGAAGCTACACATCGCTGGGTTATCGCACATAAGGAGCTCGGCATGTCACCGGTCGCATTTTGGTGGTCCACGCTTGGTGACTTCTTGTTACGCGTCGGTCATGGAGTCATCTGCGCTAAGGGCGAGTCTCTGCAGAGAGCGATGGGCGTGATCGACGGCGTAACCGGCATCGTACTCGGACGCGTACCGTAACCATAGCCCGATGTACCTTTGCCTACAGTCATCATAGCCGAGTACGACTCAATCGAACTTGTGCTTTTCCGCCTCAACTGTTTCTCCTACCGCGACCAATGCAAGTCGCCGATCCTACCTTCCGTTGCTGGTTCGAGCCTTGAAATGACCTTTCAAGCTAACCTCCACTTCCGCTATGCGAGAGACCCAGCTGGCCCAGGAGGCCCATGACCTTCCCACCCACCAATCGACCGGATCTTGTGCGATGAGCAACCCTATCCCCCGTGCCAGTGTCATCGTCAGAACCAAGGACAGTGCTCGCACCCTCGGTCACGTTCTTTCCCTCTTACGAACTCAGACGATCCAGCCCGAGATCATCATCGTAGACTCGGGATCCACTGACGATACGCTCGCGATGGCGCGAGAGAGCGCAGATCAGGTGATCGAGATCGATGCTGAGCGCTTTTCGTTCGGATATGCGCTCAATGTGGGCGCCGCCGCGGCGCGAGGTCCTATCCATTTTGCGCTCTCGTCGCACGCGTTTCCGCCGGACAGTCGTTGGATCGAGCATTCGCTTGCAATGTATGATAAGCCGGACGTCGCGGCAACCAACGGAAGCACCGCGCGACCCGGGTCGAACGAGCCGCTGCAGACTACCTTTTATCAAACGCTCACGGACGCAACTCGATACCCCCTGTGGGGATTCTCCAATACCGGCGGATCATGGAGAGCCGATGTGTGGGCTGAACTCCATTTTGACGAGCAGCTAACTGCAAGCGAGGACAAGGAGTGGGGATTCAGGGTTCTAGCCTCAGGATGGACAATTGCGTACGACCCCAAGCTAGTGATTGGCGACAAGCACCGTCGACACAATGGTTTACGCGATCTCCATCGACGAACGCGGCGAGAGTTTGAGGCGATCAGCTCGTTTGCCCCCATCTACGCTCCGCTCCCCTCACCGACAGTCCGTGGCTTCCTCCGCGAGTGGCTGACCGACATACCTGCTGACGCACCCTACAGAGGATGGCGTCGTCGGCTCAACTACTTTCGTTTTACAGAACTTTTGGGCAAGTACGATGGTCTCAAAGCAGCTCATACGTCCAGCATTTCCTCAGCCAGCCCAACTAGGGTCTGGGAGACTTCCATCGCCGATACCAAAAGCACGAGCGACCATCCATGAAGCGTAAAGCGCCTGTTTGTGTCCCACGAATGTCATCATGACTCCAGATAGGGAAATAACTCCTATCTTCCTCTTTTCGACTGCTCGAAGCGGCTCGACGCTCCTGCAGCGCATTCTCGGTTCCTATCCTGAGATCATGACCGTTTCCGAGCCATGGTTGATGATTCCCTTGGTCTATGCGTTGCGTAAACAAGGCGTCTATGCCGAGTACGAGCATAGAATGATGGTGAGTGCTCTAGAGGACTTCACGGCTCAACTACCTCAAGGACGGAAGGATTTTCAGCTAGAGGTAAGTCGGTTTGTGACACGGCTTTATCAACGTCACTGCGAACCACAACATCGATACTTCCTCGACAAGACACCACCGTATTTCCTCATTGCCGACGAGATCTTTGAGTTTTTCCCGGACGCCAAGTTCATCTTTTTGTGGCGTAATCCCCTGGCAGTGGCTGCCTCTCTCGCGGAATGGCCTCAGGCCGAATGGGGAGGGCTCTATCGTGAGAACCTGTTTTTCGGTCTAGCAAATTTGATCCATGCATATACCCACAACGAGGACCGGTCTTGTGCAGTGCGCTTCGAGGATTATGTCACTGGAGATACTGAGACGTGGCAACGCCTAATGGCTTACCTTGAGCTGCCATTCCGACCAGAGTCGCTGAATGAGTTTTCCAAGGTGGGGTTAGATGGACGTATGGGCGACAAGTACGGTGTAGCGCTTTACCAGAGACTGAGCCATAAGCCGCTGACCAAGTGGCATAGTACGCTGGCCAATCCGCTTCGAAAGGAGGCGGCACGTCGTTATCTTGCATGGATAGGAAGAGAGCGACTTGGAGTCTTAGGCTATGATGCCGATGAGCTTTACGCAGAACTTGATGCTATACCGATCAGCACGTACCACTTGATACCAGATGCACTAAATCTCGCAAAGGTGCTCACTACTGAGCCCGTAGAATTCTACCGTCGCAATAGAAAACATATTGCGCGGCCAAGCTCACTGCGATATATCTTGGGTGCTGGTCGGAGCGTTTAGTCCTCCACATTAATTTCTCCCCAGAATCCCCATTCGTCCGCTTTCTTAGTCCAGAGTCAATACCAATGACGATGCCGCAATGATGATCGAGGTTAAACACCAAGAAGATGCTACAGAGCGGGTTCCATGGATCGTTATCTCTTTATGCATGACGTTTGGCACCTCTATAGAACTGCAGCGTCCAAGAATCGCGGACCGGTGTCTGACGATCCGTGACCAAAAACTGGAGCACACATCGTGATCAAGGTTGCCGTCGTCGGCCTCGGCAAGATGGGCCTATCGCACCACGCCGTGGTCAACGCGCACCCTGACGTGGAAGTGGTTGGGATCTGCGACTCCTCCAGCTATGTTCTCGGGGTGCTGAAGAAGTACACCGGCGTGACGACGTACTCCGATTTCGACGCGATGCTGGACAAGGCCGACCTGGACGCCGTCGTGATCGCGACGCCTTCCAGCTCCCACGCAAAGATGGTTCGCACCGCCCTCGAGCGAGATCTGCACGTATTCTGTGAGAAGCCATTTACGCTCAACGCGCGGGACGCGGAGGCGCTCGCCGAGTTGAGTGACGAGCGAGGCCTTGTGACGCAGGTCGGCTACCACAATCGATTCGTCGGTGCCTTCCATGAGGTCAAGAAGCTTCTTGAGGCCGGAGCAATCGGAGAGGTAACCCATATCTTGGGCGAGGCCTACGGCCCCGTGGTGCTGAAGCCGAAGGGCGGGACGTGGCGAAGCCAGCGAACCGAAGGCGGAGGGTGCCTTTATGACTATGCCGCCCACGTGATCGACCTCGTGAACTGGTATGTTGGTGAGCCGGTAGGGGTCGGCGGAACGGCCCTGAATCGCGTGTTCTCCCGTGAGATCGACGACGAGGTCTTCAGCACCCTGTACTACCCCGGGGGAAAGACCGCCCAGCTCTCGGTGAACTGGTCGGACGAGTCCTACCGCAAGATGACAACGCGCATCACTGTTTGGGGCACGATGGGGCGGATCTTTGTAGATCGGCAGGAATGCCAGGTGTATCTCAGGGACACCGCGACCCCCCCTGCAGGGTACGAGCACGGCTGGAACGTGCGCTACACCACCGAACTGACCGAGCCGGTGTGGTTCTATCTGCGGGGCGAGGAGTACAGCGCGCAGATCGACGCGTTTGTCCAGCGCGTGAAGGAGCGGCGCACGGACGGGCTGAATCGTTTCCAGAGTGCGGGCGTCACCGACAAGATCATCGGGATGCTGATAGCAGACGCCGAGAAAGGCGCTTCGACTCTCGCTGACGGCGTCATCGCCGAACCGGTGGGCCCGAAGCGGTCAAAACGACTCCGCCTTGGGCGGCGCTGACCCAGAGAGGCCATGATGGATCGACTACTCTTTGGCGACAACCAGTTCTTCGGCGTGAACCACATGTCCGAGGAGAAGGCCCGCGCCCAGGCATTGCGCTTCCAGGAGATCGACGCGGTGATCGACGTGCTCGACGCGGCCTATGACGAGGGCGTGCGGACATTCATGTGCACCACGCACGATCGCATCTCCCTCGTCTGCGATCACGTGCGTGCGCATCCCGATCGATACCCGGACTTCATCTTCTACCCGGGCATGCCCTATGCCCACAAGTACGCGAACGCGGTGACGGAGGATGGGATGCTCGGCGCCGTCAAACGGTTCCTGCCCGATGAGGGCCTGATGGACGCCGCTATTCGCGGCGGTACCTCGATGGCCAAAAAAGACATCGAGGGGATGACCACCCTGCTAATTGACGCGGAGATGAAGATGTTCCAGGGACTGCGCGCTCCGGTCATCTTTCTCCAGAATGTGGTCGTCGACTTGCTGCTGGGTCTGGGGTTCAAGGATGCGTTTCGCATCTTTGCCGAGCACGTGAAAGACCGGTACGACGCGGAGCCCGGGTTCATCACGATGAACATGCCGGCGCTGCTCGACGTGCTGGAGGAGCTCCAGATCGAGAACCCGATCGTCTGCTCCAACATCAACAAGATCGGGTTTCGCATGTGTGGTGGCATCGCGGCCTACGAGGCGGCTCTGCGGGAGCGGCAATTCCGCGCGATTGCTATGTCCGTCTACGCCTCGGGCGCTATACCGCCTCGAGAGGCCATCCAGTGGGTTTGCGAGCAGCCTAACATCGAATCCGTCGTCTTTGGCGCCTCCAGCAAGGCAAACATTCGCAACACCCGCGAGCTGGTCTCGGAGTATTGGGGGGACATTGCGCCAGCACAGCGACGGCAATTTTCCGGTGAAGAGACATCGACTTGAGTACCCTGCTCGTAGCCTCCACCGGCGGCCATCTCAAGGAGCTGCATTACTTACATCGGCGCCTGTCCGGAATAAATGGGCCGTTTAGATGGGTCACGTTCGACACTCCTCAAAGCCGCTCGCTACTCGATGGCGAGAACGTTGAGTTCGTGCCATTTGTGGGCGGGCGCGACCCCCTGAATGTGGCGCGCAACCTGGTGACGGCACGTCGTATCTTACGTGATCGCGACTTGGACACAGCCGTCAGTACGGGCTCCGCCGTGGCGCTTCCATTTTTCGGACTGGCGCGTGCTCGCCGGCTTCACTGCCACTACATAGAGTGCTCAGCCCGCGTCGACGGTCCCTCGGTCACAGGGCGTTTGATCAGCAGCATACCCGGCGTTAAGCTCTATGCCCAGTTTCCCAGTTGGTCTTCCGGGAAATGGGGTTATAGCGGTTCGGTGTTTGATTCATTTGTACGTGCGGATCTTTCCGACATACACCAGCCTCGACTTGGAAAGGTCGTCGTGACGATAGGGACATATCGTGGGTATGGGTTTCAGCGTCTCATACGTCGCCTCCTCGAAATCCTTCCACCAGAGACTGACGTCCTTTGGCAGACCGGCGATACCGACGTCAGCGGCTTTAAGATCACGGGGCACGACACGATCCCTGAACGAGAGCTAACTAAAGCGATGCGCGAGGCTGATGTGGTCATTGCACACGCAGGCATTGGCACGGCCCTCGCGGCATTTGAGGTCGGCAAATCTCCATTGCTCGTGCCGCGTCGAGCCTCCTGGAACGAGCATGTCGACGATCACCAGATCCAGATCGCGAATGAGCTTGGCAGTCGCGGTCTCACGGTCGCCGTAGAAGCCGACGAACTCACTTACGATGATCTGCTCGCTGCGGTCAGCAGGAGAGTGATAACACCTGACCTAGTGCCCGCGTTTGTGACAAGGTAACCCGCCGCGTCCACGGAAAGAGCAACTCCGACGGATGAGCCTTACTGTCCTACAAGTTGCTCGACACCAGACTCGTCAATCGTGCGTTTCAAACCCTCTCGCAACTCAACTCGTGGCTCCCATCCCAATAGCTCTCGGGCAAGCGAGATGTCGGGCCGCCTGACCTTTGGATCGTCTGTCGGTAGCGCCTCGTGAACAATCTCTGATCGCGAAGATGTCAGCTCGACTACTGCCTCGGCCAGCTCCAGCAGCGTAAACTCATTTGGGTTGCCGATGTTTACTGGGTCGTGATGATCGGACTCGGCGAGTGCGATCATCCCTCGGATGAGGTCTTCGACGTAGCAGAATGAGCGTGTCTGAGACCCATCGCCGAACACGGTTATCGGCCTGTCTTGGAGTGCTTGGCGTAGAAATGTCGGGATCGCGCGACCATCGTTGGGGCGCATCCGTGGCCCATAGGTGTTGAAGATTCGCATGATTGCCGTATCAACCCCCTGCTGGCGATGGTATGCCATCGTCAGTGCCTCCGCGTAGCGCTTTGCCTCGTCGTAGACGCCGCGCGGGCCGATCGGGTTGACATGCCCCCAATAGCTCTCGCGCTGCGGATGCTCCTGAGGATCCCCGTATACCTCGCTCGTGGAGGAGATCAGAAAGCGAGCACGCTTAGCCTTCGCCAGACCAAGCGTGTGATGTGTCCCATAAGAGCCCACCTTCAAGGTGTGCAGCGGCAAGCGCAGATAATCGATCGGCGACGCCGGCGAGGCGAGGTGATAGACGAAATCCACCGGCCCCTCCACCTCATAAGGCGCGATGATGTCGACATTCAGATGCGTGAACTCAGGTCCACGAATGTGCTCGATGTTCGCCAAAGACCCCGTCTCCAGGTTATCCACACAAACCACCCGATTGCCGTGTGCCAATAGCTCATCGCAAAGATGCGAGCCCAAGAACCCAGCGCCGCCAGTCACAAGACATGTAGCCATAGGAGATAGGTTACTCTAACCGATCGGCGAGATAATCGTCTCGGATGTATAGAGATCAAGCCGACAGGTTGTATAACCGCCGGAGACGGACACCGACCGCCTCAGGACTCATCCTGTCCTCGCAGTACCTCTGACCGGCCGTTCCGAGGGATTGAGCACGCCTGGGGTCGGCAAGCAATTCGATCAAGGCTGCTGCGAGTGCCTGATGATCCTCGACAGGGACAATGAGGCCTCCGTCAGCCAGAGAGGCGGTGCCGCCGGTCGGGGTGCTCACAAACGGCCTCCCTGCCGCCATCGCCTCCGTCAGGATCATCGGTAGCGCCTCGCCGCGGGAGGGAAGCGCGATTACGCGCGCATCGCGGATGAGCTTCCTAATCTCATCTGAGTCGACAGGACCACGGACCTCGAGTCGCTCCGTCTCAGGCAGGCGAAGCTCGGTGGCTGGACCGACGATGAGACACCTAGCAAATGGACGCCTGGAAGCAACGGCCTCCCACGCCCGCTGCAACACATCAGCGCCCTTGCGCAGTCCCACCTCTCCGGCGAAGAGGACCACCTCAGACGTCTCGGCGACAGAACCAGATATAGAGTCGAGCGGCATCGGGTTCGGGAGGAGCTCCGCGTGGACACGTGGAGCCAAGCGCCGAACCACAGCGAGGTCTATCTCACTGAGGACGGTGATCGCGCTGGCCATGCGCAGCACGGCCCCTACCCAGCGCGGCCGGCGATCGCCGAAGTCGGCGAAGCTGGGGCCGTGGATCGTGATGACGCGCGGCAGGCGCCGGCACTTCGCGGCTGCTAACACCGCAGTCTCGCGTACAAACGAACCCCCCTCCGACATGTGCAGGTGGACGGCAGTGCGGCGAGGTAAGCGGAGCACAAGCGCCACGGCCTGCGCGGCGAGCAATCCGGATCTAACGTGCGACCCCGGCACCCATGTGGGCACCGCAATGACCCTCTCAGCACCGATCTGATGGGTAGTCAGCATCGCGATGACAGATGCCATTCCTCCAACGTAATCGGTACTCGGCCCGAAGTGATATACGCATGTCATCGGCGCGCGTCTCTCCAACGATCGACGGCCCCCGGATGCAATGTTTCAGGAGCACGTATGAGGCGAGTCATCGTAAATCCATACCGGCCCAGCATGCCCGCACCACGCCACATGGACGATCTCGCTCGCCGCTTCGGTGCACGCCGCAGGATCTCGGGCGGCAGTATAACTTGGCGACGTACAAACGCACCTAACCCTCCCTTGGGTATTAGCAATCCGTCGATCAATCCCATATCGGCATAGAGCTGAGACCAACTGGAGTGCGGATTGGGGTTGGCGAGCCGCACAGCCATGCGCTGGCGAGGATCGAGTCTCTGCCCTTTGCCGAGGATTTGCACGGCTGGCAGACCAACCGTATTTTCGGCCGCCTTGACTGCGGCCGAAATGACACGCGCAAGCCCCGGATAGATGCATAGCCGTTCATCGATCGCACCAGGTGGTAGCTCGGTACCGTGCACATCCCACCAGGCGCCTAGGTCGGTGGCCAAGCGTAGGTCGATAAAGCCATCTCTCGCATAAAAGAGCAGGAGAGCCATGAGCTCATCGACGAGTGCGGGACACCAGTCATCCTGCTGGTCGCGCGTAGGTGGCAACAACCGCTCACATGCGAAGCTCCGCTCGTACCAATGTACGCGCCAGTGGAGCTCCACCGGTGGCAACTCCCCCTGTTTATGCACAAGTGCGAAGTGCAGCCAAGGCAACCCATCACGTTCGACGTAGTCGGTCGGTGCATCATAGCCTAGTCCACACACCACCTCGATCGCCGCTTGCAACTGCTCCGGCGCCACGAGCAAATCGATGTCGCTGGAGAGACGCCGACCGGGATCACCATAAATGCTCTCACCGAGCAGCGGCCCCTTCAACACAGCAGAGCGAATCCCCGCGTCGGCGAGCGCAGCCATCACCCGTTGAGAGACGAGCTGCAGAAAGGCTCCATGCCGGTGCCCTACCGTGACCGCCTGCTCCACCTCCGCACCAAAATCATAGCTCGCGCACCCCTCCGCCAGCTCGAGGATGCGCGGACCCAACGTGGGCAGCAGCCTGCGCCAACGCAGCGTTTCGGCGAGCCGTGACCAATCCATTTCTACGGTGAGTCGCCTCGCCAGCTCGCGCATGTTCTGTCGACGTTCGGCGGTGGAGGCACTGAGCAGAATCAGCCGCCGTTCGGTTTGGAAGCTGGACATCAAGGTTCAGCGCGGCATGGTAGTCGATGGAGCGTGGCTGAGGACGCCGCGCTCGCTCAGGAGGTGCTGACTAGTTCCATCTTCAGGAGTTGCAGATAGCGCCAGGGGAATGAAGCGAGGAGCTGCGCCGGGGTCTTTCCTTCGAAGTAGCCGTGTGGACCAGCGTACGGATTCGTCCCGGTGGGTGTGGGATCCTGCGCATAGAAGGATACGTTCGCGGTGTGATCCCTGACGACGATCCCGTAGCGCTGCGCCGCTTCGGCGATCATCAACGTCAACCGCGGAAGATGCAGCGCCGCCAGGTCGAGGCTTGGATCCAGCCTCAGATGAGCGCCCTCCGGCAGAGACAACGGGTTGATGGATTTCCCGTCTGTGCGCTGAGCCGGCGCAGCATAGACCCCACCGCGCACTTTGGGAATCCCGATTGCCAGAGCATGATTGATCTGACCCTTTTCGAGATCTTCCAGCGTGATCAGCCCACCCGCGATCGACAGCGAAGACGCACTCGCTCCCCACGTACGTTTCGCACCGGGCCAAGCATTCCGGTCATAGACCCCGAAGTTGGTGGAAACGTTCTGCATTGCGCCGCCCCATCCAGCCTGCCAGCCTTCTGAAGTATCTTCGAGCTGCCAGAACTCCCACAGCCGATCCGTGCTCGGCTGCCACACAACCAGATGTTTATCGGTCCCAGCCGCCGGCTGAGCATTCGCCGGCAACGGAACCGCATCCCACGCCGCCTGCAGATCGGGCGGCGGGGGAGTGTGATCAAGCGTGATGCGAACCGTCGGTTCATCGGCGGGTACGGTGTAGATTGGAACGCTGTATGCGATGGTGTTGATAAAGGGCGCCTGATCAACTTGCTCCTCGCGAGCGACCTCTTCATCAAAGGCGCCCACCACCGCAGCCGATCGGCGATCCAGACGCGCATGGGCTGGGATCGGCCTGTTCCACACGCTACGAGACGAGAAGAAGCGAAACGGACTCGTGTGAGCGGAAAGCACGGCCCTATAGCCAGAGATCTGTAGTGCCTTCGTCGTTGTAAGTGGCCGCCGGAGATCTCCGGCACAACCCGTTGCAAGACCACACGCCAGGATAAGCGCGACCGGAGGAAGAAGGCTACGCACTCTCCCGGACACTACCCTTCGAAGTAGCCGCGGGCATCGGGATATGGCTCGGCTGCAGTGGTAGTAGAAACCAAACCTGGGCATGGAGACACGTCTACCTATCCTCAGCGAACAGCTGTCATCAAATACCACGTAGCAGCATCAGGGCGACTGAGGGTCCGATTCTCGATGCCTAGGTAGATGCGCCTGGCGACATCCGCAAAGTCGAAGTAATGGGTTGCTCCCGTGTACTGTGGCGTAAAATCCACACTACTCCAGGCTGTCATGACTGGCAGGAGTGCTGACGGATAACACCTATCGTAGTGAGCCGGAAAGATATTTTCCCTAGAGCGGCCAACAGTCAAATGCTTCACCAACTCGGTCGCAGCTTGATGAGGTAGAAGGCGATTGAGCCACCCCGAAATGGAACGACCACCAGCGAACTGCGCAATGAGCGTTCCGCCGGGCTTTAGATACAAGCGCATGTTTTCGATAGCCGCATCGATCGGGCGCACATGCTCAAGGAGGAAGAGGGAAATAACGAAGTCAAAGCGCCCTTCCAGAGCAGGCTCTAGGACAGTCAAGTCCCTGCTCCAAGTCTCGTCATAGGCGCCTGGACCTGCATGGTCCAACTCCGAACTCGAGATATCGAGTCCGACATAGGAGCAATCGGTTGGCCGTGCATCTCGAGCTACGGCCGGTGCGCGTCCCGATCCTGCGTCCAGAACTGCTACTCCGGGGCGCATCAGTTCCTCGATCTTCTGATCAAAAGCATACCGCCAAATGCGATCCAACCCGGTTTCGTATCGACTTGGCAGACCTGCAGTAGATACGCCTACAGGAGGGGGCGGTACATCAACCGTGTCCGTTGCTTGAACCATTGGTCGCAATGTGCTTTCTATCAGACAGACCTCATTGTCGGCGGCAGTGTATCACGAAGATGACGACGCTCAGGAGGCGCTGTGCAGTTCCATCTTCAGGAGTTGCAGATAGCGCCAGGGGAATGAAGCGAGGAGCTGCGCCGGGGTCTTTCCTTCGAAGTAGCCGTGTGGACCAGCGTACGGATTCGTCCCGGTGGGTGTGGGATCCTGCGCATAGAAGGATACGGTCGCGGCATGATCCCTGACGACGATCCCGTAGCGCTGCGCCGCTTCGGCGATCATCAACGTCAACCGCGGAAGATGCAGCGCCGCCAGGTCGAGGCTTGGATCCAGCCTCAGATGGGCACCCTCCGGCAACGATAGCGAGCTACTCGACGTCCCATCGGTCCGTCGAGCAGGCGAGGCATAGACCCCGGCATGAACTTCGGGAACACCAATCGCCAACGCATGATTGATCACACCCTTTTCGAGATCTTCCAACGTGATCAGCCCACCCGCGATCGACAACGAAGAGGCCGACGCGCCCCACCCCGTCCCCGCGCCCGGCCAGGCTTCCGGTCCGTACACCCCCGGATCGGAGGAGGCGTTCTGCATCACGCCGCCCCATCCAGCCTGCCAGCCTTCTGAAGTATCTTCGAGCTGCCAGAACTCCCACAGCCGATCCGTGCTCGGCTGCCACACAACCAGATGTTTATCGGTCCCAGCCGCCGGCTGAGCATTCGCCGGCAACGGAACCGCATCCCACGCCGCCTGAAGCGCCGGAGTCGCCCAGATATTTTCAGTCGTTACCCTAACTTTGACCGTAGCCTGATCGGCAGGCACCGTATAAACCGGAACAGACCACGAGGTCGTGTTGATGGCAGCTGGACTTCTCCCTGCTTCCTCTTCCTTGACAATCTTTTCACTAAAGGGAGCCATAACCGCCGCTGAGCTCAGATCCAGCGGAGCGTCGGTGGGTAGCGCTTTATTCCAGAAGCTCGTCGGAGAGAAAAAACGAAACGGACCCGGAGGTTCAACTGGAGGAGGTTCGACCATCTGGGTCAACGTGGGCGAGCCGGAGGCTAGGTAGTCGCTGTCTCCGTTGTAGGTGGCGGCGATGTTATACGAGCCCCAGTTGGCGTAGCCCGTCACGGAGCATGTCGCTTTTCCGGAGCTGATTGTTTGTGCGCTGCACCCCGTTATAGCGGTGCCTGCTTCCTGGAATTCGACTGTGCCGGTTGCTGTGGCGGGATTGACTGTAGCGGTGTAGGTCACTGCCTGACCAACCGTCGAAGGATTCAACGAAGACGACAGCGTCACGGTGGTGGGGTCTCCGTGAATTACCTGGGTCAGCGTGGGTGACGTGGAGGTGGCATAGGTATTGTCGCCGCCGTAAACCGCAATGATCGAGTGCCAGCCTGCTGCCGAATACGTCGTGGTGCAAGTCGTCGCCGCGCCGAGAATGATGGTTTGATTGGCGCAGCCCGGGATCGCTACGCCACCTTCCTTGAAGGTGATTGTGCCGGTTGCCGTGGCGGGACTCACGGTGGCTGTGTAAGTCACAGCCTGACCGATTATTGAAGGGTTTGCAGAAGAGACGAGTGTAGTTGTGCTGGCGTTCTTGTTGATGACTTGCGTTAGGTAGGGGGATGCGGCGGTGGCGTAGGTATTGTTGCCGGAGTAAACCGCCCTGATCCAGGGACCGCCCGCAGCAGAAAAAGTCACGCTGCATTTCGCGCTGCCGGAGCTGACGGGCTGCGCGGTGCATCCAGATATCGGGTTGCCGGAGCTCGTGAATTCGACTGTGCCGGTTGCTGTGGCGGGATTGACTGTAGCGGTGTAGGTCACCGCCTGACCAACCGTCGAAGGATTCAACGAAGACGACAGCGTCACGGTGGTGGGGTCTCCGTGAATTACCTGGGTCAGCGTGGGTGACGTGGAGGTGGCATAGGTATTGTCGCCGCCGTAAACCGCAATGACCGAGTGCCAGCCTGCTGCCGAATACGTCGTGGTGCAAGTCGTCGCCGCGCCGAGAATGATGGTTTGATTGGCGCAGCCCGGGATCGCTACGCCACCTTCCTTGAAGGTGATTGTGCCGGTTGCCGTGGCGGGACTCACGGTGGCTGTGTAAGTCACAGCCTGACCGATTATTGAAGGGTTTGCAGAAGAGACGAGTGTAGTTGTGCTGGCGTTCTTGTTGATGACTTGCGTTAGGTAGGGGGATGCGGCGGTGGCGTAGGTATTGTTGCCGGAGTAAACCGCCCTGATCCAGGGACCGCCCGCAGCAGAAAAAGTCACGCTGCATTTCGCGCTGCCGGAGCTGACGGGCTGCGCGGTGCATCCAGATATCGGGTTGCCGGAGCTCGTGAATTCGACTGTGCCGGTTGCTGTGGCGGGATTGACTGTAGCGGTGTAGGTCACCGCCTGACCAACCGTCGAAGGATTCGTGGAGGAGGCAAGCGTCGTGGTAGTCGATGCCTTTCCGGTCGGAGGAGCTTCGACTGGCGGTTTGGGTTCTTCGACAGGCGGTTTGGGTTCTCCCACCGGCGGTTTTGGTTCGACCGGGGGCTTGTCCGAGCCACCCTGGGATTCAGCGGATGGAGTGGATCCTGGGGCTGGCACCGCGAGTGCTTCCGCGGGAGGAGGACCGGCGATCGCGAGCACGGGAGCGCTCGAGAGGGCGACGGACGGCGGCGAAGATGGCGCCGTGCCAGCCGGCTTCGGAAAGGCGCTCGGCTTGGTTCCCCTCGCCTTCGCCTTCTTGACCGCGCAAGCTTTGCGGGCCTTCTCCGTACGTGCCGCGGCGGCGCACTCAGTCCGTCGCGCGGACGAGGACTTCCTGCGACTCGCCTTCGGCTTGGCGGCGGGTGCGGACAAGCCAACGGCGGGCGACGATGCGGCGGCAGCCCGTGACGGGTCAGCGCTCGCGGCGAGCGCAAGCACGATCGCGCTCGAGAGCACAGCGGCGAGGAGCAGCAAGCAGAGTCGAACCGTCGGCAGGCGGTGGACGTGCAGCAAGAACAAACATCCGTTTCGTCATAGAGATGCCCGCCGCAGAGGACTCTACGGGGGCCTTGCTAGAACGCCTATCGGATGCCGTGTTGCAGAGTTAAAGCTTTAGTGGCCCGATGTGGACAGATCGGAAGCAGTCTGTGGTCAAACCGCTACAGAGGTCCGTAATCCACGCCGGCCTGCGGACGGGAGAACCGCCCCTTCCCCACCCATCCATGCACATCTCGGTCGAACCCCCGCGAAAGCGCCCCACCTCTGCGTATAGCGGAAGGAAGCGGCCTTTGCCTACGTTGTTTGCGCGTGCTTCAGAGGGGTTCCCGACGCTTGCGCAGACTGTACTGGCGCCTGTGCGGACTGCATGCTGGCCGTGCTGCAGTCGTTCACAGGGGCGTAACCATCATCAATCCAAGTCGGCTCACGCTGGGCTATGCCGCGCAGGTAGGCCCTGGCTGCTACGTCAAGTGTGTACCCGGCACAATTCAGTTGGGCGATGGCGCGTCGCTTGGCGAAGGCTCCTGGGTCAGCTCCACGGAGAGCGTCACGATCGAGGCCAACGCGATGATCGGTCCAGGTTGCCACATCACTGATGCCAACCACGGCTTCGCTCGAGACGAGTTGATTCGACGACAGCCGCGTACCGCCTCACCCGTCGTCATCGGCAATGATGCCTGGCTCGGTGCAGGTGCCAAGGTGCTGGCGGGAGTCCAGATCGGCATGGGAGCAGTGATCGGTGCGGGTGCAGTGGTCACTAGCGACATACCTGCGTACTCCATAGCCGTTGGTATTCCGGCGCGCGTGGTCGGATCTAGAAGCTAGTCACTATCTATGAAGGCTCGGTATTTGCCTCGAGCCAGTTGGCATACACACGTAACGTTATGATCTTCGTCTAGACATGTCCGCTGGCAGACTACGACGCATAACCCGCTTGCGCAAGCCTCGAGCCCATCTGCTTCACGTGCGCAAGACGGGCGGTACAGCCGTCAAGGCGGCACTAAGGCCAGTCCTTGACGATGGGCCTTATCAGATAATGCTGCACAGCCACGAGATCGACCTCGGGCAGATCCCCCCAGGCGACATGTTCTTCTTCGCGATACGCGATCCTGTGGATCGCTTCGTGAGTGGATTCTGCAGTCGGCAGCGTCGTGGCCGGCCCCGCTATGACTTTCCTTGGACGGCCGGCGAGGAGCGCGCTTTCCAAGCATTTGCGAGCGCCGATGCTCTCGGCAGTGCGCTCTCTTCGGACAATCCTCAGGAACGCGCGGCTGCGCGTGATGCAATGATCTCAATCAGCCACGTAAGGGATTCCTACTGGCAATGGTTTCGCGATCGCGACTACCTCGAACGCCGCTTGGATGACCTCCTACTTGTCATGCCGTTTGCGGATTTGAATGCATCCTTCGCCCAGCTATGCGAGCTGCTCGGACTTCCCGACAGTACAGTGCTGCCGACCGATGATGTGGCAGCCCACCGTAGCCCACGGGACGGCGGTGATCGAAGCCTCAGCGATCGAGCGGTGGCGAACCTGAGTAAGTGGTACGGGGCCGATCTGGCATTTATCGACCTGTGCACCACGTTTGATCGCTTTGCCCACTGCGACACCTCTATGGACTAAAGCGTACCTCCCGCTGTAGTAGAAAGCGTAGACGCGGAACGATAGTAGTCGTTCTCCCTTTGAAGAAACCCAATCGTATCGAACGCCTCCAATTGACCGTCGACGACGACCATCACACGATCGCACACGTCGAGTGTCAACATGCGATGTGCGACTATGAACAGTGTTACTTTCCCCTTCAGTGCCATCAACGACTCTTGGATCAGAGCCTCTGAACGCGGGTCGAGCGAGCTGGTCGGCTCGTCGAGCACGAGAACCTCGGGCACAGCGGCGAGCGCACGGGCGAGACAGATCCGCTGCTGCTGCCCACCCGAAACCGCGTCGGCTCTCGGACCAACGACAGTATCATAGCCGTTCGCCCATCCGATGATGTCATCGTGGATAAGCGCAAGCCGGGCCGCCTGCTCCACCGCATCATCATCAATGCTGCGAAAATATCGAATGTTATCGGCCACGGACGCGTCGGATTAAGCGAGGTTCCTGCGGCACATACGCTACCCGCGCTTGCCAGTCCTCAAACGCAAACTGTTCCACAGGCATACCGTTGATGAGATAGTGACCATGATCGGCGTCCCTCAAGCGCAATAAGATCTGCACTAGAGTCAACTTACCCGCACCGGATGGGCCGACAACACCGATCGCTTCGCCGCCAGTCACCTCAAAGCTGATGCCGGACAGTACGGGGCTTCCAAGCCGATACGAGTACGAAACCTTGTCGAATGCCAAGGTCTGTACGTGCGGCAGCATCCGTCCACCTGTGGAGGGAATGCTCGCCGAATACTGTCGCTCGGCCTCCTGAAGGCGCTCGACAAAAGGCAGGGCTTGACGGACGAGCTGGTAAGAGCCCTGAACCTGCTGACCATAGGTCCCGGCTCGTAGGAGCATCAGGATGACAGCGCCGAGTGAGGCGACGTGGTTGGCGCCTGAATCGTGGAGAGCAATGAGGCCACCTACAATGACCAGCAGGATCAAGCTCTGGTAGAGATTTGGGACCAGGCGAGCAAGAAATTGAGTACGGAAGAAAAGCTCTTGCGCGCCAGCGATGAGCTTGCCGATCCGCTCGCGCTGAGCAGCGCCGGCACCGAACACTTGGGTCTCCTCGGCAACGCGGATCGCCTCCCCGACACCCCCGGCGTGCCTCATCTGCGCTTGGGACAGTTCACGCGCATACCGGCTTCCGAGCGCGTTCAACGGTCGCAGGACGCCGAACAGCACCACAGCAGCCGCGAGAACGACGGCCGCGGCCTCGACATTGAGCGCAAACGCCGAGAGAATCAGCATTAAGAACGCGAACAATGCGGTCACCATAATCGCCGCCTGCAGCGCGCCCTGCGTAGCCTGCACCACCTGGCTGGTCATCATCTCCTGCAAGTACCCCTCTCGATCGCGTGACTGCATCGCCCACGAAGCGCGAGTAAACGCGTCAAACAGGTTCCTTCTCAGTCCAGCCTGCACATCTCCAGCGATCCGAGCCGGAAGCACCGAGATCGGCAGCTGCAGCATCAAGCGAACGATCGCGAGGACCAAGGCAACGGCAAGCATCGTCCCGACCGTCGCATGCAGATTGACCGGGCCGATCTTGACCGACACATGTCCAGCGCCTTTGACAAGACTCACCGCAACTTGCGCAACGGTCGCTAGAATGCAGGCTTCCGTGAACCCAGAGAGGACAGACGTACCCCCAAGCGCAACGATCAGCCCAGGACGCTCCCCCACAAGCGGTCGCAACCGTGACCACGTCGACGGACGCGACAGATCATCGCGGCGGAATAACCCACGGCGGCTCATGTCAACTCGTCTCCAGGAACTCCCCAAGCTGATCGCCCGGCATCAGGGTCAATCTCATTCACCGGATCAGGGCTCCATCGATGGCGGGGTTGGGTGTCATGAAAGCAAAGCAACGCTGAAAGTGGGCGTAATCTTCCAGCCACGCCATCAGAAATTCGTGGTACGGGCCCCCTCGATCGACACCTGTCGTTCGCCTCATCGCCCGAGGAGCCTGCTGAAGCACGCAAGTTCGAAAGTTCGCAGTCCGTTGAGACGCTATGAGTGAAGCGGCGGACGTGGAAGACGATCAGCTCACGCGCTGCGATCTGCCGCGACCACACAGGGAGTATACTCGGACGAGCAGCGGCCCCGCGACGGAGTCCTTCCCCGGCAATACCATCGTATTCATTGGTGGATTGCACCGCAGTGGCACTACGTTGCTCGCACGTTGCCTAGCAGCTCACCCAGCCGCAAGCGGCCTTACAGACACTGGGGTCAGCGAAGACGAGGGGCAGCACCTGCAGTCGGTGTATCCCGTCGCTGCCCAGCATGGCGGTCCGGGGCGATTCGGTTTTGCTCCCGAGATGCACCTGACCGAGCGGTCGCCGTTGATCAGCGACGCTAACCGGCAAGAGCTCCTCGCCTCCTGGAGTCACTACTGGGACCGCAAGCGTCCCGTGCTGATCGAGAAGTCGCCACCGAACATGCTCAAGACGCGCTTCTTACAGGCGATGTTCCCCGACGCTCGCTTCATCCTAGTGCTACGTCATCCAATCGCCACGGCACTGGCCACACAACGCATGGCCCACAATACGCGTATCGGCACATTGATGCATCACTGGCTCGTGAGCAACGAGCTCATGTTGAGCGACATACCTCACCTTCGACATGTCACGCTGCTTCGCTATGAGGATCTGATCGCAGAGGGCGACAGTGAGCTCATGCGCCTACACAAGTTCATCGGCCTTCACCGCACGCCATATGGGCTCGAGCCTAAGCGTGACCTCAACGACAAGTACTTCTCACGCTGGGATAGTCTCAGACGCAGCGCACGAGGATCGCTGTATTGCAGGCTCATTGTCAGGCGCTTTGAGACTCGAGTCAACCGCTTCGGATACTCGCTGCATCATCCGCAGTTTCTAGCTCCTCGAGAAGACACACTAAAGCGCCTCGTCCCCACTCCATAGCCTTGGCGAAGTAGGGCCGTAACGCCCAGATCCAGAGAAGTCTTCGGCCTCAACAGATAGCCTTTTAAAGGTAGCTGGGCCGTCCCACTTGAGACGGCCCAGCCATTTACTGCTTACTGTCGATGATCGGTATCGCTACACGACCATATCCCTACCCGGCCTAGCGGTGCCAGAGCCCTTCCGAGCCGGGAGCATTCAGGGTTTCGCATTCGCTCTGCGTTTTATAGAAGAGCGTCCCTTTTCCTGCTGTTGCTTCTTTGGTGCATTTGAATTTGACACCGGATTTTTCGAACCCGATTTCCTTAATGCCGGTGCCTGCTTTGGTTTGGACGGCCGATGGGAGTTTTTCGTACTCGTTGTTTTCGAGTAGCTTGGTGCCACCTTCCGCTTCACCATTGATCTCGAACAACAGGTAGCTCTCGGCGGTCGTTGCCTGAGCCTCGGTGGGCTGTGCGCCCACTCCGCCTAGTTCGTCGTGATACTTGCCGTACTGCCTAAACGCGAGGTCGTACGTCAACCCACACAGGGCATACGTTCCGTCGTTGAGCGCTGCCTGAGCTTCGCTCCACAGTGCCCGGGTGTTGGCGGGCGGGAATGCTTCTTCACCGTTGGTGTATTCGGTTTTGGCGCAGTTCCCGTTGCCGTGTGTTTCAGTGTCCCCAGCATCCGCCGGGTCAACGTACGTATACGGTGCGGTTGTTTTATTCTGCAGCTTGGCCCAGAATTTATGAGTACTTTCCCCGCCTACACCTTTCTTATCAAACGCCCCATTTTCGAAAGCGTCAGCAAGGTTGGCGTAGCCGATGCTGCTAGCCGTTTCGACCACCTTGGCCACGACGGCAGGACCACCGGATGTTGCGGGCCTTTCTACCTTCGCCGCTTCTGGCCATTCCACATTGCCCGAGCCGGAGTCAACTTCCCTCCACGTGACTTCGGTTCCGGGCTTCTCGATCCATTTTTCTTCTACGTTGCCGTTTTCTTCACCGGAGGCGCCGAGCCTGTTGGCCGAGGCCAGGAATGCCTTGAAGATGTGCGTCGTGCCTGATTTATCCTTACGCACGATTCGCTTAATTTCTTCATTGGCATCACAGGTTTTGCCCGCTTCGGCAAAGATTTTATCTTTAGTTGCAGATGCTTCTTCTGTTTCTACTTCGGCCCAAGTGTTGATCCTGCCACGATAGATACCTTCTAGGGTCTTATCGGTCAGCACCAAGCGTTTGGGGGTCTTTGTTTTTCCGCCTTCTGTGTATTCGGCGCTCGCCAAGCAACCTTTTGGCAGCCGGACGATAATAGCCACTGGCGCCTGTAGAACCGGGATTGACTCAAGCGAGTTCGGTTCAGCGCCTACAGCGAACCTTTCGATTTCGTCTTTCTGGCTTTCACTAGGAGCTTCATCCGTTCCACAGAATGAGTATCTGTCGAACTTAGCGACAGTCACACCTACACCAAAGGCCGCCAGACAGGCGCCGCTGCCCTTGTCTTCTTCTTCTTTCTGCAGGTATTCAACCGTCGGTACTCCTCCGGTGCCCTGGGATTTGTTGCACGCCCTCGAGTTCGCCGACGTGTTGAAGTCTGGATTCCAGAATTTGTCCTGGGCGACACCACCCTGGAGCGTGGAGCCCCGGCCCAGGATGCCCGTGCCTTCGCATTGCAACAGCAGTTCGGCGTGAGCGGCTCCAGGAGCCGCCAGGGCGACCACCATGGCCACCGTTCCCGCCATTGGTATACACGCCGCAACAATGCGACGTGAGAGAGAAACACGCATTAGTTCTCGATACCTCCATGTATTGGTTTCGGAAGTGCATGCTGAGGACACGGTTGCCCCCACGTACAGGATCATCTCCGCCCCCGACCGCTGCGACGTTGCCTACCTGTAGCGAGGCTGTTACCAGCCTGTGACGGCTGGTACTTTATTCCTACTCGCTCAGGGCTTGTGAGGAGTCTTGGCCGTGGTTGCGACTCGCAGGATGACGGTTGTCCGCGTGGTGTGCGTCACGCCGGCGGGATCGTGCGCGGTGAGCATCGCCTGAATGCGCAGCACATGTGAGCGCGCGAGCAGCATGCGACCCGCGGCCGACAGGTGCAGCGTCAGCGCCTGCGCGTGCCCTCCGGCCACGCTGAACGACCCGCTCGCGAGCGTCATGACCGCGATTCTGCGCCCCTTGCCCCGCTTACGGCCCGCGGTGCCGTGGCCCCCAGCGCCCGCGTCCAACGCCGCGAGCGTGTGCAGCGTCACCGTCCCCACACAGCTGGTCTCATCCGGCGGGCAGGCGACCCTCAAGACGACCGCGCCGGCCGGGCTGACCTTCAACGAAGCGCTCGCGAGCGTGGCGTCCGGGTTGTGAGTGGTCTGCGCCTGTTCGACCGCGCCATCTGGGCTCAACGGCGCTTTTGGCGACGCCTGCGGGGCTTCCGCGATCCGCCCGATCGGTTCTTCTTTCAGTTCTTCTCTAACTTCTTCCTTGCCCACCGAAACGACCTGGGTCGCTTCGCCAGCTGGAGCCATGGGCGTCGGTCACTTCCAGCGTCACCGACTCCGTGCCTTCCGCCATGTAGGTGTGCTGCGCGCTGAGCTCGGTGGTCGTGGCTTTTTCGCGCTGTTCGGTCCCGTCCCCGAACCTCCACACGTATTCTAGGTGCGGATCGTGGGGTTCGTGCGAGTCGAAGACTTTGGCTTCGAACCCCGCCGGCCTGCCCACGATAGCCGTTTCTGGATAGCTGAGTTCGACCGCCAGATGCTCTTCGCCAACCTGCACTTTCTGCGTGACTTCGAGCTTCGGAGTGGCGAAGTCGTCCGTTTCGATGATCTCGGTGACTTCGTATTCCCCGGCGTGCTCGAATTGGTGTTCGAGGCTCGTGATCTGGAACTGATAGCCAGTATCAGCCGGCGCTTCTTCCTGGCCCGTCGTCAGGTCCTTGAACTTCCATTCGGCGCCCTCGGCGTTCGCTTCGCTGACTTCGGAGGACAGCGTCGCGGTCTTGCCCAGCGGCACGGGCGAGATCGTCTTTTCTTCGACCTTCACGGTGGGCGGGGTCGCGCTCGCGTGCGGGCAGCCTTCGCCTCCGGGGCCGAACTCGAACACGTCGACGCTCGCCGGGCGAGGGGTTAGCACCCCGCGTCTGCGAGGATCGAACACGAACACGTCTTCGTCTCCGCCGCTCGCCAGCCAGAGCCCTTCGCTGCCCGCTTGAGGCACGACGCACTTCGCCGCCGACGCTTCGCTCTGCCCGCCGGTCCAGCCGAGCTCTTTCGCTTCAGACGATTCGCCGCGCTCGACATATGCCAAGGCCAGGATACCCGCGCTGTTGTTGATCCCCGCGGTGAGATAGATCCTGCCTTCATCCGCGCCTTCGGATACGAACGCCATCGAGCTGCCGGTCGCCTCGGCCGTAACTTCGCCCTTGGGGAATTCGATCAGCGTCTGACCGCTGCCCAGGGCGAAAAGGCGCTTGGGATGGGTTTCAGCCGCTGCCGGGATCGCCCAGACTTCACCCGTGCGCTCCACATATATCCTGCCCGACTGCGAGACGATCGGCGAGAAGGGTTCGACTTCCCTACCGGGGCTTTCTTCTTCGCAGGCCGGTTCTTTCGACCCATCGGCGCCGTCGAGGCAGTTTTCCAGATCGACGTAGCGCGAGCCGAGTTCCCCGTTGGGCTTGACGAGCTGCACCGCGGTACGCAGTGACGGCTCTTCTCCGCTGGGCTGCTCGTCCTCTTGTCCCAAGATCACGACATCGCCGTTCGCCGGGTCAACCGCGATCCCGTGCGGATTGAGCAGCGCCGTTTTGGTTTTTGTGGACTCGGGTTTGAGTTCTGCGAGCACCCCACCCGCTTTCGTGCCGGTGGCCGGAACGAGCTTCCCATCTTCAGGTTCAGTCGAAAACGCATAGAGAATTGCGGCTGCGGAGGCTTCGGGATCGAGTTCTTCCGCCGCAGTCTGGGCTTCGAGTAGATATATGCGTTTGGCCGCCGAATCGATCGCGACTCCCTGCAATGCCGATTTCTCCAGAATTGACGAATTGGAGTTTGGATTCGCTTTGAACCGAACTTCAGCGAGCGCCTGGCCGCTCGAGTCGAACTTCTGGATCCGATAGGTTTCGGTTCTCGGGACCTCGTCCGCGACATAGAGGCTGTGGCTGACAGGTTCCACGCCGAAGGCATGGACCTGCTGTTCGTTGACCTTCCCCACCTCTTCGATGGGGCTGCCAACTTCGCCGTATTCGGCCTGTGCGACCGCGGCGTCCGCGCCGAGCGTAGCGATCAGGCCCGCCAATACAAGCAGGACAAGACGGACGCTTCGCTGTCCGGGCACGGTCCGGGAGCTTGATCGTCCTTGCGACGGATGTTGTTGCCAACCGGTGAAGCGCTCATGCAGCAGGCCACTCATAGCCGGCGGCGGCGGGTTTCAGTCATCCGCCGCTGTGCGCGCGAGCTCGTGAGCGTCGCCGGCGCCACGCGCAGCTCGCGCCGCCCGCGGCGAGGCCGGCGCCGCGCGACCGAGGCGCCGGCGAACGCCGCGAGGAGCACGATCCCGAGGATGTAGGACGGGCGAGGGCTCGTGTTCGGGCGCGCGGTAGGCGAGCGCCTGGTTGGAGACCGACTCGGTAGCGCTCTCCTCCTCCTCTTCGTGTTCGGCGACCTCGATCGGCGAGGTGACCGCCGAGGTCCCGCTCGGCGGAGTCGGGCGTGCGGGCGTCGGAACCGGCGGCGGCACGAACGCGAGCACCGGCGTGGCAAGCGGCAGGCGGCAGGAAGAACGGCGCTGGCGGCGCGGGTGTCGGACGGCCCGGCGGCGCGGGCGTCGTCACGACCGGTGCCGGCGGCACGGGCACGATCGGTGGGGAGGACGCGGGCGCGGGACCGGCGGGCGCCGGGGCGGGCGCGGGCGGGGGCACGGGTGCGGAAGCGCCCTGGCTGGCGATGACCTGATGTTTCAGCGGCACGGTGCCGCACGGCTGGCGCACGCTGCCGGGCTGGACCGTCACCGGCAGCGAGGAAGACAGACCCCCGGCGCTGATCGTCACGGTCGTCGTGCCCGGGTTGTAGGCGCAGAACAGACCCGATTTCGGGATCGAGGATCGGCTTGCTCGCCACGGTCCCTGCAGAACCGCGTGGGATCGGGAGAGGCGAGGTTTGGCTCGACGAACTGGCCGACTTCTTTGTCGGAGGAGCTGAACGTGTATTCGGGAAACAGCCCGATCGCGCAGCCGCTGCCGACGCAGTTCGAAGGGATCGGGATGTAGGGATCGACTTCAGGTTCCGCGGCCTGTCCGCTCTGAGCCCGGCTGCCCGCTCGCGGGCGGCGCGCGAGCGCGTCGAACAGCGCGGGCTCGCTGCGGCGCAGGAGGATTCCGTCTTTGGCTTCCAGCGCGAGTTCGCCGACGTTGGGGATCAGCCGCGCGGTGACGGGAGCGACGTTGGTCGTGGGATTGCGCGCGGCGACGTCGACTTCGCCCAGCAGGAAGCCGCTCGCGCCGTGGAAGTCGCCGGCCTGCTCGTCTGTTGACAGATACGTAGCCCGAGCGTCCCGAGCCGAAGGAGGGAATTTCTCCGCCTGCCAGCGCAGCGGGTTCGGTGACATTTTCTTCGGGCGAGTCGAAGAAGTAGGCCGAGGCGCCGCCGCCGACAAGGATCCGAGCGACTTCGGCGGCCGCTGTACGTCGCCGGCTGCGATCTGCGCGTTCAGGTCGGCGTTGCCGACAACGATCGCGGGAATCTCGCTTGCCTTGGCGTTTGCCAGCTGGCCTTCGAGCCATTGTCGCTGTGTCGCGTCGACATCCCGAGCTGTCGTCGAGCACGATCACCCGCACGGTGCCACCGACTCCTTCCGAGTTCAGCGCGTAGTAGGCCGTCTCACAGCCGATCTCGTTCGCACACACTTCGGATGAGCGTCCGGCGGGTGCCAGTCCCGCCGCCGGCGCACCGTGACCGAGCGGTTCGGGGAAGCCGGCGAACGCCTGCTCGAACGTAGCCTCCGTGCCCTGCGCTTCCGGGCGTGCGTCGAGCTCCTGGGGCGAAGAGCGGCGAAGGCTGGAAGCGGCCCCCCGGAGGCAGGATTTCCGCGTAGCGACCGAGCTCGCGCGCGTACGGGACAGCCGCGTTTGGTCAGGCCGCTGCGCTTCGCCGGTGGTCACACGCGGGCCCGTGTAGAGGAAGCGCCCGCACACCGCTGATCTTGCCGGCGCGCGTCGAGCGCCGCCGACAGCCACACGTCGGGACCGATCCGGCGTCGCGCGGTCCGCGCACGGCGCCGCGCACTGCGGCTCCGCCGCCGATCGCGAACGTCGCCTCGCTCGGAGCAGATCGGCACCTGCGATTTGCCTTCGCCCGGTGGCGTTACGCCGTCGGCCGGGTAGCGCTCGACGATCGGCGGTGTCGAGACGTTCGGTTCGGCATGTCGACGTCCCCGCCGATCGCCCAGCCCTGCGTGCCGTCCGGGTTGACCATGCACCGCGCGCACGGGTCGGGTCGGTAAGGCAGGTCGTAGTAGGATGTAGTTCCCCTGCGGTTCGGCCGCCGGGTTCAGTTCGTGGCTCTCGTCGCTCCAGCCGGTCGCGGTCTGGCGCAGGATCCTCCGCTTTCCGGGCCCTCGCCGAGCGGGTTGAGGGCTCGATCAGGTTCGGCGGGAACCCGGGCGGAGGCGTCGGTTCGCTTTCGACTTCGAAGTTGGCACCGGCACCGCCGCCGCCGCGATCGCCCGCAGCGCGCCGCCTTCGCGGAACAGGGCGAGCGAGCCGGCGCCGCCGAGCCGGGCAGCGGCGTGGACGTGGCCTGCCACGGCGCACCCGCGCTTCGCGCTCGAACACGCGTGTGCCTTCGGGACCGACGGTCGTCAAACGCCGCGCCGCCGTCGGGCAGGCCGGCGACCGCCCCCGGCACGTTCGCCCCGGTTAGCCCGGCTGCTTCCTGGTCGACCTGCCAGCCCGAGCCGTCGTTGACGAGCAGGCCGCCGCTGTACTGGTTGCCCTGCTGGGTTTGGCAGGACCGCGGTAGGCGACGATCGCCTCCGAGCCGGCGAACGCGATCGAGGTGAAGCTCGCGCCGGCTGGCACCTGTTCGGGTGGCGCTTCCTGCGTCCAGGTCTTGCCGTAGCGGAGCAGCACGCCGGTGCTTCCCGTCGAGTTCCGAGCGACCCCACGGCATACCCGCAGCGTTCGGGTTCCGGGTCGAAGGCGATGCCGAGCAGGTTGCCGCGGAAGTTCATCGGCGTCGCCGGGTCTTGTTCCCACAGGCCGGTTTCGCCCCGCCACAGCCACATCTGCCCCTTCGTCGCCGACCGCGTAGGCGCGGTCGGGCGTGGGCCACGCGACCGCGCGCAGCCGGGGCGTTTCCACCCGCTCGCCCGGCCCGAACAGGCTTTCCGGCAGCCAGCCCTCGCCGGGCTTGAAGCGCGCGACCTCGCCCTGGTCGCCGACGGCGAGCGCTTCGCTCGAGAGCGCGCCGACCGGCACCCCGGCTGCGGCGCGACGCCAGCAGCGCGTGGCGGAACGGCGACCGGCCAGGGCTTCAGGCGCGAGGGCGCGGGTTCGGGCGTCAGGTGGACCGGCAGTCCCGTCTGCGCCCAGCCAGCCCTCGCGCGGGTGCGAGAAGGCGGCGCCGAACGCTGCCGCCGGGAATAGTCGCGCTCGACCGCGGCGCCGAGCGCGAGCACGCGCGTGAACGATTCACCTTCTACGCTCTCCTCCAGGCGCAGGCTCACGCCTTCGGGCAGGCCCGTGATCACGCGTTCGCCGAAGGGCCCGCCCGCTTCCGGTTGGCCCAGGCGATGCTGCGCGAGGGGCCGCTGGGCAGCGCTTCGGGCAGTTCGTGCTCGCAGGGCGGCGTTCCTCCGGGGACACCTGCGGGCAGCAGGCACCAGCTCGCCGCCACGTGACCGCCGCTGCTTCGCCTTCGGGCTTGAAGAACATCGTCGTAGCGCAGGTGCGCAGAGCATGCACGTCCGCGCGCTCGCCGTCGATCCACACGCCTTCGCCGGTCACGGTCAGGATCTGGAGTCGACGGTCGGCGGCTCGCCCAGGCCCGCGACCGTGAACGGCTCCGGTCGCCCCCTCCCTGCACAGGAACGTCAGCGGATCGGCTTCTTCGCCTTTGCCGCCCCCGGTCTGACCGGCTTCCAGCTCCACTTCGCGCTTTCCCCTGAACCTTCGCGACGCGCCGGAAGAGCGCGACGGCGCCGGCTGGATAGACGCTTGGAGGAGAGCTGCGCGAGCAGCCAGGCGTTCGTCGGGGAGCTCGCGCCGATCGCCAGCACGCGGAAGTCTTCGCTGCTTGCTTTCGGGATCTCGATCGGCTCGCGACGTCCACTTGTGGCCGTCCCAGTGCAGGACCTGGTCCTCCACGCCGGCGCCTTCCCTGACCGGCACGAGCAGCGCGCCGGCTTCCCCGCCTTCTTCTTCGAGCGGCGCGATCAGCGGCGCGCGGTCTGCGCCGAACAGCGTTTCGCCTGTCTTCAGCAGCGGTTCTTCGCCGGCTGGCGGAGCTTCGCCTTCTGCCGGCACAGGTGCGGCGGCTTCGAAGACGCCACTCCCGGCGAGCTGCGCACGAGCACGACCTGGCGTCGAGCCGCCGCCTTCCGCTGAGGCACGGTGCCGAGCCAGCACGCCGTCGCCCTGCGGGGTCATCTGCCCGGCGAGCGGGCTCTGCTCGAGCTTGAAGCCGTTCGGCAGCACCGGTCCAAGCTGACCAGCCGCCTTCGCTGGTGTAGCGCACCAGCCCGCTCCGGTGGCTGTAGCGCACGAGCACCGCTGGGTCGCCGCCTACGCCCCACGTCTCATTCGCCCCGGGGCGCCTTTCCGGCGGCGTGGCGCCGATCATCGTCACGTTGCGCGCCGGGACCGAGGCGTCGGTCTGCGGCGTGCGGTTCGCCCGAGGCCGGCTGGGCGGCCGCGCGCGGGGTGACGCCGAGCCCGGGCAGCACGCCCGTCAGCGTCAGCGCGCCCACGAGCGCGAGCACGCCCAGCGAGCGCGAGCACGCCCACGAGCGGGGGTCGCACGGAGGGCACCGTGCCCGGAGCGCCTTGCCGTGGCAGCTCTCAAGGCCGCGATCCCAGCTCGCGCGAAAGTTGGCACGCTGCGGCAGCACGTCAGGCCGGTCGAGACCGTGTTCGAGCCCGCGCCCCCGTGTTCGGGGCCGCCCACCGCTTCTTTGACGGTGGTGGTCGGCAGCGGCGCGAGCGCGATGAGTCTGCAGCGACAGCTTGGTCGGCCACTCGTGCCGGTTCAGGCGCAGCAGCAGCTTGCGGTTGCCGGCCGCCAGCGTGCGCATCGGCGTGCTCGCGACCAGCTTCTTGTGGCGCTTGGCGAGCAGGCGCACGCGCGCCTTGACCGCGAGGTGAAAGCGCAGTTCGAGCGTGCGTCCCGTGGATCAGGCGGCTGTGCAGGTCGGTGAGCAGCGGCGCCTGGACGTCGATTCGATCGTCGGCGCCTTTCGTTTCGGCGAACGCGCCGCCATAGTCGGGCGGCTTCTTCGACCAGGCCCGAATCGTCGGGCGGCGGAGCGTCGGGCGGGACCTGCGGCAGACCCTGGTCTTCCGGGCGGTAGGTGATCAGACCGGCGAACGCCGGTCGGTGTCCGATTGCTCTTCGGGCAGCGGTACGTTCGGCTTCCGGCGCGAGGTGGAACAGCCAGCCCTGCGTGGTCGCCAGCCAGCAGTCGTTCGCCGCCGGGCAGGTGATCTTCGCGGCGGCGCCCTTGGGGCCGACGCCCGCTGCGATTTCCGCGGCCGAGGGCAGCGTCTGCTCTTCGATCAGCTCGCCTGTCGGCGGAGACGTGCGCGACCACGGCCGGCGCGGTGGCGGCGCCACTTCGGGGCTGCAGCGCGTCCAAGCGCCTTCGTGTCGAGCGCCAGCCACGACGCTGCTTCGCGTGCCGGGCTCTGCGGCGATCGCCCAGCAGCGCTACTTCTTCGCTCGGATCGTGTACATGCCGGCCGAGTGGGTGTTCGGGGCCGAGCACCTGGCTCCAGCTGCCTCCGGCGTGCGTGCACGACCGTCACCTGGCCGGGCTTCCTCCTTCGGCCGGCTTCGGGTCCGGCTGGCCGCCCACAGAGCTGCCTTCGGCGGCCGAGAGACTGCAGGGCGTCCGAGCGCTTCGGGGACTCTTCGCTCCGTGCAGCGGCAGCCACGTTCGGGCTGCGAAGCGCGGCAGCACGCCTTCGGGGTTGATGCGATGCAGGACCGGCGGTTCCGAGTTGTTCGTTCGCTGACACGATCTCCCGGCGCGATGCGCACGCTCTCGTACAGGCGTCCTTCGAACGGGCGCATGTCCTCGATCGCGTGGCCTTCCGCTGGCGTATGGTTCGGCTTCCAGCGAGCTGCCGTTCCAGTGCAGCTGGAACGCGCCGATCTGCGGTTCGGGCAGCGGATCGCCGGCGAACCAGCAGTCTGCCGGCGCCGATGCAGCCCGCGGCGTGCATCGCCTGATAGGAGTCGGCCTGGAAGGCCGGGTGGGCGTAGGAGGCGACGACTTCCAGCGGACTGTCCAGGATGAGACGGAGCGAAGTGACAGAGCGTGTTGTCTTCCAGCGGCGGCAGCGCGTTCTCCGTGGTCGATCGATCTGACCCGGGCGGCCGTCCGAGACCGTCCAGAATTCTTCGGGCCCGGCCCAGGCGATGCGCCCGTCGGTGGCGCCGCAGACGTTCGCGAGCTCGTGCCATTCCACGCCGTTGTAGGCCCACACGCCGGCGGGATCGTGGGCGGGTTGCCGGCGGTGATCAGCAGGCCCCGGTTGGGCGCCCAGAACTCGATGTCGCCGATTTTGCCCGAGGCCGATCGGGGCCGGGGCGCCTTCCCGCCGGTTCGGGCGCCGACGGCGGCTTCGGCTGTTCCAGCCGCCACGTTGCGACTTCTTCTGCGCAGAGCCGGCGCCAGCTGAGCTCAGGCGATCCGATCGCGCTGCAGAGCACCAGCGAGTGCGAGCAAGATCACCGCATGCAGCCTGCTCATCGTCTCGACCTCCGGCGGGTGGTCCCGATGCGTCCCTTGTGGCGATGAGATGCCTTGCGGCTCTTGTGCAGGAACGTCAGCGGGATCGTTTCGCGCAGCGTGGGATGCCCGGGCGCCGTGAGCGTGACGGTGACCGTGGCCGAAAAGCCCCCGCGCTCATCCGCGAGCCCGGCATAGCTGTGCGCAAGCGTGA
Organism: uncultured Solirubrobacterales bacterium; assembly: GCA_963779405.1. Taxonomy (GTDB): domain Bacteria; phylum Actinomycetota; class Thermoleophilia; order Solirubrobacterales; family Solirubrobacteraceae; genus Palsa-744. The sequence goes on from CAVZYF010000019.1 coordinate 305,109, forward strand.
GCGTCAGCGTGGTCAGCCCGGCGACCGGCCGTGTTCGCGGCACTGGTGGCGACCGTGCGAGTCATCACGGTCTTGCGCGATCGACCTGGCTTTCGGCTTACGCACGTGGCGTGCGGCGCTCGCGCGCATGAATGAACGCGGCCACCACCGTGCCCTGCGCTCCGGCGCGCAGCGTTCCAGCCCCGGGCGCCTGTACATAGAGCAGCACGCTCCCGTTCGGGCGCGAGAGCGCGGTCACGCCGATATTCCAGCCGGGTTCGAGCGTGGGATCCGGCGCGGGCGAGGCTTCTTGGGGGTCGGACGTCGCTGGAAAGACCATCCGTTCGACGACGAACGCGTCGCTGCCGTCCAGCGATCCGCCTTGTTCCGACGGGCGGCGTGTTGCCGTCGCCGTAGACGAGGTTCGAGGCGGTCGAGGAGAACGCGAGCATGTCGCCGTCGGTCGGAGAAGGACGGCGAGAGCGCGCCGTCGCCGTCTGTCTTATAGGGGTCCTGCCGCCACGGGCTTCGTGAGGTGAGAGTGTTCGCTTGGACCGCCTTCATAGCCCTGGGTGACGCGCGTGAGCGTGTCGTCGGCGAGGTCGGCGTCGAACAGTTCGTTCATTCCCGGTTCCGCCTGCGGGGCGCTCACGTACGCCGGGGAGCCGAGCGGGAAACTGGGTGCGCTTGGTCGTGAACGCGACCTGGCTGCCGTCGGGGGAGATGCCGAAGTCGATAGATCGGCGCCGTCGCCGGCCGTTCCACGCCGCCCGCGAGCTCGGTGAGCGGGATGAGCGCCTGATCGCGGGTGAGCCCGGCGTGCATGTCGCCACGTACAGGTCGCTCTGCTGGCCATCCTGTGCGTGACCGAAGTCTTCGCCGAGCGAGACCAGCGGCGCCTGAGAGACGAATGCGACGGTGTAGCCGTCGGCGCTCAGCCGCGGCATGAAGTCGCCCGCTGCCGCCGCCCGTCCAAGAGCCCTGACGGTTTAGCCGGCCTTCGGCGTAACGAACGGGCCCTGGCACGGGTCTGACAGCGAGGGGCTTGCGGGCAGCTCGGTCTCGCCGCTGGCCAGGCACGCCGGGATTCAGGGGATCGGAGCCGCCCGTCACCCGCTCGGTGGGGGTTTCCGAACCGGGTTCGATCCGCCGCCACAGCGGCTCGGTGTACAGCGGGAGGGCGGGATTCTCCGGCCAGCAGCGGCGCCTGCTCGCCGATGTCCTCCCCCATCCAGGCGACGGTCGAGCCGTCGGCGCTGAGCGAGGCTCCGGTCGGAGGTGTCCTCGCCATATTCACCATACGCGGGCGGAGGTCCGAAAGGCCTGATCGTCCACGCCGGGATACACGGCGCCGGTAGTGTTCTGAGCCTTCTTCCCCGCGATACGGGCGTTTCGGTCGTCTGTCCGAGGCGGGCTCGTAGAGCACGCTGACGAGCCTGTCGTTTCGCGTGTCCAGGTAGCGCACCGCGACCTGCAGCGCGGGCGTCTTGGGTTCTGAGGGCGTCGCGGGATCCGCCAGATCGGAGACCGCGGTCGTCACGAACGCGACCTCGAGTTCCCCGTGGGAGTTCTGGCCGAGCGCCGAGCGCCCGGCCGCCACCGAGCCGTAGTGTTCTTCTTCGAAAGTACGCTTCGCACTGCCCGTCGCGCTCGCGTATTCGTATGTCAGAGCCTGTCGTGCCGCCGTTGACCGCCGAGACGAGCGTGAACGCGCCCGGTTCTGCAGGGCGCCAGGTCCATGTCGCGCACGTACACGTTGGGCGGCTTATGCGTACTTTCGTATTCAGAGTCGGGCAGACCGCCTGAGTGCTTGGTGAGCTGTTCGAGATCTTCGTTGGTGGTGAAGCTGATGTAGCGTCCGTCTTCGCTGATCGAGGGCAGCTCCGCATCACCGCCGGCGACCTGTTCGACTGCGCCGGTGGCCAGGTCGCGCCGCCAGACGCCGGTGACTCCGCCGAACGAGCCGTCGAAGGCGACGTAGTGCCCGTCGCCCGAGATCGCCGGGTCGTGCGCGTAGTCGGCCTGCTGGTTCGCTGCCGGGCGTGCTCGCGAGACCAGCGAGATCGGGCCGAACACGTCGGCGCCGGCCGGGGCGCGCTGCGAACAGCAGCCAGCAAACGCGAGCACCAGGTAGACCAGCCGAAGCAGGCGCTTCATCGCACGCTCACCAGCTGCTGCACGACGCCCGCGTTGCCGAGCTTGTCGCGCACGTGGACGACGACCTGGTAGATGCCCCCGCGCGCGTAGCGGTGGCCGAAGCGCTTGCGCCCGCGGGCGAAGCGGCCGTCGCCGAAGCTGACGCTCACCGCGTGGATGTCGACGCCGGTGTAGGGGTCGCGCACCTGCACGCTGACGCCGTAGCCGCCGCTCGCGCGCGAGATCGTGACCGCCGGCGGCTCGCCGTCGATCAGCAGTCGGAGGGCGCTGAGAGCGTCGACTGGCCGTCGATGTCGGTCGCCAGCAGCTGCACGCTGTGGCGCCCGGAGCCCAGCCCGCGCGGATCCAGGCGCAGGCTGTGAGCGCCTGCCGGAGTGGTCTGCGCGCTGGCCGTCGAGCACGACGCTGTAGCGCAGCGGCCCGTCGGCGCTGACCGCCGGCTGCCAGGTGACCACGGCCTGGGCGGGCTTGACCCAGCCCTTGGGCGCGCTGAGGATCAGTTCTGCCGGCGGCGCGGTGACCTGGGCGGCGACGATCGCGGCGTTGCCGAACGGTCCCTGGCGGAAGGCCACGAGCCCGTCGCCCAGTCCCGAGCGCCCGACCGCGAGTTCGCCGACTTCGCCGCCCGCGCCGCCGCTGACGAGCCCGGTCTGGGCGGCGCCGCTGGGGAAGTCCTCGCGCACCGCCACCGCCGGATCGCCCCGCGGCGTCGGCGCTCGGCCACGCCGAGACGCCTCCCCCCTGCGGGTTCATGACGCTCGCCGCAGAGCGGTTCCGAGCCGGCGAAGCGGCGGCTCCCAGCGAGAGCGCCCCGGTCAGCCCATGGTCGTCGCCCTCGACCACACGCGGCATGCCGTTGGCGTCGTACAGCAGGCGCAGGTCTTCCTTTTCGTCGATGTCGATGCTCGGCGGTCCGATCGAGGCCGACTGGCCGCCCGGCACTTCGTTGTCGGCGACGATCGCGCCCACGAACTCCGCGCCGCTCTTGGATTCGCCGTTGGGCAGGATGTTCAGGAAGATCCGCGGCCCCGGCAGCGGCGAGCCCGGGCCGGCGTTCTGGCGGTAGGCGACATCGGCCTGCCCCAACCACGTGACCGCGACGCTCGGAGCGTCGGCGTCGCTGACTGATCGGCGCCCCGTTGAACGTTTCGGCGCTGACCGGCATCACGTAGTCGAGTGTCGAGCCGAACAGGCGCCTGGCCCAGATCCGCGCGACGCCTTCGATGTCGGGCTCCTGCCAGACGACCAGCGCCGTTGCCGGTCGGGCCGATCGCGATCTTCGGCGCGTTGGCTTCGGTGGGTGGGCGCATCGAGACGCCCGGGTCGCGGTTGATCGCGCCCAGGTTCGCCCAGCGCTGCCCGTCAAAGTGCGCGACGCGCACCTGCTCGACGACGTCGCCGGGGTGCAGCAGCGGTGACACCCGAGGCGTTCGTGCCGGTCTGACGACCCGGTAGACGACATCGGCCTGACCGGTCGAGCTGACCGCCAGATCGGGGCTCGTGCCGGTCGCTTCTTCGATGTTCGGATCGACGATGATCGCCTGCCCGAAGTGGTCTCCGCGAGGACCCAGCTCCGCGCCGAGCAGCTCGTACACGGGCTTGCGTGCCTGGTCGCGAACGGCGTCGCCCACACGACGATCAGCTCGCCGTCGTCGGCCGCGCCGATACGCGGCCAGCTCGCCGCATACGGCTGTTCGGTGTCGACCCGGATCGGCGCCAGCCAATGGCCCTCCACATAGCGCGAGACGAACACGTGCGGCACCCCGTTCACGCGCTTGAGGTAGACGAGCCCGCCGGTTCCGTCTTCGGCCATCGCGACGCCGCCGAAGCCGACGATGTCCTCGCTGGGGCCGTCGATCGTCTGCGCGGGCAGGATCGCGGCGCGCGCCGGCTGGACATGACAGGCGAGCACGATCGCCGCGAGGGCGAGCAGGGGCAGGGTCACGCGCCACCGGCGCGCCCTCGAGTGTGGGGTGGCCACGGCTTCGACACTCATCAAGAAGGCCAAGATAACCGCAGAAACACCGCGCGGAGGCAGTCGAGGCCCGGCTTCACAGGATCGTTACGAGTTGGTCACAGGCTCACGCGCCCCACCAGCTCGGCCCTAACGCCGACATGCGAGCCCGTGCTCATGAGATCCCACTGGGCGACCTCTCGATCCCCATCGCTCACCGCGAAGACCTGCTGAAGATGAAGCGTGCCGCCGGCCGCGTCGTCGCGCTGGAGGTGAAGGCCGGCCAGACCCCCAAGCGGCAGTGGTTCCGCTGGCTGGAGCGCATGCGCGACACCCTCGGGGACAGCTTTATGATCTGACCGATGCCCAAAAGCAACTGGCGGGCCGGCTCGGGAGCCATGTCGCCCGAGGTTGACGCGGCCTTCATCGAGCTACTTCCCTGGCTTGACACCCTGCTGTCCACCTGGGAGTCCCCGCCATCTTGAGAAGATACCTTCGTGAAACCTAGGCAGTCTGGCCGGGTCCCGCTACCGCAACCCTTCCTGCGGCGCCTTGCCGCGATCGTGGCGCTCACCGTACCGATCGCGATGGTCGTGGTGGCCGCCGTCGCGCTGGCGGGTGACGTTCCCATCGCCGTATTGGCGGTTGGGCTGGTGCTGGCGGCGAACGGCGCCATCTGGTTCGCCTTGACAGAGCGCGGCACGCCGCGAGTGCTCGGCGCGGTGGCCGCGATCCTCGCCACCGCGGGCCTGATCGTCGTGCTCGCGACTCACTGGCAGGGGCTACTTGTGCTGATCGGCCTGCTCCTGTTGCTCGCCCTGTTCGGATTGGCAGCACGCTACGCACTGGGACGGACAGGGGACGTGGCCGCCGGCAGGGCTGCTGCCATAGCCGTGCCGGCCGGCGCCGCCGACTCGGCGGCGCTGATCATCAACCTGAAGTCGGGCGGTGGCAAGGCCGAGCGCTTCGATCTCGCCGCGGAGGCTCGGCGGCGAGGCATCGAGCCGATCGTCCTCGAGCCGGGCGATGATCTACGCGAGCTCGCCGAGAGCGCCATCGCGCGGGGCGCGCAGGTCATCGGGATGGCCGGGGGTGATGGGTCGCAAGCGCTCGTGGCGACCGTCGCCGCGCGGCGCGAGGTCGCCTATGTCTGCATCCCGGCGGGAACACGAAACCACTTCGCGCTTGACCTCGGCCTCGATCGCGACGATGTTCTCGGCGCGCTGGACGCGTTCAGCGACGGTGTCGAGCGGCGCATCGACCTCGCGCGCGTGAACGACCGCGTGTTCGTCAACAACGCGTCGCTCGGTGTCTATGCGAAGGTCGTCCAGTCCGACGCCTACCGCGACGCCAAGCTCGAGACCTGGACCCGCATGCTGCCGGACCTACTCGGCCCCGACGCCGAACCAATAGACCTCGAGTTCACCGCCCCGGACGGGACCAACCACAAGGACGCCCCGCTCGTGCTGGTGTCGAACAACCCCTATGAGCTCACGCACCTCGCCGGAGCCGGCACACGCGAGCGGATCGACACAGGCATGCTCGGCATCGTCGCCGCCCGGGTGCAAAGCACCGACGTCTCCAAGCTCGTAGCGCTCGAGCTGGTCGGCCAGGCGGGACGCTACCCCGGCCTGCTCTCCTGGTCTGAGCCGGAGTTCGAGGTCCGCTCAAACAGCCCCGTGGAGATCGGCCTCGACGGTGAGGCGCTCCTGCTCGACCCACCGTTGCACTTCGCATCACTGCCCGGGGCGCTGCGCGTGCGGCTGCCCCGTGGGGCAGGCCTGTCGCCGGCAGCGCGCGCGGTGGCACTCACCACGGACAACCTGGGCGCTTTGGTACGGGTGGCGGCCGGCCGGTGAGCTACCCTGCCGCGCGGCTGGCGCTCGGTCTGGCCATCTTCCTGCGGGAGCCTGAGGTTCAGTGACGATGTGGCGTCGCGTGGAGCTCCTGGACCGACGACTGATGAGGCGTTCGTTTCGGACTCGCTCATCCGCACTGGATCGCAAGCTCGTCGCCATCACGCGGGCGGCGAACTACTCGCGACTGTGGCTTCTCATAGCGGGCGCGCTCGCTATGTTCGGGGGTCGGCAAGGACGTAGGGCGGCCGGACGCGGCCTGATCGCGATCGCGATCGCGACGGCGGTTGCCAATGGCCCGGCAAAGCTGCTCGTGCGCCGACGCCGGCCCTTCTCGCCGTCGCATCCGACGCTCATCCGCACGCCGCGATCGACGTCGTTTCCGTCTGGTCACACTGCCGCAGCATTCGCGTTCGCCACCGCCACCGGCGCCGAGCTACCTGTAATGGCGCCGGCGCTATTGCCGCTGGCAGGCGCTGTCGCGTACTCGCGCGTGCATACCGGCGTCCACTACCCAAGTGACGTCGCGGGCGGTATCGGGATCGGGATCGGATCGGGCCTGCTGGCCACGCATTGGCCGTAGCGCCGGCGAGCTCTAGGTGTTGCGCTGTGGCGCCTGCGCCAGGGCCGGAGTGGCGTTCTCGGCCCGCGCGTATCGTGCTCATCTCCGGCGTCTGTGCACGGGCTCGGTGAGCACGACCGACTCCCGGATCGCCGTCCCGCCTGTGACAGTGACCCCGGCGGTGGCCGGCAGCCGGTGGTGTCTGGCCCTGGCGAGCGCCCTGCGCCCCGTCCTCGTCAGGTGGACGGAGATCGTGGCGCTCTGCCCCGCGCCCAACCCGTAGGAGGCCCTGCCGAGGAGGACCGTCTCCCGCCTTAACCTCGTCCGGCCGCGGCGGCGGCGCCTAACCACGATCCGCTCGGTCAGCTCGACCGTGCCCGCGCACGTAGCTTTCGCGCAGACGATCGGCACGCGGGCCGAGCTACCGGACACGACGATCCTGGGGCTCAACAGCTTGACTTCGGGCCGCATAGGAGGAAGAGGCGGCGGCGCGGCAGGCACCGCCAGCGTGTTGCTCACGGCGGCGGCGCTGCCGCTCTTGTTCGTCGCCGTGACCCTGCAGGCCAGCCCGGTTCCCTGATCGGCCGTCTGGACGACGTACGTGCTCGCGGCCGCGCCGGGGATCGCGCTGCCGTTGCGCAGCCACGCGTGGCTGTAGGAGAGCGTCGGGCTGCCCGTCCACGTGCCGGTGGCGCACGACAGCGTCCTGCCCACCGCGGGCGTCCCCGACACGACCGGCGCCGCCGTGTCGACCGGTTCCTTGCGCACCAGCGCGGCGTCGATCCCCGGCGTCATGCCGCCCTCGCTGGCCGTCACCGGGTTGGCGCTCGCCAGCGACGGCTCGTCGTCGTAGTACTGAGTGATGTAGGGGGAGCCGCCGCCGAGCTTGATGAACTCGATCTGATAGACGCCGCTCGCCAGCCCCGGAATCGTGTATTGACCGCTTGCATCGGTAAGCGCCACCCCGGCGATCGCTTCGCCCGGCCCGACCGCGAAGACGTAGACGTTCGACACCGGCGCGTGCGTGGCGGCGTCGGTCACCGTGCCCGAGATCTCACCGCCGACCCGCAGTTCCGCGTTGGTCCCTTCGATCGTTTCGCCCTGGATCACCGGGACTGGATTTGCGGCGGCAAGCGATGTCTTTTCTTTATAATATTGTGTGACAAAATTGAGACCGCTTCCTTCCGCGGAGAACTCCATCTTGTATTTGCCACTCGCCAAGCCGGCGATTGTATATTCGCCCCTTGTGTTGGTTGTGGCGGACCCGACCGGAAATTTAGTTTCGCCGGTTTCGTAGGCCGTCACTTCGATGTTTCCCAGGGGGATGATGTCTTCGCTTTCCGTGAACTCCGTCACAGTTCCTTTGATCCTGCCCCCTACTTGCATTTCCGCGTCGATTCCCGATGTGGCTCCCGCACCCACGGGCACCGGCTTTGCTTCGGAGAACGAGGGCTTGTCTTCGTAGTACTGAGTGACGTAGTTGAGCGAGCTTTCGAAGGGCACCGCGAATTCGACGTCGTATTCGCCGCTGGGCAACCCAGAGATCGTGTAGTTGCCGCCCACCCCGGTCCTCGCGCAGGGTTCGACAGACGGTTCTTCGAGCTCGCCGCCCGTCCCGAAAGCGCAGACTTCGATCCCTTCGAGCCCTTCCATACCCACCGCCTTGGTAACCGTCCCTTCGATCCGGCCGGTGCTTTCGGCGGCAAGCGCGTTCGGCGCGAGCATCAGCGCCGGCGCGACGCAGCCCAGCAGCACCGCGATAGCCCAGCGTCCCGCATCCTTGCTCCCCACTACTCCCATCGGCCAAGCCTAACAGGGGTATGACCACCGGTGTTGCGTTTTGGTGAGGAGGCGAACGAGGCCCCGAGGCGCCTGCGTGGACCGTCAGCTCAGGATTCGGATTTGTTTACAGCGCCCGGCGTCTTGTTGTAGGCGCAGCGGAAGTTCTCGGGGTCGATCACCGGCTCGGAGCCGGCGAAGCCGCCCTTGTTGCCGTTGTCGTAGACGGTCACGTACTGCAGCGATTCGGGCAGCGGGTTGGCCGGCAGCGGGATCGGGTTGGCCTGGCCCTGGCGGGGATCGCCGGTCGCGCCTTCGCTGACGCCCTCGAAGCCGGCGGCCGCCGAGCCCGCTTCGGTCGTGACCAGCGTCGAGCTCATCTCGCGTTCGTCTTTCAGGCCCCGGGTCGGGTCCTGGTTGATCGGTGGCGGTCAGCGGCGAGTCGTGGATCGTCGACTCGAGCTTCACGCGTGCGGCCGCGCCGAGCAGTTCGGAGGCCGAGGGCAGCCAGCCGCCTTCTGCCTCGCACGCCTTGCTGGCCCAGATGAAGTTGTTCTTGCCGACGTCCGCGTTGGTCAGCGGGTAGGGCGCCGTTTCCATGCACCAGCTGCCGATGTCGACGGTGTCGGGCGGGCAGGTGCCTTCGAGCTCGGCGGCGGTCTTGCCGCCGACCGCGCTGGCGTTCTTCACCGTCGGGATCGCCGAGGCGGGGAATTTCCTGTTCTTGCCGAGCAGCAGCAGACCGCCGGCGTGCGGCTTGGTGCTGACCGGGTGGCCGGCGAACGCGCTGATCACCGCGTGGCGGGCGGCGTCCGCCAGCCCCGTCGTCGAGAGCACGAGCGCGATCAGCGCGACGACCATCGCCGGCGAGGGCAGGTGCGCGCCTGCGCGACCTCATGAGGCCTGCTTGGGGTCGCGCGTGGTGAAGCGCGGCGGCGCGGCCCTGCGCACCTGCGTCAGCTCCTCCAGCGTGACCTCCTGGACCGTCGAGAGCACCGCGTCGAGCGCCACCCCGGAGAGCGTCTCGTGCTCGAGCAGCGCCGTGGCGGTCTCCTCGACGGTGCTCCAGTTGCGATCGAGGACCGCGGCGGCGCGCGCCTCGGCGTCGCCGACGAGGCGCTCGACCTCGTTGTCGATCACGTTCAGCGTCTCGGGCCCGACCGAGCCGAGGTCCTGCAGCGAGGCGCCGAGGAACACCTCGCCGCTCTTCTCGCCGATCGTCACCAGGCCGAGCGCGTCGGACATGCCGAAGGAGGTGACCATGCTGCGCGCGAGCGCGGTCGCGGCGTGCAGGTCGTCGTGGACGCTCGTCGAGGTGTGCCCGAACGCGATCCGCTCGCCCGCCAGGCCGGCGGTGATCACGATCAGCTGGCTCTCCAGGTCGGGCTTGGTCATGATCGTCTGGTCGCGGTCGGAGAGCATGTGCGCGGCGGTGCCGAGCTGGCGCCCGCGCGCGACGATCGAGAGCTTGCGCGTGGAGGTCGTGTGCCCCAGCGCGTCGGTCACGACCGCGTGGGAGGCCTCGTGGATCGCGATCAGCCAGCGCTCGTGCTCGGTGAGGATGTGGTGCTTGGCCGGACCGGCGACGACCCGGTCGATCGCCTCGTCGAGCGTCGCCGCGTCGATCAGCCCGCGCCCGTCGCGCACGCTCAGCAGCGCCGCCTCGTTGATCACGTTCGCGAGCTCGGCGCCGCTGAAGCCCGGCGTCTGGCGCGCGACCTCCTCCAGCGAGGCGTCCGGCGCCAGCGGGCGCTTGCCGCCGTGCAGGCGCAGGATCTCCAGGCGCCCGTGCACGTCGGGCACGTCGATCACGACCTGGCGGTCGAAGCGCCCCGGGCGCAGCAGCGCCGGGTCGAGGATGTCGGGCCGGTTGGTGGCGCCCATCACGACGAGGCCGCCGTCGCCGCCGAACCCGTCCATCTCGACGAGGATCTGGTTGAGCGTCTGCTCGCGCTCGTCGTTGCCCTGGCCGATGCCCGCGCCGCGCTTGCGCCCGGCGGCGTCGAGCTCGTCGATGAAGATGATCGCCGGCGAGACTTTGCGGGCCTTGCGGAACAGGTCGCGCACGCGCGCCGCGCCGACACCGACGAGCGACTCGACGAAGTCCGAGCCCGAGAGCGGAGAAGAAGGCCGCGTCGGCTTCGCCGGCGACGGCCTTGGCGAGCAGCGTCTTGCCCGTCCCCGGCGGGCCCACCAGCAGCACGCCCTTCGGCGCCGCGGCGCCGACGGCCAGATACTTCACGGGTCGGCCAGGTAGTCGCGGATCTCCCTGAGCTCGGCCAGCGCTTCGCCCGCGCCCGCGACGTCGGCGAACGTGATCCTGTCGGCCGAGCCCTTGCCCTTCTTACGGCCCTTGCCCGTGAACTGCGAGAAGCCGGCGATCCCGCCCGCCGCGCCGCCGTCGCCGCCCAGGCGCATGAACAGCGAGAACAGGCACACCAGCAGCAGGATCGGGATCAGGAACTGGACGATGATCGTCTTCGTGCCCTTGCCCGACTGCTGATCGACCGCGACGTTCGCGCCGCTCGCGTCGAGTTCGCGCAGCAGCTGCTGGGTCAGCGCCCCGAGGCGGGGTAGGAGGCCCACAGCTGACTGCGAGCCCGCCGGCCGCTCGCCGAGCGGATCGTGCGCGCCTCCGCCGTGGTGCCGACGCGCGGTGCCTTCGGGTCGTGATCCGTCGACGGCGGCGTCGTGGTCGTGCAGCTCGACGCGGTTGTCGTGGTCGAGCAGCAGCGCGTTCGATGTCGTGGCGCTTGGCCAGCTTCTGCACGGTGCTGAGCGGCGCCTGCGTCCCCGAGCTGCTCGGCTTGATGTCGCCGAGCAGCGTCGCGAAGGCGATCGCCAGCCCGATCGAGGCGATCGCAGGAACAGCGCGAGCGGATCGCGCAAGGCGATCCGCTGCGCGTCCTGCGCCAGCTCGCCCAGCGTCACGAGCACGGGGTTGCGCCGATGGGCCAGGCCCGAGCGCACGGCCGGCCTGTTCGCGGCGCGCCGCGCCGTTGGCCGACGGCGGCGCTGGAGGCCGTGCTCGCGTGCTCCTGGAGAGGTCGCCCTCGTCGAGGGCGCTGGCCGTGATCGTCCGGGTCGTAGCTGTCGGGGTTCTCTTCGTCGGTCATGCAGTGGTCTCGTGCGTCGGCGGATCGGGCGGCTGCGCAGGCTCGCGGTCGCGGCGAATGCAGCGGTGGTCGCGCGGCGATCGACCGCGCCAGCGTCACACGCCGCGGCGAAAAGCAACGCCGTTCACAAAAACGACACACGCGCCAGGCCGTTCACAACGACAACACCGGGCTCGCGTACATCTAACGGCCGACCACGGCGTTCACAAAAACGACACATCATGCCAACCCACGACCGACAGTCTTGCGCGCGGGGTGAGGTCCATCGCGCATACCGCATCGATCGCACGCATCGAGCTGTTGCCACCCCCGGCGTCCGTCGACGCCGACAGCTATCCAAGCCCGACAAGCGACAAAGGAGCAATAACGTGCGCGCACACCGCACCCTCATCGTCTCCTGATCCTCGCGCTGGTCCTCGCCGTGCCGGCCGGCGCGGCCGCCAGGCGCCTGATCATCGGCGGCTCGACCTCCGTCCTGCCGCTCGCCCAGAAACTCGCCACCGCCTACCACAAGGCCTACCCGAAGATCCCCGCGCCCGCAGGTCGAGGGCGGCCAGTCCGACATCGGCATCTGACGGCGCCGCGAGCGGCCGCTTCGACATCGGCGACTCCTCGCGCGACCCGATCGTCGACGTCGACCCCAAAGGGCTGGTGTTCACGAAGATCGCCCGCGACGGCGTGTGCATGATCACCAACGACACGAACCCGATCTCCAACCTCTCCCAGGAAGAGGTCGAAGGCATCTTCACCGGGCAAGCATCCGCGACTGGAGCGAAGTGCCGGGCGCCAAGCGTCACCGGCCCGATCGACCTGTTCGACCGCGACGGCGCCTCCGGTACCGCAGGACGCCTTCCAGCACATCTTCCTCGGCGAAACGCTGAAGATCTCCCCGAGCGCGACGGCCGAGGCCTCCAACGGCCTGGAGCAGAACGCGGTCGACAGCGACAAACAGGCGATCGGCTTCGTGTCCTTCGCCTACACCGCCGGCGTCAACGCCGGTCGGCTACAGGGCATCGCCTGCAACCTGCGCAACGCCAAGTCCGGCCAGTACGAGGGCGTGCGTAACTTCTGGATGGTCACCAAGGGCGCCCCCAAGGGCGAAGCCGCCGAAGTTCATCGCCTGGGTCACGAGCGGCAACAAGACCACCAAAGCGATCATCAACTCGAGCTGGATCGCGGTCCACTAGACGGCGACGGGCGCGCCGCCGAGGCTGCACGATGCGACCAGCCCGTCGCACGCGCTCGCGCGCGGGCGCGCGCGGTCGGCAGGACCGACGGCGCGCCGAGCGTGCGCTCGGCGCGCTCGCCGCTGTGATGCTGGTGCTGATCGCGGCTGATGATCGTCACGGTCGTTCAGCAACGCATGGCCGTCGTTCTCAGGCCAACGGGCTGAGCTGGTTCGGCCCCGGCGGCGAACGTCGGTCACGCAGTTGCGCGCGATGCGACGAAGGCATGCCGCTGCCCGGCCACTCAGCTGCTGTACTTCCGCGCCTGGCCGCTGATCTGGGGGACGATCCTCACGACCGGTCCCGGCGGTGCTGATCGCGCTGGTGGTCTCGACGCTGGCGGCGATCTTCCTGACCGAGTTCGCCCCGGCGCCGGTGCGCGCGCGTGCTCGAGCCGGTCGTCGGCTGCTCGCCGGCGTGCCGTCGGTGTCTACGGACTGATCGGGATCCTCGCGCTCGCGCCGTGGATCAACGAACAACCTGATCAGCAACGCCCGCAAGCAGTCGGTCGCCTACGTCGTGCAGCTCAACGGCGCCGACCTGATGACCGCGACGTGATCCTACGATCATGATCCTGCCGATCATGGTCGCGATCATCGCCGAGCGCGCTGGCGGCCGTGCCCGCCTCCTGGCAGGAGGGCTCGGCGGCGCTCGGCGTCAACCGCTGGCGCACGATCTGGCGCGTGTCGCTGCGCACCGCGCGCCCGGCGATCGCCGCCGCGACCGTGCTCGCGACCGCGCGCGCGCTGGGCGAGGCGATCATGCTCGCGATGGTCTCCGGCGGTCGCGGCCGTTCGCCGCCAACCCGCTCGACGGCTTCACCTTCCTGTTCGAGCCGGTCCAGCCGCTGGCGGCGACGATCGTCCAGGAATCCGGGGGGCAGACGATCGGCCCGATGGCGCACACGATCTACGCGATCGCCGCCGTGCTGCTCGTCTCGGCGGCGATGCTGTCGTTCGCCGGGCTGGGCCGCCAAGCAGCCGCTGAAGCGCTACGGGATCGGCGCCTGATGGCGAGCGTCGACGCCCGAGCTGGCCGGCCCGCCCGCGGGCCTGAGCGTGATGCGCCGCCCGCGCGCAGAGCATCGCCTCCTGGCCGCTGCTCGACCGCGTCGTGCTACTGGCTCTGCTGGGCGACCGGCATCGGCGCTGTGCTTGATCGCGGTGGCGATCGTCGCTGTTCATGCTCGATCAAGGGGATCTCCTACCTGCGCCCGAGCCTGTTGCTGGAATCGCCCGCCCCCTCCCTGCAGCAGAGCCAGGCCGGCGGCTTCCTCGACCCGATCGAGCGGCACGTTCATCGCTCACGGCGGTCGGCGATCGCGATCGCGGCGCCGATCGGCGTGGCGCTGGCGACGTGGCTGACGCGAGTACGGCCGTCCGAGCCTGGCTCGCGCGCGCGGTCGAGTCGGCGGTCGAGATGATCGCCGGCGCGCCCAGCGTCGTGCTGGCGATCTTCGGACTGCTCGTGTTCTCGCAGAGCTTCCTCGGCTTCCTCTCCCAGAACGCCGCCGACGGCGCCGTCACCGGACAGTCGTTCCTCACCGCCGGCGCGATCATGGCGCTGCTCGCGCTGCCGCTGATCGTCGGCGCCGCGCGCGAGGGGCTCGCCCAGCTCCCCGATCGCATGCGCGAGGCCTCGCTACGCGCTCGGCAAGACCCGCGCCACGACGATCCGCCACGTGCTGCTGCCCTCGATCCGCCCGAGCATCGCCAGCGGCGTCGTGCTCGGCATGGGCCGGATCATCGGCGACACCGCGATCGTGATCGATCCTGCTCGGCGGGCACGCTGAAGACCGAACCCGAGAGCGGCACCCCGATCCTCGGGCTGCTGCGCGGCACCGGCTCGACGCTGACGAGCTACGTCTACTACAACTCGCCCGCCGGCGAGGGCAACGCCCACGAAAAGGCCTACGCCGCCGCGTTCGTGCTGCTGATGATCGTGCTGGCGCTCAACTTCGCCGTGACACGCATCAGCGGCGCGGGCAACCGCGTCGACCGGACCGGCGGCAGCTGGTGGCGCCTGGCGGAGCGCAGGGCCTGATCCGCCGCCCGCAAGGAGCGCGGGATCGGGATCAGAGCTGGGATCGTGAGGGAGCCGAGTCGGGATGGACCAGGTGACACCACCTCCCGTGCGACGGATCGCCGTCGAGCGCGAGCCGCGCGTGGTCGCGCCCACGGCGAGCTCCCAACGGCGCGAGCACCACGGCCGCGCGGCCCTCGGTCTCCGCGCGCCTGCGCGCCGAGCGCCCGCCGGTGGCGCAGCGTGCGCGAGCGCATGCGGGTCGAATCGGTGTGGCTGGCCTACGGCGAGAACTGGGTCGTGCGCGACGTCAGCCTGCCGGTGCGCCAGGGCGAGGTGCTCGCGCTGATCGGCGCCTCGGGCTCGGGCAAGACGACGCTGCTGCGCTCGCTCAACCGCCTCACCGAGGTCACCGCCGGGGCTGCGCGCGCCGGGCGGATCACGCTCGACGGCGCAGGAGATCCACGAGCTCGAGGTCAACGCCCTGCGCCGGCGCGTGTCGATGGTCTTCCAGCAGCCCAACCCGTTCCCGATGAGCATCTTCGACAACGTCGCCTACGCCCTGGCCGAGCAGAGTCCCGCCGCGCGGACGGCGGCGGCGGCGCAGCGCCGAGCTCGAGCACGCCGTCAACGACGCGCTGCGCAGGGCCGGGCTGTACGAGGAGGTCGCCGGCGACCTGGACCGCTCGGCCCTGAACCTGTCGGGCGGCCAGCAGCAGCGGCTGTGCATCGCGCGCGCGCTCGCGGCCCAGCCCGAGGTGCTGCTGCTCGACGAGCCCTGCTCGGCGCTGGACCCGATCTCCACGGCGACGATCGAGGAGCTGATCGTCGCACTGCGCGAGAGCGTGGCGATCGTGATCGTCACGCACAACCTCCAGCAGGCCTTCCGCGTGGCCGACCACGTCGCGTTCATGCACCTCGGCGAGCTCGTCGAGTACGGACCCGCCGAGCAGGTGTTCGACCGTCCCGCCCAGCAGCGCACCCGCGAGTACATCGGCGGAGCGTTCGGGTGAGCCTTGCGCGGGCCCTCTCGGCGCTCGTGCTGATCGCGCTGGCGCTGAGCGGGTGCGAGACGCACTCAGGAGGAGAGCGCGAAGCTCGAAAAGACGGCCAAGCACTTCGCGCTCGGCGCACCGAGGGCTGACGATCGCACACGCCAGCACCCAGGTCGCATGTGCTTGGAGCGCGACCGTGGTGCACAGCTCCGAAGGGGCCGCCGCGGTCGTGATCGTCACCAATGCCTCCTCGCACGCCCTGCGCTCGGTGCCGATCGCGATCACGGTCAAGGACGCGCACGGACAGACCCTCTACCAGAACAACGCCCCCGGCCTCGAAGCGGCACTGACCGAGATCTCCTCGCTGCCGGCCCGCGGCACGGTGACGTGGGTGGACGACCAGGTCCCGATCGCTCGGGCGGGCCGGCGGGCGTCAGCGCGGTGGTCGGCGAAGTCCCCCGCCGCAAGCGGACCCGAACCGCGGATCGAAGTGCAGGGTGTGCACCTGGCCGAAGCATCCACGGGCGAAGTCTCGGGCACGGTGCGCAACCGCTCGGGCGTCGCCCAGCAAGAACTCGTCGTCTACGTCGACCGCGCGCCGCGGCGGCACGATCGCCGCCGCCGGCAGGGCGATCCTGGCCGAAGTGGCCGCCCGGCGCATCGGTCCCGTTCCAGGCGTTCCTCGTGGGCGCGCCGGCGGGGGCGAAGCTCGAAGCGAGCGCACCGGCGAGCACGCCGGGCTGAGTCGCTCAGCGCCGGCCGGCGCTTGAGCGTGATCCCCTCGAGCCTGTGCGCGACCGTCTCGCACGCGTCCACGGCGGCCTCGAGCGACTCGAAGATGTCCTTCCAGCGGATCACCACCATCGGGTCGATGCCACCCGCGAACAGCGAGGTCACGGCATCGCGCTGCAGGCGATCGCCAACGTTCTCCAGGCGGTGGATCTCGACCAGGTGGGCGCTCAGATCGCCGCCGCCGTGCAGGCAGCGCAGCGCCGCGAGGATCTCCTCGCCGGCGGCGACGAGCACGTCGGCGAACTCGACCGCCTGCTCCATCGGCGCCTCGACCCCGTACAGATCCAGCTGGGCCGCCGCCTGCTCGGTGTAGTCGACGACGTCGTCGATCGCGGTCGCAAGCGTATAGCCGTCGCCCGCGTCGAATGGCGCCCGCACGCGCCGGCCACCACCCATGCGGTAGATGATGTCGTGGGTGATGCGATCGCCCTCGCGCTCGCACGCGGCGAGATCCTCGGCGAGCGTCGCGTGCTCGGGAAACGCGGCCAGCAGCTCACGCAGCAGCAGCGCCGAGCGCTCGACGTTGCGCCCCGCGTCCTCCAGCAGCGTGGCCAGGGTGGTATCGATCGGGCGTCCGAGCAGGCTCATCCAGGGAGATTATGGACATCGTCCATGCGGGCGTGCTCTCTTCACGAGTTCTTCACGTCTCGATCACGACTTGGCAACGCACGCGGGCATCGTTCGCGGCGACCCTGTAGCCGGAGGACTCGGTGGAAAACGCGAACACGCTATACGCGGGCGAACTCGAGATCAGGCTCGGCGAGGGCCTCGTGCTCGCCAACGGGCGCGCGCTGACGCTGTCGGTGCGGGAGTTCCAGCTGCTCGCGGCGATGGCCCGGCGAGCCGGGGCGGTCGTCACGCGCGCGGAGCTGTACAGCGCGGTGTGGGGCGGCGAGCTGCGCGACGGCGACCGCTCGGTGGACGTGTACGTGAGCAAGCTGCGCGGGAAGCTCGAAACGGCGATGCCCGACCGCCGTTTCATCCACACCCATCCGGGCTTCGGCTACCGCTTCCAGCCGCAGCCCTCGACGGATGGGACGCCCGCTCACCCCGCCCGGCCCCTGGCGGTGGCCGCTCCCCAGGCGCCCGAGGCGATGACGGGTGCGGCGGGCGCCCTCGAAAACGCCAACGGCGCCGACCGCGAGCCGGACGGACTTTTACGAAATGTTCACATCGGAGCGGTCGGCGATTCGTGACACTGATCGCAGCCGACACCGACCGGCAGGGGAGCCCGCGTCTATGAGGGCATCAGCCGATCGAGACCGGTGACAGGCACAAAAATCCCAGCCAGAGGAGACGCAGTGATCAAGAACAAGATTGGCGCATTCGCAGGTGTTGCGCTGCTCGCACTCGGTCTCGCCGCATGCGGCAGCAGCTCGTCCAGCTCATCCACTTCGAGCAGCAGCGGTTCGGCGACGACGATCTCCGGAGCCGGCTCGACGTTCGCCGCCCCGGTCTACGAGCAGTGGGCCTCATCGCTCGAGCCCCCTGACCGTCAACTACCAGGCGGTCGGCTCGGGCGCGGGGATCACCTCGCTGCAGTCAAAGACGGTGGACTTCGGAGCAAGCGACCCGCCGCTGAAGCCGGCCGATGAAGAAGCGATCGCCAAGAACGGCTCCCCGGCCGTGCAGATCCCGATGTTCCTGGGCGCGATCACCGTCTCCTACAACCTGCCCGGCGTGAAGACCGGCCTGAAGCTCGAAGGCAAGACGATCGCCGACATCTACCTCGGCAAGATCAAGACCTGGAACGACCCGGAGATCGCGGCGCTGAACCCGGGCGTCACGCTGCCGAGCACCGCGATCACCGTGATCCACCGCTCGGACTCCTCCGGCACCACCTCCGGCTTCACGAGCTTCCTGGCCGCGATCGACCCCGAATTCAAGAGCAAGGTCGGCGAAGGCAAGGACGTGCAGTGGCCTGTCGGCACGGGCGCCAAGGGCAACGCCGGCGTGGCGGGCGCGGTCCAGCAGACGACCGGCGCCGTCGGCTACGTCGAGCAGGCCTACGCGCTGCAGCACAACTTCACCTACGCCTCGGTGAAGAACAAGTCGGGGAGCTTCATCGCGCCGACGCTGGCGTCCACCAGCGCCGCCGGCGAAGGCGTCACGGTGCCGGCGAACCTCGGGATCAAAGTCATCGACTCCCCCGCGGCCAGCGCCTATCCGATCACCTCGCAGACGTTCATCGTCGTCAACAAGGACCTGTGCAAGGCGGGCGAGTCCGAAAGCGTCGCGAAGGGCGTCGTGAAGTTCATCGACTACGGGCTGAACCAGGGCCAGTCGATCCTGGCTCAGGCCGACTACGCGAGCCTGCCCGCGTCGATCCTGGCCAAGTCAAAGGAAGCGGCGGCCGGCCTGCAGTGCAACGGCGCGGCGCTCGGCGGCTGATCGCATTGGGCCGTGGCGGCAAGATCGGGGATGACGCGTCGAGGGGCGCGTCATCCCCCCACGGCCGCCGCAAAAGGTAGGCATGGAGGCCGCGTCGATCCCCGGCGGCGGTGAGCGTTCGATTCTCGGGCGCTCACCGCTGGCGCGGTTCCCGGACCGCGCCCTGAAGTACGGCCTGACCGTCCTGGCCGGGCCTGATCCTGGCGCTGATCGTCTACTTCTTCTTCCGCCTGGTCGGCGAGGCGAAACCGGCGTTCGCGAAGTTCGGCGTGCTCGGCTTCACGTTCGACAACGACTGGAACGTGAACGCCGAACAGTTCGGCGCGCTGCCGCTGCTCGTGGGAACGCTGATCACCTCCGTGCTGGCGCTCTTGATCGGCGTCCCGGTGGCGGTCGCGACCGCCGTGTACGTGACGGAGCTCTCCCCGCGGCGCGTGCGCGGGCCGATCACGATCCTGATCGAGCTGCTCGCCGCGGTGCCCTCGGTCGTGTACGGGCTGTGGGGCATCTTCTTCCTGGCCCCGAAACTGCAGCCGGCCGAGCAATGGGTGGCCGACCGCCTGTCGTTCGTCCCGTTCATCGGCGGCGGCGTCGCCACGATTCCCAACTACTTCGTCACCGGGCTCGTGCTCGCGATCATGATCCTGCCGATCGTCAGCGCGATCAGCCGCGAGGTGATGGCCACGGTGCCGCTCGACCACAAGGAGGCGGCGCTCGGCCTCGGCGCGACCCGCTGGGAGATGATCCGGATCGCCGTGCTGCCCTACTGCCGCTCCGGCATCGTCGGCGGGGCGATGCTCGGCCTCGGCCGCGCGATCGGCGAGACGATCGCGGTGACGATCCTGATCGGCGACGCGCCCCAGCTCGGCGGGCACCTCTTCGGTCAGGGCTACTCGCTCGCGGCGGCGATCGCAAACGAGTTCGGCGAGGCCCAGGGCCTGCACCGCTCGGCGCTGTTCGCCGCCGCGCTCGTGCTGTTCGTGCTGACGCTGCTTCGTCAACGGCGTCGCGCGCATCTTCGTGCTGCGGGCCGCGAAGCCAGGCGGCTCCTCCAAGCAGGCCGGGGGCGCGGCTCGAGCGGACGCCGGGGCCGGCGCGGCGGCGGGCGCATGAGTACGCCGAACGCCTCACCCGAGATACTGGCGCGCTTCAACGTCAGCCCGGCGCGAGCAGCGCCGGGACCGGATCGCCCGCGGCGCGATCCTCGCGGCCACGGTGCTCGCGCTGATCCCGCTGCTGTTGATCGTCTACTACCTGCTGAGCAAGGGCCTCTCCTCGTGGAGCACCAGCTTCTTCACGACCGACCCGACCGGCAACACCTTCTTCAAGAGCTCGAGCATCGGCGGGATCAAGAGCGCGATCTTCGGCACGATCGAGATGGTCGCGCTGGCGTCGGTGATCTCGGTCCCGATCGGCGTCGGGGTCGCCGTGTGGCTCGTCGAGTACGGCAAGAACAGCTGGTTCGCGCAGCTCGTGCGGTTCTTCATCGATGTGCTCACGGGCGTGCCCTCGATCGTCTTCGGGCTGTTCATCTACATCGTGCTGATCGTCGGCACCGGTTCGAGCTTCGCCGGCTACAAGGGCGCGCTGGCGCTGTCCTTGCTGATGCTGCCCGTGGTGACGCGCTCGGCCGAGGTGATCCTGCTGCTGGTCCCCGGCGCCCTGCGGGAGTCGGCGCTCGCGCTGGGCGCTCCGCGCTGGCGGGTGATCTTCAGCATCGTGCTGCCCACCGCTCTGCCGGGCATGGTGACCGGCGTGCTCTTGGCGATCGCGCGCGCCGCCGGGGAGACCGCGCCGCTGCTGTTCACGGCGGCCGCGGCGAACGCGACGAGCTTCAACCTGGGCGGGTTCATGAACTCGCTGCCGGTGCAAATCTACAGCGACGTCACATCTCCGACCACGGCCGTGGTAAACCGTGCATGGGGCGCAGCGCTCACCCTTGTCGTCATGATCCTGTTGCTGAACCTCATCGCCCGCCTGATCGCACGAAGGAGCCGCCTTGCATGAGCACCGACGGAACGTCTCTCAGGACCGCTGAGATGGAGCCCGACGACCGCGTGGAGACCAGCGGGCGCGAGGGCGGTCGGGTCGACTCCTCCGCGACCGACCCCGCCACAATCGATTCCACGATCACCGGTGCTCCGGTCACCGAGAGCTCCGAGCCTCGGGCCACCGCGCCGGCGGCGCCGTCCACCACGCCGGCCAAGCAGGGGCTGAGCGTGCGCTTGGAGGCGCTGAAGGCGTTCTACGGCGCAAGCGAACAGGTCAAGGGCGTCGATCTCGAGTTCCGCGCCAACGAGGTGACCGCGATCATCGGCCCCTCGGGCTGTGGCAAGTCGACGATGGTGCGCTGCATCAACCGCATGCACGAGGAGATCCCCGGCGCCCGCGCCGAGGGCAGGGTGCTGCTCGACGATTTCGACGTCTACGACTCCTCGGTCGACGTCGTCGCGGTGCGCCGCGCGATCGGGATGGTCTTCCAGAAGCCGAACCCGTTCCCGACGATGTCGATCTTCGACAACGTCGCCTCGGGGCTGCGGCTCTGCTCGCGCGGGCGCGGCGACCTGGACGGGAAGGTCGAGGCCGCGCTTGCGCGGCGCCGGGCTGTGGGATGAGGTCTCCGGGCGCCTGTCCGAGCCCGGCGCCGGGCTCTCCGGGGGCCAGCAGCAGCGGCTGTGCATCGCGCGCTCGCTGGCGGTGGACCCCGAGGTGATCCTGATGGACGAGCCGTGCTCGGCGCTCGATCCGATCGCGACACTGAAGATCGAGGAGCTGATCGCCGAGCTGAAGACGCGCGTAACGATCGTGATCGTCACGCACAACATGCAGCAGGCCGCGCGTGTGGCCGACCGCACCGCGTTCATGCTCTCGGGCCAGCTCGTCGAGGTCGGCCCGACGGAAGCGATCTTCACAACTCCCTCCGACCCGAGAACCGAGGAATATGTCACCGGAAAGTTCGGCTAGCGCCGACGGCCTGCAGACTCAGGCGCCGTCGGGAACGGGGAACGGCGCCGCCGAGCAGCAAAAGGGACGGGCGCACTTCCAGCAGCAGCTGAAGGAGCTCGAGGATCACGCGCTGGGCGGCCTCGATCTGATCGTCGAGCAGCTCGACCGCGTGCTGGAGGCGCTCAACCACCAGGACGTCGAGCTCGCGCAGATGGTGATCGCCGACGACGACCGCGTCGACGGGCGCTACCTGGAGGTGCACCAGGGCATCCTCTCGCTGCTCGCGCTGCAGGCGCCCGTCGCTGGCGACCTGCGTCTGGTCGCGGCGCTGCTGCACATGATCAAGCACATCGAGCGAATGGGCGACCAGTGCGTGAACATCGCCAAGCTGATCCCGCTCTCCGGGCACGAACCGCCGGTGCGCCAGGAGGTGCTCCAAGCGCTGTCGAAGATGGGCGCCTATGCCCGCTCGGAGGTCGTGCAATCGAAGGCCGCGTTCGGCGGGCGCGACGTCGGCCTGGCCGAGGACCTCGTCCGTCAGGACCGCGAGATCAACCGCCTGAACCGCGAGATCTTCCGGATGGCCTTGGACATCGGCGACGACGCCGACACGCGCGAGTGGGCGATGCACATGATCCTCGTCGCCCGCGCCCTGGAGCGGATCGGCGACAACGCCGTGGACATCGGCGAGCAGGTCGCGTTCGTCGTCACCGGCCTGTTCCGCGAGTTCTCCGACTCCTCCCATCCGGCCGGGACGCGGCCCGATGCGGCCCCGGACGGGCGTCGCGAGACGTTCTGAGCTTTCCGGTGCTCAGCCCGACGGTTTAGCCGAGAAGATCGACGGTTCGAAGGAGCTGACCTTCGACAGCCCCGCGTACCCCAGGTGCTCGAGCCCGAACAGGTCCTCGATCGTGCGCAGCAGCGAGAAGTGGTTGTACGGTTCCTGGCTGACGCCCTGCTTGATGAACGGCGACAGCAGCAGCGCGCCGACCTGCCCTCCCCCTTCGGGACCCAGGCCCGACGAGGACGCCGGCAGGTTTGGGAACTGCGGCTGACCGCAGCAGGAGCTGGAATCGGCGAGCGCGCCGCTCGAGGGCGCCTCGTCGGTGGTGATCGCCAGCAGGCCGCTTTCCTTGTAGGCCTTGGAGTGAAGGATCTCGGGGACGACCTGCTTCAAGAAGCTTTCGGCCGCTCCCAGGCCGGCCGGCGCTCCGCTCGCGCAGGGGGTGGGACTGCCGTCGTGGCAGAGGTCGGGAACGATGTAGGAGAAGCTCGGCGTGTCCTTCGCGTTCGTCAGATCGCCCGCCAGCTTGCTCAGCCCGACGTCGTTGCTCGCGCACGTGGAGGAATCGATCACGGAGTGGAAGTACACGAACGGGTTGCGGAACGTGGCGTACGGTTGCCCCGCGGGCGGGGTCGCCGCCGAGGTCGGATCGGCCGCGCCAAGCGCCGGATGTCCACACGCGCCGTCCGCGCCCGAGGAGGCCCCTTCGTCCATCCCTTCCAGATACGCCCGCCAGGTCAGGTGCTTGGCGGTCAGCTGCCCGGGGAGCGTCTGGGTCGAGCTCTCATAGACGCAACCGTGGCCGGTGACCTGTTCGTCGGCGCCCACCGTGGCGGGGGCGATGTCGCTGTAGGTGGGGCAGTTGGAGGCGGTTTCCGCGGTCGGCCCCTGACCGCTGATCAGCGCGATCCCGTTCGCCAGCTGTTCGTGTGCGACCGCGTAGTAGCGCACCAGCAGCTCGCCGTGGTGCTCGAGGGTCTGGGATAGGTATGGAGACGTCGAGGAGGGCCCGAACACCGACGCGTAGGGCTGATCGGAGAGCATGATCACGAACACGTGCTTGACGGGCGGCAGCTTCGAGCTCGAGCCGCTCGGCGCGGGCGCGGACGGGGAGCCTTTGCCGCCGCCGCCGCCTTTGCCGGCGCCCGAGGGCGACGGCGCGGAGGAGGCGCCTGAGCCGGGCTTGGTCGGAGTCGAGGCCGGGGTCGAGGGGGCGGCTGGGGAGGGGGTCGGTTCGGATTCCGCGGCGGGCGGTTCGCTGGGCGAAGGCGAGGAGGCTGCGGGCGTCGCGGTCGAGGCGGCGGGCGCCGCCGACGGGAGGATCAGCTTCACGTGCCGAGCGTCGGACGCGGCGAGCGTGTCCGGCACCGGCGAGCCCACCACGCCTCCGAGGATCACCCCGAAGGCGAGAAACATCAGCACGAGCAGCGCCGAGACCCGCGGGGAGGGAAGCGTCAGCGCAGACAGGCGCGCGAAAATCGAGGAGCGCGCGGGTGCCGATCGCTCGGCCGGATCGGGGCTCTGGCCGGAGTGCAGAGCAGCCCCGGCGACGGCGCCCGGCACCGCCGATCGGCCGTCTGCCGGCGAGGAGCCCTGGACACGCAGCAGAAGCTCTTCCAGCTGCGGGCTGCGCGACCCGTTGCGCGCGCCACAGACCAGGCAATAGCGCTGGGCACGCTGCAGCTGGGAGCCGCAGTCCTCGCAGAGCCCTGCACGATCGACGTTCGCCGTCAAGGCGCTACTCCTCCGAGAACGATGCCGGCTCGGATGCCCCCGGTGCGAGCAGGGCATCCATCACCGCGGTGGAGGAGTCCTCCTCGCCGAGGGTCGCCTGCGGCGATGGCGCCGGCGCCGGCGAAGAGACACTCGGCGAGCGCTCCATGAGCGTCGCCCCGCACTGCCAGCAGAACAGGGCCCCGCGACTGTGCGGGGCCGCGCAGTGCGGGCAGCTGCCGGCGCTGGCGCTCTCCTCCAGGCGCAGCAGGCGCTCGACCTCGGCCAGCTCGGCGTCGCGCTCCTGAAGCGCCGCGGCGCGCCGCACGAGCACGTCGAGGCGAAAGTGGTCGCGGATCGCCATCTCATAGGCCAGGCCCCCGAGATCCCAGTGCAGCTCGGTCACCTGCTCGGCCAGCAGATCGCGTCGGCGGCGCAGCTCCGAGCGTCCGCCATCCTCCGGCGTGGGCGGTGCGGGCGGCGTGCTCATCGCTCTGCAATCACCCGGTTGAGATCACGTTGGGAAGGTTCTTGGATTCCTGCTCGTAGCTCTTGCCCTTCTTTTTCGCCAGGTTCTGCACGACCGTGGGCGGAGCCGGGTGAGCCTCGCTCGAGCCGGCGCCAGAGGCGCCTTTCGTGGTGGCGGGCTTGGACGAGGTAGAGCCACCTTTGGTGGCAGCTTCCGGCGTCTTGGTTGGTGTCGTCGGTGTCGTTGGCGTCGTCGCTGCACCTGTCGTCGTTCCGGGCTGGGTGACGCTGATCACCTGGGCCGGGGGGGCGCTCGGCTTGGAGACGCTCGAGCGACCGATCAGCACGCCCACGCCCAGCGCCAGCAGCAGCACGCCCACGCCGGCGATCACCGTCACCGCGTTGCCGCGCCCCGCGCCGTCCGCGCCCGTGGACGCGGGCAGAGGAGGCGCCGCCGGCGGCGCCTGGGATTGGGACTGCTCGCCGGAGGGCGGTCCGCCGAGCAGGACGCTGCTCATCGGCACGCGACGCTCGCCGCACTCCAGGCAGTAGCGCTGGTCGCCGGCCAGAGGCGCTCCGCAGGCCGCGCAGGACTCCACGGCATCGGCCGTGGGTGCCGGGCTGACGATCGATTCAGTGGACAGGGTGGCTACCTTCGTTCAGGTGCTTGGGAAACCGGAGCGAGCATCGGACATGCACCGTCCGAACGCGACGCGCTCCTAAGTGTACGGTCGCCGCATGCGTCCCTGCAAACGTGACGATTTGGTGAAAGCGTAGCAACAGCAACAGGTTCCCCCCTACTACAGCAACATCACCGCGCCGCCGGAGGCGGTGAGCGCGTACCACGCGCCGCCGAACTGCTTTACCCCGACGTAGGAGGTTGCTCCCGGCCCACTGTCTCCGCTGTAGGTGTAGAGCGGGTGCCCCGCGTAGGTGACCTGATGGCCGCTGGTCGAGGACAGCAGCGAGGCCTTGATGCCCGAGCCGGCCGTCGGGCGGCCGCTTGTGGTGAGCGACGGCCATGCTTCTGAGCAGCCGCTGATCGCCGCGCAGCTGTTCTTGTTGGCGTGATCCCTCGTGAACTCATACAGCGTGCGGCCCGAGGAGCTGACGAGGATGCTGCCGAGGTTGGTGTGGCGCAGCTGCCACCGTGGCGGCGCGGCTCGAGTGCGCGGCCGGGAGGCTTCGTCTGCGCGCTCGCAACCGTCGCGGCGCTCGCCGCGCTTGCTATGGCCAATAGGAAACGTAGGTTCGCTTCATGGTTCCTCCAAATGTCGGTGGTGCGTCGGGCGAGTGATTGTATCTCTACCCCGAGTAGGAGGTCACCGCCACTCTCCGGTAGCTACACGGGCGCCCCGCGTAGGTGTCCTGTCGCCGCTGGTCGAGGACAGCAGCGAGGCCTTGACGCCCGAGCCGGCCGTCGGCCGACTGCTTGTTGACAATTATGCTCGCAAATAGCGGGTTTTGCGGCGGTTTATGTATGTTTTCGTCCGACGCAGGAGTCAAGATGCCTCCGAGCACTTCGTCACATCCGCCTCAAACATGCTGATCGCAGCCCTCGCCATCTGGCTCATCGTGGTCCTTCTCTCCCTCGGCTGCTTCCGTGTGGCGGCGTTTGCGGACAGCAGAGAGCTCGAGCTCATCGCCCGGTATCCCCTCCCCTCCGCCGGCGAGCCTCTCGGCGACGGGCGCCCTTCTTCGTCCAGAGTGAGTCCTCTCACTCACACGGCCGCGCCTCAGGGCCGATACCGGCGGAGTGAGCCACCTTCGCGCACTTCTTCGCAAGCTACTCGTTAGCCCAGCCGCACTGCTCGCGTGCGCGTGCTCCGGCCTCCTCGACAACGCCGGCGCACTCCCGCCGTCGAGCACGGTCCAAGCGCGCTCGACGAGAACATCCTCCTGAGTAAACGCCGCCGCTCGGCGCCGGCCGCTGGCCGCTGGCCGTCAGTCGAGGACAAATGCGACAGGAGTCGAATCTCAGAGCGACATCTATCCGCAAATAGCACGTTTGGCTCACCTTTTTGCTTGATATGTCCGATGAGCGGGTAATGATGCTTTCACGTACTTCGTCACATCTGACTCAAATGATGCTGATCGCAGCCTTCGCCATCTGGCTCATCGTGGCCCTCTTCTTCGTGGCTCTCTGTCGCGGGGCGGCCTCTGCGGACCGCAGGGACGCGCGTCTCCACCGATCGCTATCCCAACCGGCCCCGTCAACGACCCTCGCGCGGCGGATCTCGCCGCGATCGCTCTGGACGAGCGACCGGCCGCGCCGCGGCGGCGGCGGAGGTGCGGCCTAGAGCCCGTGGCGCCCGAGGACGTGCGGGACAGTACGCAGCAAGATCTTGACGTCCTTCCACAGCGACCAGTTCGCCACATACAGGTAGTCGATCGCGACCATCTCCGCGAGCGGCACGCGCGAGGGGCCGAGGATCTGCCAGTGGCCGGTCATCCCCGGCGTCAGCTCCAGACGCCGGCGGTGCCAGCCCTCGACGCGCTGGTCCTCCTCGATCACGAGCGGGCGCGGGCCGACCAGGCTCATCTCGCCTTTGAGGATGTTGAAAAGCTGGGGCAGCTCGTCCAGCGCGCTCTTGCGCAGGAAGGAGCCGACGCGGGTCACACGCGGATCGTCGGCGATCTTGAAGAGGCCGTCCTGGGCCTCGTTGCGGTCGCGCAGCGAGTCCTTCAGCGCCTCCGCGTCCGGGACCATCGTGCGGAACTTCAGCATGTAGAAGCGCTCGCCGTGCTGGCCGACCCGCAGCTGGCGGAAGAAGACCGGGCCGCGGCTGTCGAGCTTGATCGCCACCGCGATCGCGGCCAGCAGGGGCGATACCGCCAGCAGGCCGACCGTGGCGCCGAGCAGGTCGAAGCTGCGCTTGACCACCGCCGAGGAGCGCGTCAGCTCGAAGCGCCGGACGCCCATCACGGTCACCCCGTGCAGGTCGTCGAACTCGACCGAGGAGCCCACCACCTCGAGCAGGCGCGGCAGCACGCTCACGCGCACGCCGACCGCCTTCAGCGTGCGCACCAGGTTGAGCATCTCCCCGCCCTCGGCGCTGCCGGGCGCGATGATCGCGCGGTGCACGTCGAGCGTCTGCGCGAGATCGCGGATCTCCGCGAGCCGGCTCGGAGAGAGCGCGTCGGTCGACCACGGCGCGGCCTTGTCGAGATCGAGCTGCGCGACCATCGTCGCCTTGATCCCGCCGATGACCGGTCAGCTTCGAGCGGATCGTCTCGGCCGAGCGCTCATCGCCGACGAACAGGCAGCGCTCGACCGGCGCGAGGCGCAGCGCGAGCGCCCGAGCCGTCGCGCGCGCCAGCACCAGCCCGGCGAGCAGCGCCACCCACAGGACGAGCGCTTCGGGGCGACGCAGAAAGCCGCCTCTGACGATCAGTTCGCTCGCCGAGCCACGCGGTCAGCGCGCAGAGCGTCGCCAGGTGGAACAGCTTGGGCACCTCGTCGAGCGTCGTCTTGCGCAGCAGCGTCTCGTCACGGTCGTAGAGCCCGAAGAGCTTCGCGCCGATCAGCAGCAGCGGCAGGCCGACGATGCTCAACCACGTCAGCTGCAGCGATCGCGAGGAGAGCTGCGTCACAACCACGAACGTGCCCGCGATCGCGACCACATCCGCCACCAGCAGCATCCGGCGAAACAGCGCGTCTCGCCGCAGGCACGCCGCCGGCCCGCGCGCCTCGGTGATCTGCTGCGGGGTCTGCCGGCGACGGATCCCCAGCCCCACCAAGCCACGAGTGCCAACTCGACGCCGGCGCGCGGCCGAGACGGGTTTGCGTCCCGGCCTCACCTTGCGTCTCACCATTCATAGTGCCTCCCCAGCTTCCTTGCCTTTCCACCACATGAACTCGCATGATGGACACACCGTCTCAATCAGATGTTGAGATCCCGCTATCAAGATCAAGGGGGGAATCTTGCACAACTGAGGCCGCTTGGCAAGCCCACTTGTCCAAGAAATAGATCGAGGCACTTGGCTCAGTTGCTAGGGATTCCTATTCTTGGAAATCATTTGGGAACTTCTAGAAGGTTTGCAGTGGAGGTTTGACGAGCTTTGAGTAGGGAAGCGGAGGGTGATCGGTAGTAGAAAGTGGAAGTAAGTGAAGGAGGTGGGTAGCAAGCTGGAGCGCGGCCTGCCGCAGCGGGCCTTAGTGTTCTGAGCAGGAATGATCGACCTGCACACCCACGTGCTGCCCGGCATCGACGACGGCCCCGAGACGATCGAGGAGCTCGGTCGAGCTCGCTCGCGCCGCCGTGGCGGCGGGCACGCGGACGCTCGTGGCGACGCCTCACGTCAGCTGGAGCTACCCCAACGACGCCGACACGATCGCCGAGCTCGTGGATCGGCTGAACGCGCGCCTGGACGCGGAGGAGGTCGCGCTCGAGGTTTTGGCCGGCGCCGAGCTCGCGATGACGCGGCTCGTCGACATCCGATCCGAGGAGCTCTGCGCGCCTGAGTCTCGGCTCCGGGCCCTGGCTGCTGGTGGAGCCGCCGTTTGCCGCCGGCGGTCACCGGCCTCGACGCGCTCGTATTCGACCTGCAGCGCCAGGGCCACAGCGTGCTGATCGCCCACCCCGAGCGCTGCCCGGCCTTCCACCGCGATCCCGGAGATGCTCAGGGAATTCGTGGGCGAGGGGGTCCTCACGTCGATCACGGCCGGTTCGCTGATCGGGCGCTTCGGCGGGGAGGTGCGTCGCTTCGCGACTGGAGCTCGCGCGCGAGGGCCTGATCCACAACGTCACCTCCGACACCCACGACACCGTCAACCGTCCGCCGGGTGTCGCCGCCGAGCTGCGAGCGGCCGGCCTCGGAGCCACTGGAGGATTGGCTCACCGAGGAGGTGCCCGCGGCGATCCTCAGCGGCGCCGAGATCCCGCCTCGCCCTGCGGTCGAGCTCCCCGACCTCGCAGACCGGCGCGAGCCCCGTGGTGGCGCCGGCGACCCTGAGTCCAACGCAACAATTTTATCTTTTGATGCGGTACGGATTTGTCGTAGGATCGTCGGCTAAGCCGAAGGTCAGCCGCTCAAGCTCTACTTCCGGCTCGGCGGAACCGCCTACTCCGGGATCGAGGTGCCGGGCCCGGAGAGCTCGAACGCGGCGTGCAGCGCCTGCACCGCGCGGGGGACGAGCGCGCGGTCGATCACGCAGGAGATCTTGATCGGCGAGGTGGCGATCATCTCGATGTTCACGCCCTCCTCGGCGAGCGTCGAGAAGACCTTCGCCGCGACGCCCGGGTGCGAGCGCATGCCGGCGCCGATGATCGAGACCTTGCCCATCTCCTCGTGCGTGGTCATGTCTGCAAACGCCTCGCCCACGAGCGGCTCGAGCGCCGCGCGAGAGACGCGCAGGTCCTCGCGCGGGACGGTGAAGGAGATCTCCGCGAGCCCGCCGGCGGTGGTGGGCTCGTTCTGGACGATCATGTCGACGTTCACGTTCGCCGCGGCGAGCGCCTCGAAGATGCGCGCGGCGGCGCCCAGCTCGTCGGGGACGCCGACGAGCGTGACGCGCGCCTCGTCGGTCGAGTGGGTGACGGCTGTGATCAGGGGCTGCTCCATCGTGTCTTCTTCGAGCACAACCGTACCGGGCGAATCGTCGAAGGACGAGCGGCAGTGGATGCGCACGCCGTGGTTGCGCGCGTACTCGACCGAGCGCAACTGCAGCACGCCCGCGCCGGAGGCGGCCATCTCGAGCATCTCCTCGAAGGAGATCGTGGCCAGCTTGCGCGCGTCGGGGACGATCCGGGGGTCGGCGGTGTAGACGCCGGAGACGTCGGTGTAGATCTCACACTCCTCGTGCGCCGAGCGCCGCGGCGACCGCGACGGCGGTCGTGTCCGAGCCGCCGCGACCGAGCGTGGTGACGTTCTTGGCGGTGCTCGAGACGCCCTGGAAGCCGGCGACGAGCACGATCGAGTCCTCGTCGAGCGCCGCCCTGACGCGGTCGGCGCGCACGTCGAGGATCCGCGCCTTGGTGTGCGAGTCGTCGGTCACGATCCCCGCCTGGGAGCCCGTCAGCGAGATCGCGCGGTGGCCGAGATCGTTGATCGCGATCGCGCAGAGCGCGCAGGAGATGCGCTCGCCGGAGGACAGCAGCATGTCCATCTCGCGCGGGTCCGGGTCGGCGGAGAGCGCCTGCGCCATCGCGATCAGCTCGTCGGTCGTCTTGCCCGCGCGCGGAGAGCACCGCGACCACGCTGTAGCCCGCCTCGCGCTTCTCGACGATGCGCCGCGCCGCGCGCTTGATGCGCTCGGCGTCGGCGACGGAGGTGCCGCCGAACTTCATTACGACGATCTCGCTTTTGGGCATGCCGGCCAGGATATAGGCGCGTGAGTGAGGCTCATCGCTTGGTGCGTGGCGTCGCCGACCACGTACCGCATAACACAACTGCGGCTTTTGAGATCGAAGAACTCGCCCTCATGCCGCGATAGGTTCTGCGGCGATGTCCACCGTGTACCTGTTCGGCGACGAGGCCGGCAACTTCGACTTCTCCGATGGGCCTGGAGCCAGTCGTTACTTCATCCTCGCGACGGTCACGATGAGCAACTGCCAGGCCGGTGACCGCCTCCAAGCACTTCGGCGACGCCTGGCCTGGCAAGGCGTCCACCTCGGCGCCGTCCTGCACGCGACAGAGGACCCGCAACCCGTCCGAGACGAGGTGTTCCAGACACTCGCGCTCTGTGAGATGCGGATCGACGCGACGATCATCGGCAAGAGGTCGATCCCGGCCGCGACGCGCAATCCACAGGACCTCTACCGCCATGTCTGGCACGAGCACTTCGCGCGGATCGCCCAAGACATCGCGCAGCCCGGCGATCGGCTACTCGCGGTCGCGTCCGATCTCGGGACCCGCAAACGTCGAGGCGCCTTTCACGTCGCGGTCGACGACGCCGTCCGTGCCTCAGCGCGCTGCACCCACCGCGTCGCGTTCTGGCCAAACATGAGCGAGCCGTGCCTCGTCGTCGCCGACTACTGCACATGGGCGATCCAACGCAAGTGGGAGCGCGATGACACTCGCTCCCAGGTCCTGCTCCGCGACAAGATCGCCTCCGAAACAGAGATCGAAGTCGCCGGGAACGAATAAGACCCCCGTCAGCTAGCCGCTTACACGGCAGAGCCCAGGGGCTCTTTCGCTGGTGAGGGTCCTAACAGAAGTATAGGACATCCTCACGAGATGTAAACCCACCGCACCTGGCCGTTCCGGCCGGGCCAAGCCAAGATTTAGTAGTCCTTAAAGTACATTCATCACGACTATGCCGTTGTTGGACATGGGCGCCAGGATATAGGCGCTGTCAGAGAGGCTCATCGCTTTGCCCATGGCGCCGCGTGGCACTGACCGGCACCTTGAAGCCCTGCAGGCGTCGGCGGTCTACCAGGCGCGGCGTGCGCGAACGGCCTCGAGCAGATAGCCGGCGAGCGAGATCGGCGCCATCACATACTGGTAGCAGAAGAAGTAGAAGAACATCCCGCGTCGGTTCTTGCGGATGCGCAATTTGACGGTCTGAAAGACGCGTCGCTGGTGAAAGTACATGACGCCGCCGAGGACGCCGTTGAGCGGCAGCACGAGCAGGGTCATCGGCCCGACGATCGCGAAGTTGCCGGTCAGCGCGAGCAGGATGCCGGGGATGAACGCGAGCGTGAAGGTCGCGTCGAGGAGCGGGAACATGAAGTTTCCGGCGACGGAGTGGGAGTAGAATTTCATTTCTTTGACCATGCCGACGCCGTGGTCGCGCAGCCCCTCGATCATCCCGCGCGCCCAGCGTCGGCGCTGCCGGGCGAACCCGATCCAGGTGGAGGGCGCCTCGGTGAACGCGACCGCGGTCGGCTCGAACACGCAGCGCCCGCCCGCCAGCAGCATGCGCCAGGTCAGCACGATGTCCTCGCCGATCCGATTCGGCCAGCCGCCGACGAGCTTCAGAGCGGTCGTGTCGTACACGCTGAAGGCGCCCTGCGCGACGAGCGTCCCCTGCAGCAGCGCCTGGCCGCGCTTGACGGTGGCGATGCCGAGGAAGTAGTCCCACTCCTGCGCGCGCGTGAGCAGGTTCTCGCGCGAGTTGCGCACGAGCACCGCCCCCGCGACGGCGACTGTGTCGGGCGGCGAGACGAGCAGTCGCATCACGGCCCGTCTGAGCGAGTAGGGCATCAGCAGCGTGTCGGCGTCGATCGTGGCCGTCAACGGCGTGTGGACGGTCTCGAGCGCGGCATTGAGCGTGTTGGCCTTGCCGCCGTGCTCGGCCGCGAACAGCCGCACGCGCGGATCGCGCTCCGCGTATTCGGCGACGATCTCGCGCGTGAAGTCGGTCGAACCGTCGTCGCACACCACGATCTCGAAGCGCGCGGGGTAGTTGGCGCACAGCGCGTAGTTGATTGTCTCGGCGATCGAGCTCTGCTCGTTGTAGGCGGCAATCAGCAATGTGATCACCGGAAACTCCACCTCGTAATGCAAAGAGGGCGGGCGGTCGAGGAGGATCGAGGTGAGCAGCTGGATGTTCAGGTAGCCGGGGATGATCGCGATCCCGAGGATCACGAGGATCGCGACCGGCATCGTGATGTCGTGCCCGAGCGTCCTGATCCAGCTGAGCGAGAGCCACAGCGAGAAGCAGACCCACAACAGGCCCGCCACGACCGTGAGCGCGATCCGCAGCTTCAGCGGGATGTAGAAGCGCCGGCGTCGCTGCAGGCCTTCAGCCGGCGGCAGGCGCCGACGCTCGACGCGCGGCACGAGCGGCGGAGTTGGGGCGCCGACCGACCTCGCCGGAGCGGACGTCGGGAGATCGGGGGTCGTGTGGGTGTCTCGCAGGGGTGCCATCGCATAGGCGATGCATCCGCCCAGCACGGTATCGACACGGCTCGAGTGCCCCTGAAGTCGCTCGTCGCGACCGCGACGATCATCGAGCGCGACGCGCCTTCTGCAGGCGGGGCCGGCCGGCTGCGACCGTTGGCCAGACCGTCCAGGCGCTGGGAGGCATCATCGAAGGCCTGAAGGCGCGCGGCTATCGCCTCGTCACGATCACGCAGCTCCTCGGCGACGGTTTCCTCGAGCACCGTCCGGCCCGCCACCCGGGTCGCCTGAACGCGCCCGTTTCATCCAAGGGCGAGTAGGCCGCCACCTTCACGTCGCGATCGATGACACCGTCCGTGCCTCGTGTTGTCCGTGCCTGATGTGATCACACAGCCCGGCGGCCGGCGAAGGCCTTGCCGAGGGTGACCTCGTCGGCGTACTCCAAATCAGAGCCCACCGGCAGCCCGCTGGCCAGGCGCGTGACCGTGAGCTCGGGGGCGCACACGCGGAGCTCCTCGGCGATGTGCAGCGCGGTGCTTTCGCCGGTCGTGGTGGGGTTGGTGGCGAGGATCACCTCGCGCACCGGCACCTCGCCGCCCGATGCGACGCGAGAGAGCAGCTCGGCGATGTGCAGGTCCTCGGGGTCGATGCCGTCGATCGGCGAGAGCGCGCCGCCGAGCACGTGGTAGACGCCCGAGTACTCGTGCGTGCGCTCCATCGGGATCACGTCCGATGGCTCCTCGACCACGCAGATCAGACCATGATCGCGGCGCGAGTCCTGGCAGATGCGACAGCGCGATTCGTCGGTCAGGTTGAAGCACACCTCACAGAATCCGATCTTCTCCTTCACCTCGCGAATCGCCTCCGAGAGTCCCACGGCGTCCTCGGAGGAGGCGCGCAGAATGTGGAAGGCGAGCCGCTGGGCGGTGCGCGAGCCGATCCCGGGGAGCTTCGACAGCTCGGTCACGAGCCGCTGGACAGGCGGAGCGTAGCTGCTCATTTGCTATAGGCCCGGTAGGCCCAGCCCGGGCGGGAGTCCCAGTCCACCGAGGTCGAGTCCACCGGTGGTGGCGCCGAGCTTGTTCGCCGCCAGCTCCTGGGCGGAGCGCAGCGCCTCGTTGACGGCGGCGAGGACCATGTCCGAGAGCATCTCCGCATCCTCGGGGTCGACCGCCGCCGGGTCGATCTTCACCGCCTGGATCTGCAGGGCGCCAGAAATCCGAACGGTGACCATGCCGCCACCGGCGGAGGCCTCGACCGTCTCGTGCTTGAGCTCCTCCTGGGCGCTCTCCATGTCCTGCTGCATCTTCTGTACCTGCTGCATCATCTGCTGCATGTTTCCCATCCGCTGCTGCTTCGCCATCACGCCTCTTTCTGTTCGCCGGTTACCGGCGTCTGATCGCCAAAGAGCTCCTCGGCGTCGAACTCCTCCATGAAGCGCGCCACCCACTCCTCCTCCGTCGGCGCCGGGAGCACGGACGCGGCGTCAGCATCGGCCTCGAGCAGTTCATAGGACAGTCGCCAGTGCCCGCCCGAGAGCTGGCGCAGCGCATCGGAGACGATCGCGCGGTTGTCGGGATGTTCGGCCTTCTTCTTCAGGAACGCCGCCGAGGAGGCGAACGCCACGGTCAGGTCCTCCCCGGCCATCGCCACCGGGCGCGCGTCGACGAGCACCGCGCTCAACATCTTGTTCTCCATCCCCACCAGCTCCACCACCGCCGGCCACAGCACGCGCAATGACTCCAGATCGTTCGCCCGGACCACAGGCGGCGACTCGCCGACCTCGGACTCCTCCGGTGCGGGGGCGGGCTCAGGCACGAAATCCGTTGCCGGCGCGGCGCTCGTATCGGATACCTCAACGGTCGCCGCAGCTCTCATCTCGACCACCTCCGGTGCCGGCTTGGCGGTCGGCACGGCCACCACCCGATCCACGGCCACGGCGGAGACACCGCCGCGCTCGCGCTCCAGGCGCTCGATCCGGGCCAGCAGCGCCGCCGTCGAGGCGTCGACTTCGGGGCGCGCCGCCTTGACCAGCGCCAGCTCCAGCCGCGTGCGCGGGTCCGCGCCCGCGCGCACGCCCTCCAGTGCTGCGCCGAGCAGCTCCAGCAGGCGCACGACGACCGCACGGTCCACCCGCTCGGCCTGGGCGCGCAGGCGCGCGTCGGCCTCCTCGGTGAGCGCCAGTTCGGCGGGCAGCTCGCCCAGCGTCTGCACGACCAGCAGCTCGCGGGTGTGCACCTCCAGGTCCGAGGCGAACGAGCCGGCATCGCGACCATTCTCCACGCAGCGCTCCAGCGCGAGCAGCGCCCGCCGCGCGTCGCCCGCGTCGACGGCGTCGACGAGCTCTTCCAAGCAGACCGGCGTCCGCCACGCCGAGCACCGCCAGCACATCCTCCAGCGCGATCTCGTTGCCGCTGTAGGTGAGCAGCTGCTCGAGCGTGCCGAGCGCATCGCGGAAGGAGCCCGTGGCGGAGCGAGCGACGGCGGCGACCGCCTCCGGGGGGATCTCGATCGACTCGGCGGCGGCGGCGCGGCGCACGACCGAGGCGATCTGCTCGACCGTCGGGCGGTGGAAGTCAAAGCGGTGGCAGCGGTCGACGACCGTCGCCGGCACCTTCTGCGCCTCGGTCGTCGCGAGCACGAACACCGTGTTCGGCGGCGGCTCCTCGAGGGTCTTCAGGAACGCGTTCCAGGCGGCCGTCGAGAGCATGTGAGCCTCGTCGAGGATGTACACCTTGCTGCGCCCGGACACCGGCGAGTAGGCGACGCTCTCGCGCAGCTCGCGGATGTCGTCGACCGAGTTGTTCGACGCGGCGTCCATCTCGATCACGTCGAGCGAGCTCGCGTGCGCGATCGAGATGCACGATTCGCACTCCCCGCAGGGCTCGATCGTCGGGTGGCTGGGGGTCGGGTGGGTTGGATTCTGATCGCAGTTCAGGCAGGCCGCGAGGATCTTCGCCATCGAGGTCTTGCCCGTCCCGCGCGAGCCGACGAACAGGTAGGCGTGGTGCACCTTCCCGCGCTGTACGGCGTTGCGCAGCGTACGCACCACCGGCTCCTGGCCGACGACGTCGGCGAACGTGCGGGGCCGGTGCCTGCGATACAGGGACTGAGCTTGCTCGGCTTGCGCCTGTGGCTTCTCGATCGGCACCGTTGTCCTGAGTCTACCCAGGCCCGCGTCCCCAGCCGAGGCACGCCACGCAGGGCGAGTGTGGGGGGTTGAGGTGGATATAAACTTTTAAGACTGCGTCTAACTATTGTTATACGGAGTCTAAACCTGTAACAACACCCAGCCTCTCCTCCCAACACCTCTCAATCAACTCTTTGGACTCTCTCCAGCGTCTCGCCGCGCGCCTCGGCGCCCCGTTTGTGATCGCCGCCGGGGCTGTCCTCTTGTGGGTGCTCGCAGGCGTGGGCTTCGCCAACTACGACACCCTCTACGCGCTCGCCTGGGGTGGACAGCTCGCGCGCGGGGAAACGCCCCAGTACGGGATCCCGATCGCGCCGACGCCCCACCCATTGGTCGAGGCGCTCGGGGTGATCCTCTCTCCGCTCTCCCCGCACGCAGTCGAAGGCGTGACGGTCGCGCTCGGCTTCCTCGCGCTGTCCGCCTGCGGCTGGGTCGTCTATCGGCTGGGCTCGGCGTGGTTCGGCCGCGCGGCGGGGGCCCTGGCGGCGCTGATCCTGCTCACGCGCGTGCCCGTCCTCTCCTATGGCGTGCGCGCCTATGTGGACATCCCCTACCTGCTGCTCGTGCTCTGCGCTGTGCT
This sequence comes from uncultured Solirubrobacterales bacterium, assembly GCA_963779405.1. Taxonomy (GTDB): domain Bacteria; phylum Actinomycetota; class Thermoleophilia; order Solirubrobacterales; family Solirubrobacteraceae; genus Palsa-744. Next base: position 342,406 of record CAVZYF010000019.1, read on the forward strand.
CGTGGAGTCGCGCCACCGCCGCGCTGGGGCACCGGTGCTCGTGCTGCTGGCGCTCGCAGGGCTGTTGCGCCCCGAGGCGTGGGTGTTCTCGGGGTTGTACTGGTTGTACCTGCTTCCCGAGCGCAGGCGCCTGCCGATCGCGCGCTTGGCGCTGCTCGCGGCCGCGGCTCCGTTGGTGTGGGTTGCGAGCGACTGGCTCGTGACCGGCCACCCGCTGTGGTCGCTCACGAACACGCGGCACACCGCCGAAACGCTCGACCGGATCACCGGGATCGCGAACGTCCCCGAGTACATCCCGCGGCGAATCGGCGAGATCCTCAGCCCGGCGGTGCTGGCCGGCGCCGCGCTCGGGGGGGTGCTATCGCTGTGGCTGCTGCCTAGCCGGGCGCGTCTTGGCGCGGTTGTCGGGGTCGTCGCGGTGGTGGTGTTCGCCGCGTTCGCCACGGTCGGGCTGCCGATCAATACGCGCTACGCGTTCCTCGCCTCGGCGATCCTCTGCATCTTCTGCGGCGCGGGCGTATTCGGCTGGAGGCGCCTGCCGCGGGAGGACCCGCGGCGACGCTGGTGGATGGCCGGCGGCGCGCTCGTGTTCCTGGCGCTGCTCGCGTCGATTCCCTCCCAGTACAACTCGGCGCACCGCGAACTGAGGAAACTGGCTCGGCAGGAATCGATCCAGAACGAACTGCTGGCGCTCGTGAAAGACGGCTCGATCACGCGCCGCTGCGAGCCCGTGGGGGTGCCGAACCATGCGCCGATCCCCTTGCTTGCGCTGTACCTGCAAACGAGCCCGCGAAAGATCGTCAGCGCCGAAGTCAACCCGATCACCCACGGTACGTACGTAGACCCGGCGAGCAGGGAAGTCGAAGAGGACTACGTGCTCGACCCCCACGACCCGCACCTGCCGGTGACGGTTCCGCCGGGCTTCACCGAGGCCCACGCGAACAGTTCGTGGTTCATCTTCGCGCACTGCCCGTAGGAGCAAATCGGTCGCCCAGTCTCAGCCCAACGCGAGACGCAGTTGACCCGATGCCAGCTCGAACGGGTCGCTGGTCTCCTTCGGTGCACGTGTGGACTGGATACGCTTTCGCTGGGCCAGCAGACTTGGCTCGCCGATGTAATAGCGCGCCCTCGTCTGGCCGATCGGCTGTAGCAGCCTCGCATCCACCAACGCTTTGAGATCGCGGCTAGTCGTCAGGCTCGACACGGTCTCGCCTGCCGTCAGCTCCACGATTCTCTTGTACGTCGTGTGTGTAATGCGAAAGCCGTACGCGCCCTCCACGAGTACCCCCGATGTGCGGTCCGGAAGCCCATGATCTTCTGCGATCTCGGCACACGCCGCATACAGTCGCTCGGTCTCCTCAATCCGACGAAGCTGTGTCCTGGCCTGGTGGTAGTGCGCCGTCAGACAAAATCGAAGCCACGGGCGGGGATCCCGGTGCGGGCTCCAGTGACCCTGCCCGACTTCACCCAACACGTCGTAGTAGCGCTGCGTGTTGCGACCGAGATACTCCTCGATGCTCGAGAACACCGGCGCCATGATCTGCTCCCTCGCGAGAACAAGTGTTTGCAGGGCCCGTGCCATGCGGCCGTTGCCGTCTCTGAACGGGTGCACCATCACGAGGTTGAGATGGGCCATCGCTGCGCGAGCGAGGACCGGAGCATCACTTCCTTCGAGCTCTTGGATTGTCGCCGCGATCAGCTCCGGGACCTCTTCGAAGGACGGCCCTTCGTAGACCCGCTCCCCGGTGGACTCTCGGACAACGTAAACCTCACCAGGTCGCCAGCGCCCCGGACTCTTGTCCAGTCGATGCTTGAGAATCATGAAGTGCAGCGACTTGAGAAGGCCCTCGTCCACACTGGCTGCCTGATCCTGCGCAACCTGGAGCACATACGTCATCGCGTCGCGGTATCCCGACAGCGCCAGACGGGTTTCCTCGTCTGCGCTCAGCGTCGGCTCGTCATCGACCGCGGCTACCACATCGTCAAGGCTCGCGTCGTAGCCCTCGATACTGTTGGACGCTTGCACAGCACGCGCAAAGGACATTCGGCGCAGCGTTCCAAACCATCTGCGGGGCTCAGGATCGACATAGTTTCGTAGCTGATCGCGCAGCTCGTCGATCATCCCGAGAACCTCGGCCTCGATGGGCTGCAACTCGGGTGTTTGATAGACCAGACTCATGATATAAAGATTCTATCATTATATCTTTGAACTGTAAAGCCCTTCAACTAGGCCCTTTGAGGCCTATGAGAGAATATATCTATCATTTAATCAGTCGGCCAACAGATGTGCTCCGCGCCCGGGGCGCACCTCACGCGCTCCGACCGGAGTCGGGACCCCGGGCGCGAACAGGCCGAGCACGCTGCCACCGAAGCCGCCGCCCATCAGGCGAGCACCCGCGGCGCCGTCCTTGCGCAACCGCGCGACCGTGCGCTCGACCGCCGGGGTGGAGACCTCGTAGAGGTCGCGCAGGCTCGTGTGGGAAGCGTCGAGGAGCGCGCCGACGGTTGCCATGTCCTGCGCGCGTAGCGCGGCCACGGTCTCACCGACCCTGACGTTTTCGCCGAGCACGTGCTCGGCGCGGGCGCGCAACGGCTGGGGCAGGCCGGCAACGGCCGTGGCGCTCGCGTCGCGCAGCGAGTCGACGCCCATCAGCTCGCACGCCCGCCGGCACTCGGCCCGGCGTTCGTTGTAGCCGGAGCTTGCGTTCGCGTGCTGCTCGCCGGAGTCGACCAATACGAACCGCCAGCCTTCCAAGCGCAGCGGCACCGGGTCGATCTGGAGCGTGCGGAAGTCGATGCGCACGGCCGTATCGGGAGCGCCGTACAGCGAAGCGAGCTGGTCGAGCATCCCGGTCTGCGCGCCGACCCAGTCGTTCTCCACGCGCGCGCACAGCCGCGCGATCGCGATCCGGTCAAGCGGCGCCTGCTCACCGTCCGCTCCGCGCGAGCCCTCGGCCGGCGGGCGCAACCCGTCAGTCAGCGCACGCGAGGCGAGATCCACGAGGGCGAGGCACAGGGCCACCTCGAGCGCCGCCGAGGATGACAGGCCCGCGCCCTGCTCCACCTCGCCGCCGATCTCCAGCTGCGCCCCCACCAGCGGATAGCCGGCCTTTGCAAGCTCGGCGGCGGTACCGCGCACGAAGGCGCGCCATCCCTCCGCGCGGGGGATATCCGCGAGCGGGAACTCGTCCGATTCGCCGAGATCGCGTGCGTGGGCGTAGATGCGCTGGGCGCCGGACGGGTCGGGGTCGGCCGTCTCCGCGCGCACGACGACGCCCTCGGCGATCGCGAACGGAAGGGCCAGGCCCTGGTTGTAGTCGGTGTGCTCGCCGATCAGGTTCACGCGCCCGGGAGCGAACGCGGCCGCGCGCTCACGCCGCACGCAGGATCGCCTCTCCCAGCATCGCGGCGGACTCCTCGGGGAGCACGTCGGAGATGAAGGTGCCCGCGCCCTGCTCGGACCCGGCGAGGTACTTGAGCTTCTCGGCGGTGCGCAACGGCGGATAGAACTCGACGTGCAGATGTCCGCTACCCGCGGCCGCACCCGGCCGCCGGGAGTGCGCCGCGGCCGACGACCGTGGCGCGGTGGCGGTCGGCACGGTCGGCGCCTGGTGGACGACCATCACGTAGGGGAACGGCCGATCGAACAGGGCGTCATATCCGCGCGCGAGCGCCTGCAGTCCGTCGGCGAGCAGGCGCAGCTCCTCGGCCTCACAGTCGAGCAGGCTCGGCCGGTGCTCACGCAGCGTCACGTGCGCTTCGTATGGCCAGCGAGCGGCGTAGGGGATATAGGCGACGACGCTCTCGTTCTCGTAGACGATCCGCCGGCCGTCCTGGAGCTCCCGGGCGAGCAGGGCGCACGGCGCGCAGCCGCCGAGACGAGCGTCGGCGGCGAGCTCGAGCTTGGGAACGGGAGGTAGGAACGGGTAGCCGTAGATCTGCCCGTGGGGATGGTGCAGCGTCACCCCGACCTCGACCCCGCGGTTCTCGAAGATCAGCACGTACTCCACGTCCGCGCGCGCGCCGAGCTCGCCGTAGCGCTCGCGCCAGACCCACATCAGCGCCTCGGCGCGCTCCGGCGCGAGCGTACCGAACGAGTCCTCGTGCCGGTCTGTGTACACGACCACCTCCGCCGCCCCGTGCGGGGCCTCGAAGGCGGGAAAGCGATTGTCGAACACCGCGATCTGGAAGGAGGGGAAGGGAATCTCGGTCGGCTCCCCGCCCGGGTGGGTCGGACACAGCGGACAGTGCTCGCGCGAAGGCAGGAAGGTGCGGTCCTGGCGGTGGATCGCGTAGACGACCTGCTCGTCACGCAGCTCGTTGCGGCGCTCCTCGCTCACGCCTGCAACCCCCCCGCTCACGCCGACAAACCCTTGCTCATGCGGGCGGATCCTCGATCCTTCTGGATCGGTCTCCGGATCGTCGGGCGCCACTCGTGGCGCCCCGCGGCTGTACAGGATCAGCGCACGGCCATCGTCTTTGACGTACCGCCTGAGCCTGATCGGACCGTAGGCCCCCTCGCGCTCCCGCGGATCATCCCCGGAAGCTGCGGAAAAGGAAGAATCCTCGGGCGGGGGAGCCATTGATCGAGGGTATACCCTTGTGTGAGAAGACACGAACCAAGGAGATTGGAACAAAGGGGATTGCCCGGATAGTTGAGCGGGTAACAAACAGAGACACGGGAGATCACCACAGGTGACGCCGCGTGGTCACGGCGTCCTCAAATGCACCGAGGAGGAGGATGTGATGTCAGAGATCGATCAGGCACACGGGGCGCCGGAGAGCCTCGATCACCTCGACCAGCCGGATACCGCCAAGCGCGGCTTCGACCGCCGCGCGTTCCTGCAACGTACCGCGCTGACCGGCGTGGCGGCCGGCTCGGTGGGCACCCTGCTGAGCGCCTGCGGTTCGAGCTCCTCGAGCGCGAGCTCGAGCGGTAGTTCGGACAGCGTGTTCGGGTCCCATCCGGCATACAAGTTCGTGTTCGTCAACCACGTCACGACGAACCCGTTCTTCACGCCCACGCAGTACGGAGCCGCGGACGCGTGCAAGCTGTTGGGCTGCTCATATCAGTGGACGGGCTCGGAAAACAGCAACGTCAGCCAGATGGTCAACGCGCTCAACACCGCCGTCACGAGCGGCGCGGAAGGGATCGCGATCGCGCTGATCGACCTGCACGCGTTCAACGCACCGGTCGAAGCGGCTCTGAAGGCGGGGATCCCGGTCGTCGCCTACAACGCCGACGCCCCGGGCAACGCGCGCCTGTCCTACATCGGCCAGGACCTGAAACTGGCAGGCGAAGAAATGGGCAAGCGGATCGTCGCCGCCGTCGGCTCGGGCGAAGTCGGCCTGTTCATCGCGACGCCGGGTTCGGCCAACCTGCAGCCGCGCATCGAAGGCGCGGAAAAGGCGATCAAGGACTCCGGGCGCCGATCACGACGCACTCGGTCGCCACGGGCGCCGCCGTCGCGCAGGAGCAGCTCGGCGATCGAAGCTACTGGTATCAGAGCCACAAAAACGCGAAGGGCATGTACGCGGTCGACGGCGGCTCGACGGAATCGCTGGCGAAAGTGATGCAGAAATTACGGTCTCGCAGCCAAAGGCGTCAAGGCCGGCGGCTTCGACCTCACCGAAGAGACGCAGAAGCTGCTCCAGGAAGGCAACATCGAATTCACGATCGACCAGCAGCCCTACCTGCAGGGCTTCCTGCCGATCCTCCAGCTGTTCCTGTGGCAGCGTCTCGGGATCGCTGACCGGCCCCGCCGAAATCGACACGGGGCTGAAGTTCCTCAACAAAGAAACGGTCGCGCCGTACGTCGAATCCAAGTCGCGCTACGAGGGGACCTCCTCGGAAGCCAAAGTGATCCCGATCAAGGCGGGCACGCCCGCCTAGCGCGATGAGCATCTCCGCCCCTCCCCGGCGCGGGCGCCCAGCACGATGAGCGTCTCCGCCGAGTCCGAGCCGGCCGCCGAGCCGGCTCCCGCGCAGAAACCCGGTACGGGAGAGGGAGGCCCCGCGCATGCCAAGCGCGGCGTCTCCCTCCGGGGCGAGGACGGGCTACTCTCGCGCGCGCTCGCGCTGCGCGAGGGCAGCATCATCCTCGTCACGATCGTCGTGGCGGTCTACTTCGCCGTCAACACGAGCACGTTCTTCACGGGCGAAAACTTCAAGACGCTGCTGCCGTACTTCGCGCCGCTCGCGATCCTCGGCGCGGGCGAGGTGTTCGTGATGATCCTCGGCGAGATCGACCTCTCGATCGGCGGCGATGTACATGTTCGCGCCGATCGTCTTCTACAAGCTCGACACCGCCGCCGGCCTCGGCCTGGTGCCGTCGGCGATCCTGGCGCTCGCGCTCTGCATGGTCGTCGGCGCGATCAACGGCGCGTTCGTGGCGATCGTCGGGGTGAGCTCGTTTGTCACGACGCTCGGGATGTTGCTCAGCCTCGAGGGGCTCAGCCTGATCCTCTCCCACGGCGACCCCCGTCTCGACGCCGGGAGCCCAGATCCATCAGACCGAAGTCCAGGTCCACCACATCGTCAACGGGCACAACATCGTGCTCGGGGAAAAGGTCAACCACATCGGGACGTTCGCGAAAATCTTCGGCGGCGGCATCTACTCCGAGCTGATCTGGGCCGTGGTGATCGTGGTGTTGCTGCAGGTGGTCCTGACGTTCACGCGCTGGGGCCTGTACACGGTCGCGATCGGCTCCAACAAGCTCGGCGCGGCGGAGGCGGGCGTGAAGGTGAGGCTCGTCACGATCCGCAACTTCGTCCTCTGCGCGCTGACCGCCGCGGCTCGTCGGCCTGTTTGAGGCGGTCCGCTCGCAGACGATCCAGCCCGACCCCTCCGGGCCCAACGAAATGCTGCTTCTACGCGATCGCCGCCGCGGTGATCGGTGGCACGCTGCTGGCCGGCGGCTCGGGCACCGTCGTCGGCGCCCTGATCGGCGCGCTGTTCCTCGGCATCCTCAAGGACGGCCTGATCCTGCAGGGGGTCGATGCTAACTACCTGCTGTTCTACACGGGCCTCGCGATCATCGTCGCGATGACCGCCAATGTCTACGTCGCGCGTGCGCGAGGGGGCACAGCGGAAGTGGCTAATCCGAACTCATCCGAGCCCCAGCCCGTCTCACCGCACAGCTCGCCGGATGACGTCCTGCGCGTGGAGCACATCGCCAAGCGCTTCGGCCCCGTGACGGCGCTGCGCGACGTGAACCTGCATCTCGAGAAGGGCGAGGTGCTCGGCCTGCTCGGCGACAACGGCGCGGGCAAGTCGACGCTGATCAAGATCATCTCCGGCTTTCAAAAGCAGGACTCGGGCGAGATGTTTCTGCACGGTGAGCCGTACACGCCAAAAGGCGTCGACGACGCGCGCGCGAAAGGCATCGACACCGTCTACCAGGACCTCGCGCTGATCGACGAACTGTCCGTCTACCACAACCTCTTCCTGCGCCGCGAGCGGGTCCACCGGCCGATCCCGCTGCTGGCCAACCGCGAGATGAAGCTCCAAGCGCGCACGGCGCTGGATGAGATCGGCATCAACATCCCACGGATCGACGTCGCCGTGGCCCGACTATCGGGCGGACAGCGTCAGGCGATCGCGGTCGCGCGGACGGTGAATGGAGATGCGGACATCATTCTGCTCGACGAGCCGCTCGCGGCGATGGGCGCCAAGGAGGGCGCCCAGATCCTCGACCTCGTGGCGCGCCTGAAGCAGGAAGGGAACGTCTCGATCATCATGATCCTGCACAACTACGTCCACGTGCTCCAGGCCTGCGACCGCGTCTCGATGATCCAGGACGGCGTGATCGCGCTCGACAAGCCCACCGCGGAGACCTCGGTCGAGGAGCTCACCGACATCGTCGTCAACGAGTACCGCCGCGCGCGCGAAGAAACCCACGCAGCCGAGCATGCACAAGCCGGCAATAGCCAGGACCCGAAGTAAGCCTGGACGACACGCGAGTCATGTAGTGGACCGTGCACCCCTCGTCGAGATATCCACCACCGGCCACCGATCGCTGCCCGCGACTCCGGTCCGGGCACTCCCGCTGCGCCTGCCGGGGATCGCTTAAGGCTGCTTCCTTCCGGACCTGACCTGGTTCACAAGCCGACACCGCGCGGGACCCGAACCATCGACGCCCCAAACAGCGGAGCGACCGGGACGAAACCCCTCGGAGGGGAGTTCAGCCCCGCTAGAGCGGATTGCGGATTCAGGGCGCCGCTACCTCCCCGCCTAGCACGGTCCGGCTCGGATCCTAGCGCGCCGTAGCGCGCCGCGGCGCAGACACGACTCGCATAGCGGAGATAAATCGCACATCAAGGACCCCAGTTCCGCTAGGCTGCGCGACCGTGACCTACTTCAAGAGCATCTCCCCCCGCCCCGCCACCGCTCTCGCCATGCTCGGCGCGGCGGTTCTGATCGCCGGCTGCGGCTCCAGCAGTTCCTCCAGCACGATCGGCGTCGGCAACGAGAACACCACCGACAACGCGCTCGCCACGTCTACCTCGAGCACGCCCACGACCTCCACGTCGCCCGCGACCGCGAGCGTGAAAACACCCGCGAGCGGACCGCTGTCGAAAGAGCCGACGGTGACCCCGCCGAGCGGCCCGGCGCCGACCAAGCTGGTGACCAAGGAACTGATCGTCGGCACCGGCCCCGAAGCGAAGGCGGGGGACTCGGTCACGGTCAACTACGTGGGCGTCCTCTACAAGGGCGGCAAAGTCTTCGACGCCTCGTGGAAACGGAACGAAACGTTCCCGTTCGTCCTCGGCAAAAGCCAGGTCATCCCCGGCTGGGAACAGGGCATCGTGGGCATGAAGGTCGGCGGGCGACGTGAGCTGATCATCCCGGCCGAACTCGCCTACGGCGCCAAAGGCTCACCGCCGACGATCCCGCCGAACTCCGCGCTGATCTTCGTCGTCGACCTGCTCGCGGCCTAGCCGGTATGGATGCCGCGGGGCGGCGGGCGGCCCTCGGCATTTGCGGCTGCGCGGCGGGCTAGAGACCCCAGAATCCCGTGAAAGCGCTCCGCCTCGCGGCGATGTTGCTCGCGCTGAGCGCCGTCGCGGGCGCGACCGGAGTGCTCGCCGGATGCGGGGGCGCCAGGAGCAGTGCGAGTACGCCTGCCGCGGAAGGACTCCAGCGCGAAGACCTCGTTGCCGTCAGTCGCGGCCTGCGCCAGGCCGAGAGATCTGTCGGGCGGGAGATGGCCGCCGCGAGGATCGCCTGGCCGCTGGTCGCAAATGGCCTGCCGGCCAAGATCCCGCCGGGCGTGCGGCCGGCCGTCTCCGCCGCGAGCGCAGCCGCGCGCGGGATCGTGGTGACGCCCCTGATGAGCGAAACCCAGGCACGCTCGCTGACCGGGCCGGCCGCCGGCATCGCCGGCCTGTTCCGTGCGTTCAACGGACTGACCGAGCGTGGCTGGACGCTGACCGGGGCGGCGGCCGAGGAGATCGAAGGCGGCTCGGCGGCGGCCGCGCGCTTCGCGCGGGAAAACGTGGCGCTGTACATCGACAGCGTCTACGACGGCCACTTCGACGCGACGCTGATCGGCAAGAGCCTGCCAGCGGGCTACAAGAAGCTCGGCGGCGCGAGCGCATTCGGCGGCGCGCTCACCCAGGCGGAAGTCGACGCGCTCGCCGGCGCCTACTCCCCGGCGACCGAGCGGCTGCATCCCCACCCGGGGGTCAAGCTGGGGTCCTAGCCTCGCCGTGTGCTCGAGGTGCGCCATGCTTCAGCCCGCTCTGCGCCAGGTAGGCAGAGCCCAATAGACTCAGGGGCTCGAGGGCGCGTAGCTCAGTGGGAGAGCGCTCGCTTCACACGCGAGAGGTCGCAGGTTCGAAACCCGCCGCGCCCATTGGTTTGGCTAGAACGCAGCACATCGCACAGGAGCGCAGAAACGGCTTGATTAGCAGGGATTTTCAGCGCACCACCGCGCAAGACTGCGCACCACCGCGAAGACCCCATATGAAGCTCCATGTAGCAAGAAGGTAGCAAGGACGAGGCGCGCGGGTAGCAAATCCAGGGAGCCGGAACTGCGCGCGAGTCTCCGCGCGGCCCAGACCTCCGAGCGTAGGCATCGTGAGAAACCCCGAAACCGGGGATGGGGCGAAGCTTGGGGCGAGGAGCACGAGGGATCGTACACAGAGCCGCGTCGGGCGTTAGTGTCCTGTCATGTTCGGGCGCGCAGCCTTCTGTCGCTGGACACCGGCTCTGATCGTCGGAGCACTCCTCCTGTCCGGTTGCGGCGCGGGCGCGAAAATCAGCACGGCGCCGACGACACCGACTCAAGCTGAGCGTAGCGTCGCCCCTCCAGAAAGCAACGGCGGAGGCGGATCGGAAGAAGCCAACAAAGAAGAAGCCGAAAAAGCAAAAGAAGAAGCAGAAGAAGCTAAAACCGAAGCCGAAGAAGCCAAGAAAGAAGCAGAAGAAGCCAAAGAACAGGCCGAAGAACACTAAAGTCTGCGCCGCCCAGGCCCTGGGACCTGCCTGCGCCGGGCTGTAAGCTTGACGCAATGGCTGAGAGCGAATCCACGATCATCAACGCGCTGTGGGAGGCGCACCGCAAGGGCTTCCCGCGACCGTTGCGCGGGGCCATCCAAGCAGCCCGGCAAAGTGGGATGACGGACACGCAGATCGCTGAAGAGCTAGGCACTACCCCCACTGAGGTTGTCGTGCTAGCGGAAGAGCAGCACGGCCCGGCGTAGCCGCCTGGCAGTTTCCTGTCTCGTCGATAAATTGACCCATTGGATTTCAGCAGCCCTTATCCCAGATGTCGTAGAGGGTTTCTGATGTCAATTTATTAGGCACGTAGCTACTAGCATCATGGATTGATTCGCAGAGTTTAGTAATTTGACCTTCAAGCGTAGTAATCTGGCCGTCTGTTATTTCGCCCTCTTTGGTTTTATCTTCATCGATTTCGAGGAGGCCATGCACCTCCTCCTGCGGAGCCGCAATCAGGGACCGTCGTACGCTCGGCTTGATCTGCGACGTGGACGTGATGATGTAGCGGCTAGCAGCGATGCCCGTCCCGGCGAGCGAGAAGAAGAGCGCCAAGCAGGCGATGATGGTGGTTGGCGATGGTCTGCGTGACATTCTGCTCCCTTTCGGTCAGTTACGGGTGCGACTCATGTTTGGGGGCTATGGCCTTAAGATACGACAATCGGTGGCGCTAGTTGCGCTCCACTGAGAGCGAGTGCTCAAGATGCCGCTTCCGGAGTAGCAGAGGGCCACGCTTGGCGAAGCGCGCGGAGAACTGTTCCTAGCGGCAGTTCTGCTTCTTTCTGATCGCCGCCTAAGCCATCCTCGTCCAGGATCAGGCCCAGGTCGCGCAGCTCGCGTTCTCTACGCCCCCCAAGTGGGGCTTACCTTGGGCGGTCCACCAATCTTTCCCCATCCCCCGGCCCCTGAGCAGCAAGGTGCCAAGCAAGCGTTCGGCCCTGAAGGCAGAGAGCTTGTTTTCGCTGACAGCCTGCAAGATGACGCGCTGCATTCCGTTCAAGTCGGCTACCACGACATCTTCGGCAGCCTCCCACGCTTTGAGCTGGCCCTGCCATTTCCTGCCGAGGTCAGCCCGCGCCCACTCGTGCGGCGAGGGCTGCTGCTTTCCGACGAAGCGCCGCTGCTGTTCCACTCGGATGAGCGTGCCGGGCTCGCCCACACCGCTCTCAGTTGCCTTGCAGTAAACGCGCAGGCGCACGAGGCCCCGCTTTGGCGTTAGGTAGTAAATTGTTTCCACCCGGCCGTCCTTCTTGTAGACATTCATCTTCAGTCGTGGAAGGGCGACGTTCGCGAGCGCCTGCAAAAACCGACGGCCCTGCGGCCCCGTAAAGCGCACGTCGCATGTGAGGTCGGCACGCCTTAGGGAACTCTTCTCGCCAACGATCGTGTGTGGGTAGAGAAGCGTCGAGACGTTGCGGGCCGCCACGTCCGAAGCGTTGCCTAGCTGCCCCGACGGAGTAAGACCCGACGCTTTCTCGTCGCCTGCTAGCAACGCAGCGAGCCGACCCTCTATATAAATCAGCCGAAGATGTGGGTAGAAAAATAGCCGCCCGCCACTGATAACCTCCGTAACCACTCCGGCGCCTCGTGCCGCTCGGCCAACCTCCCAGGAGCCGAATAATTGGTAGGTCTCAGGGTCCCAGCCTTGCGAAAGGCGACCCCGTTTCAGCGCGTCCTCTAAATACCTCCAGAGCGCCGGGCTGCGCGGACGCCACGCGATGCTGACCGTATCCAGCCCAACCCCCGCAATTGCAATTGCGGGAGGAAGTTGGACGATTTCGTTCTTAGAACAACCTGTTAGAAGAGGTTGTTGGCCGAGCGTGTTAGGCGCAGCGGCAGATAGACCGGCTGCACTCACCGGGGCCGCCTCGTCGTCTTATAGACCAGCCCACTGGCCCGGTCGCCGTCGGGCAACTCCGCCGCTTGCTTATCTGCGGCTGGTGCCTCCGAACACAGCGCCTGGCTGCCCTCTCCCTGCGAGCTGCACGACGTGGCGCGAAACCTCCACAACTTCCCCTTCTCCGTGACAAGCTGGCGAGTCGTCACCGTTACAGCGACCGCCATGTCGCGGTCCGTCGCCTCTATAGCGTCAAAGCACGCCTCGGTACAGACGACGTTGAACTCGTCATGCGTCCGCTCCTGGATCAGAGACGCCAGATAGGTCTCGGGATATTGGCCGCGCGCGGGTAGTTTCACCGTCTTTAGCACATGGCAATCGGGGATAATTACTTTCATACAACTATTATCTGCTTGTCAAGTCGCCTGTGGGTATTTCTATGTAGTGGCGGGCGGCTATTAAGGCGAGTACGTCCCTGCGTGGACGTGCCCTGCTCCTGCCAAGACTAGCTGGCGCTGGCTTCGTCAGACTGTCCCTGCTGCTCTCGGTACTCGTCCAATGAGGTCACGTCTTTCTTAGTTGAAGGACGCCACAACTTGTCCTCTATCTCGGATAACTCATCATCCTCGTTTGGATGACCATAAAGGATTTCAATCAGTCTCGCGTCGGCATGTCCAAGCTGTTTCGCAGCGTGGCGCGGTTCGACACTCATCACATAGACAAGCCACGTAGCGCAGTAATGGCGCAGCTCGTGGAAATCATATTTGGGCTTCCCAAACTTTACGCGGATGGGGTTCCAATAATAATGCCAACTGCTCTTTGTATAGAACTTCCCCGATGGCGGCGCGAACACCAAGTCACGGTGAAGCTGACGAGGCATGCCTCGCAAGGCTTGCTCCGCTACCGGCGGCAGCACAACCTTTCTAGGCTTGCTGTTCTTCGGCAGAAGGATTTCCTTGTCGTTGGAGACCGTCTTACTCACTGTGACCTTTTTAGCGGTGAAATCAATATCGCCCCACTCAAGTGCTGAGCACTCACCGCGGCGAAGCCCGGTGTAGGCGGCAAACAGGATCATCGCCTTCAATTCATCACCTATACCGTTGCCCCAAGCCTCAACGGCGCACTCCGCTAGTCGCTGCACCTCCTCGGCTTTGAGTGTTTTTATGTCGCGACGACCGCGACTTTTGGGGTGGCCGAGGTTTGCAAAGGGATTGCGCTCGCAGCATCCCATCTTAATAGCGTCGTTGAACATGGCTCGTACCGCCTGCACGCGCCATTTGTTATTGAACGCCCATTCCTCTGCTGCCATCGGCATCACGTCAAGCAGGCGTACCCCCTTGAAGTCCTCTGAGAACTTCTTTAGCGCTGCACGGTTAAGGTTGTTAGTGACAGCCCGCCCACGCGGCCTAAGCTCAAGCCACTTCTCGGGGAAGCTGTCGCACGTTGCGTCGCTCGCTGACGGCTGCACCGTCCGCAGCATTTCTTCGCGCTCAACCTGCTTGGCCTTGGTCTTAGTATCGTACGTCCCGACCCAACGCTGCTGTCCCTTGACCTTTATCTTCACGGCCCAACGGACGCCTTTCGGTCCAGTCCTCTTGATGACACTCATTGTCGTGTTCCTTTCGCTTGCCTGCTTATCCAGTTTTCTACCTCGGACGCCCTGAACCTCGGGCGGCTGCCGAAGCGCATCATCGGCATTCCATCCCGGACGCACATCTCAATCCAGCGCACAGACATGGATAGGTGGTTGGCGAGTTGCTGCTTCGTCATCCACGGCTCCAACTCGTAGACGGCACTGACAGCATTCGTACTGTTGTTATTAACACTGTCAATCGTGATGTTCATAGTGAGATGAACGTATCACCCATTTTTTGCCCTGCACGTAACTTGCACAAGTATTTTCGGAGCCTCGTAAGTACGGGCTTTGGGGCTTCCGTCCGCGCCTTCCTGACGTTGGGGCGGCTTCTAGCTCGTCGGCGGCTTCCTGCGGCGCTCTGGCCCTACCTCGGGCTTCGCCGCACCCCTTATGGCCTCGCCAGTCGTCGCCCCTCACGCGCCTGCGCCGATGGCGTTCTAGGGGCGTTCCCGAGTGGCCTTGCCGAAGAACCGGGGTAGCAAGGCCGCCGCAATAGCCGATCTCTGGGTAGCAATCGGGTAGCAAGACCCCTGAAACCCCCTGTGCTGGGGCCATATCTGCGCCCCAACCGAACCTATCGCGCCCATCACCCGGCTCGAGCCGCCAATCAGCGGGGCTCGTCCGACTCGCCAAAGTTCTCGACAAGCCGGAAGAGCCGCACGTGGGAGCGCGCGATCGCTCGAAGTTCGCGCATCAGGCTGTGAGCCTCAGGCGAATCCGTGAGTTCTTGGCGCTCCTTGATCGTTCGCATGCGCACCATCACCATCATCGCGTCGCGATTGGTGCTTTCGTAAAGCTGGGCAGACACGAAACCTCGGCGGCCGACGATCACGTTTCGCACTCCGTCGGAGATCCCTCGGGCTAGCTCACCCTGCTGCGACGGGTCGACCGTCCAGACGTCGATCAGGATCGGGGACTCCATTGGGCGCACCCGAGTCTACATCGTTCGTGAGCGCCGAAACCCAGCAGCTGCGGGATGCCGCTGCCTGCACGTCGAGGCGGCCACCCCCAGCCAGCGCGCCCACCGACGACCTCAAGCAGTGGTCATCAAGCAGGCAGCGCTGGCGATCCGGCCCGGGGTCGGGCGTGCGCGTCGTGACGTCGAATGGATAACCTTTCTCCCATGTGTAGAAACATCCGGACTCTCTACAACTTCGAGCCCTCCGCGACGGAGGACGAGGTGCGCGGCGCCGCCCTGCAGTACGTGCGAAAGATCAGTGGCTTCACCAAACCATCGCAGGCAAACGCAGAGGCATTCGAGCGCGCCGTCGATGAGGTCGCTGAGATCTCCGCCCGGCTGTTGGGCGAGCTGGTCACCTCGGCGCCTCCGAAGGACCGCGAGGTCGAGGCGGCGAAGCGCAGGGCACTCAGCGCACAACGCTTCGCGGCGTAGCTCGGGCTCCAAGCGCGAGCTCCTCGGTGGTTCTCATCGTAGGAGCTACCGATGACCATCGTCCTCGCCCTCTTCGCCTCGCTCTTCATCGGGATCTCGGACTTCCTCGGCGGTATCGACAGTCGCACGCGCAACCCGCTGGAAACGAGCCTCGTGGTGTTCCTCGCCGCATTTGTGACGCTCGTCCCGATCGCCATCCTGCTCGGCGCGAGCGATCTCACGGTCCACGACCTGGGTCTGGGCGCCGTCAGCGGCCTCACGACCAGCATCGCCTACGTGGGCTTCTTCGCCGCGATCGGCCACGGACGGATCAGCATCGTCGCGCCGGTCTCGGCGGCCGTGACCGCGCTGCTGCCCGCGATCGTCGGGATCGCCGAGGGCAACACCCTCTCGACGATCGCCCGCTACGGCATCCTCTGCGCGCTGCTGGCGATTCCGCTCGTGGCCTATGAGACCGAGGACGGCGACGCCGACGACGACTGGTCCACCGCTCGGCAGGTGCTCGTGTCGATCCTCTGCGGGGTTGGGTTTGGGTTCTACTTCATCTGCATCGGACACACCCATCGCAGCGCGGGACTGTGGCCGACGGTGGCGACCCTCCTCGTGGGGATCGCGGTGATCGCTCCGATCGCCGCTCGCGGCGGCGTGATGCCCTCGCTCGCCTCCCTCTCGCGCCTCGCCGTCGTGGGCGGTGTGGCGCTGGGCGTCGCCGACGCCGGGCTCACGACCGCGCTGCAGCGCGGGCCGCTGACGGTCGCATCCGTGCTCGGCAACCTCTACCCGCTCGTCACGATCGCGCTCGGTGTGACGGTGCTCAAAGAGCACGTCCGATCCTGGCACGCGGTGGGGATATTGCTCGCGGTCGCCGGCGTGGCGATGATCGCCGCCGGGCAATAGGCGGCCGAGTAACGTATCGGCATGGCATCGCCGCTCTCCTTGATCGAGTTTCCAGCGGACGACCCTGAGCGCGCCCGTCGCTTCTGGACGGGGCTGCTCGACATCGCGCTGGAGTCCCGCTCGGTGGGCGAAGGTTGGCAAACCGCCTCCCCGGGCCCGGCGATCGGCGTCCATGCTCGGGGACGCGGTCCCGGCGACTCGCTCTCGCTGCCGTACTTCGAGGTCGACGACCTGGCAGCCGCCCTGGCCCGAGTCCAATCGCTCGGCGGTAGCGTCATCCACCCAGGCGAGATTTGGTCGATCTGCAAGGACTCCGAGGGGTCCCCCTTCGGCCTGTCCGCACGTGCGCACACGTCCAACGACTGAATGTCCGAGTACGCCGCGTTTCTACGCGGGATGAACGTCGGGGGACACCGGATCTCAAACGGTGAGCTGGGTAGGTGCTTCGAGGAGCTGGGTTTCCGTGACGTAGGCACCTTCAGAGCCAGCGGCAACGTGATCTTCGCCGCCGATGCCGCCGTCAAGCCGCTCGTCGAGATGACCGCGCGGATCGAAGCGGGACTTGCCGCCTCGCTCGGTTATGAGGTGCCTGTCTTCCTGCGCACGGCGAGCGAGGTTCGGGCGATCGCCGCGCACCAACCGTTTCTCACGCCCACGATCGAAGCCTCGAAAGGCAAGCCGCAGGTCGCGATGCTCTCCGCAAAGCCGGCGGCGAAGGCGCGCAAAGAGGTGCTGGCGCTGGCGAGTGACGAGGACAGGCTCGCATTCGGCGATCGTGAGCTGCACTGGCTTCCGAGCGGAGGCATCCTCGATTCGGCGCTGGACTTCAAATTGATCGGTCAGCTGCTCGGTCCGATGACGACTCGCACGAAGGGCACGATCGAGCAAGTCGCGGCCAAGTACTTCGCCGATGGATAAGACCAACCGCATGCAATGGCCCTGGAGCAGAGGCGACCATGGCCCGCTGCCCCTCCTGTTGCTGATGCTGAGCCTCGTCACCGGCTTGGTCGACTCGGTCAGCTACCTCGCGCTCGGCCATGTGTTCGTCGCGAACATGACAGGCAACGTGGTGCTGCTCGGCTTTGCGCTCGCGGGCGCGCCCGGCCTGTCGGTGCCGGCCTCGCTCGCAGCGCTGGCGGCGTTCCTGCTCGGCGCGCTCGCCGGGGGACGGATCGCGACGTATCTCGGTGAGCACCGCGGCCGGCACCTGCGGATGGCCGCCGCATGCGCCGCCCCGCTGCTATTGCTCGCGTTCGTCGTGGCGGCGATCGCCGGGCAGCCGGTGTCCGACGGCGCGCGCTACGCGCTGCTGGTTCCGATGGGACTCGCGATGGGTTTGCAGAACGCCACCGCGCGGCGACTCGCCGTGCCCGATCTCACGACGACGGTCCTGACGCTCACATTGACCGGGATCGCGGCCGACTCGCGCCTCGCGGGCGGTCCGGGAGGGCACCCCGCCAGGCGCGTGTTGGCGATCGCGGCGATCTTCCTCGGTGCGCTCGTCGGCGCCCTGTTCGTCGTGCACGTCGACCTCTTCATCCCGCTCGCCCTCGCGACTGTCCTGATGGCGAGCACAGCGCTGATCGCCCACGTCCGCTCCTCAGAAGATCCCGGCTGGACGCGGCCACCCGGATCCTGAGCGAGGGTCCTCTTCCGGAGCCCGAGCGGAGGCCCGCTCCGAAGCCTGAGCGATGGCGCTCTGAGAGGTATGGTCCCTATCCCATGAGCGGCTCGCACCGCCATCGCCCGCGTGGCTGGCTACGTCACTACGCGGGCTTTCTCAAGCCGGACGCAGCGGCAGCGATGCCGGTGCTGCTCGAGCGCGACCGCCAGCAGCGCCTGCGCCATCTTGGTGCGGCGATCGGCGACGGAGCCGGCCAGCGACTCAGGCGTACCCGGCCACGGATGCGGTCGCTGCGGGCGGCCCCAGGAGCGCAACTGCGCTGGAAGGACGTACCGGTGCCCGCGCCGCCCGGACCGGAGGGCGCGATCGTGCATCCGATCGCCTGCTCCACCTGCGATCTGGACTGCGCGATCGCACTCGGCGGCACGCAGTTCGCGCTGCCGCTGCACATCGGCCACGAATGCGTGGCCGATGTCCTCACAGTCGGCGAGCGCGTCAGCACGGTCAAGCCGGGAGACCGTGTGATCGTCCCGTTCCAGATCAACTGCGGCGCCTGCACGCCCTGCCGCGCCGGGCGGACCGGCAGCTGCACGAGCGTGCCCCCGGCCTCGATGTACGGGATGGGCCTGGCCGGCGGACTTTGGGGCGGGGCGTTCTCAGATCAGCTCGCCGTGCCCTATGCCGACGCGATGCTCGTGGCGCTGCCCGAGGGCATCGATCCCGTCGCCGCCGCGAGCGTCGCGGACAACGTCTGCGACGCCTACCGCCACATCGCGCCACACCTGCCCGCACTGCTCGAGGAGGACCCCGACGCCGAGGTCCTGATCGTCGCCGCGCTCGAGGGGCGCACGCCCTTCGGCTCGAGCGCTCCCCTCTACACCGGCCTGATCGCGCGCGCATTCGGCGCGCGCAACGTCTCCGTCGTCGACGCACGGCCGCACGTGCGTACACACGCCGAGCGTCTCGGCCTGAACGCCCTGAAGCCGCGCGAGCTGCGCCGCCGAGCGCCGGCCCCGCTGGTCGTCGACGCCACCGTCGACGGTCTCCACGTCTCCCTGTCGAGCACCGCCGCCGACGGTATCTGCTCGAGCCTGGGCGGCTTTCACGGCAGCACTCGCGTCCCCCTGCTGCAGATGTACGTGCGCAACGCCACGCTACACATCGGACGCGCGCACGTACGGCACCTGATCCCGCAGGTGCTCGATCTGATGCTCGACGGACGGCTACACCCCGAGCGCGTGATCACGAACGTCGCATCGCTCGACGACGCGCCGCTTGCCCTGCGCGAGCACTTCCTCGGCGACGGGGTCAAGACCGTGCTGACGGTGTAGGAGCCACCGCCTCGCCGTCCACGAGCACCCCGTCGCAGTCGAATATCACCAGGTCCAGATCCTGCATCTTCTGAGAGATCCTGACCGCTCTGGGCGCAGAGTGTCACCGCTGTTACATCGGCTCCATACCTAGTACACATCTCTGCCCATGTCTGCCTCCTCCACGCCCATACCTGCCGGCGATACACGTCAATCCACCGCTGCCAGGCTCCGCACGCTCGCGCGGGCGACGAGGACCTTGCTCGCGTTCGTCTGCACGACGATCGCTCTCGTTGGGGCGCCCGTGGTCGTGGCGAGGGCCGAAGGAACGCCGGGCGCAGCCGTCGCACAGACACCGGGCGCGGAAGCAGTGACGGCCGCAGGCAAGTGGACCCAGCCCGCGATCCTCAACGGCTGCCCAGGGACGGGCGCACCGCACGTGGTGTTTCCGAGCGACTCCCCCACCCACGGCACCGGGCCGGGCGCGATCGTGTGGAGCGCCTCCTCCCCGTGCCCCGCGGGCGCCGGGGTGCTGGTGGCGGCAATCTCCCCGGGAGACGACGACGTCCCCGGCCAGCCGGCTCTCCCGCGCACGGCGAACGGTCAGACGATCGCACTGCGCGGGGCGATCGCGGCGACTCCAGGGCCGTACGGGCGCATCGTGATCGCGGGCGCATCGGCCGGGGAAGGAGTTGCGCCGGCAGGCGAGCTGCTGCTGACCGAGGGCCGGGCGGATGGCTCGTTCGCGTCGCCGACCGCGCTCGGCGGCCCGGCAAGCACGTTCGCGTTCACCACCGCCTACCTCGGCGACGTCGCCTTCGCCTCTCTGATCGACGCCCCGCGCGAGTCGGCCACCCAGCTGCGCGTCCAGCGCCACCACGCCGACCGCTTCGCCGCGCCGGCCCTCCTCGGCGCCACGGGTGCCGCGGGAAGCTCCTCCGTGCAGGCGCTCACGGTCGCGCTCGACTATCGCTCGGACGCGCTCGCCGCGTGGTCTGCGCAGGGCTCGCTCTACGCCCGCGAGCTGCCCGCCGCGGGCGCGCCACAGCCTATCCAGCGGCTCGGTCCCGGTCCTCCTCCAGGCGCGCGGATCGCGGCTGTGCTCAGCGACGACGATCGCGCGATCGTCGCCTGGAGCGATCGTCACGACGGGCAGACCAGCGTCTATGTCAGCCGCTCGCAGCCTGGCGTGCGCTTTGCGGGACCGCAGCTGCTCGAAGAATTCCCCGACCCCCCGGACCTACCCGAATACGTAGTTTCACCGCGCCTCGTGCGCCTCTCCTCGGAGAGCGTGATGCTCGCCTGGACGGGCGCGGTTGCCGGTCACTGGGCGATTCGCGTCGCGGCGATCGACATGCACGGCGTGCGCCCACCGAGCACGATCTCGCCCGCCGGTCAGGACGCGCTGCTCGCCGCGCTCGCGCCGGGGCCCGACGACGAAGCGTTCGCGCTGTGGACCGAGCCGCTGCAGACCGCCGCCGGGCTGGACCTCGGCTCGCAGGCGATCTTCGCCGCGCGAGGGTTCGATGCCTACCCGGGACACACCGCCTTCGCCAGGGGTGAACTGATCGCACGGCCGGGACCGAACAGCGAAGCCACCGTCGCGCTCGACCCCGACAGCGACCGCGCCGTCGCGGCTTGGCGCACCGGCACGGGTCAGCTCGCCTACGCGATCCGCGCGCCCGGCGCGCCTTAGAAGAGCTGCTGGTAGATCAGGAACACGTTCAGCGCGACGATCAGCCCGGCCAGCGCGAACGCCGTCGCGGTCGTCAGGCGCCGGTTGACGTGCACGCCCATCACGTCGGCTTTGCTGGTCAGCGTCACGAGCGGGATCAGCGCGAACGGGATCCCGAACGAGAGCACCACCTGGCTGAACACGAGCGCGCTGGTGGGGTTGACACCGATCGCGAGCACGACGATCGCGGGGATCATCGTCACCGCGCGGCGCAGCAGCAGCGGGACCCTGACGTTGATGAACCCGGACATCACCACCTGACCCGAGTAGGTGCCGACGCTGGAGGAGGAGGCGCCGGAGGCCAGCAGCGCCACCGCGAACGCGAGCGCGGCGCCACCGCCGACGAGCTTGCCGAACTGGGCGTGGAACTGCGGGATCGAGCTCAGGTTTTCGAGCCCAGGGACGTGGAACAGCTTGGCGGCGACCGCGAGCATCGCCATGTTGATGATCCCCGCCAGTCCGAGCGCGATCATCACGTCGGTCCGCTCGAAGCGCAGCACGCGACCGCGCTCGGCGTCGTCGCGGCAGGGCACCCTGCCCTTGGTCAGGGCCGAGTGCAGGTAGATCACGTGGGGCATCACGGTCGCGCCGATGATGCCGACCGCGAGGTACAGCGAGCTCGAGCCGCGCAGCCCGGGGATCAGCCCGTGCAGCGAGGAGCTCGCGGATGGCCCGATGCGCAGCGCCTCGTACAGAAAGCCCGCGAAGATGATCGCCAGCAGGCCCGAGATCGCGAGCTCGAAGCGCCTGAAACCGTGCGTCTGCAGCTCGAGGATCGCGAACGCGATCAGGCCGGTGATCAGGCCCGCCGGCAGCAGCGGCACGTTGAACAGCAGGTTCAGGCCGAGCGCCGCGCCCAGGAACTCGGCGATGTCGGTCGACATCGCGATGATCTCCGCCTGCACCCACAGCCCCCACGTCAGCGCCCGCGGGAAGCGCTCGCGGCACAGCTCGGGCAGGTTGCGGTCGGTGACGATCCCGAGCTTTGCCGACAGGTACTGGATCAGCATCGCGATCAGGTTGGCCGCCAGCACCACCCACAGCAGCAGGTAGCCGAACCGCGCGCCCCCTTCGAAGTTGGTGGCGAAGTTGCCCGGATCCACATAGGCGATCGACGCCACGAACGCCGGTCCCAGCATCGCCAGGGTCGCCCGCACGCGGCCTTTCGCCAGCAGCGTCTCCAGCTGGCTCGGCCCAAGGCCGGACCCGAGCGCGAGCTCGCCCCCCACGCCCGCGACACTGGCGCCCTCGAGCGCCGGCTCGGTCACCAGTGGCGGGGGAGGAGGCGGTGTCACGCGGGCGGTCCCTTGCGATCGAGCTCGACCCGCATCGCGCCGGCGAGCTGGCCGCCGAGCGCGTGTTCGCGGGGCTCGCCATCGGCGAAGCTCACCGTCAACGGGCCGCCGAACGGCTGGCACTCGAGCACCTCCAACCGTTCGCCGGGGGAGATGCCGCGCTCGGACAGATACCGCAGCATCGCCGGGTCGGCGTCGGAGACGCGCACGAACACGCCGCGCTCGCCCTGCTTCAGGCTGTCGAGCGGTACGGTCTCGCGCTCGCGCAGCTCGAGCTCGGCATTGGGGATCGGGTCGCCGTGGGGATCGAGCGTCGGGTCGCCGAGCTTTGCGGCGATCAGCCCCTCCAGCTCCTCGCTGATCACGTGCTCGAGCACCTCGGCCTCGGCGTGCACGCGATCCCAGGGCATCTCCAACGTCTCTGCCAAGAACAGCTCCAGCAGCCGGTGATGACGGATCACCTCGAGCGCGACCGCGCGGCCCTGGTCAGTCAGGCGCACCCCGCGGTAGGGGTGATGCGCGATCAGGCCCAGCTCGCCGAGCTTCTTCAGCATCGCCGACACCGACCCCGGCGTGATCTCCAGACGCTCGGCCAGCGCGTTCGTCGCCACCGGCTCGTCCTCGCGAGATTCGAGCGTATAGATCGCCTTGCAGTAGTCCTCCACCGCCTGCGTCCTCGCCTGCTCCACTGTCGACATAAAACTTAGCTTATGGCATTCCAAATCTTTTTTCAAGGGGTGGCAGGTGGGTGGGGGCATCGAACGGCTTTTAAGAGTGCGTGTAACTATGGTGTCACGCACTCTTAAAAGAGGAACACAACTCTGGCGTGCCGTCCGAGGGGGTCGCACCGCGCAGATGGCCACCCATCGGAGAAGATGCTCCCTGGATGGAGCGGGAGTACGAGCTACAGACGCATCGCGCGGAGGATCGCCACTGGTGGTATCGGGGGCGGCGCACCGTGCTCGAGAACGTGATCGCGCAGCTGCGCCTGCCCGCGCGCGCGCGGATCCTCGACGCGGGCTGCGGCTCGGGGCGCAACATGGTCGACCTCGCCCGTCACGGCACGGTCACCGGGATCGAGCTCTCTACCACGAGCGTCGCGCTCGCGCGCGAGCGGGGCTCCGGCGAGGTGATCGAAGGCTCGGTCCTCGAGCTGCCGTTTTCGGCCGACTCGTTCGAGCTGGCCGCCTCGCTCGACGTGATCGAGCACCTCGAGGACGATCTCGCCGCGCTGCGCGAGCTGCGCCGCGTCCTCGCGCCCGGCGGCGCGCTGCTCGTGACGGTCCCCGCCTACCAATGGCTGTGGTCCGGCCACGACGAGATCAACCACCACCACCGCCGCTACACGCGCTCCTCCCTTTTGGCCGTCGCCCGCGAGGCCGGCTGGGAGCCCGTGCGCACCACCTACTTCAACTCGCTCCTGCTCCCCGTCGCGATCGCGCTGCGCATCCTCGACCGCTTCTCCCGCAAGACGACCGAGTCGAGCCTCGACCTGTGGGTCCCGCCGCCGCCGCTCAACTGGCTGCTCGAACGGCCTCTGGCGCTGGAGGCGGCTCTGATCGGTCGGGGCGGACGGATCCCCGCGGGGCTCTCTTTGCTCGTCGTGCTGCGCTAGACAGGGTCCGCTGCGGGGGGGTGCATCTTGAAGGTCCACGCGCGGTTGACAAAGAACGTCGTCACCGTCACCACCGCCGTCGCGCACACCTGCGCGAGCAGCTTGTCGAGATGCCCGTCGTGCACGAGCAGGTACAGCAGCACCTCGTCGACGCCGAGACCGCAGGTCTGCACGACCCCCCACTTCACAGGCGTCGAGCGGTCGCCGACGTGCTCCTTGAACGTCCATTTGCGGTTCAGCAGAAACCCGTTCGTCGCGCCGACGACGAAGCCGATCGCCGACGCCGCCAGATACCACACGCCGAACACCTTCAACAGCACCGTGTACACGACGAGCGTGAGCAGCGTGTTCGACACGCCGACGATCCCGAACTTCACGAACTGGACCACGACCGGTGCACTCAGCCACCCAGCCACCCCGGCCGGCGCCGGTAACCTTGATCCTCCGCTCTCAGGCGCCGTGGGCTGGGACATACATAGACAGGATGAACGATAGATTCATCTCGGGCTTATCCAGTGCGTGAACACTGATCCGGACTCCCCCCAAGTCGCACCAGCTGAGAAGGCAACGTCATGTCCCCGACAACATCACCCCGCACCTACACGCTCCTCTCGATCGTCGCCCCCGTCTACGACGAGGAGGAGCTCGTCGAGGAGTTCGTCACCCGGACCTGCGCCGCCGTCGCCGCCCTGAACTTCGAGCTCGTGCTCGTCAACGACGGCTCCTCCGACCGCACGCCCGAGCTGCTCGACCGGCTGGCCGCCTCCGATCCGCGCGTGCGGGTCATCCACCTCTCCCGCAACTTCGGCCACCAGGCCGCGCTCACCGCCGGCCTCGAGCACGCCGCCGGCGACATCGTCGCGATGATCGACGCCGACCTGCAGGACCCCCCCGAGCTGATCCTCGAGATGATCGAGCGCTGGCGCGAGGGCTCCGACGTCGTCTATGCCGTGCGCAAGGCCCGCGAGGGCGAGACCGCCTTCAAGCTCGCCACGGCCTCCTGGTTCTACAAGCTCTTCGACAAGCTCGCCCAGGTCGACCTCGAGCCCAACTCCGGCGACTTCCGGCTGCTCGACCGCCGCGCCCTGGATGCGCTTTTGGCGATGACCGAGCGCTCGCGCTTTTTGCGGGGGATGACCGTCTGGGTCGGCTTCACGCAGACCGCCGTCCCCTACGAGCGCGACGCCCGCCACGCGGGCGAGACGAAGTACACGCTGCGCAAGATGCTCCGCTTCTCGCTCGACGCGATCGCCTCCTTCTCCCACCTCCCCCTCCAGCTGGCGACCTATGTCGGGCTCCTCTCGGCCGGCGTCGCCTTCATCGCGATCCCCGTCGTGATCCTCCTGCGGATCTTCGACTCCTACCTCCCGGGCTTCGGCTCGATCACGATCGCGATCCTGCTGCTCGGCGGCATCCAGCTGATCGCGCTCGGCGTGATCGGCGAGTACGTCGGGCGCATCTACGACGAGGTCAAGCATCGGCCGCTCTACATCGTGCGCGAAGAGCGCAACCGGCCGGCGGACTCGGACGCGCTGCTGGTCCCCGCGCCCGCCGCCCGGGCCGGGCTGCCGGCGCGTACGCCCGAACGCATCGGCTGATACTCGGCCCGATCGCCGCCGGCCGTCCCCCGCCGGCCTATCCGCCTCAGACGCGCCCGAACGCATCGGTCGCGTCACCGCTCCATCGACGGCGCTAGCGTGTTTCGACCGCTGTTCGCTCCCGATCGAAAGGTTTCTCCTCATGCGCCGCTCCCCCCTGCCGGTCATCGCCGCCTCCGCCGTCGTCGGCGCGATGGCGATCGCCGTCCCCGCCCTCGCCTCCTCCGGCTCCAGCTCGGAGGCCCATTCCAGCGCGCGCCACTGCAGCGCCGTGATCGTCATCTCTCATCATCATCGCGTCCGCGCGTGCCTGCTCCAGGGGCCGCGCGGGTACAAAGGGTTCAATGGGGCGGCCGGCAAAACCGGGGCGAAAGGAACGGCTGGCACAAACGGGAAGAACGGCACAAACGGGACCAACGGCACGAACGGCACGAACGGCACAGCCCGCGCGTACGTGCTCGTGCAGCCCACCTCGCCGACCGCTGTCAACCTCATCGGCGCCTTCAACATCATCAGCGTCACCGAGCCGCTCCCCGGCGTCTACTGCATCACCCCCGCGGCCGGCGTCTCGGTCGCGTCCGGGATCGCCGCCGTCTCGCCCGAGGTCAGCTACAGCGCCCCAGAAGCGCCCGGAGTGATCGCGGTCAACGCCCAACGCAAGAACTGTCCCGGCGCGCCCCTCGAGGTGGACACCTACGCTCCGTACGCGAGCCCGGCCACACCGACGCTAGCGACCGGCTATGCGTTCACAGTTGTCGTCCCCTGATCCGAAACTCGTTCACATCCTCATCCCCTGCGGCTTGAGAACATTCGGCCGATGCGTCGACCGATCCGCCGGCTGACCGCCACCCTCACCTGCGCGCTCGCGCTGGCGGGTGGCGGTTCCGCGCTCGCGGGGATGACGGCCGCTCCCGCGCTCGCAGCCTCGTGCCCGGGGTCGGCCGGGGAATGCCCGTACTCGTCGGCCGCGATCGTCGGCATGCGCGCCGAAGGCATCCTGCGCTTCCCCGAGGCGGTCGCCGTCGACGCGTTCGGCAACGTCTACGTCGCCGACCAGCTCTCCTTCGTCGTGCAAAAGTTCTCCGCCGCCGGTGTTTACCTCGGCCAGTGGGGCTCCTACGGCGGCGGGCACGGCCAGTTCGGGCCGATCGGCGGCCTCGCGACCGACGCCGCCGGCGACGTCTACGTCGTCGACTCCGAGCACAACCGGATCGAGAAGTTCAACCCCTCCGGTGAATTCATCAAGGACTGGGGCCACTTCGGCAGCGAACTGGGCCAGTTCAACTTCGGCTCCTCGCTGAACCCAACCCAACCCCCGGGCGGCGGGATCGCCGTCTACGGCAACTACGTGTACGTCGCCGACTCGGGCAACGACCGGATCGAGCGCTTCAACCTCGAAGGCGGCGAAGCCCTCGAATGGGGCTCCTACGGCACCGAACCCGGGCAGTTCTCCTACCCGCGCGGGGTCGCGGCGAACGCGACCGAGGTGCTCGTCAGCGACGACGACAACCATCGCATCGAGAAATTCACCCCCTCCGGCCAGTTCGAAGGCCTCACCGGCTCAGAAGGGACGACCGGCGACCGGTTCGGCTTTCCCTACGGGATCGCGCTCGACGCCGCCGGCGACGTGTACGTGGCCGACGACATCAACCACCGCATCGCCAAGTTCAACCCGCAGCTCGACTTCGTCAGCGAATGGGGTGGCTTCGGCTCCAAACCGGGCCAGCTCGCCTTTCCCCGCGGGCTCGCCTCAGACCCCGCCGGCGACACCTACGTCGCCGACACCGCCAACGACCGCGTCCAGGTGTTCGACCCCGAAGGCCACTTCCTGCGCACGATCGGCGCCTCCGCGCGCGGGCCCGGCCCACTGACCGGACCGCGCGGGCTGGCGGTCGACCCGACCGGGCGGCTGTTCGTCTCCGACACGGTCGATTCTCGCGTCGAGGAGTTCGCGCCGGTCACCGACGCCTACGCCGGCATCCTCACCTCCCCGGGCGGGTACACCTCCGGCTTCAACCGCCCAGCGGGCATCGCCGTCGACCCGCGCGGCTCGATCTATGTCACCGACCCCGCCGACGGGCGGATCTCGCGCTTCTGGGGCGACGGCACCTACCTCTCCGAACTCGGCGGCCCCGCCGACCTCGGCGGCGCCGGGCTCTCCGAAGCCGGCTCGGTGGCCGTCGCGTCGGGATCGGGCAATCTGTACGTGGCCGACACCGACCACAACCGGATCCTCGTCTATTCCCCCGCGGGCCAGCTGCTGGCGCGCTTTGGCGCAAACGGCGGCGACGGGTCCTCCGGCTCGGGCGCGGGCGAGTTCAACCACCCCGACGCAGTCGCAGTCGACAACGCGGGCGACATGTACGTCGCCGACACCTACAACAACCGGATCGTCGAGCTCTCTCCCTCCGGCACGGTGCTCGCCGAATGGGGCTCGCGCGGCTCTGCCGATGGGCGTTTTCACTCACCGACCGGCATCGCCCTCGACGCGGCCGGTCGCGTGTACGTGGTCGACAGCGAAAACAACCGCGTCGAGGTGTTCGACCCCAGCGGCCACTTCCTGGAGAAGTGGGGCGAGCGCGGGATCGGCCCCGGCGAATTCTCCTTCCCGACCGCGATCGCCGTGGACTGCGCCGGAGACGTCTACGTCGCCGACACGAACAACAACCGCGTCGAGCGCTTTGACCCCGTCTCCCCGTTCGGCTCGGGCTGTCTGGCGCCGGGCCTGTGGCCACCACCGCTGAACGTCGCACCCGTGCTTCAGGTGAGCCTGCCGCGGCCGGCCGGCGTGCTCGCACGGGGAGCGCTCACGCTGCGCGTGGGCTGTGCTCGGGCCTGCAAGGTGCTGATCTCCGCGACGCTCTCGACTTCGCGCCCGCGCCGCGCCGTGCGGCTGATCGCCGTCGCCCGTCCGCTCGCGCCCGCACACGCCGCACTGCTGCGCGTGCGCGTCAGTCGCGCGGCGCTGCGGGCGTTGCAGCGTGCGCTCGGGCGCCACCGCGGGATGCTCGCGCGGGTGTCGATCGTCGCGGCCGGGCCAACCGGGTTGCGCACGACGGTGTACCGAACCTACTCGGTCACGCGATAATGACTTCATGAGCCCTGCCGAGCCTGCACCCGAGGAAGACCAGTCGGACATGATGGGCCACCGCCAGGAGCGCATCCGGATCGAGACCGAGCGCCACCGGATCGAGGGCTCGATCACGCTCGCCCGCGACGGCTACCGCAGCCGCGTCTCCGACGTCCTGAACGCCTCCGAGCGCGACTTCCTCACGCTCACCGAAGTCACGGTCGAGCCGCTCGCCGGTGGGCCGGTCGAGCTGCACGAGTACCTGACCCTGGCGCGGCGGCACATCGTGTTCGCGATCGCGGCCGGGGACCGATCCTGAGCGCAGACGCGCTGTGAGAAGGTGCTTGAAGTCTCCGCTATCGGACGCCTCGATCAGCGCACCAGCAAGCTGGCGTTCCTGCGCCATTGCGTGGAACCGGTTCAGTAGCACGGTCTTGCCCACGCCGCGAAGCCCAATCGGCATGATGCTCTTGCCGGGACGTCCACCAATCGTCCGGCGCAGAGCAATCTCGTAGTCCTCGATCAGCGCATCGCGTCCGATAAAGGCGGGCGGCTGGGTCCCCGCCCCAGGTGAGAACGGGTTCTGGAAAGGGTCCATGGAGGGACCTTACCGAAGTTTATGTAGGTTTATCGCCTAGCCGACTAAACTTAATCAATCTCAGTCTGAACGGAGAGGGCGGGATTCGAACCCGCGATGGAGTTTAACCCCCATACTCGCTTAGCAGGCGAGTGCCTTCAGCCACTCGGCCACCTCTCCCTGGGATTGGGTGGCCAGTGTAAAGCCTTGCCGGCCGTCGTGCGCGTGATGACCGGCCGGCTCCGGCAGGGCAGAGCAGGGACAGTTCACGCCGACGCTCGCCCAAGTAGGCTGGGAGGCGCGCAAGCAGCGTCAGCCGGTTACGGAAGGGGGGGGGATTCGAACCCCCGAGACGGGGTTGCCCGAACACGCCCTGCTCGCGGATCAGTCGCAGTACGATCTCGTTCTTGCGACTGCCAAGGCCGTGTATCGTCTCGGCGCCCGGCGGGTCATCGCGATCACCCTCCGGCAGCTGTATTCCGCGCGAGGCCAGGAGCGAGCGCACGCCGTCATAGCGAGGCTCGCCGTCGACGTATTCGTCGTAGTCGCGGACCGCGTCGAACGGGACGAACTCATCGCCCGTCCGCTCGGCGTAGCTGCGCAGATACTCGTCGAACATCTGCTTCCACGCGGCCGCGTGCACCCTGGCCGTCTGTGTCAGCACACCATCAAGATCGAACAGGCACGCGATGACGCCAGGCGGCAGACCAAGCACAGGCCGCAGCTAATCAGCTTCGTGCCGCGCGCGCCCTCGTCTTGTCCTTGTTCTGTGGATCGTCTTTGGGGTCCACGTATTCGAGGCCAAGCGGCCCAATCGCCGTCACCTGACTGACATATTCGCCGGACTTGGCCCAGTGGAAATGGTGAGTATCGCCAGGTAGAACGATGACGCTACCCGGCGGATACGCTTGCAGCTTATCGTCGTCGAAGCGATCGCCGATGCCGATGTAGAAGACCCCGGAAATGACGGTGTACACTCGGTCCTCGGGGTGCGTGTGTGGCATTAGCTTCACGCCGCCGGGCACTTTGACTCTGATCACGTAGGGGGCGGCCTCGGAGGGTTGGCCAACAACGACGGCCAGTCGGACGGAAGGTGGGAATGCTGGGAATGGCTTCCAGTCGATGTTGTCCGGGAGAACCGACCTGAAGACGGCTTGGTCTGGCTGGTGGGTTCGACTCATTGGGGAATCTCCTTGCAAAGTGGTGCCGCGCTTGGTTGAAGTGCTGTCGGCATTTCTCTCAAATCAATCTGTGATGCCCCGTGCTTTTAGCCACCACCGCGGCAACGGCGGGGTCAAGAATTGTAAGACGACGGCATCGTCTGAGCGGCGCGCTTGTTCCATCCGTGAAACGGCGAGTAGTCGCTCGCGTCCCAGGCTTCGCGCAGGCCGGGCTTGCTCAGGTCCCAGTCGGGGCGGATCTCGCTGGTCACGGCACGTAGGTCGTGGGAGAGATCCACGAACGAGGGGCGTCCCCAGAACCAGTAGCCGTTGTAGATGCTGTGGATGACCAGCCCGGGCTTTAGCACAAGGGTGTGGGGGATCATCGGGTCGTGCTCGGGGTCGGTGTACTCCTGGATCTCGAGGTCCTTCTGGACGGTCCGGTCCGGGTCGGAGAGGAACGGCCACTGGGCGCCAACGGACGCGCGGAACTCCTGGTTCGTGTGATGGGTGTCCGTCGAGATGGTGGCGACTTTTGTATAGGCCACCGCGATCTTGGGGTAGTTGGCGGCGAGCTCGAGGTGCTGCTGGTGCTCCTTGGGGCAGTAGTGCCCGCGCGCGAGCGTGAGGACCAGAGGGTCATCGCCCTGGATCTCGCTGAGCTTTCGAGGGACGCTCTCGTGGTCGGGCAACTCGTAGTCGGGGAAGGTACCGCCTGGGGCGATGTCGCTGCGCATGGTCTGCTCCTGTCTATGGTTGAGGAGGTGACGAGAACGATGGCCGTCGTCCCGTCCAATCGCACCCGGTCCTCCACGAGTCCGGCCCCGATCCGCGGCACGGGGTGGGCCGGTGGTAACCCGGGCGCGACGGAAGCCGTTCGGGTCTACATTGAGCCTAGTCAACCGGCGCCGCGAGCGCCAGAAAGGGGTCATCCCAATGAGTGCTCACACGCCGGTGTGCGAGTTGCTGGGGATTGAGCACCCGATCGTTCAGGCGCCGATATCTGCGGATCCCCGCCTGCCCGCCACGGTCTCCAATGCCGGCGCTCTCGGCAGCGTGGCGCTGGCATGGGCCGACGACGCCGGAGACCTGGTTCGTGAAACGGCAGCGCTCACCGACCGGCCCTTTGCCGGTAATTTCGTCCTCAGCCGCCCAGACCAGCACCACCGACTGGATGAGGCACTTTCCGCCGGTCTGCGGATCGTGTTGCTCTTCGCAGGCGATCCCGAAGGCTATGTCGAGTCGGTGCATGACGCCCGAGGGCTTGTTATGCACACGGTCGGAAGTGTCGAGGAAGCGCGGCGCGCGGTCGGATGTGGAGTGGACATCGTCGTTGCGCAGGGCTGGGAGGCCGGCGGGCACGTGTGGGGTGGTGTGGCGACGCTGCCGCTGGTGCCGGCGGTGGTCGACGCGGTGGCGCCGGTACCCGTGATCGCGGCCGGTGGGATTGGCGACGCACGAGGAGTCGCGGCCGTGCTCGCCCTCGGCGCGCAGGCCGCCTTGCTGGGCACGCGGTTCCTGTTGGCCCATGAGATGCCGATCCACGAGGAGTATCGGCGCCGCCTGATAGCCGCGACCGAGACCGACGCGGAGTGGTACCCCGACCTCTATGACGTGGGATGGCCGGACTCCCCGCACCGCGCCATCCACAACTCGACCGCCGAGATGTGGGAGACCGCAGGCCGGCCGCCACTGGGAAGTCGACCAGGAGAAGGGCTGATAGCGCAGTTCGCTTCAGGCGAACCCATCCTTCGCTATTCCCCCGCGCCGCCGATGGTCGGAACGACCGGTGAGATCGAGGCGCTATCGCTGTGGGCCGGACAGAGCGTTGCGCTCGCCAGGGAATCACAGCCCGCCGCAGAAATCGTGGCCGAACTCGTCTCCTGCTTGTAGCGCTTACCCAGGTCAAGGCTTCGCTTTGCTGAGCGGCACTCAGTCCAACGCGGCGCACATACTCGCGATGAACCCGGTCCTCATGGTCGGGCCGTAGCGGTCGTCGCAGTCCCTCCGTCAGCTCGCCATCGGCGGTCCCGCGCCGACCGCCTTGGACGCTGCCGCGATCTCGCCGCGAAGCGCCTTCAGCGCGCCGACGAAGATCTCCGAGAACGTCGGGAACGGCTGGATCGTGTCCGTCAGAACGCCGAGTGGGATGTGGGCGCGGATCGCGAGCGTCGCCTGCTGCAGCCACTCGCCCGCCTCGGGGCCGAGCGCGTAGGCGCCGGTCAGCCGCTCGCCGTCGCTGAGCAGCGTCAGGAAGCCGTTGCTGTCGGCGGAGGCGCGCGTGTAGGTCGCGGTCTTCGCCACCTCCGACAGCGGGACCATCGCGCTGAAGCGGCCGGCGGAGGCGCCCACCGCCGCGGCTTGCGGGTCGGTGTAGACGACCCGAGGAACGGCCTCGTAGTTGGCCTTTCGCGGCTCGCCGAGAATGTTCGCGGCGACCACCTCGCCCTCGTACTTGCCGACGTGGGTCAAAGGCCAGACGCCGTTTACGTCGCCGATCGCCCACAGATGCTCGGCCGCCCGCAGGTGCGCGTCTACTGGAACTCCGTGTGCGTCGGCCTCGACGCCGACGGTCTCCAGGCCGAGGTCGAGCACCCGCGGACGCCGGCCGGTGGCGACGAGCAGCTTCTCGCCGCGCAGCTCGCGTCCGTCGTCGATCTCGAGGACGTAGTCCTCGCCGTCGCGTCGTGCCGCGCCGACGTTCGCGGACAGGACGAGCTCGATGCCTTCGCTGCGCAGAACCTCGCCGAGCGCCTCACCGAGCGGCGCGGGCTCCCGCCCGAGCACGTGCTCGGCCATGTCGATCACGGTCACCTCGCCGCCGAGGCGACGCACGGCCTGCGCCATCTCCACGCCGACCGGGCCGCCACCGAGGATCAGCAGACGGCGGGGAACGGCCTTCATCGAGGTCACCTCGCGGTTGCTCCAAACGCCGTCGAGCTCGCGCAGACCCGGTACCGGCGGCACGACCGGATCGGCGCCGTTGGCGAGGACCACGTGGTTCGCGGTGTGGCGCACGCCGTCGACCTCCACGACCCCAGGGCCGGCGAGCCGCCCGCTGCCGCGCAGCAGCTCAATGCCATGATCGGCAAGGAAGCGCTCCTGGCCGGCGTCGGAGTAGCCGGAGACCATCAAGTCACGCCAGGCAAGCGTCGCCTCGACATCCACCTCCGCGGTCGCGGCGGCCTCGCGCGCCCCATGGACCGCCTCGCCCGGCCGCAGCAGCGTCTTCGACGGAATGCAAGCCCAGTAGGAGCACTCCCCTCCCACGAGCTCGCGCTCCACGACCGCCACCCGCAGACCGCCCTCCGCCAGCGCGCTCGCACAGTGCTCGCCCGGAGAGCCGCCACCGAGCACAATCACGTCATAGTCGCCGCTCATGTCGGTCGTAGACTTTCCTCTCATCCGAGCAGAAGTCAAGGTCCGCGCGCGGGTGCCAACATGAGCAGCATGACCATCAGCGGTCAGCTTCCGGATCCCCTCCCGGAGAAGGTCGCGATCATCACCGGCGCCTCGCAGGGCATCGGCGCAGGTCTCGCGAGGGCTTACCGTGAGCGCGGGTATGCGGTGATCGCGGCCGCTCGATCGATCGGGACTTCGGAGGACCCCGGCGTCGTGACCGTCGAGGGTGACATCGCCGACCCTGACACGGCGCAGCGCATCGTGCAGGCGGCGGTCGAGCGCTTCGGCCGCATAGACACCCTGATCAATAACGCGGGGATCTACATCGGCAAGCCCTTCACGGACTACACTGTCGAGGACTTCAACGCGCTGATCGCCGTCAACCTCGCCGGCTTCTTTCACATGACGACGCGCGCGATCGAACAGATGCTCGACCAGGGCCGTGGGCACGTGGTCAATGTCTCAACGACGCTCGTTGAGCAAGCCGATAGCAGCACACCAGCCGCGCTGTCCGTCCTCACCAAGGGGGGCCTGGTCGCGGTCACCAGATCGCTCGCGATCGAGTATGCCTCACGCGGCCTGCGAGTAAATGCCGTTTCTCTGGGTGTGATCAAAACGCACGACGACAGCTCCTACGCAGGGATGGGTGCGTTGCACCCCCTCGGTCGAGTCGGCGAGATCGATGATGTGGTCGGTGGAGTCCTATATCTCGAGTCGGCGCCGTTTGTGACTGGAGAGATCTTGCACATCGACGGCGGCCAAAGCGCCGGACACTGACTATGGAGCCATTTCAACAACGGAGGTCACAAATGAGCAGCATCGACGAGCAGATCGTCCTGGCTCATTTCATCGTTTCAGATGATGTAGAGCGTTCCCGCCGCTTTTACACCGAGGTACTCGGCGGCAGGGTGGCCTTCTCCGGCCCCGGAGGGCTGACCTATGTCGCACTATCCAACAGCTGGATCATCATCAATGTCGGGGGAGACCCGACCGACGACAAGCCCACGGTCGCCCTCCAGACCCCGCGCGACCTCGACCGGGTCAGCAGCTTCCTCAATATCCGGGTGAAGGACATCGAGGCCGTGTACGCCGAATGGAGCGCCCGGGGCGCTCAATTCCTGACGCCGCCCAAGCAGCACCAGTACGAGATCCGCTGCTACATCCGCGACCCCGACGGTCACCTGATCGAGGTCGGACAAACCACAGACCCAGACGGAGACTGGACCCCCCCTCAGTGGCGCTCGAGTACGTCCGCCGAGGAGTCATGACGACCGCGGTCATCGGCACCGGGACGCTCGGATCGGTCATCGCCCGCCTGCTGGCCTCAGGCGGGGAGACCCTGCGGCTCTCGAGCGCCGACAATGAATCGGCACGAACGCTGGCTGCCGAGATCGGTCCAGCTGCAGTCGTCGCGAGCGAGAACCGTGACGCGTTGCAGGGCGCCGATGCCGTCGTCCTCGCGCTACGGTTTACCGTGCTGAAGGGCGTCATAGACGAGATCGCCGACCGGCTAGCCGACAAGCTCGTGGTCGTTCCGAGCAATCCGCTCGGCATCGACGCACAGGGTAACGTCTCACGTCTCCTGCCGACAGGGCAGGCCTCTGGCGAGGTTCTGGCCGGGTGGTTGCCGGCGGGGGCGCGCTTGGCGATGGCGTTTGGAACCCTGTCGGCCGATATCTTCGAGTCCTCGAGCAAGCGATCACCGGAGCTGGCGATCCTCTTCTACGTGACCGACGACGACCGTGCCGGCGAGGAGGTCGAGCGGTTGATCCGAACAGCCGGCTTCGAGCCGGTGAAGGCAGGCGGGCTCCAACAGTCCGGTCAACTCGAGGTGGGCGGCGACCTTCACGACCTCGTAGTCGGCCCTACAGAGGCACGGTCAGTGACCGCTGGGGCCTGATCGCTTCGAGGCCCTGGCCGGAGGCACTTCTTCGGACGGGCCCTTCGCCCGGATGGGCTTGACAACGCTGAGCATCGCTCATCGCTTCACTCCCACCTCAGTCCCCTCGGTGTAGCGAATCGCCTCTCCTTCAACTGGACTCACCAGGAACTGCTCGCGCTCGCCGCGATCCCAGGCCTCGCGCAGCCCCGGTGCGCCCAGATCGAAGTCGGGGCGCAGGTTGCGCATGACCTCGCGCAAGTCACGGTGCAGCTCTTGCACCGTCGGGCGCCCCCAGTACCAGTAGCCGTTGTAGAGCGCGGAGATCTCAAGCCCCGGGGCGAGCACGAACGTGTGCGGGACCATCGGGTCGTGGACGGGGTCCGTGTACTCGACGATGTCGAGATCCTTCTGCACCGTTCGCTGCGGGTCAGAGAGAAACGGGAACTGCGCACCGACGCTGTCGCGGAACTCGTTGATCTCGAGCTGGTTGTCCGTCGAGATCAGCACCACGCGCGTGTACCCGACCCGGAAGTCGAGGTGTGCATCGACCAGGTGGTGGAGGAAGCGGTGCTCCTTCGGGTCAAACCCGCCGCGTGAGAGGTGGAGCACCATCGGGTTCGAGCCCTGCAGGTCTGACAGACGGCGCACGACGCCGTCCTGATCGGGCAGTTCATAATCGGGAAAGCGTGCCCCGACCTCGATGTCGCCGCGCATAATGGGCCTCCAATCGAATTCGGCTGAACTTCGTCACAATATCGGCTGCAAACCCGCCCGTAAGGGGGTATGAGTCCCCGACAAGTGGAGGTGGCAGATGGCCGAAGCAGGACCGCCCACCGAGGGAATTGTGGTGACCCGCTTCATCGTCTCGGACGACGTTGAGCGTTCTCGGCGTTTTTACACCGACGTGCTCGGCGGCACGTTGGAACGATCCGGAGAACCGACCAACGTCGCGCTCGCCAACAGCTGGATCGTCATCAATCGGGGCGGAGGCCCGACCGACGACAAGCCCGCGGTCACTCTGGAGACGCCGAGCGACTCCGACCGGGTCAGCAGCTTCCTCAATATCCGGGTCAAGAACATCGAGGCCGTGTACGCCGAATGGAGCGCCCGTGGTGCGCAATTCCTGACGCCGCCCAAGCAGCACCAGTACGAGATCCGTTGCTACATCCGCGATCCCGACGGTCATCTGATCGAGGTCGGGCAAACCACGGACCCCAACGGGGACTGGACCCCTCCACAGTGGCTGTCAGGTACGGCCGGCGGAGAGCCCGAGTGAAAGCCGAGCTCGCAGCGAGATCCGTCACGTTGACGGTGGAAGGCCCCCCGGACACTGAGATCCCTTCATCCTCGGGGCTTCCACTGCTCGCGCCAAACTCGCGCCAGTCCTGACACAATTAACTGGCGTGAGTCAGCTCCAGACCCTTACGGAAGGGGGGGGATTCGAACCCCCGAGACGGGGATTACCCGCCTGCCGGTTTTCAAGACCGGTGCGTTCAACCGCTCTGCCACCCTTCCACGCGCGGAAACAGGAAGGCTAGTCGATTCGCGGCTGGCTCAGTCCTCGTCGCTGGGGTCGCTGGCGAGGACGATCATCCAGCGGTCGGGCGCGGCGGCGGACTCCTTGATCCGGCCCTGGTCGGCTAGCGCTCGGAGCCGGTTCTGGATGCGGGGTTCGGGCTCGTTGAAGAAGGCCGCGAGGTCCGCCGCGCTCGCGGTCCGGTCCCCCGCTTGCTGGGCGCGGCGCTGTCGCAGCCGGCTCAGGATCAGCTCGTCGATTTCCTCATCGTCCATGCGGGCCGGAACTGTAGCTGCCCCCCGGACGGGGCGCGGATGTGGGCCGCTCGGCACGGAGCGCATACTTCCCGTCGCGGCGCTGTGGCCGCGACGGGAAGTGTCGGCTAGCGGCAATGCCGTTTACTTAAGACCGGAGCCGGCTTCCGCTCTTGGTGGAAAGGAGCGGCCAACCGAGGTCCGACTCCGGCTTCCGCAGCTCGTCCAAAGCGAGCGTGAGCTCGGTCGCAGCGGAGACGCTTGGATGTCTCGCAAAGCAGCAGTAGCGGCGGCGTCGCCCGACATGCTCAAATCTCCCCGTGTGCCCCCGCCCGCCCGAGAACTTATGAGCTGTCGTCCGCGCGTGCAGGCTCGAGCAAAGACTCCAGGGGTTTTGGAGGGTTGGAGTGGTGACCACTCAGGTCCATGT
>CAVZYF010000020.1:0-10251 GCA_963779405.1 uncultured Solirubrobacterales bacterium
CCGGCGTCTCTGAGAACGGGAAGCGCTCCTCAAACTCTCGCTGCCAATCGGAGTCCGGCTCGAACGCGTGCCCGGTCCGGCGGCGACGCTCGGCGTAGAGGCTCAGCAGCTCCCCCGCCAGCTCCTGCGCGGCACGCCGTGCGCGCGCCTTCATCGTGTCCCAGCGCGTCCCTCCAAGCTTTGACAGCGGCGGATTCTCGCCACCACCGCCGACATACCGCGAGATCTTCGCCAGTTGCTCCGTCGGCACGAACACCCTGTCGTCGCCCTGATATTCCAGGTACAGGTAGTCGCGCGTGACGTTCGCAACCGTCCGCGTCTCAAAGCCCGCGAAGCGTGCCACGCCGTGGTCCTCGTGCACGACGATGTCGCCCGTGCGCAACTCCGTAAACGAGCGCAGCGCGCCGCGGCGGGCGCCGCCCTGGCCTCCGCGTTGGCCGTCGAGACCCGGGCCATGGCCACGCTCGGCCCTGCGGCGGCGCAGTAGACGGTGTTCGGGGAAGACCGCGAGCTTCAGCTGGGGCGCGACGAAACCCTCGCGCAGGGACGCCCTCGCGAAGCGCAGCGACGGCTCCATCGCCTGGTGGCCGACGTCCGTGGAGGTGCCCTCGCCCAGCCACGTCGCCTGCAGGCGACCCAGGTTGTACGCGGCGCGCTCGCCCTCGCCGCGCTGGGGAAAGGCCACGACCGTGCGGTAGCCGCTTCGCACCAGCTTCTCGAGCTCCGGCTCGGCCTCGCCCAGCGAGCGCGCCGCGGTGTCCGCGGTCTGCGCGCGCAGCTCGATCTCCTGGCCGCCGGAGATCGAGGAGAGCCAGATCCGCGCGCGATCTTTCAACGCCGCTTCGATCTGCTCGGGGCTCACGTACAGGTGGTGAGCATCCTCGTCTTTGAACGCCGCGCACACATCGGTCCAGTGGTCGCTCAGCGCCGGCGCGAGCTCCTCCTCGGCGGCGACCAGCAGCTGCGTGTCCGCGCCGAGCAGGTCGAGCAGCGCGCCGAAGCGCTCCACCGGCAACAGCTCGGCGATGTCCGGTCGGTTCTCCTGCGCCTCCAGAGCGGCGATCTCGGCCAGCTCGCGGTGCTCGGCCGCGAGCTCCGCCGCGGGGGCGATCTCGACCTCATCCACGTCCCCCAACGAGCGCTGCGTGAACGTCGAGAACCAGCGCAGCGACTCGATCTCCACGTCGAACATGTCCACCCGCACCGCCCGCTCCTCGGTCGCCGGGAAGACGTCCAAGAGGCCCCCGCGCAGCGCGAACTGGCCGCGCTCCTCCACCTGCTCGACGCGTTCATATCCCGCCGCGAGGAGCTCCGCGGCGCACTCGTCGAGGTCGAGCAGCTCGCCCTTGCGCAGCGTGAACGAGTGCGGGCGCAGCGCCGGGTCGGGCACCTTCTCCGACAGCGCCACCGCGCTGACCACGACAACGGGGGGCTCGGCCTCGGCGTCTTTTGATGCCAGCAGCGCATCGAGCGCCGCGACGCGCAGACCCACCAGATGTGGCGGCGGTGTCAGATGCGACTCATACGCCACACCGCGCGATGGGTAGTAGCGCACCCGTCGTGGCGCAAGCCAGGCGCGCAGGTCCGCCGCCATGTCGCGGGCCGCGCGATCGTCCCCCACGACCACCAGCGTCGGGCGTGCCCGCTCGGCCGGGCCGCTGTCCGCCAGCGCCGCGATCGTGTAAGGCCTCAGCGACGAGGACACGAACGCGTGGCCGCCCTCGCGTGCCAGGCGCTCTGCCGATGCGTCTCCCGCGATCAGCCCCAACAGCGAGCGCAACGCCATCTTCTAATCGAGCTCGCCTTCGAGCACTCGCTCGACCGCCGCCGCCCCGCGCTCCACCAACTCCGCGACCTCCTCCTTCGCTTGGCGCCAGCGCCCGAGCACATAGCTCGAGACGATCTCGGGATCGGTACTGTCGGGCCGGCCCACGCCGATCCTGACGCGCGCGAAATCGGTGCTGCCCAGCTCGCGCTTGATCGACTTCAGGCCGTTGTGCCCGGCCAGACCCCCACCGACGCGAGTGCGCACCTCGCCAAACGGCAGGTCGATCTCGTCGTGCACGATCAGCACGCGCTCCAGCGGGAGCTTGAACGAGCCGCGCGCGGGGCCGACCGAGCGGCCGGCGTCGTTCATGTACGTCTGCGGGGTGAGCACCGCCACGCGCAGGGTGCTCGCAGCACGCGGAGGGTCGGGGGCCGCGGCCGGCGCGCCGCTCAGAGGGTTGCCCGGGAGGGAGCTCCCGAGGAAGTCCGCGGGCGATCGGCCCGCA
Organism: uncultured Solirubrobacterales bacterium; assembly: GCA_963779405.1. Lineage (GTDB taxonomy): Bacteria > Actinomycetota > Thermoleophilia > Solirubrobacterales > Solirubrobacteraceae > Palsa-744. The sequence continues at coordinate 2,274 of CAVZYF010000020.1, forward strand.
CGTCCTTCGGCGATACGCCCTTTGAAGCGCTCCTTCTGGGCGGGCTTCAATTCCCAGCGCTCGGTGAGCGCGTCGGCCACTGCGAATCCAACGTTGTGGGGAGTATCGGCGTACTCGCTCCCGGGATTGCCGAGCCCGACGATCAGCCAGTCGACGGCTCCACCTCCCCCGCCGAACGGTCGGCGCAGGAGCCGCTACTCCCCGCCGGAGGAGTCCTCGGAGCCGGCGGCCTCGGCGTCGCCAGCCTCCGCGGCCTCGCCGACGAGCTCTGTCTCCGACTCGATTTCCTCCTCCACCTCGGCCTGCAGCCGGGGCGGAGACAGGGTCGCGACGACCGTCTCTTCGATGTCGTCCAGGAGCGTCACGCCATCGGGAATGCTCACATCAGCCAGCCCGATGTGATCGCCGATCTGCATCTCGCCGACATCGTGCACAATCGACTCCGGGATCGCCGTCGGCAGCGCCTCCACGTTCAGCTCGCGCGTGGGCTGCTCGAGCACGCCGCCCTCCTTGACACCGGGCGCGTCCTCGGTGCCCGTCAGCTCCAGCGGCACGACCGCGTGGATCGCCTGATCCAGGCGCACCCTCAGCAGATCGACGTGCACGGTCTCGCCACGTACCGGGTCGCGCTGGGTCTCCTTCAACACCACAGGGGTCGCTTTCGCGCCGTCGACGCTCAGATCGAGCACCGCGCCCGAGGAGGCGAGGGCGAGACGCAGCTCACGCGCGTCGGCATCGAAGCTGACCGAATCCCCGCCGCCGCCGTAAAGCACGCCGGGCACGCGGCCGCCGCGGCGCAGGCGCCGTACTGCGCGCGAGCCGCCCGCAGCGCGGCTACTCACATCCAGCTTTGTCGTCGTCTCGGCCATGTTCGGGGCGTGACTCTATCAACGCTTCAGAACAGCTGGTTCTCGCCGCCGAACACTTCGCTGACCGAATCGTCGGTGAAGATCCGCCGGATCGAGTCCGTCAAGAGATCCGCACACGGCAGCACGCGGATGTTCTCGGGATGTCCGGCGCGCATCGGGATCGTGTCTGTCACCACGATCTCCTTCAACCCCGACTCCGCGAGGTTCTCGAACGCGTCCCCGGAGAACACTCCGTGCGTGGCGGCCGCATACACGCTTGCCGCGCCCTCCTCCAGCACGGTCCGCGCCGCCGCCTTCAGTGTCCCCGCGGTGTCGATCATGTCATCGACGATCACCGCGGTCCTGCCCTTTACGTTGCCGATCACGTAGCCGATCTCGGCCACCTGCTGTGCGGGGCGCTCCTTGTCGAGGATCGCCAGCTCGGCACCGATCTTCGAGGCGAACTTCTTGTTCAGCTTGACCCTCCCGGCGTCCGGCGCCACGACCACCAGATCTGAGAGCCCGAGGTCGGCGAAGTACTGCGTGAGCATGAACAGCGCCGTCATGTGGTCGACCGGCTTCTGAAAGAACCCCTGTATCTGCCCCGCGTGCAGATCCATCGTCAGCACCCTGTCTGCCCCCGCCGCCTCCAACATACGGGCGACCAGACGAGCCGAGATCGGCTCGCGCGGCGCGGACTTCTTGTCCTGCCTGGAGTAGCCGAACCACGGCGTCACCGCGATCACACGATGAGCGGAGGCGCCCACGGCCGCGTCGATCATGAACAGCAGCTCCATCAGCGAATCGTTCGCCGTCACCCCCGTCTGCGGGTTCCCGCATGTTGGCTGCACGATGAACACGTCCGCGCCCCTGATCGAGTCCTCGTAGCGGCAGTACACCTCGCCGTTTGAAAACGTCTTCAACGTCACCGGGCCCAAGTCGACGTTCAGCTTCGTTGCGATGTCCGCGGCGAGCTGCGGGTTGGCGCGCCCGGAGAAGAGCATCAGCCGCTTGTTGTAATCAAACGGCAAGCTCGTGGGCGAGGACTGGGAGCTCGTGTCCATCGCGCTGCTCATCTCTCCTTGGAGTTTAGAGATTCATCCTTGCGTCGCTGCGCGTAGCCCTCTTTATTGGTCTGATGCGCGCGGGCCATGCCCAGCGCCCCGGGAGGAACATCCTCGCCGATCACCGAGCCCGCGCCCGTATAGGCCTCGTCGCCAACCGTCACCGGCGCCACGAACGACACGTGCACGCTGCTGCGCACTTTCTTGCCGATCGTCGTCCGGTGCTTGTTCTGACCGTCGTAGTTCGCCGTGATCGTGCTCGCGCCGAGGTTCGTCCCCTCGCCCACGTCCGCATCGCCGATGTAAGACAGATGCGGGACCTTCGCGCCCGGGCCGATGTCGGAGTTCTTGATCTCCACGAACGTCCCCGCCTTCGCGCCCCTGCGCAGGATCGCCCCGGGACGCAGGTAGGCGAACGGCCCGACGCTCACACCGTCCTGCAGCTCGCAATCCACGAGATAAGAATGCCTCACAACACAATCGCTGCCGATCTTCGTCCTGCCTCTGATCGTTGTGAACGGCTCGATCCTCGTGTCTTCTCCGATCTGCACATCGGCCTCGATCACCGTCGCCGCCGGATCGACGATGTCCACCCCCGCGCGCATGTGCCGCTCGTGAATCGTCTGCTGGGCGAGCTTGCGCACCTGCGCCAGGGCCACGCGGTCGTTGACGCCGAGCACCAGGTTCTGGTCCTCGACCGTGTGGGCCGCCACCGCCTGTCCGTCGGCCCTGAGGATGTCGAGCACCTGCGGCAGATACAGCTCACTCTGGGCGTTCTCGGCGCTCAATCGCGGCAATGCCTGCGCCAGCGCACCCGCGGTGAAGGCGAAGATACCAGTGTTCACCTCTCTGATTTCGAGCTCTCCCGGGCTCGCGTCGCCCTCCTTCTTGGTCTCCACGACGCGCTGCACCGTGCCGTCCGCGCCGCGCACCACCCGTCCATAGCCAGTGGGATCGTCGAGCACCGTCGTCACCATCGTCGCCGCCGCGCCGCTCTGTGCGTGTGCCGCTGTCAGCTTGCGGATCGCCTCGGCGCTCACCAGCGGCACGTCTGCACTCAGAACCACCACAGGCGTGTCTGGCTGCAATGAGGTTTCGCCGGCCTGGGATTCGAGCTGGGCCATCGCCGCCGCGACCGCGCCGCCGGTGCCGTTCGACCGCGGCTGCACCGCCAGCTCGACGCCCTCGGGCAGCACCCCGTCGAGTGCCCGCGCCGGAGAATCGACCACCACGATCCGCGCCGCCCCGGCCTCCAGCGCCGCGTGCACCGGCCACAGCAGCATCGGAGAGCCGCACAGCTCGTGCAGCACCTTCGGCGTCTTCGAGCGCATGCGCGTCCCCTGGCCCGCGGCGAGGATCAGGACGGTGGGAGCCAGCGTCACCCCGCAGACTGTAGTGCGCACTACCCGCACAGGCAATAACGCACGGCCGATGTCATCGCACGAGCCATCGCACGAGCGACTGGGGAGCAGGGATTCGAACCCCGATTCTCAGGACCAAAACCTGATGTCCTGCCATTGGACGACTCCCCAAGGAGCCGACACATCGTCGCACGAGAGCCGGATCGGGAGCGTTCACTACGCCGTCAGGGCCGACGGCCCGACCCGCGCGGCACGCGACCGCCCTCGGCGCCGGCCTCCAGCGCCGGCCCGCCCGCGCTGGGAATGCCGAGCACGCGCATCGACTTCAGGCCGAGGCTGAGCTTCTCGCGCCCGTCGCTCGAAGAAACATCCAGCCCGGAGAGATCGCGCACGCGCTCTAGGCGGTAGTAGATCGTGTGGCGGTGGGTAAACAAGCGCTGGGCGGTGCCCGCGACGTTGCCGTCGGCCTCGAGGAAGGTCTCGAGCGTGCGCATCAGATCGGTCTCGTACTGTTCGTCGTAGGCGACCAGCGGCTCGACCGTCTCCGCATAGAAGCGCTGCAGCTCAGCGGGGTTCTCGCTCATCGCGCTCAGCAGCAGCCGGTAGGCGCCCGTCTGCTCGAAGGCGAGCGCCGGGCCGTCGGAGCCGCCCTGTGCGACGTTCGCCGCGAGTAGCGCCTCTGAGACCGCGCGCGGCAGATCGACGGGATCCTCCGCGATCCGGCTGCGCCCGATCGCGAACGTGTAACCGGCAAGCGCGGCCTCCAGCTCGCGCAGGACCGCCTCGGCGGCGCGCGCCGCCTGCGGCTCCTCGCCGCCCGGCACCAGCAGCAGCACCTCGGCGCCCACGGTCCCGTCACGTTCTGAGAGAGCGGCAATCGAGCGACTGACCACTGCCCGAGCGCCACGCTCGGCGACCGCGCGCACGCGTGCGCGCCAGCCCTCGTCGGTGGGCGTCTGGGGATGTGCGCGCGCGACGATCACGCTCGCTCCATCTGCCACCTCCAGTGACAGCTCCCGCGCCTGGGCGATCAACTCCTCGCGCTCGGTCAACTCGCGGCGCAGCAGCGCGCCCATGAAGTCGGCGGCGGCCGTCTCGGAGACGCGCTCCGGCGCGCGTACCCGCTCGACCTCCGAGGCGATCATCGTCACGAGCAGCCTCTGCATCGACGCGCTCGGCGCGGTTTTGGCGCGCATGTGCAGCGTGCCGACGACCGCATCGGCGACGCGTAGGGGAATGCTGCTCACACCCTCCCCCTTTGAAAGCAGCGCACGCTCCTCCGCCGGCGAGCGTGCCGCCACCGCCAGGGTCGCCCCCCAGGCGTCCGTCACCGCGAGACTCGCCTCCAGCGCCTTGCCCGCCGCGCGCACCACTTCCGGCAGGCCCGCCCCGGATTCGACCGCCTCGGTGATCGCGTCCAGCGCCGCGAGATCGGAGCTTGGGTTCTCGGACATCGCCTCAGCCCCAGTAGTAGACGACGGCGAGCGCGCCGGCCACGCCGATGCCGACGAGCACCGCGAGCACGTACAACGACAGAACGCTCGCGGCCACCCGCTCCCACAGGCGCGAGTAGGAGCTCCACGCAGGCACGAGGATCAGGCCGGCGTAAAGCGCCAGCCCGAACACACCCGCACAGACGGACACGAGATCGTTGATGGTTGTCCGGCTCATTGCTCGGCCTCATTGTGACTGACCCTGAGGTCGTGCGCACGTCTCGGCGCCATACGCGCACGGGCACGCCCCGGCTGAGGGGATCCGAGCGCGGATGTGAGCCGGCTAGGAGCCCGTCGACACGCGCGCGAAGGCGGCGTCTACGGGCGTGGCGCAGATCGGCGCGGGGGCGCCGGCCGATCTCCGCTCGGCCGCAAGGCCCGCGGCGGCTCGTTCTGCGCGGCCCAGGCCGTTTGCGTGGGGGAACAGCCCCACGACCGCTGGCCCCGAGCCGCTGAGAAGCGCGATGTCGGCTCCCGCCTCGCGTGCCTGGGAGAGAGCGGTGGCGACATCCGGATACAAAGAGACCGCCGCCCGCTGCAGGTCGTTGTCCAGCAGCTCGCTCGCCGCGGGCACCGCCGCGCTCAGCTCGAGCGCCCTCCGCAGAGCACTGCGACGCTCCCGTAGCGCATCGGAGGAGCGCCCGAGACCCAGCCGATCGGCCTCAGCGTACACCTCCGCAGTCGAGAGCCCGGCCGCCGCGGGCAGGACGAGCAGGCCGAACGACGCCGGGTTGGGGTCCGGCAGCGCCTCCAGCAGCTCACCGGCGCCACCGGCCAGCCAGCGCCCGGGGGCGATCTGCGCGGGGACATCGGCGCCCAGCGCCGCGCCCAGCTCGCGCAGCAAAACGTCATCGCCAAGCCCCGAAACGTGCGCGGCCAGGCGCAGCGCGGCGGCCGCGTCCGCCGAGCCGCCCCCCAGACCAGCGGCCACGGGAATCCGCTTGACGATGCTCAGGCGCAGCGGCGGCGCCCCCCAGCCGGTGGCCGCACGAAAGGCCTTCAGCGCCCGGGCGGCCAGGTTCTCCGTTGCCGCCCCCGAGACGCCGGGGCAGGAGACCTCATCCTGCTCCACCTCCGAGGGAGCATGCTCCAACGTGAGCTCATCTGACAGCGAGATCGACTGCATGACCGTCACCAGCTCGTGCCTCGCGTCCTCGGGCCGAATCGATCCGAGGAACAGCCCGAGGTTGATCTTCGCGGGGGCGAGCGCCCGCGCGGGGAGGCCTGGGAGGACGGGTATCTCGTTCACACGCACAGCACCTGGATTGGAGGAGCGCCCACATTCATGGATTCAGCAGCAGCGCGAGCGCGCGAAAATCCTCGGGTGAGAGGCGCTCGGCGCGCACGTCGGCGGGATGACCGAGCTCGACGAGCGCCGCACGCACCCGCTCACGCGTCCCGTCCGGTGCGCCGGACGCCAGCGCCAGCGAGCCGGCCAGCGCCTTGCGGCGGTGGGCGAATGCCTGGCGGACAAGTTCGCGCAGCTCATGGGTCGCGTCCTCACCCTCGTGGCGTACGAGCAGCAGCAGGACCGAGTCGACGTTCGGTACGGGGTGAAACACGCTGCGCGAGATCATCCGCACGACGCGCACCTCACACGAGAGCTGTGCGAGCACCGACGGCACCCCATACGCTGCCGTCGCCGGCTTGGCGGCGAATCGCTCGCCGACCTCGCGCTGGACCATCGCCACCCAGCGCGTCATCGCCGGGTAGGAGCCGATCGTGCGCAAGATCAGCCCCGCCGCGATGTTGTAGGGCAGGTTCGCGACGAACTTCCTCGGCGCCGGCTCGAACGCCGCGATGTCGAGCTGCATCGCATCGCCCCAGTGCACGCTGAGATTGTCATGCGAGCCAGCGGCGTCGCACAGCGCATCGCGCAGGCGTTCGTCGAGCTCGACTACATGCACGTGCGCGACGCGCTCCGCCAGATACTCGCTGAGAACGCCCAGCCCTCCGCCGACCTCCAGCACGACATCCTCGTCGCTCAGCTCCGCGGCGCGGCCGATCACGCCGAGGATGTTCGAGTCGATCAGGAAGTTCTGCCCCAGCTCGCGATCGGGACGGACGTTGAACTGCCTCAGCCGTCTCAGGCTGGGCTGGACGGGAATGACATCGGTTTCGGGTGGAGTCTTCACCAACCGAACACCCGCGCCGCGTTGCGCTCCACCGTCGCGCCCAGCTCCGCCGTGGAGACCCCGCGCAGCTGGGCGAGGAAGGCGACCGTGTGGGCGACGAACGCCGGCTGATTGCGTTCCTTGCGCACCACCTGGGGAGTCAGGTAGGGAGCATCGGTCTCCACCAGCAGACGGTCCTCGGGGACCAATCGCGCCGCCTCGGCCAGGTCGGCGGCGTTCTTGTAGGTGACGTTCCCCGCAAACGAGATCGCATAGCCCCGCTGCAGGCACTCCTCCAGGCGCGCGGGCATCGAGAAGCAGTGAATCACCACGCCGCACCCCTCGGCTTCGCTCCCCAGCTGGGCGAGCGTGGCGTCGTCGGCCGCGCGCGTGTGGATCACCAGCGGTTTCCCGGTTTCGCGCGCGAGTGCGATCTGCGCGGCGAACGCGCGCTCCTGGTCTGCTCGCGGGGCGGTGTCGCGATAGAAGTCCAGGCCGGTCTCGCCGATCGCCATGCAGTGCTCGTGCGCGGCGAGCGCGCGCAATTCCGCGAGGTCGGCGTCATCGAAGCCCTTCGCCTCGTTCGGGTGCCAGCCAACGGCCGCGTACACCCGGGGAAACGCCTCGGCCGTGGCGAGCGCCTTGCGGGAGGACGCACCGTCGGTGCCGACCGTGAGCATGCGTGTGACACCCACGGCTTCGGCGGCCGCCACCAGCTCGGTCTCCGGCGGCTCACACAGGTGCAGATGTGTGTGGGAGTCGATCATGGGCGCCGCTCACAAATCCTTGGGAAACAGTGACTCGATCTTGCTCACGCGCTCGATCTCGCCCGCCCCGAGAGTGGCGCCAGCTAGTGAGAGGTCGGGCGCGCCAAGCGCATCCAGCAGCCGCTCGGAGCTCTCCGGCAGGTACGGCCACAGCAACACCGCCACCACGCGAAGCCCTTCGGCGAGCGTGCCGAGCACGCGATCCAGCTCACCCGCGCGCGAATCGTCCTTGGCGAGCTGCCACGGCGCCTGCTCCTCGACGTAGCGGTTCAAGCGGCGCACCCGCTCCCAGATCTCCTCCAGCGCGAGCGTCAGCTTTGCCTTGCCGATC
>CAVZYF010000021.1:0-10582 GCA_963779405.1 uncultured Solirubrobacterales bacterium
CCGGTCACTCCAGCCTGCGCCGCCAGTGCGGTCGCGCTGGACAGCTGCTCTGCGACCGAGCGCAGCTCGGCTCCTTTGAGCACCGCGGCCGGATGCATCTCGCAGGCCGCGGCGGCGATCAGCACGAAGTTGGGGTCTTCGAGCGAGTGTCCTCCGGCAAACGCCTGGCGGAAGGCGGCCTGCACGAAGGGCACCGTTCGCCCGATCGACTTGGCGTACGTTGCGACGCGCATCGCCAGCGCGCTGTCGAAGGGGAACGGGTTGGGCCACTTCAGCGTCTGTAGGCCCTGCTTGTCGCGCGCTCCGCTCGATCTCCTCGCGAAAGACCTCCTGCTCAGTGCGGCATCGGTAAGCCTCGAATGTCTCAGCATTCGAAAGCTCGCGCGCAAGCACTGGCTGCCACTCCGCCGGTCCGCCGAGCACGTGCAGGATGCGCTCCGCCGCCAGGTAGGCGATTGGGCTTGCCAGGTCGAAGTAGAAGGCTGCATCCGGGTCGGGCATTCCCGCCGAGACTAATGCGCGCGGCTCAACCGTGAATCAACCAGCCGTCGGCTGCACGTCCGGCCTCCATCACGGCCTCTGACAGCGTGGGGTGGCCGTGGATCGTGCGGGCCACCTCGGCGAAGCCGCCCTCCAGCGCGCGCACGTTCACGAGCTCCTGGATCAGCTCGGTCGCGCGCGCGCCGACGATGTGTCCGCCGAGCAACTCACCGTACTTGGACTCGCCTACGAGCTTGACGAGTCCTGAGCGGTCGCCGTAGACGATGCCGCCGCCGACCGCGCCGTAGGGCACCTTGCCGACAACCACGTCATAGCCCTGCTCGCGCGCCTGCGCCTCGGTCAGGCCGAAGGAGCCGACGTTGGGCGTGCAGAAGGTCGCGCGCGGGATGTTGACGTAGGCGATCGGATGGGTCTGCATTCCGGCGCAGTTCTCGGCGGCGATCACGCCCTCGTCTGAGGCCTTGTGCGCGAGCGCGGGACCGGGAACGAGGTCGCCGATCGCGTAGACGCCTTCGCGAGACGTTCGTAGCGCGCCGTCGACCTTGACGAGGCCGCGCTCGTCCAGCTCGACGCCCGCCTCTGTGAGGCCCAGGCCCTCGACGTCGGCGCCGCGCCCGGCGGCGAGCACGAGGTAGTCGACCTCGGCGGTCTCATCGCCGTAGGAGAAGCTCACGCCGCTGCCGGCTGCCTGCACGTCCTTCACGGGGGTTCCGGTGTGGACCTGGATGCCCTGACGCTTCAAGCCCCGCTCGACCAGGCGCGAGATGTCCGCATCCTCGCTCGGCAGCACGCGGTCGAGCGCCTCGAGCAGGAGCACCTCGCTGCCAAGGCGAGCAAAGCCCGAGGCGATCTCTGCGCCTGAGGCCCCCGCACCGACCACCGCCAGGCGCGCGGGCAGCTCCTGTAGCGCCCAGGCTTGCTCGGTGCCGATCACGCGCCCGCCGAACTCAACGCCGGGGATTGCCCGCCCTACCGAACCGGTGGCGAGGATCACGGTCCCGGCGCTGAGCGTCTGCCGGCCGATCTCCGATCGGTCGCCGTCCACGTCTACGAGCACATCTCCATCGGCGGTCAGCGAGCCGGTGCCCTCGATCAGGTCGATCTTATTTTTCTTGAACAGCCCCGCGACTCCACCGGTGAGCGTGGAGACGACTTTCTCGCGGCGCGCCTGCACGCCGGCGTAGTCGACCTCGACGCTCGCGACCTTCAGCCCGTACTCGTCCGCCTCGTTGATCTCGCTCAGCAGGTCAGCCGAGCGCAGGACGGCCTTGGCAGGGATGCACGCATAGTTCAAGCAGCGTCCCCCGACCTTGTCCTGCTCGACCACAGCGGTCTTCTTCCCGAGCTGGGCAGCACGGATCGCGGCGACATAGCCGCCCGGCCCGGAGCCGATCACGATGCAGTCGTAGGAACTCTCCGCCATCGAGGCCTGAGCCTATCGAACGTCGCTGCGCTTCCAGGGCCGTCCCATGAGGGCGCGAGGCTATTGACGTTCGCCAGCTTGGATGCGACCCATCACTCGTACGAGCTTCCAGAACAGCCAGCCTCCGAGCCCGACGCTCACCACGCAGATCGCCGCGGCGGCGATCGTCGAGGCCACGACGAGCGCGAGCGAGGTGACGATGATCTGGAAGGCGAGCAGTGCCTCGAAGCCGAGCACCGCCCAGTAGCGCCGCTGGTACATACCGAAGGCGAGCAGCAGCAGGATGAGCGTCAAAAAGGCGCCGCCCGGGAGCGAGCCACCGCGGCTGCGGAGATCGTGCACGGTCGCGGCGCCGACGATCACGCCGAGGGCAAGCAGAGCAGAGACGGCGACCGCGACGAGCAGCGCGGGGGGCCGCTCGTCCTCGCCCAACGGCTCCAGCTCGGCGCGGAGCAGATCTTCGCGCTGCCGGCGCTCGGGGCGTCTGCGCGCCGTTGCGCCGGCGTCTTGCTCTCCGGAGAGCACGTCTGCGACCTCGGGCTCGTCCGGCTGTGTCTCCGGTGTGGGATGCATCGACTCAGCTCTCCAGAGGATGCGCGTCGATCAACTCACGTAGCTCACGTGCGGCGTGCTCGGGATCCTCGGCCGTGGCGATCGCGCGCAGCACGCATAGTCGCCGCGCCCCGGCGTCGATCGCTGCGGACGCGTTCCGCGCGTCGATCCCACCGATCGCAAAGAACGGCACGGACGCGTGCTCGGCCGCGTAGCGCACGAGGTCCAACCCCACCGCACCACGCCCGGGCTTCGTCGGAGTGGCGTGAACCGGCCCGACGCCGATGTAGTCGACCAAGCCGGCATCCACCGCGTCGATCTCCCGCGGCGCGTGTGTGGAGAGTCCGATCAGCACGTCGGGGCCGAGGAGCTCGCGTACCTCGGCTACCGGCATGTCCTCCTGTCCGACATGCACCCCGTCTGCGCCCACCTCGCGCACGAGGTGCGGGCGGTCATTGACGATCAACAGCGCGCCGAGTCGCTCGCACAGCGCCCGCGCGGCGTTGGCAACCGAGACGAGCTCGTCGTCGGGAAGATGCTTCTCGCGCAATTGCACGATGTCAACCCCTCCGGCGATCGCCTCGCGCAACAGGTTGGGCAGGGCTTGACCCCCGGACGGGTAGGCATCCGAGATCGACCCGCACACGAGGTATAGCCGCGCGGCGGCGAGGCGTGTGCGCCGATTGGCGCCGAGATCCTGGATGGTCATGGATCCAAAGTCTGACAGCGGGCTAGCATCAACCCATGCCCGAAGGCATCGACTCCGAGGTGGATCTCGCGATCGTCGGCGGCGGCGTGATCGGCCTGGCCGTCGCCTGGCGCGCGCGTAAGCGGGGCCTGTCGGTGACGGTGCTGGAGCGCGACGCGGTGGGGCGGGGAACCTCCTACGTGGCGGCCGGGATGCTTGCACCGGTGGCCGAGGTCGAGTTCGGTGAGGCCGGACGGGCGATGCTCGAGCTGGGGCTGCGCTCGGCGGAGATGTGGCCGGAGTTCGCGGCCGAGCTGGAGCGTTGCAGCGGCGAGGAGGTGGGTCTGCTGAGGACGGGCACGCTGGTTCTCGCGCGCGACGAGGACGAGGCGCGTGAGTTGGAGCGCCAGATCGCGTGGCGCGATTCGCTGGGGCTGCGCACCGTGCGTCTGCGAGGCAGCGAGGCCCGCGAGCGCGAGCCGGCGCTTGCACCCACCATGCGCTTGGCGCTGGAAGCGCCGGAGGATCACTCGGTCGATCCACGCCGCGTGCTCGGGGCGTTGCGCCGGGTGTGTGAGGTGGCCGGGGTTGCAGTGCGCGAGCACTCGCCGGTGGCGCGCGTCGAGTGCGATGGCGCCGGCACGCAGGTTACGGCGGTCGAGCTGGAGGACGGCGAGCACGTGTCCGCGCGCCACGTGGTGATCGCCGCGGGCGCGTGGAGCGGCAGTCTGGAAGGGTTGCATGCGGAGGTCCGCGTGCCGGTGCGCCCGGTCAAGGGCCAGCTCCTGCGCCTACGCGACCCGGACGGTCCGGGGCTGCTGAAGCGCGTCGTGCGGTTTGAGGGCGGCTACCTCCTCCCGCGCGCGGATGGGCGCTATGTCCTGGGCGCCACGGTTGAGGAGCGCGGCTTCGAACGACATGCGACCGCGGGCGGAGTGTACGAACTGCTGCGCGAGGCGCACGAGCTCGTTCCCGGCGTGAGCGAGCTGCAGATCGAGGAGCTGTGCGTCGGATTGCGCCCGGGCACGCCGGACAATGTCCCCCTGGTCGGCCCCGGTGCGCTTCCCGGCTTGACGTGGGCGACGGGCCATCACCGCAACGGCATCCTGCTCGCGCCGCTCACCGCCGAGCTGGTGGTCGAGGCGTTGTTTGGTGAGCAACCCGGCAACCCGCTGCTGTCCGCCTGTGATCCCTTGCGTTTTACGGCCGATTTGGACAGTCCGCCACGCAAAGATTCGCTTTCCCCAGTGGGAGCTCCGCGATGATCGTCAACGGGCAGAGTGCTGAGATCCAGCCAGGCGAAACTGTTGCGGCGGTGCTCGACGGTCTCGGCCTATCGCTCGACGCTCGTGGGGTGGCTGTGGCCGTCGATGGGGAGGTCGTGCCGCGTGCCGCGTGGCAGACCTTCGCGCTCGAGGCCGACGCGCGCGTGGAGGTGCTCACCGCGATGCAGGGAGGATGATCCGGCGATGACCGACCCCGCAAGCCCAGCACCGCCCATCGCCGCCGCCCGCATCGGCGACGCGCCTGTCGCCGATGCGCTGAGGATCGCCGGCCGCACGTTCCAGTCGCGACTGCTACTCGGCACGGGAGGCTTTCCCTCGCTGGAGCTGCTCGCCGAGGCGATCGCGCTCAGCGGCTCAGAGCTTGTCACGGTCGCTCTCCGACGTATCGGGGTGGGTGGGATCGAATCCCGCGGCTCGCTGGTTGACGTGCTCTGCGCCGCCGGTGTCGAGCTGCTGCCGAACACGGCCGGTTGCTTCACCGCCCGCGACGCGGTGCTCACCGCCAAGCTCGCGCGCGAGGCGTTCCAGACCGACTTGGTCAAGCTCGAGGTGATCGGCGACGAGGACACGCTGCTGCCCGACGCCCCCGAGTTGCTGCGCGCCGCCGAGGAGCTTGTCGACGATGGCTTTGTCGTGCTGCCCTATACGACCGACGATCCGATCCTCGCCCGGCGACTGGTCGACGTCGGCTGCGCCGCGGTGATGCCGCTGGGCTCACCGATCGGCAGCGGGATGGGCATTCGCAACCCCTACAACATCAGCCTGATCCGCGAAGCCGTGCAGGTACCGGTTGTCCTGGACGCGGGCATCGGCACGGCCTCCGACGCGGCGCTGGCGATGGAGCTGGGCTGTGACGCGGTGATGGCCGCCAGCGCGATCGCCCGCGCCCAGGATCCCGTGCGCATGGCGCGGGCGATGCGCAGTGCCGTCGAGGCCGGGCGCCTGGCGCGCACTGCAGGCCGCATCCCTCGCCGACACTATGCCACTGCTTCCACGTCCAACGAAGGCATGCCGGACTTCTCTACTTAACGACTTCGATCGTCCCGTTCATGCTCGCAGGGTGGTAGGTGCACTCGTAGTGGATGACCCCTGGCTTGGTGACCTTGTACGAGAATTTCGAACCTTCATGGAGGTTGGCGGAGGCGAAATGCGCTGGACCGGACTGGGAGGTCACGTTGTGCGTGACGTCGTCGTAATCCGTCCACTCGAGTGTGCTCCCACCTTAACCCTGACCGTGTCCGGGTTGATCGCGATGTTGCGATAGGCGATCTGGACTGTCCCACTCTGCACGGGCGTCGAGGACGCCGGTGCGGCGTACTTGGGCGTCGAGTCCGTTTTCAGGCCGCTGGAAGCCGTGCTCGTGGAGCTGGAGGTGCTGGAGCTGCTCGATCCGCAACCAGTCACAAGCAGAACCGCGAAGCAGGCGATCAGGGCTCCTAGCAGCTGACCTATTCTCATCGGACGATCCTTTCTTCGCAGACGTTGCGCGCAGCCTAACCTAGACTGGCCGGTCCATGACACGCCACTTTCTTACGGGAGCCGAGCTCTCCTCGACTGAGCTCGGCGCCTTGCTCGACCGCGCCGCCGAGCTGAAGGCCGCGCCGCTCTCCTCTCGGGCGCTCTCCGGAAAGAGCGTCGCGCTGATCTTCCAGAAGCCCTCGACCCGGACGCGGATGTCGTTCGAGGTCGGCATCCACGAGCTGGGCGGCCATCCAGTCGTGCTGCGTGCCGACGAGCTGCAGCTCTCGCGCGGAGAGTCCCCGCGCGACACCGCTCTCGTTCTCTCCCGTCATGTCTGCGCTGTGGGGGTGCGCACGGGGCCCGACGCGATGCTCGCGGAGCTGGCCGAGTACAGCTCAATTCCGATCTTCAACATGCTCACCGCCCAGCATCATCCCTGCCAGGCATTGGCCGACCTGTTGACCCTGCGCGAGGCGCTCGGCACCTTTGAGGGTCCCACTCGCCCGCGGATCGCCTACGTCGGCGATGGCAACAACGTCGCTCGATCGCTGGCCTTGCTCGGCACGCTGGCGGGGCTCGACGTGGCCGTGGCCTCGCCACCCGGCTACACGCTGGAGGAGAATCTCACGCTGTCGGCGGAAGCGACGGGCTCGCTCACGCTGCACGGCGATCCGCTCGAGGCCGTAGCCGGTGCGCAGGCCGTCTACACCGATGTGTGGGTCAGTATGGGCGACGAGGCGAGCGCCGCCGATCGCCGCGCCGCGCTGGGGCGCTACCGGATCGACGACGCGCTGCTCGACGCCGCGGCACCGGGCGCCTTCGCGATGCACGACCTGCCCGCGCACCCCGGCGAGGAGATCTCCGCGGAGGTTCTCTATGGCTCTCGTCAGCGCATCTGGGATCAGGCCGAGAACCGTCGCCATGCGCAAAAGGCTCTGCTGGAGCTGTTGGTGGCTCCCGCCGACGGTTCGCCACCATCATGACCCTCGATCCACGGGTGGTTCCCGATGCCGATACCTCGACCGGACTGTCTCACGCTCCCGGGCATGTCGATGCCCCCGATGTGTCCTCGTCGCGCCCGCAGCGGGGGGACGAGCTCGAGCTGAGCATCGATTCACTCGCCTTCGGCGGCGAGGGCGTCGCGCGGTTGGGTGACGGCGGCTACGTCGTGTTCGTCGCCGGCGCTGTCCCCGGAGATCGCGTGCGCGCGGTCGTCCACAAGCGCAAGCGCAGCTACGCGCACGCCCGCGCCGTGGAGGTGCTCGAGCCCAGCCCCGAGCGGATTCCCCCCCGCGCCGACCATCCGGGGGTCCCGTGGCAGGTGCTTCCCTACGCGCGCCAGCTCGAGATCAAGCGCGTGCAAGTCGATGACGCGTTGCGGCGGATCGGCCGGCTGGACGGGTTCGAGTTGGAAGAGATCGTGCCCGCGTTGGAGCAGTGGCGCTACCGCAACAAGCTCGAGTACTCCTTCGGGAATGGAGATCCCACCCATCCTGAAAACCCAACCCATCCTGGTCTGGTGTGCGGCTTTCACGCTCCGGCGGGCGGCAACGCGGTGATCCCGATCGAGGACTGCCTGCTGGCCTCAGAGCGGGGCAACCTCGCGCGGGAGGTGGCGCTGCGCTGGTGCCGTGCTCAGCGCCTCACCGCCTGGGAGCGCGGCAGCGGGCGCAGGGGTCATGCGGGTGAGGATCGGGAGCGAACAGGGCCTGCGTCGGATGGCCGCGCCTGTCTACGCAATCTCGTCGTGCGCGAAGGCCGGCGTACCGGGCAGCTGCAAATCCGAATCGTCACGACCGACGGCGAGCTCGAGGCGGGATCCCTCGCGCAGGCGCTGAGCGACGCGCTGGGCGAGAGTCTCAGTGGCGTGCTGTGGACTCGCTCGCGCAGCCTCGCGGAGACGACCGCGGGCGGCGACACCGAGCTGGTGTGGGGTGAGGCCGAGCTTCCAGAGCGCCTCGGCGAGCTCGACCTGCGGATCTCTCCCGAGGCGTTCTTCCAGACAAATACCGAGATGGCCGAGTTGCTCTACGAGGTGGTCGTCGAGTACGCCGCGCTGGAGGGCTGGGAGCGTGTGTACGACCTCTACTCGGGGATCGGCACGATCGCGCTCACGCTCGCCCCGCGCGCCGGTGAGCTGTGGGGGATCGAGCTGGTGGGAGAGGCCGTCGCCGACGCGATCTCCGCCGCGCGTCGCAACGAGATCCCGGGCGTTCAGTTCTTCGCGGGCGACACGCGTCTCGCACTGCCCGAGCTGGTCGAGCGTGCCGGGCGTCCCGATGTCGTGGTCGTCGATCCGCCGCGCGCCGGGCTCTCCCAGAAAGTCGTACGCAGGATCATCGAGGCTTCGCCGAAGCGGATTGTCTACGTGTCCTGCAACCCAACCACATTGGCGCCCAACGCCGCCCAGCTCGTCGAGGCGGGATGGGTCCTGCGCAAGGTCCGCCCCGTCGACATGTTTCCCCAAACCCACCACATCGAGTGCGTCGCTGTTTTGGAGCGCGGGTAGGGTTCGGGACGATGCGCGCAGCCACCATTCGCGATAAGCAGATCGTGATCGAGGAGCACCCCGACCCGACGCCGGGATCCGAAGAGGTGCTCGTGCGCGTGCACGCCGCCGGGCTGAACGGCGGCGACATGATGCAGCTTCGCGGGCTGTATCCGGCGCCCCCCGGCTACCCGCAGGACATCCCCGGGATGGAGCTCGCCGGCGTGGTGGATGCGCTCGGCGAAGGATCGGAGCGCTTCGCGGTGGGAGATCGCGTGATGGCGATCGTCGGGGGCGGCGCGCAGGCACAGTTGGCCACCGTCCACGAGCGCCAGCTGATGCCGGTTCCGCGGGCCCTCGACTGGCCCGCGGCGGGCGGGCTGCCCGAGGTCTTCACCACGGCGCACGACGCCATCTTCACCCAGGCGCAGCTGCGCCCCGGCGAGCGCCTGCTCGTGCACGGCGGCGCCGGCGGCGTGGGCACCGCCGCGATCCAGCTGGCCCGTGCGAGCGGTGCGCGGGTGACCGCGACGGTTCGCAATCAGGCGCTGCGCGACGGAGTTGCCGCGCTTGGAGCCGAGGTGATTGCGCCAGATGGCTTCTCCGAGCACGGGCCATTCGACGTGATCCTCGAGTTGGTGGGCGCTCCGAATCTCGCTGAGAATCTGCAGGCGCTCGCGACCGGAGGGCGGATCGCCGTGATCGGTGTTGGGGCCGGCGCGAAGGGCGAGCTGAACCTGCTCGCGCTGATGGGCAAGCGCGCCCGCATCCACGGCTCCACCCTGCGCGCGCGTCCGCTGGAGGAGAAAGCGCTCTCCGCGCGCGGGCTCGAGCGCGAGGTGCTGCCGCTGTTCGAGTCCGGTGCGCTGCGAGTGCCTGTCGCCGAGACCTTCCCGTTGGCGGACGCCGCCGCTGCCTACGAGCGCTTCGCGGCTGGCGGCAAGCTCGGCAAGATCGTTCTGGAGATGTAGATCTCGGGAATTCTCGGCTTGACCGGAACTCTCACGCTCGAACAGGTTTGATCTCGATATGAGGCGATGGGGGAATGTGAGCGCGGCGGTGCTCGTGGCGGTCGCACTGCTTTCATTTGCGAGCGAGGCCGCCGCGGGCGCGGCCGGCCCGCCGCTCGCGACGGTCGACGCTGCGACCCCGCTCTCCGCCGGGAACGGTTGGCTCGTGTGGAGCGCGCCCGAGGGGCGTCAATGGACGCTGATGGCCTATCACGCGGGATCGGTCGTTCGCCTCCCGGTCTCCCCGCGTGCGCAGCCATTCGACGCGAGCGTCGGGACGGACGTCGCCGGCCTACCCGTGGTCACGTTCTCGCGCTGCGCGCAGACGCCACGGATGCGCACGGTCGGGGAACAGGGGGGCGGCGGCGGCGCGCTGCTCGAACCCGCGTCGGGCGCCGGCTGCCGGATCCGCGTCCTTGAGTTGACGGACGGGGCCGAAATCAAGCCACCGATCCCGGCGCCCCGGGAGTGTCGGACACCACCCCGTCCATCTGGCACGGTCAGATCGCATTCGCGCGCCACTCCCCTTCGCATGGCGACGTATGGCAGATCGAGTCCTGGTCGCCGTCGGCACGCAACCGGCTGAAGACGCTGCCCCATGGGCGTATCCCATCCTGTCCGGAAGAGCCCCATGGGTGCACCCAGAAGGCGCACGGGATGGTCGAGGCGCTCCAACGGGATGGAGCGATCGTCACGTTCCTGTGGGTTCTGCCGTGGCCGCAGCAGGGTCTCGTCGGCGAGGGCGCATGGGAAGTTCGCGTCGACCGGGCCGATGGATCGCGGGCCGCGCTCGCGGCGGGCGACTTCGGTCATGAGGCCTGCACGGCGCCGGTGCTCGGGCCACACGAACTGGAATACGTCTGGCCGCTGCCGCCGATCGCGACAGGTAACGATGCGCTGTTCGGAGAGCTGCTCGGCTTCAGCTGCTTCCATGGGTTCGCCTCGTTGCTGGTGGGCCATTCCGCCCAGCCTGGTTTCGCCATTGAAGGGAAATTGCAGGCGACCGCACTCGCGCTGGCGGACGATCGTGGCCAGCTCTACGGGCTCATACCGGCCCGGAACGCCGCGACGGGCGGGGACAGCCCTGGCTGCAGCGCTGCGGAACCCTGCGCGATTGAGACGCTGGCGACACCCGCACTGCGACGCGACCCGCGCCTGCCGTTCGTGCCGTTT
>CAVZYF010000022.1:0-43350 GCA_963779405.1 uncultured Solirubrobacterales bacterium
CTGCTAGGGAGAGTTTTTCGTAGTCGGTCCGATGAGACAGACGGTGGGTGATCTGCGTGGTTACCAGGTAGGATCGTCTGATCGACGTCGAAACTTAGGAGAAGAGATGCCCCGCTATCTGATCGAGAGGGTCTGGATGGGTTGGACGAGGAGGAGATGGCGGCGAAGGGCCCCCTCTCGAAGCGCATCCTGGCGGAGAATGAGCAGTTCTCCCCGGTCACATGGGAGCACAGTCACGTGGTCATGGACGAGGAGGGTCAGCTGAAGTCCTTCTGTGTCTATACCTCGCCCAGCACGGAGCTCATACGGGAGCACGCTGAGCTGCTTGGCGACCACAGGGTCGGGGAATCTACGAGATCGGCGGCGACATCTCGCCCGATGAATTCGACTGATCCGGCGACGCAAACTCGTGAGCGCGTGTGTCCGCCCTCAGGGCGACGGCCCGTCGTAGTCGTGCGCGTCGCCGGCGCTGCTCATCGTTCTCTGGGATCAGCTCGAGCGCCTGGTTGCATAGATCGACGGCCTCATGCTGCGCCCATCCCCTGCCAGGCCTGGTCTGCCGCGATAAGCAGGTAATCGGCAGCGTTCGCGGCGTCGCCGGCCTCACGCCAGTGGTGAGCGAGGAGTGCCGCATAGGCGCTCGGGTCTCCCGCTGATTGCTCGATGAAGCGGGCAACGACCGCATGGCGCTGTCGGCGGGTGGCCTTGGGGAGGGTCGAGTAGGCGACCTCGCGGACCAGCCCGTGCTTGAAGATCAGCTCTTGGTCATCGCGGATACGCGAGGTGGAGCTGTGGCGGACCAGACCCCGGCGCTCGAGCGCATGCAGTGTCTCCGAGAGCGCATCGTTGCTTCCGAGCGCTTCCAGTGATCCCTGCCAGAAGACCTCGCCGATCACAGACGCGTCGAGGATCACCTGTCGCTCGGCTGGCGGAAGCTGATCGAGGCGGGCCGCGATGATCGTCTTGATGTTCGCCGGAAGACCGGCGCCACGCCCGCGCCGCCCTCTGAGAGCCACGCCGCCAATTCCTCGATGAAGAGAGGATTACCGGCCGCGGCCTGCTCGATGCGCTGCGGGAGCGCCCGTTGATCTGGCGCGCCCGATGTGAGCCGGAGCACGAGGTCCTGAGCGTGGGCTTCGGTGAGCGCCTGCAGCTGTACGGTGAGATTGGTTGGGAGATGAGCCCAGCCGGGTCTTGCGTCCAGGAACTCAGGTCTGGCAAGCGCAAGCAGCAGCAGCGGCACGCCCCCGAGCCTGGCCGAGAGCCCCTCGATGAGTTCTAGAAGGCTCTCGTCCGCCCAGTGCAGGTCCTCGAGCACCACCAAGGTGGGCTGCTCGCGGGCAAGGGCCTCGAGAAACCGCTGAGCGGAGGCGAACAGAACCCGTCTGTCGTCCACCGTGTCCTCGGCGAGACGAGCCAGGATCGAGAGATGCATCGCAAGCTCCTGCGCTTCGGTGGCGGGCAGCAGCGATGCCGCGCGCTCGCCGAGCTTCTCGGCGGCAACATCGGCGGAATCGGTGGCGAAGATCCCGCACGCATCCCTGATGACCTGTCCAAACGCCCAGTAGGCGGCCGGTTCGCCATAAGGCAGCGGGCGGCCACGGAGGATCCGCCCGCCGGCGCTCTTCACACGCGCGGCGAGCTCCAGCGTCAGCCGTGTCTTGCCGATCCCCGGGGCTCCCACGAGGGTGACGAGCTGTGGATGAAGCTCGCTCGAGGTTCGCGCCCACGTCCGCACGAGCAGCTCCAGCTCGGTGTCTCTGCCGATGAACGGCGCCGCCGAGATCGGACGATCAGCGGGCGCTGAGACGGCAGCCCGAGCGCGCCAGGCAGGCAGGGGAACCTCCTTGCCCTTCGCGCGGATCGGCTCCACCACCTCGTAGTCAACCGCGCGTGCACTCGCGGCTCGAGTCTCCTTACCGACCAACACGGTCTCGGGCGCAGCGCCGGCCTGTAGCCGGGCTGCGGTGTTCACGGCGTCGCCCATCACCGTCAGCTCTCGTCGCCCGGATGGTCCCACCGGAGCGAAGATCACCTCGCCCGTATTGACGCCGATGCTTACGCTGAGCCCGCCGAAGTCGGCGGCCTGCTCGACGCGCGCCGCTGGATCTCGAGCGCGGCGCGCACCGCCCGCTCGGAGTCGTCCTCGTGGGCGACCGGGGCCCCGAACACCGCCATCAGCGCGTCGCCGATGACCTTGTCCACAGAGCCGCCGAAGCGCTCGACGACCTCGCCCATCTCGCTCATGCAGCGATCGACCATCGAGCGGATCTCCTCCGGGTCGGTGCGCTCGGACAGCGCCGTGAACCCGGACAGGTCGGCGAACATGACAGTCACCATCGCCGCTCCCCATCGCTCGCTCGGCGGAGCCCGAGGGGGAGGCGTCGCCGGTATCGCAGGGGGCCCGCATGCTCCGCAGAAGCGAAACCCCGGCGGGTTCTCCTCACCGCAGGCGGCGCACCTGTGGCTCAGAGCTGCCCCGCAGTGGCCGCAGAAGCGCTGCGCGGCGTCGTTGGCCGCGCCGCAGGTTGGGCAGTCGGCCGTCTCAGCCAAGGCCTAACCCCCCTGCGGGACGTCGGCTCGAGAGTTCGGATCCATTGCAGATCCGATTATCGCTCCCCCGGCACAAGCGGTACCCCGTACGATGTCACGAGTGGGACAGATCGCAACGGCCAACGAGGAGGCGATCCGGGCGTGGGACGGGCCGCTGTTCGACGCGTTCGTCCGTTTTCGTCATGTGATGACGACCGGGCTCGGGGCGCACGGCGAGGAAGCCTTGCGCCTGGCTCCCCCGCTTCCCGGTCAACAGGTGCTGGACATCGGCTGCGGCTTCGGTGACGCGACCCAGCGGATCGCGGGCCTCGTCGGCCCCACCGGGGAGGTCCTGGGCGTCGATGCCGCGCCGCGGTTCGTCGAGACCGCGAGCCAGGAGGCGGAGGCGGCGGGGGTTGACAATGTGCGCTTCGCGGTCGCCGACATCGAGACGACCGCCTTCGCCGAGCGATTTGACCTGGCGTTCTCGCGGATGGGGACGATGTTCTTCGCGAACCCGGTCGCGGCGCTGCGCAACGTGCGCGAGGCGCTGGTGCCCGGCGGCGGACTGGTGATGGTCGTCTGGCGCGCGAAGGTCGAGAACGACTGGCTCTATCGCGCGCAGACGATCACGGAGCGGTTCGTGACCAAGCCCGAGGAGTACGACGAGCCGACCTGCGGCCCCGGGCCGTTCTCGATGGCCAACGCCGACACCACGAGCGGAATCCTGCTGAGCGCCGGCTTCGAGCACATCGCGCTGCGCCGCTGCGACATACCGATCATGATCGGCCGTGACATCGACGAGGCCGTCGAGCTCGTTATGAGCATCGGCCCGGCCGGCGAGATCCTGCGCCTCGCCGGCGAGCGGGCGGCGCACCTGCATGAGCCGGTTGCGCAAGCGCTGCGTGAGGGTTTGGCCGACTGGGCCGGACCCGGCGGCGTCATCGCCCCGGCCTCGACATGGATTGTCACGGCGAGTGCGCCGGCCGCCGACCGAATGTGAGCACCACCTCGCTCGCTACGTTGCGAACAGTGAGCCGGCTATCGACAGGCTCGAGAGCTTCCTCGCTTAGACCGCGTAGCCATAGGCAGCGTGGCGCCGCACGAGCCTCACCCAGCAAGAGCGAGGCCGCAGGCGCACGACGCGGACGGGGACGGCTTCACGCCGCCGGCAGTGCTATCCCGAAGCCGCACAGACCTTCATGCCAAGCCCTTCGGCCAACTTGCGGTCTGACTCCGTCGTCCGTTCGAGCGAGCCCGACGCGAATCTCTGTCTTTCGGGTTCCAGTTTGGTCAGTGAGCTCGCGAAGCTGCTCACCTCGGCGGCCTCGTGGTTATAGCCGGTGAGGAGCTCCTCGATCGTTGTGGCCTCGGCGGGTGGCCGCGGGAGCTCCTGCAGCTTGGCGTCCGCCGCGCGCACGAATGTGACCGATTGCCGTAGAAGCGCCTGTAGCTGTGCCTTCGCCGCCGTCGTGTCCTGCGTCAGCGCTTGGACACGAGCATTGAGAGGCTCCTGCTGTGAGTGCAACGCTTGGCAGATCTCGTCTGCCGCCGCGATGAAGTGTACCGTTGCGGCGCCCGAAGTTGAGGTTCCACTCGCAGTCCCCGTGTGAACGCTCACGCTCGGTGTGCCCGTCGATCCGCAGCCCGCGACCGTCATGGCGGCGAAGGTCATGACGAGCACTGAGCGTCTGAGCATGGGCTGACACTATTGGTTGGACGGCGGGGGCGGGACTCGGATCGCTCCTCACATGTCCAAAGGTGACCCGAAGATGCTGGCCAACCGGCCCCTTGCGCTCGTGGGCGCGGACGTCATCCTGAGTGATATGGCTGACGATCCCGCGATCATCGGCGGTCCCACGCCGATCCCGGCTCCTCGTCCCGGCGAAACCTACCGCTGGAAGGTCCAGGACGGCCGCGCCGAAAAGCATGTGTATGTCCAGATCGCGGACTATCTCAGCGCGGAGTCCTTCGAAGAGCCGCTGCGGTCGGGGATCGCCTCCAAGGGCGAGTCGGTGCTGCGCGCGTTGCTCGCGCGCGGGAAGGTCCCGACGCGGATCAAGATCACCTCGGCGGGGATCACCGAAGTGGGCACCGATCGCCGTTCGCGCCCCTGCTCGATCTGATCTCCGAGCCCTGAAGGCCGCTCCGGAGCGGCTACTCTGAGAGAGCGATGAGAGTAAGCGGGTGGCATCTGCTTTCTCGGGCCGGATCGGGCCGGTCCTGATGCCATGAGCGCTTCGGCCGGTGTGTTCTTGCTGGCCAGCGGCGAGCAGGGCGGCAATCTCCGGGCGCCCGCGTATGAAACGTTCCTGCTCGCGCTCGTGATCGCCGCGATGACGGCGGGGTGCGTGCTGATCGCGATCTATCTGCGCCGGCGCTACCGGCGCCCCAAGCCGGTGGGCGACGAGTGGCAGGCCCTGGCCGTGATGGGCGAGCTGTGCGCGCACGGCTGGCAGGCCCAGATCACCCTGTATGGGTGGGGCGCGCCGGTGCCCGCCGACGCCCCGCCCGCCCGCGCGCCGCTGGTCGAGCTGGAATGGAAGCAGTTCGACGAGGAGTCCGGACGGGTCGCGGTGGCGCGGCGGGTATGGGCGCCGAGCATCTCAGAGGCGCTGCAGTCGATGGTTGAGGACCGCCGCACGGACATCGCCCTGGAGGAGATCGAGCGGTCGGTGGGGGAGGAGGAGGATGCTTGGTGGGAGGAGTGAGGGGGGTTTAGATGGTGGAGATGCGCTCCCATCGGCGGTTCAGGACGAAGTAGATCGCGAGCGTGATTGCCCCTCCCGCCACGGCGTCCGCGAGGTAGTGGTTCCCGGTGGCCATCACCGCGTAGCTCGTCAGGAACGGATAGATCGTCGCGAGCGCGCGCAGCAGGCGGCGCCCACTGATCCGCCACACCGCGATCGCGCACCACGTCGCCCAGGCCACGTGCAACGAGGGCATCGAGCAGAGCTGATTGGAGTGCAGCGCGGTCGCGCCGAGTTGCCAGGCGGGGAGATGGTGGACGACCGCCACCAGGTCTAGATAGCCGCCGGGCAGCATCCGCGGCGGCGCTACGGGGAAGCTCCAGAAGATCGCGAGGGCGATCAGCGTCACGATGATCAGGGTCGCCCGCATCACCCCGAGCAGGTCCGGTCGCCGCCACCACAGCCAGGCGAAGACGGCGAGGGTCACCGCGATGTGGATGTTCTCATACCAGAAGACCACGACCTGGCTCAGCGTCCCGTGTCGCGCGAGCCAGGAGTCCAGCGCATGCTCGGGTGCAAGCCGCAGCGAGCGCTCGAGGTCGAGGACTTGCTCGCCGTCACTCACGGCCAAGCCTTGGCGCACGGGTGCGAGGTTGTTGATCGCGTCGAACAGCCAGATCAGCCACGCGACGAGCACGAGGTCTCCCAGCAGCTGTAGGCGGCCGACCCGGCCGGCGCGGCGTGGACCGATCGCCTCCCAGAAGGACCGGCCAATCGCCGGGTCGCTCGCCGCGCTCACCGCGCGATGAATATAGAAGAGCCTCGATCCGTTGACCCGAAGGCGCTGAGTTCCGAGCCGCGTTTGCGGCCCCACCTCACCTCTCGTGCGCGGCGGCCCAGGAATCAATGAGACCCTTCTTAGTACCCTGCGCCGGGATGGCCGACACGAGCACGATCGCCTCGCTGGCCACTGCCGGCGGTACCCTGATCCTCGCGCTGGCGACATTCGCCTCGACCCGTTCGGCTAACCGCGCAGCACGCGTGTCCGAGCAGGCGTTGAAGGTGGGGCTGCGCCCCGTGCTGTTCAACGCTCGGCCACAGGACCCGTCGCAGAAGGTTGGGTACATCGACAACCACTGGCTGGTGTTGCGCGACGGCCTGGCCGCGGTGCAGGAGACGAGAGAGAACCTGTATCTCGCGATCCCGCTGCGCAACGTCGCCTCCGGGCTGGCGGTGCTGCATGGCTGGTATCTCTGGCCCGGGCGCCGGCCTCGATGTGCCCCCGCCGCCGGTCGACGATTTCCGCACGGCTCGGGCGCGACCTATATGTGCCGGCGGGCGATGTCAGCTTCTGGCAGGCCGCGCTGCGCGACCCCGAGGACGACCTCTTACGACGCCCGTGCGGGCGAGGACGATCCGGCGGGCAGCCAATCAGCGTCGATGTGCTCTACGGCGACCACGAGGGCGGGCAGCGCACGATCACGCGCTTCTCGCTTACGCCGCGCACGCACGCCCGCGAGGACGAGGAGCCCTGGCTGTGGATGTGCTCGACCTCGCGTCACTGGAACCTGGATCGCGCCGACCCGCGCTGAGGGACCCGCGCTGGAGCTCGGAGCCACGCGTCGTGGCTTGCGTGCTCACGCGGCGGCGAGGCCGAAGAAGGCGTCCAGCACCACGCGGCCGGCACGTTCGAGCTCGATCACCGAAGGCTCGTCGAGCGCTTCGGCGGGCCAGAGCTCGCTCCATGCGTCCGCGAGCGCGCGATTGACCTCGACGTGAAACTGCAGCCCATACGCGTACTCGCTCACGCGGAACGCCTGGTGGGGAAAGAGCGAACTGTGCGCTAGCAACGATGCATCCGCCGGCAAATCGAAGGTGTCCTGATGCCAGTGCACGACCGGCAGGGTGTCGGCGTCGAGGCTTCCCAGCACTGGGTCATCGCGCCCTGCCCGGGTGAGGGACACGCTGCCGAACCCAATCTCGGCCCGTTCGCCGCGGTAGACGCTCGCGCCGAGCGCGTGGGCGATCAATTGTGCTCCCAGGCACACTCCCAGAACCGGCTGCCCCGCGTGCACCATCGCCGCGATCAACTCGGTCTCGTAGACCAGGTGCGGGTGCTCTCTGGTGTCAGAGACGCCCATCGGACCGCCCATCACGACCAGCCCATCGATCTCCTCCCACGACGGCAGCGGCTCGCCACGGTAGGGATGACACAGCTGCAGCTCGATGCCCCGCCGGGAGGCAGCCTGGGCGATCAGCCCAGGGTCCTCGTAGGACACGTGCTGGATCGCGACCCAGTTGCGCTTGACCGTCACGGGCGCGCGGTCAGCTCGGCGGCGATCGGGCCGGCCTCAGCCATTGGGCCAGCGACCGTGACGGTCGAAGTACTCGCGTGCGGCCTCCTCTGCTTCGCGTTCGCGGTCGCCGCTGGCCCCGGTGCGAAACAGCCAGTTGACGAAGAAGATCGCAAGGCCCGCGCTAACGATTCCGGCGCCGCCCTCGAGGTGGTTTTCGTCACCGAAGGACATCACGACGAGCCCACCGATCACGACCAGGGCGGGAAGCACATAGCGGACTCCATCGAGCAGCCACCCGTGACGGGTGGTTTTGTGTTTGCGTGGGGGGCGGGGATCGACTATGGGACCTTTATAGCCGACGGAGATTTTCCTCAGATCGCAATGGAAGCCCCCAGGTAGACGGCTAAGGTACCTCGGTGGCATTGATCCGAGCAAGCGGCCCGCTCAGCCGAGCCCTACGGCAGGCGTTCCCGCAGCGGCCGTTCCATGTGCGCTTCTGGGACGGCGGGGTGGTGCAGGCGACGAACGAGGGCGCGCCGACGTTCTTCGTCAGGCGGCCGTCGGCTCTGTCTCACTTCCTGCGGGCGCCCGACACGCTCGGTCTGGGACGCGCCTACGTGGACGGCTCGCTGGAGGTCGACGATCTGGATGCTGGGTTCATCGTGATCGACGAATGGGAGCCACCCGAGCTGAGCGTCAAGGACAAGGCACGTCTGGGGTTCGGTGTCGTGGCCGCGGCGCTGCCGGGCGGGATTCCCAAGCGCCCGGGCCTCGAGCTGATCCTGCGCGGCGAGCGCCACAGCCCGCAGCGCGACGCGGCCGCGATCCGTTACCACTACGACGTCGGGAACGAGTTCTTCGGGCTGTTCCTCGACGAGTCGATGACCTACAGCTGCGCGATCTTCTCCAAAGGAGCGGAGACGCTCGAGCAAGCCCAGCTCGCGAAGCTGGACCTGATCGCGGGCAAGCTCGCCCTGGAGCCGGGCATGCGCCTGCTGGACGTCGGCTGCGGATGGGGCAGCTTCGCGATCCACGCCGCGAAGAACTACGGGGTGACGGTCACCGGCGTCACGCTCTCGCCCGCGCAGGCCGAGCTCGCGCGGGAGAAGGTGGCGCAGGCGGGCTTGAGCGAGCAGGTGGAGATCAGGGTGGCCGACTACCGCGAGCTGCCGGGGGGATCGTTCGACGCGATCGTGAGCATCGGCATGTCCGAGCACGTCGGCGAGAGCCAGATCGACAACTACGCCAAGACGCTGTTCGGGCTGCTGCGCCCGGGCGGCGTGCTGCTGAACCACGCGATCGCCGCGCTCGACCCCGAGTACGAGTCGCTCGACGACGAGTTCTCGATGCGCTACGTGTTCCCCGACGGGGAGGCGCTGCCGCTGTCGCGGGTGCAGCTCGCGGTGGAGCGCGCCGGCTTTCACGTCAATCACGTGGAGGGCTTCAGGGAGGACTATGCGCAGACGCTGCGTGAGTGGACCAAGCGCCTGGATGAACACCTGGAGCGGGCCGAGCAACTGGCGGGGGTGGAGCGCACGCGGGTCTGGCGGCTGTACCTGCGCGCCGCGCGGCACGGCTTCGACACGAGCATCACGGCCGTCTATCAGGTTCGCGCGCGCAAGCCCATCCCGGGCAGCGCGGCGGATCCCGTGTGATCGGACCATCGGCTGGGTAACTCCCGTCGGCGGTACGCGCAACCGGTGCGGTCGAGCCCGGCCTGGCCACCCAACTGAAGATTCTCGTAAACAAAAGGGATATGGGTACTAACACCCATACACCCGTCCGCTCCTCGGGCCGTTACTGAGGCATACCCCGACCGTTGGACGAGCGAACTTATAGGAATGGTCTAATGCGAAATCTTCTAAAACGAGGTGTTCAGGATGAGGGTGGTTTTACCCTGATCGAACTTTTGGTCGTGATCCTGATCATCGGTATTCTTGCCGCGATCGCGATCCCCGCGTTGCTCAGCCAGAAGAGCAAGGCTTATGACTCTTCGGCGAAGACGGTTGCTCAGACGGCTCAGACGGCTGCTGAGACGTTGCCACCGAAAATAACGGTAGCTATTCAGCGGTCAGCCTGTCGGAACTCAATAAGATTGAGCCGTCGCTCAACACCTCGAAAGCCAACGAAGCCGAGCTCACCAAAGCAGAAGAAATCGAAAGCGGCGGGGGCTACAAGGTCACCGCTACAGCGCAGAACACGGGCGACGAATTCACCGTTCAGCGTAAAGCTGACGGAGTAGTCGAACACCTGTGTGCAAGCACCAAAGGAACCAAAACTGGTTGCCCAGGCCACTACAGCCTCAAGCAGCAGCTGGTAGCTACGGCTCGACCAGCCCGCGCCTGATCGCGTAGCGGGTCAGATCGACCCGGTTGCGCATGCCGAGCTTGTCGAGCACGTTGGCGCGGTGGCGCTCGACGGTCTTCTTGCTGAGCACCAGCTCGGTGGCGATCTCCTCGGTGGTGTGGCCTTCGGCGATCAGCTTCACGACCTCCAGCTCGCGCGCGGTCAGGGGGTCCTCGGGCGGCGCCTCGCCGAGCCGGGCGCCGTCGAGATAGTCGCGCACGAGCGTGGCGACCGCCGGGGGATACAGGAACGCCTCGCCGCGCATGCACGCGCGGCACGCCTCGACGAGGTCGCGGTTGGCGGCCGTCTTCAGCACGTAGCCCGAGGCGCCGGCCTTCAGCGCCTCGAAGAAGTACTGCTCGTTGTCGTGCATCGAGAGCATCAGGATCCGCAGCTCGGAGCCGGCGGCGATGCAGCTCGGCGGCTGCCTGCAGACCCGTCATGCGCGGCATCGAGACGTCGAGCACCGTCAGGTCGATCTCATCGCCGAGCGCCTGCTCGACCGCCTGCGCCCCATCGCCCGCCTCGGCCACGACCTCGATGTCCGACTGGGCTTCGAGCACCATCCGCAGCCCGCTGCGGACGACCTCGTGGTCGTCGGCGAGCAGCACGCGGATCTTCAGTGGGGTGGTCATTGCACTCTGCAGTCATTCGCCGCGACCGTCAGGCGCACCTCCACACCTGCCCCGGAAGGAGGGGAGTCGATCTCGAGCTCTCCCGCGATCAGGATCGCCCGCTCGCGCATGCCGGCGAGCCCGCGACGCCGGAGTTGGTATCTGGGCCGGCAGGCCGCGGCCGTCGTCGGCGACGGTGAGCACTACGTTCTCACCCGCGCGCCGGACCGCGACGCGCACATGCGAGGCTTCCGCGTGGCGAAACACGTTGGTCAGGGCCTCCTGGGCGACGCGGTAGATCACCAGCTCGACCTCGGGGCTGAGCGGCGGCAGGCCTCCTTCGAGCTCGCGCAGCACCCGCACGGCGCCCTGGCGCTCCATCCGCAGGCAGAGCGAGATCAGCGCGTCGACGAGCCCCAGATCGTCCAGCGCCTCCGGGCGCAGCTCGCGGGCGATCCGGCGGACGTCGTCGAGGCTGCGATGAATCGTGTCGACGATCTCCTCCAGCGCCTGTGACTGTGCGGGCAGCTCGCCGGCGGCGCGTTCGGCGCGCAGGGCGACGGCGGTCAGCGTCTGGCCCACCTCGTCGTGCAGCTCGCGGGCGATGCGCAGCCGCTCGGACTCCTGGGCGGCGAGCGCACGGTGCGCGCTCTCGCGCCGCTCGGCCTCGATACGGTCGAGCATCGTGTTGAAGGCGCGCGACAGCGTGATCATCTCGGCGCTCATCCTGATCCAGTCGCCCACCGGAGCGCGCTGGCCCGGGCGCATCGGGTCGATGTGGCCCATCAGGGTCGCCAGGCGGCGCAGCGGGGACAGGACGACGGTCAGCAACAGCAGGTTGACGGCCAGGGTCATCAGCAGTCCGCCGACGAGAACGACCAGCTCGCTGACTTTGATGGGGTTGGAGACCGTCGCCGGACTCGCAATCAAGAGGAACACCGCCAGCCCGAAGACGATCGCGTTGACGGCAAAGACCCTCCACAGGATCGAAACCGAAGCGGGCTTACGAGGCGCGCGCTGCTGAGCGGTGTCCGCGGCGGACGCGCGTGCGAGCAAAGCACTCGTTGGTTCGAGCGAGGCGCTACGAGGACGGTCTCTCATCGCCCACGATGCTCGCGCTCGCGCCGGACGGTCCTGCGCGACTGCCCGCCATCGGGGCCTCTGCTCAGACGCTCGGCAGCCGGTACTTGCGGCTCTTTGGGTCTCTCTCCAAAAGGCCGAGCTCCACGAGCGTCGAGGCGTAGCGGTGCGCGGTCGAGGGGCTCATGCCGGCGTCTTGGGCGAGTTCCACGATCCCGCGCGCGGCGCCGTCGGAGCCGAAGCAGGTGAGCAGCGAGAGTCCCCGCACCAGCGACTGGGAGAGGCGCGGGTCGTCCAAGTCGCTCGGCAGGTAGCCCCCGATCACTGTGGAAATACTCGGGGCGCGACTTCGGGAGGCGGCGCGGACGACCTCGTCGACCTGGGTGGGGGATAGCGTGATGGCGATGGGGACAGGCTCACTTTTGCTCATCGAGCGATCATGGCAGAAGCCGCAGACGTTTGTCTGCAATGCGTGATTTCGTTCCGTGTGCTGGAAAGCCCGGAAGCCGGCGTGCGGCGCCCCTGCAAGCTCGCCGACTGGGCGGGTGGATAGCCTGAGGCACTGAGATGGCGGTCACGGTGACACTCCCCGACGGAAAGGCTTTGGAGCTGAAGGACGGCGCCACGGGCGTTGATGCCGCCGTGGCGATAGGACCGGGCCTGGCCCGCGCGGCGCTGGCGATCGAGGTGGGCGATCCAGGCGCGGATCCCGCTGATCCGAACCCGACCCACCCGGAACTACGCGACTTGGCGCGCGAGCTGCCAGACGGGGCGCGGATTGCGATCGTGACGGAGAAGGATGAGGAGCAGGCGCTGGCGTTGATCAGGCACGACGCCGCGCACGTGCTGGCGGCGGCGGTGATGGAGCTGTGGCCGGGCGTGAAGATCTCGATCGGTCCGGCGATCGAGAACGGCTTCTACTACGACTTCGAGTTCCCCGACGGGGTTAGCATCTCCGAGGCGGACTTCCCGGCGATCGAAGCGAAGATGCGCGCGCACGTGAAGGCGGGCGGAGGTGTTCGAGCGCGTCGATGTCACGCCGGCGCAGGCGCGGGAGCGCTTCGTAGGAGAGCAACAGGATTACAAGGTCGAGCTGATCGACGACCTGGTGCGAAATGCCGATTCGGAGCATCCCCTGGAAACGGTGTCGCTTTACACGAACGGCCCCTTCACGGACCTCTGTCGCGGCCCGCATGCTCCAACGACGAAGAGCGTGGGCGCGTTCAAGCTGACGTCGGCGGCGGGCGCGTACTGGCGCGGGGACTCGACGCGGACGATGCTGACGCGGATCTACGGGACGGCGTTCTTTTCCAAGACGCAGTTGGAGGAATATCTCGAGCGCGTCGAGCTGGCAAAGGAACGCGACCACCGCAAGCTCGGGAAAGAGCTTGGCCTGTTCATGTTCTCCGACGTCTCGCCCGGCGCCGCGTTCTGGACGGCGCCGGGGACCGCGATCTGGAACCAGCTCGTGGCGGTTTCGCGCGAGATGGGACAGGAGCGGGGATATGAAGAGGTCAAGACGCCGCTGATCTACGACGCCGAGCTGTGGAAGACCTCGGGGCATTGGGGGAAGTACCGCAAGAACATGTTCACGGTGAAGGTCGAGGAGCGCGAGATGGGCGTGAAGCCGATGAACTGCCCCGGGCACGCGCATCTATATGCCGGTCAGCGCCACTCCTACCGCGACCTTCCGGTGCGCTATTCAGAGCCTGGCCTGTTGCACCGCAACGAGCCTTCGGGCGTGCTGCACGGGTTGCTGCGGGTGAGGCACTTCGCGCAGGACGACGCGCACATCTTCTGTACAGAGGAGCAGGTGCAGGAGGAGGTGCGGGGCTGCTTGGAGATGGCGTTTGCGACCTATGCGCTGTTCGACTTCGAGGTGCGTTTGGAGCTGTCGACACGCCCGCAGGAGCGGATCGGCACGGATGAGATGTGGGACAAGGCCGAGGAGAAGCTCCAGAACGCGCTCGACGCGCAAGGACTGCAGTACGAGCTGCACCCGGGCGATGGCGCGTTCTACGGCCCGAAGATCGACATGCACATGACCGACTCGTTGGGGCGCTCGTGGCAGCTGGGGACGGTCCAGCTGGACTACTCGATGCCCGAGCGCTTCGATCTGAGCTACACCGGCGCGGACAACAACGAGCACCGCCCGGTGATGATCCACCGCGCCGCGTTCGGATCCTACGAGCGCTTCATCGGGATCATGCTCGAGCACTACGGGGGCGAGCTGCCGCTGTGGCTGGCGCCGGTACAGGCGATCGTGCTGCCGATCTCCGAT
This sequence comes from uncultured Solirubrobacterales bacterium, assembly GCA_963779405.1. Taxonomy (GTDB): domain Bacteria; phylum Actinomycetota; class Thermoleophilia; order Solirubrobacterales; family Solirubrobacteraceae; genus Palsa-744. Next base: position 13,841 of record CAVZYF010000022.1, read on the forward strand.
CCCTTCAACGAATACGGCGCCACCGTCAGGGACTCACTCCAGCAGGCCGGCCTGCGCGTCGAGCTGGACGGGCGCAGCGAGTCGATCTCCAAGAAGATCCGCGAGGCCGAGCTGCGCAAGATCCCGTTCATGCTGATCGTCGGGGAGCGCGAGCAGCAGGCGGGTGAGGTCGCGGTGCGCGAGCACGGGCAGGGCGAGGAGGGCAGCGTTTCGATACAGGCGCTCTCTCAGCGGCTATACTCGGCCTCGTTGAAGCTAACCAATTCAAAGCACCGCGCCTAACTTCTCAGCTTGACGCGCGGTAAAGACAGCTACTAGTGCCGGTTCCCCGCCGCTTCGACCGGCGCCCGCCCGAGCGGGACACGACGAGGATCAACGAGCGCATCCGCGTGCCCGAGGTTCGCGTGATCGACGACGAGGGCAACCAGGTCGGGGTGATGAAGACGGCCGATGCCTTGACCTTCGCGCAGGAACGCGACCTGGATCTGGTCGAGGTCGCGCCCGAGGCGCGCCCGCCGGTGTGCAGGGTGCTCGACTACTCGAAGTACAAGTACGAGCAGGCGCAGAAGGTCAAGCAGGCGAAGAAGCACCAGCAGCAGATCACCGTGCGCGAGATCAAGTTCCGCCCGAAGATCGCCGAGCACGACTACGACACGAAGAAGCACCACGTCGAGCGCTTTCTCAAGCACAAGGACAAGGTCAAGGTCACGATCATGTTCCGTGGGCGCGAGGTGACCCACCCCGAGCGCGGCACGATGATTCTCGACCGGCTCGCCGAGGAGCTCGCGGAGATCGGCGTGGTCGAGCAGCGCCCGATGCAGGAAGGGCGCAACATGACGATGATGATGGCGCCCTCGAAAGCGGTGCTCGCGGGCACGGTCGACACGGAGGGGCATGTCGACGGCGAGACCCCGGCCGTTACGCCGGAGCAGCAATCGCAGAACGGCGCGGGCGCCGGCGACGGCACCGTGTCATAATCAGCCGCGCGATGCCCAAGATGAAGACCCACAGTGGCGCGAAGAAGCGCTTTAAAGTCACCGGTACCGGCAAGGTGCGCGGGCGCCACCCCTTCACGAGCCACATCCTCGAGAAGAAGTCGCCGAAAAAGAAGCGCGCGCTGGGCGGCCCGAAGATCATGTCCGACGACGACACGCCGCGGATCAAGCGGATGCTGGGGGTCGGCAAATGACGAGGGTCAAGCGGTCGGTCCACGCCAAGAAGAAGCGCAGGGCGACGCTCGAGCTGACGAAGGGCTTCCGGGGCGAGGCGCACTCGAATTACAAGCGCGCGAAGGAGGCGTTGCTGAAGGCGGACAAATATGCCTACAGGGACAGGCGCAACCGCAAGCGCGACTTCCGCCGGCTGTGGATCACCCGGATCAACGCCGCAGCGCGGCAGAACGGGATGAGCTACTCGACGTTCATGCACGGCCTGATGCTGGCCGGCGTGGAGCTCGACCGCAAGGTGCTCGCGGATATCGCGGTGCGCGACGCGGATACGTTCCGAGCATTTGTGGAGGTCTCCCGCGAGGCGTCAGCCTCAGCGGCCACCTCCGAGCCAGCCCGCGAGGCGTCGGCTGCTTAGGAAAGCACTCGACAGAGAAGAGCCCGCGGGCGTCGATCCTGAAGAGGACGGCGCCCTTTTTTGTACCCGATTGCGACCCAGCGAAGGACGAACGGCCCACCGGACGAACTGAATCTGACTAAAAGATGACCATCACCTCCCAACACAATCCAGCCCTCAAGCAACTGCGTCGCCTGGCGCGCAAGCACGATCGTGAGCGCAGCGGCCGCTTCGCGGCCGAGGGCGAGGATCTGATCGCCGCGGCCGAGCTGGCGGGACGGCAGGCACTCGAGGGCTATCGCGTGGCGGGCAGCGGGCTCGGCGCAGAGAGCTTCATCGATGTGGAGGGGGGTGCGCTCGCCGCTGTGTCGACACTCGGTTCGGGCACGCGCGTGGTCGGCGTGTATGAGCAGCGTTGGGCTGGGAGGCCGAGCGGGCCATTGTGCGTGTATCTACACGGGGTTGGCGACCCGGGGAATGTCGGCGCTGTGCTGCGCTCGGCTAAGGCGTTCGGCGCGAGCAGCCTGGCGCTTGGCCCGGGATGCGCCGATCCATACGGGCCGAAGGCTGTGAGGGCGAGCATGGGTGCAATCTTCGATGTGGAGATTGCGCGTGTGGAGGATGTAGGGGAGTTGCCCGGAGAACGGATCGCGCTGGTCGCTCACGGGGGCGAGGTGTTGAGGGGCCCGCTCGCCTCAGAGCTCGACACCGCAACGGCGAGCATCGACGGACCACCAAGCGGCGGGTCTCGCGCCGGTGGGCCGCTGACCTTGCTCGTGGGCGCCGAGCGGGACGGATTGCCGGAGGAGATCCTCGCGGTGTGCGAGCGCGTGGCGCATATCCCGATCGAGGCCGAGTCGCTGAACGCCGCGATGGCCGCGACCGTGGCGCTGTACGAGCTGACCAGGCAAGCAAATAGGCTCGCGGCGAAATAGGGTCAGGGCGAGAGATGATCGAGCGGATCGAGCAACTGAGAGCAGAGGCCGAGGGCGAGATCGCCGAGGCCGTCACCAGCGAGGCGCTGGAGGGGCTGCGCGTGGGCTACCTCGGCCGCAAGGCCGAGCTGCCGCAGCTGCTGCGGGGTGTGGCCGAGCTGGAGCCGGCCGAGCGGGGGGCGGTTGGTAAGGCCGCCAACCAGGCGCGGCAGGCGCTTGAGGCGTTGATCGAGGCGCGCGCGGCGCAGCTGGGCGCCGCGGAGCTCGAGCGCGGCCTCCAGGACGACCGCGTCGACGTGACGCTGCCCGGAGCCCCGCCACAGCGGATTGGAAGGCTGCACGTGCTGACGGCGACGATGCGCGAGCTGGAAGACATCTTCCTCGGGTTGGGCTTCACCGTGATGGAAGGGCCCGAGGTGGAGACGGTGCACTACAACTTCGATGCGCTCAACCACAGCCCGACGCACCCCGCACGGGCGCGCACGGACACGTTCTACGTTCAGGATCCCGCCCAGGGCGGTTCCGAGACGGCTGCCTCGGCCGCTGTCGACGCCGATGCGGGCGCAGCAGGGGCGAGGGCGGGGGCGGATGGGCGCCTGGGCAGGCCTGAGGACCTCGTGCTGCGGACGCACACCTCGCCGATGCAGGTGCGCGCAATGCAGGCGTACCCGCCACCGTTGTACGTGGTGATCCCCGGACGGGTCTACCGCCCCGACTCCGATGCGACGCACACGCCCCAGTTTCACCAGGTCGAGGGGTTGGCGGTCGACGAGGACATCACACTGGCGGACCTGAAGGGCACGCTGCTGGCGTTCGCGCGTGCGGTGTTCGGAGATGAGCGCGACGTGCGATTGAGGCCGCATTTCTTCCCGTTCACCGAGCCGAGCGTCGAGGTCGACGTGTCTTGCTTTCACTGTGGCGGGAAGGGCTTCCTGAAAGATGGGGCGCGCTGCTACCTGTGTAAGGGCGAGGGCTGGCTGGAGGTGCTCGGTGCGGGCGAGGTCGATCCGAACGTCTACTCCTACGTACCCACGACGGAGGCGAACGCGCCGGGGTATGACCCGGAGCAGGTGCAGGGCTTCGCCTGGGGGATGGGGGTCGAGCGGATCGCGATGCTCAAGCACGGGATTCCCGATCTGCGGCTCTACTACGAAAACGATTTGCGTTTCTTGGAGCAATTCTGATGCGGGTCCCTCTGGATTGGTTGCGTGAATACTGCGATCCGGCGCTGGACGCGAAGGGGATCGAGGAGCGGTTGACGATGACCGGAACGAAGGTCGAGGCGATCCATCACCACGGGGTGAGCGCGGTCGAGAAGTTCGTCGTGGGACGCGTGCTGGAGGTGGAGCAGCATCCCGACGCGGGCCGGCTGAAGGTGTGCAAGGTTGACCTCGGCGCGGGTAAGCCAGACGAGCCGGCGACGATCGTGTGCGGCGCGCCGAACGTCGCGGCGGGGCAGACGGTTGCGGTCGCTACTCCGGGCGCGATCATGCCCGACGGCACGAAGATCAAGCGCGCGAAGCTGAGGGGTGTGGTGTCCGAAGGGATGATCTGTGCTGAGAACGAGCTCGAGATCGGACCGGGAGGTGAGGGCATTCTCGTACTTGACGAGTTGATGCTCGATGCCGAGTGGGCCCCCGGGACGCCGCTCGCGGATGTGCTGCAGATCGCGAGCGAGGTGCTGGAGCTGGAGATCACCCCGAATCGGCCGGACTGTCTCGGGGTATACGGCGTCGCACGTGAGTTGCACGCGGCCACGGGAGCGCCGCTCGCCGACGCGCCGTGGAGCGAGGATCCCGGGTCGGTCGGCGAGTTGGACGGCGCCGAGGTGGTCGTCGAGTGTCCGGATCTCTGTCAACGCTTCACTGCGCGCGTGTTCGAGGAGGTCACCGTCGCTCCCTCGCCGCTCTGGTTGAAGGCGCGGCTGATGGCCGCTGGGCAGAAACCGATCAACAACGTGGTCGACATCACCAACTACGCGATGCTGTTGACCTGCCAGCCGCTGCACGCGTTCGACCTCGACCACGTAGCCGGCGCGCGCCTGACGGTGCGCCGCGCGGAGGAGGGCGAGCAGGTGGACACGCTCGACGGCGAGACGCGCATGCTCGACGCGGAGACGGTCGTGATCGCCGACGCCGAGGGGCCGACGTCGATCGCGGGCGTGAAGGGCGGCGCCCGCTCGGAGATCCGGTCGGAGACGAGGCGCGTGTTACTGGAGGTGGCGAGTTGGAGCGGGCCGAACATCCACCGCACCTCATGGAATCTGGGTCTGCGCAGCGAGGCGTCGGGTCGCTTTGAGAAGGGATTGGCGCCCGAGCAGTGCATGCACGCGCAGGCCGTCGCGACGAAGTTGCTGATCGAGTGCTGTGGCGCAAGGGTCGCCCCCGGCACGATCGACGTCGGCTGGGATGGAGCGCCTGAGCAGGTGATCCGCCTGCGGGAGGCGAGGGTGGAGGCGATCCTGGGACTGCCTGTGCCACGCGAGCGCCAGGCGCAGATCCTGCAGGCGCTCGACTTTCAGACGGTCGAGGCATCGGAGCCCGGGGCGCCGGAGCGGGGTGGGCTCGACGTGACGGTGCCGGCGCTGCGTCGCGTGGACGTCACGCGCGAGGTGGATCTGATCGAGGAGGTCGCGCGGATCGACGGGCTGGAGAAGCTGCCGGCGACGCTGCCCGCGCGCCGCGGCGCGGCGGGCCTGCTGAGCCACGCCCAGAAGGTGCGCCGCGCGGCTGAGGACGCGCTCGTCGGCAGGGGCCTGCATGAGGTGGTTGGCTGGAGCTTCACCGATCCCGGTCTGCTCGACCGGCTGCGCCTGCCCGAAGACCACGCACTGCGGCAGGTGGTGAGGATCGAGAACCCGATGTCAGAGACCCAGTCGACGATGCGCCCGACATTGCTCGGCTCGCTGTTGGACGCCGCACGGCACAACGTCGCGCGCAACGGCCCGGACGTCGCGATCTTCGAGTCCGGCGCCGTGTACCGCGCCGCACGCAACGGCGCGTCGCCGGTCGAGGAACACCACGCGCTCGGCGCGCTTTTGACCGGCGCGCTGGGTGGAGGAGCGTCCAAATCCTGGCGCGGGGAGCGCGCCGAGGCCGACTTCTTCGCGGTCAAGGCCCTGCTCGAGGGGGTGCTCGACAAGTTCCACGTCGCCTGGTCGGTGCAGCCGGCCGACGAGTGGCCATTCCTGCATCCCGGCCGGAGCGCCGAGGTGCTCGCCGGCGGCGGTGAGGTAGCGGAGCCGGTCAGGCTCGGCTTCGTGGGGGAGGTGCACCCGCTCGTCGCCGCGGAGTGGGGTCTGGGGCGCACGGCCGTGTTCGCGATCGACCTCGGCAAGCTCGCCGCCGCGTCGCCGCCCGTGCCGGCCTTCGAGACGTTCGCGTCGGTGCCGGCGCTGCGCCAGGACCTCGCGGTCGTCCTGCCCGACTCGATCGCCGCCGCACAGGTGCTGGAGAGTGTGGAAAGGGCAGGCGGGGAGATGCTCGACGACGTGAGCGTGTTCGACGTCTACACCGGCCCGCAGGTCGGGGAGGGCAGGCGCTCGCTGGCGCTGGCGCTGTCGTTCCGCGGCCAGGATCAGACCCTGACCGACGAGGACGTGGCTCCGGCGCGCGCAAAGATCGTGGCGGCCCTGGGCGAGCTGGAGGGCGAGTTGCGTGGCTGAGCAAACCTTTGCTGAGGGTTCTCCGCGGGTACTGGTCGCCGGTGCGACTGGTTTCGCTGGTGCGCTTGCCGCACACCTGCTGTGGCGGCACCCCGGCTTTGAGCTAGGGAGGATCACTGGGCGCTCGGAGGTCGGGCGCACGCTCGAAGACGTCTATCCCCGCTATCGGGTGCCGTTGATCCTCGAGGAGCTCGATCTCGATCGGCTCGATGAGCTAGATGGGGCGGTCGTCGCCTACCCGCACGCGGCGTCAGCCCCGGTCGTGGCCGCGCTGCGCGCTTGCGGAGTGCGCGTGTGTGACCTCAGCGCCGACTTCCGCCTGCGCGAGCTCGCCACCTACGAACAGTGGTACGGGCCTCATCCACACCCCGAGTTGCTCTCCGAAGCTGTCTACGGACTGACCGAGCTGCACCGGGCGGCGATCGGCGACGCCGGGCTGATCGCGACGCCGGGCTGTTATCCGACCGCATCGACGCTCGCGCTCGCCCCGCTCGCCCGTGCCGGGCTGATCGCCGACCTCGTGATCGACGCCAAGCAAGGACTATCGGGGGCCGGTCGCGCGACCACCTGGCAGACGCATTTCTCCAACAGCGGGGAGAACATCCTCCCGTACAACATCGTCCTCCACCGCCACACGCCCGAGATCGAGGAGCAGCTGAATGATCTGGACCCCTCCCACCCAGATCTACGCGTGCAGTTCACGCCCCACCTCGTGCCGCTCGATCAGGGCGAGCTGGTCGACTGCTACGTGACGCCCACGCGGCCGGTCACACAGGACGAGCTGGACGGGATGTACGAGGATGCCTACGCGGCCGAGCGGTTCGTCGAGCTGACCCCACAACCGGCCGAGGTGCGCGACGTGCGTGAGACGAACGTCTGCCGAGTGCACGTCGCCCTCAGCGCGCACACGGGCAAGATCGTCGTGCTGTCGGCGATTGACAACCTCTGGAAGGGGACCTCCTCGCAGGCGGTGCAGAACCTGAACGTGATGTTCGCCAAGCCCGAGAGCGAAGGTCTGACATGAGCGCGGGCAAAGACGTGTTTGGCGATCGGCTGGCCGAGGGTCCGCCACAGCCCTTCTTTCATTCGCGCTGGGTGCCAGCGCCCGAGCACGTGCGCGATCTTGGACCCTCGGTGGGGTTGCCTGAGGGCTTCCGCGCGGCCGGGGTGGCGTGCGGGATCAAGCCGAGCGGCAACTGCGACCTTGGCCTGCTCGTATGCGACGCCGAGGCCCCGGTCAGCGCCGCGCGCTTCACTGCCTCAGGGACGCCCGCGGCGCCGGTGCTCGTCAGCCAGGAGCGCTGCCGGCTGAATTCGCTACGCGTGATCCTCGCGAACGCCGGCTGCGCGAACGCAGCGACCGGCCGGCGCGGGATCGACGACGCCGCCAAGACACAGGGCGCCGCGGCGATCGCCACCGGGGTCGACGAGACTGCGGTCGCGCTCGCCTCGACCGGCGCGATCAGCCATTACCTGCCGGTGGACGCGATGCTGAAGGGCATCCTCGCCGCCAACGGCGAGCTGCGCCGCGAGGGCGACGCCGACTTCCAGCAGGCGATCCAGACGACAGACGCATTCGAGAAGCGCGCCTGCCTCCAGATCGAGATGTCCGGCGGTCCGGTCCGCCTGACCGCACAGTGCAAGGGCGCGGGGATGATCTCGCCGCGCTTTGCGACGATGTTCTGCTTCGTGCAGACCGACGCTGCGCTCGAGCCCGCGACCGCGGATCTGCTGCTCGGGGTCACGGTCAAGCGCTCGTTCGACCGCTCCTCGGTCGACGGCCAGCTCTCGACGAACGACATCGCCGTGCTGATGTGCTCCGGCGCCTCCGGCGTTCGGGTCGCGCCGGAGTCCGAGGACGAGCTGCGCTTCGGCGAGGCGCTCGACGCGCTGCTGCGCCAGCTCGCGATCATGATGGTCGCCGACGGCGAGGGCGCCGCGCGGATCGCTCGCGTGGTCGTGCGCGGAGGTCACATCGAGGGCGCCGAGGCTGTCGCCCGCGCCGTCGCCAACTCGCCGCTTGTGAAGGCCGCGCTGCACAGCGGCGACCCCAACTGGGGCCGGATCGTCCAGGCCGTCGGAGCTGCGTTGCCGGGAACTGCCCCCTTGGCGGTCGACATCACATTGGAGGGCGTCCACGTGTGCTCGGCGGGCGCCGCGATCGACTACGACGAAGGCAAGCTGGGGCAGGCGCTGAAGGGCAAGGAAGTCGAATACGAGATCACCCTCCCGGGAGATGGTGCCGAGACGGAGGTTTTCTTCTCTGACTTGTCCCATGAGTACGTGACGATCAATGCGGATTACACGACATGAGTCCCCTCACGGCCCACTCAAATCGGAGGATGAACTGATGCGCGACGTCGGCACGCTTTTAGAGGCGCTCCCCTACATCAGGGAGTTTCACGGCAAGACCGTCGTGATCAAGTACGGCGGCGCCGCGATGGAGGACCCCGCCCTGCGCGAGGAGTTCGCGCGAGACGTCGTCCTGCTCAAGTACGTCGGCCTGAACCCGATCGTCGTCCACGGCGGCGGACCGGAGATCACCGCCTACATGGAGCGCCTCGGGTTGCCCGTGGAGTTCGTCGGCGGCCTGCGCGTATCCGACGAGGAGACAGTCGAGGTCGCGAAGATGGTGCTCGTCGGCAAGGTCAACAAGGAAATCGTCCTGCGCCTCGCCAGTCACGGTCAGCCCGCGGTTGGGCTCTGCGGCGATGATGGCTCGCTGTTCCGGGTGGCGCGGCGCACAGCGCCCGGCGGCGAGGACATCGGCTTCGTCGGGCGGATCGAGCGCGTGAACGTTGGCGTGATCGAGCACATTGCAAGCGACTACATCCCCGTGATCGCCTCCGTCGGGGCGGACCGCGATGGGTGCTCTTACAACGTCAACGCCGATGAGGCCGCGGGCGCGGTCGCGGGCGCGATGGGCGCGCAGAAGGTGATCTTCCTCACCGACGTACCGGGCTGGCTGCGCGACCCGGCCGACCCCGGGAGCTTGATCGGGCAGGCCTCCGCAGAGCAGGTCGAGGATGCGCTCTCGAGCCTCGATGGTGGCATGCGTCCCAAGTTGCAGGCCTGCCTGGACGCGATTCACCAAGGCGTGAGCGCCGCGCATATTCTCGACGGGCGCACGCCGCATTCGCTGCTCTTGGAGCTGTTCACCGATGCTGGTGTCGGCACCAAGATAGAGGGCTCGCCATGAGCCTCGCGGAACTGCAGACGCTCGAGGATTCGAGGGTAATCCACTCCTACGCGCGTCAGCCCGTCGAGTTCGTGCGCGGCGAGGGTGCGCGCCTGTGGGACGTGGACGGCAACGAGTATCTCGACTTCCTCTGCGGCATCTCCGTCACGAACATCGGTCACTGTCACCCGCGAGTGGTCGAGGCGGTGCGCGAGCAGGCCGGGCGGCTGATGCACACAAGCAACCTGTTTTACACCGAGCCGGCTATGCGTTTGGCCGAGCGCCTGTCGCGGTCGAGTCTTCACGGCAAGGTCTTCTTCTGTAACTCCGGCGCCGAGGCGAGCGAGGCCGCGATCAAGCTCGCCCGCAAGGCGCGGCCTGCGGGAGATGTCGTGTCGGTGTATGGCGCGTTCCACGGGCGCACCTACGGCGCGCTGTCAGCTACACCACAGGAGTCAAAGCAGGCCCCGTTCGCGCCGCTCGTGCCCGGCTTCCGCGCGGTCGATCCCACCCCCGAGGCGCTCGCCGGCGCGGTGGACGGGCATACGGCCGCGGTGATGCTGGAGCCGATCCAGGGCGAGTCGGGCGTGAACGTGCTCTCCACCGAGGCGCTCGTTGCCGCGCGCGCGGCCTGCGACGAGCACGGTGCGGCTCTGATCTTCGACGAGGTCCAGTCCGGAATGGGACGCACCGGCACGCTCTGGGCCTACGAGCAGACCGGCGTCATACCCGACGCGATCACCGTCGCCAAGGCGCTCGGGGGAGGGCTTCCGATCGGCGCGCTGGTCACCGGCCCACGCCTGGCGGACGTGCTCGAGCCCGGCGATCATGGCTCTACCTTCGCCGGCGGCCCCGTCGTCGCGGCGGCGGCGCTCGCCGCGCTGGACGTGACCGAGGATCCATCTCTGCTGGCCGGCGTGCTCGAGCACGGTCTGCGGCTCGCGGCCGGCTTGGAAACATTGCCGCATGTGGTCTCGGTGCGTGGGCGCGGGTTGATGCTCGCCTGCGAGCTCGATGTCCCCGCGCCCGCGGTCGCGCGTCGTGCGCTGCTGTCAGAGCGGCTGATCGTCAACGCCACCGGGCCTACGACCGTGCGTCTGCTGCCGCCACTGATTGCTTCCGAGGCGGACATCGACGAGGCGCTGAAACGCTTGGGCGCGGCGCTCGCCGGGCAGGACGAAAGATAGGGTTCGCGGCCGTGTCCGATGACTCTACCCGCAGCTTCCCGCCGCGCACAGCCTCCTACGAGGCCGACCCCGCCGAGGTTCACCGCGTGCTGCTGCTCTACTCCGGCGGCCTGGACACGAGCGTGATGCTGAAGTGGATTCAGGACGAGTACTCCGCTGAGGTCGTCTGCCTGACGGTGAATCTCGGACAGCCGGGCGAGGACTACGCGGTGATCGAAGACAAGGCTCAACATCTGGGCGCCCTGGAGTGCCATGTGCTCGACGCGCGCGAGGAGTTCGCGCGCGAGTATGTTCTGCCGGCGATCAAGGCCAACGCGCTCTACGGCGACTACCCCCTGTTCACCGCGCTCGGCCGGCCACTGATCGCGAAGCTCGCGGTCGAGCACGCGCGCCGCACCGGCTGCGACACGATCGCCCACGGCTGCACAGGCAAGGGCAACGACCAGGTGCGGATTGAGGCGACCGTCGCGACGCTTGCCCCTGAGCTGAAGGTGATCGCTCCTGTGCGCTCCTGGCAGATGGGTCGCGAGGAGGAGATCGCTTACGCGCATGAGCACGGGATTCCGGTCAAGTCCATCCAGGGAGCGGAGTCCGAAGCGCCCTATTCGATCGACGACAACCTTTGGGGTCGCTCTTCGGAGGGCCGCTGGATTGAGGATCTCGACCACGCGCCGCAGGACGATGTCTTCCAGTTCGTCACTCCCCCCGAGCGGGCTCCTGACGAGGCGGAGGTTCTGGAGATCGAGTTCGAGCGCGGCGCGCCCGTCGCCTTGAACGGCGAGCGCCTCGAGCTCGTGGAGCTGATCGAACGGACTGCTGAGATCGGAGCCAGACACGGCGTGGGGATCGTCGATCACATCGAGGATCGGATCGTCGGCCTGAAGGTACGTGACATCTACGAGGTCCCGGCCGCGTCGATCCTGTTGGGAGCCCACCGAGAGATGGAGCGGCTCGTCTGCACGATCCACCAGAACCAGTTCAAGGCAGGGCTCGAGCGTCAGTGGGCTTACCTCGTCTACGCGGGCCTGTGGTGGGAGCCGTTGCGCGCCGATCTGGACGCCTACATGGACCATGTGAACGAGCACGTCTCGGGGACCGTCGGGGTCAAGCTCTTCAAGGGGAACGCAGGGGTCGTGACCCGCTCTGCGCCGGACGCCCTCTACGACGTGAGCCTCGCCTCGTTCGCCGAGTCCGGCGGCCTCTTCCCGCAGACCGCCTCGCCCGGCTTCATCGAGCTGTGGTCGTTGCAGTCGCGGATGGCCTGGCGCCTACACAACGAGTAAGCCCGGCTGGCCGGTTGCGTCCGGTCTCACCCATAGCCTGAGCGGTCACTGTGATGGCCGAGGGATCAGAGACACCTGGAGAGCCGCCGCCGCGGCCAACTGACCGCGACCTTCTGGCTGAGCGCCGCGCGCGTCGCGCGGTTGATTTGGATCCCACCCACCCGGCGGATGCGCTCACGCGCCGGGCCGAGGCCGCCGAGGCGACCGTGCAGACGCTCGAGACTCACCTTTCAAGCCTGCAGCAACGGGTGCGCGAGGCGGCAGAGGAGCGAGCGATCTTCGCTGAGCGGCTCACCGCCGAACAGGCGGCCATGGCAGAGCGTGAGCACGAGCTGCGTCGTGTCAAGCAGCGTGAGTACGCCGAGCAGCAGTTGCGCGTCGAGGCCGAGGACCGTCGCATGCGCGCAGAGCGCGACAACCGCGCCGAGATCGACCGCCTCACCCGCCGTCTGGGTGCCAGCGAGCACCACGCCCGCGAGCTGGCTGAGCGTTTGGAGAGCGCCCAGCGCGAGCTGGACGAGGCCGAGCAGACCGCGGTGTCCGAGCTGGCAGAGCTCCGCTCGGCGGCGGCCCTGGCCGATCTGCGTTCGAGCGGCGAGCGAGAATTGCAGCCTCGGCTTGCCGAGCTCGAGCGCCGCGCGCTGGAGATACACCGCGAGATCGATTCCGAGCGCTCCGCCCGTGAGCACGCCGAGCGCCAGCTAACGGAGATGCGCGCCGGCTACCGGCGGATGGAGCAACTCGTAGCGGAGCTGAAGAACATGATGGCCAAGCTACGGGCCGCCACGGCACGCGAGACCGATCCGGAGCAGCCGGTGGCCCGTGCTCAGGATGCCCACGGCGAGCAGCGCGAGGAGCTGGCCGACGCCCTGGCGGCTGCCGTCGAACGTCTTCGCGCGCGCGCCGAGTCCGTGATGGAGCCCGAGGAGCTCACCGACGTACCCGTCACCGTGCGTCCGTCAGAGATCGAGCCTCCCCCAGCTAGGCCTGTGTCGGAGGGATCGCCGCACAAGCACAGCAGGTCGTTGTTGACCCGCGCGCGGTTGAGACGCAAACAGCGCCGCGAGCGCCGGCCGATCTCCGATCGGTCAGCCGTCGGCGCGCCGACTAAGATCCAGGGCCAGTGAGCACCCCTTCCTGCGCCCACCTGCATGTGCACTCCGAGTACTCGTTGCTCGATGGTGCGTGCAAGATCGACGCGCTGGCGGCGCGCGCGGCGGAGTTCGGTCAGCCCGCGCTCGGCCTGACCGATCACGGCGTGATGAACGGCGCGGTCGAGCTCCACAAGGCCTGCGCCAAGCACGGAGTCAAGCCGATCGTCGGCTGTGAGATCTACCTCGTCGACGACCACACCGCGGCGGTCGGCGCCTCGGGGCGCGTCGAGCGCAACCACCTGACGCTGCTCGCCTGCAGCGACGCTGGCTACCGCAACCTCGTCAAGCTCTCCTCCGCTGGCTTTCTTGAAGGCCTGCACCGCGGCAAGCCGACGGTTGATCTCGCCCAGGTGCAGGGCCACTCCGAGGGAGTGATCGCGCTAACCGGCTGTCTGGCATCGCGCTTCTGCCAGCGCCTGCTCGAGGACCGCCAGGACGATGCGCGGGCGCACGCCGACGAGCTGCTTCAGATCTTCGGCGCTGAAAACGTCTACTTCGAGGTGCAGAAGAACGGGCTCACCGACCAGGACAAGTGCAACGAGGGCATCGTCCGCATCGCCCGCGAAGTTGGTGGCAGCCTGGTGGGAACCGGCGATGTTCACTACTTACGCCGCGAGGACCACGGGCATCACACGGCGCTGCTCTGTGTGCAGACCAAGAGCACGCTCGCCTCGCCGAAGATGATCTTCGAGACCAATGAGTTCTACCTGCGCGACTCCGCTGAAATGGTCGCCGCCTTCACGGAGTGGCCCGAGGCGATCGCGAGCACCGTGGAGATCGCCGAGCGCTGCTCGGTGCGGCTGGAGCTCGACAAGCAACTGATTCCCAGCTACCCGACGCCCGACGGCGCCCCCGAGCGCGAGTACCTGCGTGCACGGGTGCAGGAGGGCCTGCGCCTGCGCTACGGCGACCCGCCACCGGCCGAGGCGTTGCAGCGCATGGAGATGGAGCTCGGGGTAATCGACCGGATGGGCTTCAACGCCTACTTTTTGATTGTCTGGGACTTCGTCAAGTTCGCTAAGGAGAACGGCGTAGCGGTCGGCCCCGGCCGCGGCTCGGCCGCTGGCTCGATCGTCGCCTACTGCCTGGCGATCACCGATATAGACCCGCTGCGCTACGACCTGCTGTTCGAGCGCTTCCTCAATCCCGAGCGCGTGTCGATGCCCGATATCGACATCGACTTCTCGGTGCGCGGGCGGGAGCGGGTGATGAAGTACGTGACCGAGAAGTACGGGCGCGAGTCGGTCGCGCAGATCGTCACCTTCGGCAAGATGTTTCCCCGCGCCGCGACACGCGACGCGGCGCGCGTGCTCGGCTTTGACTACGGCGCCGGGGATCGCCTGGCCAAGCTGATCCCCGATCCGATCATGGGCCGCTCACCGTCCTTTGCGGACTGCCTAAAGCCGGGCGAGCCGCTGCGCAAGGCCTGTGACGAGGACCCCACCGCGCTGCAGATCATCGATGTCGCCCAGGGCTTGGAGGGGATCGTGCGCAACTCCTCGATTCATGCAGCGGCGGTCGTGATCGCCGATCGGCCGCTGACCGACATCGTGCCGCTGCAGCTCGCCGACGGTGGCACCGACGAGCACGGCGAGCGCGTCTGGCGCACCGTCACCCAGTTCTCGATGAAGCCGATCGAGGACATCGGTCTTTTGAAGATGGACTTCCTCGGCCTGCGCAACCTCGATGTGATCGAGGACGCGCTCGACATCATCGAGCGCTCGAGCGTCGACGCCGACGGCAACGGCGTCGCTCGTCCGGATATGACCACGCTTCCGCTCGACGACGCGCGCACGTATGAGATGCTCGCGCGCGGAGACTCCACCGGCGTGTTCCAGTTCGAGTCCGAGGGCATGCGCGAGGCGCTGAAGAAGGTCCGCCCTGATGAGTTCAACGATCTCGTGGCGCTCAACGCGCTTTACCGCCCGGGCGCGATGGACCAGATCCCCGTCTATGCCAGGGGCAAGCACAATCCGGAGACGATCTCCTACCCCGACGAGCGCCTGCGCACGATCCTGGAGTCCTCCAATGGGGTGATCCTCTACCAGGAGCAGGCGATGCAGATCTCCAAGGAGATTGCCGGCTTCTCCGGCGCTAAGGCGGACGACCTGCGCAAGGCGATCGGCAAGAAGAACCGCGCGGCGATGGCCGCGCTGAAGCCCGAGTTCGTCGAGGGTTGCCGCGCCTCGGGCACGAGCTCGGCCGTGACCGAATCCCTGTGGCAGACGAATGAAAAGTCCGCTGACTACTCGTTCAACAAGAGCCACGCCGCGTGTTACGGGCTGATCGCCTACCGCACCGCCTGGCTGAAGGCCAACTACCCGGCTGAGTACATGGCGGCGCTGATCTCCTCGGTGATGTCCACGAAGGACAAGGTTCCGTTCTTCGTGGCACGCTGCGAGGAGATGGGCATCGAGATCCTGCCCCCCGACGTGAACCTCCCTGACCACGAGTTCACGGTCGTGCAGGGCAATATCCGCTTTGGCCTGGACGCCGTCAAGGGTGTCGGCTACCAGGCCGTCGAGTCGATCAAGCGCGCGCGCGAGGAGGGTGGGGAGTTCAGCTCGCTGTGGGACTTCTGCGAGCGCGTGGACAACCGCACGGTCAACAAGAAGGCGATTGAGGCTTTGATCAAGTGCGGGGCCTTCGGCTCCACCGGAGCCACCCGCAAGGGCATGCTCGCGGTGCTCGAGCAGGCCCAGGGAGCGGGTCAGAAGGCCCAGCAGGATGCGCTGATCGGCCAGGGCTCGATCTTCGATCTGGATACCCCGGCAGCCTCCGCCGGCGGTGGTGGCTCCTCCTCCTCCTCCTCCTCCTCCTCCGGGGTAGAGGAGGGCTCGGGCGGCGAGCCTGGCGCCGGCGCCGCGAGTACGGCCGCGGCCGGTTTTGCGATTGGGCTGGCAAGGCCGATGCACCCGCCGATCCCGACGGAGGAGTTCGAGCAGGCCGAGCTGCTGGCCGTGGAGAAGGAGGCGATCGGGCTGTTTGTCTCCGCGCATCCGCTGAAGCCGCTGCGCGAGGTGCTGCGCGCCCGCGTGGACTGCCCGCTGTCCGCGCTTGCCGACCGCCGCGACAAGGACATGGTGACGGTTGGTGGGATCATCACCGAGGCCAAGCGGATCCGCACGCGGGGCGGCGACCCAATGATGTTCGCGACGCTCGACGATCTCGCGGGGGCGGTCGAGATGATCGTGTTCGGCAAGGCGATTGCAGAACACGAGGCGGCGCTGGCGGTCGATCAGGTCGTGCTGGTGCGTGGCCGCGTGGACCACAAGGAAGCCGGCAATACCTCTCTGGTGGTGCAGTCAGTCGAGTCCTTCTCGCCTTCGCAGGAGGAGATCGAGCGCGCCCGCTCACACGCCGACGCAGCCGCCAGGACGGCCACGGCGCTTGCCAATCCGGTGCGCCTGCGCATCGATGCGTCTTGCCTGCCGGCAAGCGCGATCGAAGACTGCAAGCAGTTGATCGAGGAAAACCCAGGCTCCGCCGAGGTCGTGCTGGAGATCGACACGAGCGCCGGCACTCGCAGGCTGCGTTTCAGCGAGGCTCACCGTGTGCAGCACACGCCGACCCTGCGTGCGGAGCTGGAACACGCGCTCGCTCCTATCGCGGCAGCTGCCGCTACGGGCTAAGTCAGGAGGCTCCCCGCTCAATTCTTTCGGGCCGCGATACCCCGGTCGCGCAGCTTCTTTGCCAGCTCGATTTCCTTGCGTCCGGGGCCTTCGCGGTTCTCACCGGGGGTCTCGAGCACGCAGGGGAGCTTCTGCAGGCCCGGCGCGGACAGGAACGCCATGCAGCCCTCCTCGCCGAGCTCGCCGGCGCCGAGGTTGGCGTGGCGATCGCGGTTTGAGCCGAGCGGGGTCTGAGAGTCGTTGAGGTGCAGCGAGCGGATCTTGCCTGCACCGAGCTTGCGCGTTGCCTCGCGCACCGTCGAGCTCATGCCTCCGATCGTGCGGATGTCATAGCCCGAAGCGAGCAGGTGACAGGAGTCCAGGCACACGCCCAGTCGCTTGTCCCCGCCGGATGCCTCTAGGAGCGCCGCGAGCTCGTCGAACGAGCGCCCCAGCGTGCCACCGGTGCCCGCCGTGTTCTCCAGGTGCAGCTCACAGCCCTCGCTTTCCTGCAGGGCCTCTTTGATCGTCTCTCCAGCCCTGGCAATCGCGCTCTTCACGTCGCCGGTCTTGGCCGAGCCGGGGTGCAGAACCACCCCGCTGGCACCGATCTCGTGCCCGATGCGCAGTGAGTGCGTAAGCGAGGTCAGCGACTTCGCCTGAATGTTTGGGTCGTCACTGGCGCAGTTGAGCAGGTAAACGGCGTGGATCAGGACCGCGTCGATCGGGCTCTGAGCCATCGCCTGCCTGAACGCGGCGACATCCTGGACGCGGTAGGTCGTGGGCTTCCACATCCGCGGCGACTGGTTGAAGATCTGGATCGCTCGTGCGCCCCGCTGCATGCCGCGCTCGATCGCTTTCGGGAGCCCGCCCGCGGGTGAGACGTGTGCTCCGATTAGCATGGCGGCGATCTTATGGTTTCTGCTCTGACCCAGACCGACCGACCCGAGTCACCGATGCGCGTGCGCTTCGCGCCGTCGCCGACCGGCGCACTGCACATCGGCGGGGCGCGCACGGCACTCTTCAACTGGCTGCTTGCGCGCCACGCCGGCGGCGAGCTGGTGTTGCGCATCGAGGACACCGACCGCGAGCGCTCCACCCCGGAGAACGTCGAGCAGATCCTCGACGCGCTGCGCTGGTTGGAGCTCGATTGGGACGAGGGTCCGATCATGCAGTCCGAGCGCTCGGAGCGACACCGCGAGGCGTTGCAGGCGCTGCTCGAGGCCGGGCACGCCTATCACTCGAACGCGACCGCGGAGGATGTGAAGGCCTACAAGCAGATCCATGGCGCCGAGCGCGGGTTCCGGGGAGAGTCTGAGCGCGAGGGTGCGGTACGCCTGCGCGTGCCCTCCGATGGCGCCACGGTCATCCACGACGTCATCCGCGGCGAGACGCGCTTTGAGCACGTCCATCTCGACGATCCGGTGATCGCACGCGCGGACGGGTCGGTGCTCTACAACTTCGCGGTCGCGATCGACGACCTCAATGCCCGCATCACGCATGTGGTGCGCGGTGAGGATCACCTCTCGAATACCCCCAAGCAGGTGCTTGTGCTGGAGGCGGTGAGGGCGGCTGGGTTCGCCGGCGTTGACGAGCCGCTGCCGCTGTATGCACACCTGCCGCTGCTGCACGGCCCCGACGGCAAGAAGCTCTCCAAGCGCCACGGCGCCGCCTCGGTGCAGGAGCTGCGCGACGCCGGCTACCTACCGGCGGCAGTCCGCAACTACCTGGCGCTGCTCGGCTGGGGTGCGGGCGACGACACGACCGTCCTTTCGACGGCCGAGCTGATCGAGCGCTTCACGCTCGAGCGGGTCAGCCGCAACCCCGCGCGCTTTGACGAGGTCAAGCTGAAGTGGCTCGACGGCGTCCACATCCGCGAGCTGTCCTCCGAGGAGCTGGCCGGGTTGGTCGGGGAGTTCCTCGATGAAGCAGGCGATCACCCCGGTGCACACGAGGACCCGCGCTTCGCGCGCGCGGTCGCCATCAGTCAGGAGAAGATCCACACGCTCGCCGACTTCTGGCCACTGACGGGATTCATCTTCGATGGGCCTCGGGATGAACCCGCGGCGCGCGAGAAGTGGCTGAGTGAGGATGGGCTCGCGGTGCTGGTCGATGTGCGCGCGGCACTCGCCGCGGTCGTCGACTTCGACCAGGCCGGCGTGCAGGAGGCACTGGAGCGGGTCTTGGAACGTCGTGACCTCAAGCCGCGAGCCGTCTACCAGCCAGTGCGTGTGGCGATCTCCGGCACGACGATCTCCCCGGGCATCTTCGAGAGCGTGGCGCTGCTCGGTCGCGAGGAGACCTTGGCGCGTATCGACGCGGCGCTTGCCTGTGGCGGGTCTGGACGGGAGGTGGATCAAATGCCCGCCCACCCGGGCTTGCCCTCCCCCGAGTGAAGACGTGGCTTTGCTCGGCCGCCAGGAGACACTGCGCCGCATCGATATTGCCCTCGCCGCGGCGCACTGAACCGGCAAACTGCCCCTCAACCGTTCGTCCAGCGATGCCGATAGTAACTCGACACGGCATCCCCCTTTGGGTGGTCGACGATCATGAGGTAGGTACACGGACGTATGCAGGCCACAGCTTCCAAGCCAAAGCGAGCGACCACGAAGGGCCGCTCCGCGGAGGTAGAGCCTCGGGCAAGCAGAGGACCCACTGCGACCCCTGGTGCGCGCCATCAGAACGAGGGGCATGGCCGCCGCCTGACGATGGCCTTCGAGGCTCTGGAGGCCTTTCCCGCGCTTGCCGAGTCGCGCAACCGCCTGCTCGCTGTGATGTCCGGGGACCACGTGGCCACAGCCGACATCGTCACTGCCGTTGAGTCGGACGTCGCGCTGATCATCGCCGTCCTGCGGGTTGCCAACCAGGCGCAGAGCTCTCGTGTGCGCGTGGACACCGTCGTCGCCGCTGTGGAGCTGCTCAGCCCGCAGATGGTGCAGGCACTGGCCGGGCGGGTGCGCACATTTGAATTCTTCGAGCGATCGAGCGTGTGGGAGGCGGCGCCGGAGCGCTTTCGGTTGCATGCGCTGGCGACGCAGCGTGCGGCTGACCGGGTCGCGGCGGAGGTCGGCTATGAGCACCGCGATCGTCTCACGGTGACGAGCCTGCTGCACGACATCGGCAAGCTCGTGCTGCTGCACGCCTACCCCGGCTATCCCGCGGAGGTGCATCTCGGGGCAAAGACGCCCGAGGAACGCATCCATCAAGAGCGCCGGGAGCTGGGCGTCGATCACGCACTGGTGGGTGGTGTGCTCGCCCGGCGTTGGGGGCTGCCGGGCACGATCGCCACCGTGATCGAGCGTCATCACAACCCAGATGTGGAAGGCGAGGCCTCCTTTATCCGCCTGGCGGACATGCTCGCCCATTACGAGCAGGGCGCCTCGGTGTCTTCCACGGAGATGCTGCAGAGCGCCCGGATCGTCGGCATCGGCCCGGAGCAGCTGCGGCGTGTGATGTACGAGCTGCCAAGCTCCGCCAACCAACGCCAGCGCCACGTCGACCCCTGCCCGCTGTCCGGGCGCGAGCTCGGCGTCCTGCAGCGGCTCGCCGAGGGCAAGGTCTACAAGCAGATCGCCCACGAGCTGACGCTCTCGACGAGTACCGTGCGTACCCACCTGCACAACATCTACGGCAAGCTGGGCGCGGTCGACCGCGCCCAAGCTGTGTTGATTGCGACTGAGCGCGGCTGGTTGTAGTTCCCTAGCATCGCCTTGTGATCTCGATCACCAGCAAGTCTCCCTACGCCGTGCTCGCGCTCGCCGAGCTTGGTCGCAGCGCGGGCTCGGGGCCGGTTCCGATCGGCGAGCTGGCGCGCAAGCGGGATGTGCCCGTGCAGTTTCTCGAGCAGCTGTTCGCGGCTCTGAGACGCGCCGGGGTGATCAGCTCGCAACGCGGGGTCAAGGGCGGCTATCAGTTCGCGCGTGAGCCCTCGACGGTGAGCGTGCTGGAGATCGTCGAGTTGCTCGACGGCCCGCTCGGGCGTGACTCCGAGGGAGTGTTCGCCGACGCTGCGCAGGCCGCTCGCAAGGTGCTCGCGCAGACGACGATCGCCGACGTGATCGAGCGCGAGTCGCGCGATGCGGGCGCGAGCATGTATTACATCTGAGTGAAAGAAACATCTAA
Organism: uncultured Solirubrobacterales bacterium; assembly: GCA_963779405.1. Taxonomy (GTDB): domain Bacteria; phylum Actinomycetota; class Thermoleophilia; order Solirubrobacterales; family Solirubrobacteraceae; genus Palsa-744. The sequence continues at coordinate 34,538 of CAVZYF010000022.1, forward strand.
GAAAGCCGAGAAGTGCATCTTTGAGGCGCTATGTATCTCTTTGAGACTTTCTTTGTGTGCCGATGACTAGTACATATGTCCAGTCCTCCCACAGTGACTAATTCTGTGCTTACACTCCCGGCTCGACAACCCCACTGAAAAAGGCAAACCCGTTGTGAGACGGGGTCGCAAAGTCAGAGATCTCGACGAGATAGCTCGGCCGCCAGCCAAAGCCACGGAGGGCTATCTTGTTTACGGACTCCTCGCGCACCTCTCGGACCTTGCAGCGCCGCCTCGCCCGTACGCCGGATCGACTGCATGGCATGCGGGATGAAAGTGGTTTTGGACTCATCGAACTGCTGGTGGTGATTTTGATCATCGGCGTGCTGGCCGCGATCGCCCTTCCGTCGCTTCTGAGCCAGAAAAGCAAGGCCTACGACGCCGCGGCGAAGGAACTGGTTCACTCTGCCGCGGTCACCGCAGAGACGATCGCCACGGACAACGACGGCGAATACACAAAGGTCACGAAGGCGGAACTGAACAAATACGAACCGGCGATTCAGATCGCGGCGGGTGGGGGAAACGCCTACATAAGTGCCACCGGAGCTCCTTCAGCTAACAGCTACAGCGTGACGGCGACCGCCGCGACCACAGGTGATGAATTCACGATCAAACGGGAAGCTAACGGCTCGGTGAGTCGCATGTGTGTGAGTAAAGTCAGCAAAACGGGCTGCTCAGGTGGAGCAACAAGCAGCTGGTAGAGCAACTCTTCAGCGCGTCCGGGCGATGAATGCTCGGGCGCGCTTGGCGGCGTACATCGCTCGGTCGGCCTCCACCAGGATCTGCTCGTTGTCGCGAGCCTGGCTGTCGATCAGCGCGAAACCCACGCTGCCCGACAGGTGCACGACGGCGTCGCCGGCGTCGACGGTGCATGCGGCGATTACGGACGCCAGGTCTCCGGCGACGTGCTCGGAGCCCTCGCGGTCCATGTGGGGCAGCAGCACAGCGAACTCGTCTCCGCCGAGACGGGCCACCAGGTCGGTGGTCCGCAGACGACGGGTGAGTGTCCTCGAGACCACCCTGAGGGCCTCGTCGCCGACCTTGTGACCGTGTAGGTCGTTGACCTGCTTGAAGTAATCGAGATCTATCACCATCAGGGCGGCCTGCTCGCCGTAGCGCTGGCAGCGACCGACCTGCAGCTTGAGGTCGTGCTCGAACAGACGCCGGTTGCGAAGACCGGTGAGGGGATCGTGGTCGGCGAGGTGGCGCAGGTGCTCCTCCAAGAGCTTGCGCTCGGAGATGTCTTGAATCTGCACGATGAAGTGCAGGGGATCGCCGTCCTGGTCTCTTACGAGCGAGATCGAGAGCAACGCCGCCATCGTCTCTCCAACCGAGTTGAAGTAGCGCAACTCGGTCTGGAACGCCGCGATCTCGCCGGCCAGCAGCCGTCGACGGGGCTCCACGTCGCTCTCGTCATCGGTATGAGTGATGTCCTTGAAGCGCTTGCCGATCAGCTCGGTCGAGGTATAGCCGGTGATCTCGCACAGCGCGTGATTGACCAGCACCCAGCGACCGTTCTGATCCAGCAGCCCCATTCCGACCGGAGCCTGGTCGAAGACCAGCTCGAAGTGCTCGCGCGAGTGAGGCCAGGGCTCACCCACATCCGTGCGTGCGCGTGCGGAGATGTCGAGAACGACCGCCACGCCGCCGGTGAGGGCGCAGGGCTCGTTTGCTCTCGGGGCGGAGTCCTCCAGACAAAGCGGGCCGACGTCTACCATCAGGCCGCGACGCCCGTCGGTGCTCCACAGCTCACGCGAGCGAGTCTCTCCCTCCAGGGCGGAGCGGCACAGCGGCTCGATCTGCCGCCACATCTCCGCGGGGAAGGCATCCGCGAGCGACTGCCCTTCGCGGAAGCTCGAGGGAGAGCGCCCGCTGGGTCCGAGCGCCTGACCGGCGCTCAGCACGAAGCGAAGCTCGGAGTCGAACACCAGGATCAGCGCCTCGGGTAGCTCGCGCAACGCAGCCGCGGCGCTCACGGTCTGCTCGTCGAGCACTTGCAGGGTCTGCTGGGCTGGTGCCTGGCGCCCAGATCGGGACATGGTTATCTCATCGGCTGTCCGGGCTTGAGCTTGACGGTCGTGGGTGTGGTCTTGCACGATCGTTGCAGCCGCTCTCCTCGCAGGCCACTATTGTCGGGGGCGGATGTCCCAAATCCCGATCAACATTGCGGAGCTTGTCGGTGATACCCCGTTGGTCGGGCTGCCGCGGATGCTCGAGGGCTCAGGAGCGGCGGATGGTGTCGAATTGTTCGCCAAGCTCGAGTCGCTCAACCCAGGCGGCAGCGTCAAGGACCGGATCGGCGTCGCGATGATCGCGGCGGCCGAGTCCGAGGGCCTGATCGAGCCTGGGCGCACGACGATCGTGGAGGCAACCTCCGGCAACACCGGCATCGCGCTCGCATTCGTCTGCGCGGCGCGGGGCTACCAGCTTGTGCTGACGCTTCCCCAGGGTATGAGCCGCGAGCGCGAGAGCCTTTTGCGTCTCTACGGCGCGCGCGTTGACATCACCGAGTCGCTCGGGGGGATGTCGGAGGCCGTCGCGGCCGCCCGCGCGATGGCGGAGGACCCCGACGTGTTTCTTCCCGACCAGTTCTCCAACCCAGCCAACCCGGCCGTCCATCGACGTACCACCGGGCCAGAGATCGACCGCGCGCTCGACGGCCGTGTCGACGTGCTCGTGGCGGGCGTCGGCACCGGCGGCACGATCACCGGCGCGGGCGAATTTTTGCGCGAGCGCAACCCCGGGCTCGAGATCGTCGCGGTCGAGCCCGCCGGCTCCGCGGTCCTCTCCGGCGCTCGCCCCGGGCCGCACCGGATCCAGGGCATCGGCGCGGGCTTCGTGCCGGGGGTGCTCAACCGCGAGTTGCTCACCGAGGTGATCGCCGTGTCAGACGACGACGCGATCCAGACCGCCTGGACCTGCGCCCGGCGTGCCGGGCTGCTGGCTGGCATCTCCTGCGGGGCGGCGTTGTGGGCGGCGCTCCAGGTGGCCGCTCGTCCCGAGTCAAAGGGCAAGCGGGTCGTCGTGATCATGCCCGACTCGGGCGAGCGCTATATCTCGCAGGCCTTTTTCTCTCCCTGACAGACGCGTTGTTCCCACGCCCGTGCAACGGGTGGAATCGCACTGGAGGCCCAGAGATGGTCGCTACGCTGTTCATATGCTCGCCCGGGTCGTAAAAGAGGTGCGTCGCGACGTTGCGGCTGCGCGCGATCGTGATCCTGCGGCGTGCGGTGTCGGGCAGCTCGAGATCATCGCGACCTGGCCCGGCATCCATGCGTTGCTGGCCCACCGCGTCGCCCATGCGTTGAACGAGGCCGGCGTACCGTTGTTGCCGCGTCTGATCGCACTGTTCGCGCGGGCATTGACGGGCATCGAGATCCATCCCGCCGCGAGCATCGGCGAGGGTCTCTTCATCGACCACGGCGCCGGGGTTGTGATCGGCGAGACGGCCGACATCGGCGAGAACGTCACCCTCTACCAGGGAGTCACGCTCGGGGGCACCGGCTTCGCGACCGGCAAGCGCCACCCGACGGTGCAGGACAACGTCACGATCGGCTCCGGCGCCAAGCTGCTCGGGCCGATCACGATCGGTCACGGCGCCAAGATCGGCGCCAACAGCGTCGTCATCACCGACGTGCCGCCGAACTCCACGGTCGTCGGCAATCCCGGCCATCCCGTGCGTGTCAACGGTCGTCGCGCCGAGGGGCCCGATGCCGATTGGATCCACCTGCCCGACCCGATCGCCGAGGCGATTCAGGGGCTCGCGAGCCGGATCGGCGCGCTCGAACGGACGGTCGCAGAGCTTTCCGGCGAGGAGCCGGACGCTCCGCTGGCCGAGGTGCGGCCGCTGCGCACCGTCAAGGGGCCGAATCCCGCGGGGGGATAGCGCCGTAGGGGTCAGCATCACCTCCCGGCGGTGGCCCTACTCGGGTAGCCGGTGCGCCTCCGGCGACGCCGGCTCGTAGCGTGAGGTCCGTTCGTCGCGGATCGATTGCCACGAGCCGAGCAGCACCGCCACGGCGCCCGCGAGCGCCAACCAGGCGCCCGCGCACAGCGATGTGGCGTGGTCGGGGCGCTCCAGCACCCTTACGATCGCCGCCACCACTGCGATCAGCCCGAACAGCACGCACCACACCCCGGCTGCCACGGGCAGCGCGGGAGTGCGCTCGGCAACCGTGGCCACGAGCAGGACCAGCGCGGCGATCGCCGCCAAGATCAGCAGGACCACGGCGGGCCCGAAGGTGCTCCACGCGTCGAGATTGCCTTCCGGGGTTGCGTACCAGGGCAGCGTCAGCGAGACGATCAGGCAGACGGCGCCTGCCGCGGCGAGCAGCTCTCCCAGGCGTATGCGTGTGAGTCTCATCAGTGCTCGCCGGCAAGCCTAACGACACGCACCTGCCGGCAGGGAATCGAGGCGACGCTCATCCGCTGACTCGATCAGGCTGCCGCTTGCGCCTGCATGCGCGCCGCCCGCAGCGTATTCACCAGCAGATAGGCGATTGTCATCGGTCCCACGCCACCGGGCACCGGCGTGATCGCCGAGGCCACCTCGGCCACCGTCTCGAAGTCGACGTCGCCGACCAGACCGCTCTTGTTGCGAGCCTGCTCGGGTGTGAGGCGATTCATGCCGACGTCGATCACCACCGCGCCCGGCTTGACGAACTCGCGCGTCACGAGCCGTGCGCGACCGACTGCCGCGATCAGCACATCCGCGCGGGCGCACACCGCACGGAGATCGCGCGTGCGCGAGTGGCAGGTGGTCACCGTCGCGTTCTCCGCGAGCAGCAGCTGTGCCATCGGCTTGCCGAAGAGGTTCGAGCGCCCGATCACGACCGCCTCTGCGCCTTCCAGCTTCGCATCGACGCTCCTCAGCAGCTCCATCACGCCCGAGGGGGTACAGGGCCGCAGCCCTGGCAGCCCGAGCGCCAGCAACCCAGCGTTGATGGGCGTCAGGCCGTCGACATCCTTCGCCGGGTCGATCATCGCCGTCAGCGCCGCCCCGTCCAGATGGTCCGGCAAAGGCAGCTGCAGCAGCACGCCGCTGACCGCGTCGTCGGCGTTCAGGACTCCCAGCTCCTCGGCCACCTTCTCGAAGGAGGCGTCTGCTGGCAGACGCCGATCGAACGGCACCATGCCGACCTCTGCGCAAGCACGTTGCTTGCCGCCCACGTACACCGCCGACGCAGGGTCCTCGCCGACCAGCACTGTCGCGAGGCCCGGCGGGCGGCCGACCTGTGCGGTGAACGTCTCGACCTCGCCCGCGACCTCGCCCCGCACTCGGGCGGCGATCGCCTTGCCGTCGATGATCGTGGCGGACATGGCAGGATGCATGCTCGGACTCGGTGAACGTCGTGCGGTAGCGCGGTACGGCGCGTACTCGGCCATCAGCTTGCGCTCCGAGCCGTCGTCGGCGAAGCGCACGACGATCACGCCGCCCGGCTCCACGCCGGTGACGACGCCTTCGCCAAAGGCCGCGTGAATGACGTCCTCGCCCATGCGGAATGCCGGCGCGGCCGGCGCCTCCGGTCGCGCTCGCCGGAGGAGGCCTCCGGCCCCGCGCTCGCCGAGCGCCCGCCGCGCGCGGCCGGTGCTCCACCGCCGAGCGAGGACCCACCGTTGGCGGTGCCCGTGCCGGCCCTGGCGCCGGCCCAGGAGTGCAGCGCCGGCGCCTGCACGCGGTCGAGTAGCTCCGCCGGGATCTCGTCGAGGAAGCGGCTCGGCAGCCCGTAGCTCTGCGCGCCGAACACCGCTCGCCGCCGCGCGTGGGTCAGGTAGAGCTTGCTGCATCGCGCGCGTCACGCCGACGTAGAACAGGCGCCGCTCCTCCTCGAGCGCGCCTTCGTCGAGCGCGCGCGAGTGGGGGAAGACCCCGTCCTCGCAGCCGGCGATGAACACGATCGGATACTCCAGCCCCTTCGCGTTGTGCAGTGTCATCAGGGTCACCAGCCCCTCGTCCTCGGTGCGGGAGTCGGCGTCGGCGACGAGCGCGAGCTGCTGCAGGAAGACTTCGAGCGAGTCCTCGCCCTCTGGCGCGCTCGCGTCGAACTCGCGCCCGACCTGACGAGTTGCTCGAGGTTCTCGATCCGGCCCTGCGCCTCGATCGTCCGCTCGGCCTCGAGCGCCTCGATGTAGCCGCTCTGTGACAGCACCGCCTCCAGCAGGTCGGCGATGCGGGTCGGCCTGCCTCTTGCTCGACGCGCAGGTGCAGTTCGTCCATCGTGTCCATGAAACGCCTCAGCGACTTGATCGCGGCGGTGCCGAGGCCGGGGATCTGATCGGGGGCCGAGGCGGCCTCCCAGACCGGACATCCCGACGCTGGCCGCGTGGGCGACGATCCGCGACAGCGAGGTCTGCCCGATCCCGCGCCGCGGCGAGTTGGCCACACGAGTGAAGCTGACAACGTCGAAGGGGTTTGCGAGCAGAGATAAATAGGCGATCACGTCCTTGATCTCCGCGCGCTCGTAGAACTTCGTTCCGCCGATCACCTGGTAGGCGATCTCACGGCGCACGAGCGTGTCCTCGAGCACCCGCGACATCGCGTTCGTGCGGTAGAGGACCGCGATCTCCGCGCGGCGACGCGCCCTCATCGACCAGCCGCTGGATCTCGCCGACGACGAAGCGCGCCTCGGCGTGCTCGTCCTCCAGCTCGCGCACTGTATCTGCTCGCCCTGTCCGAGCTCGCTCCACAGGCGCTTTGCGATGCCGCCGCGGTTGTTCGCGATCACCGCGTTCGCGGCCGCAGGATCGTCTCGGTCGAGCGGTAGTTCTGCTCGAGCTTCACCACTCTCGCGTCGGGGAAGTCCTCCTGGAAGTCGAAGATGTTGCGGACGTCGGCTCCGCGGAATGTAGATTGACTGGGAGTCATCGCCTACGACCGCCAGGTTGCGATGTCCGACCGGCCCTGCGTAGGTGGGGCGCTCGCCGGGCTGGGTAGTTCGCTTGCCCTTCGCCGCCGGCGGGCGACCACCGCCCACCAGCAGCTGCAGCAACCGATACTGCGCATGGTTGGTGTCCTGGTACTCGTCGACGAGTACGTGTCTGAACGTCTCCGCGTAGCGCTCGCGGACATCGTCGAAGAGCTCCAGCAGGTTGACGGTGCGGAACAGCAGGTCGTCGAAGTCCATCGCGTTTATGCGATGCAGGTCGCGCTCGTAGATCTCGTAGACCTCGGCGATCATCTCCTCATAGGGGAGCCCACCGACTGGCGGTAGGCCTGGCGTCGAGAGCGGTTCTTGGCGGCCGAGATCTGGTTGTGAATCGAGGCGGGCGTATAGCGCTTGGATCCACGCCGACCCGTCGATGCGAACGCTTGGTCAGCTGCCGCGAGTCCGCCTGATCGTAGATCGTGAACTGGCGGGTGTAACCCAGGTGGTCTGCCTCGGCACGCAGGATACGCGCACAGGCGGAGTGGAAGGTCATCAGCCACATCCCGCGCGTGCCGTGGGAGGTGGCTTCCCATCAATTGCTCTACCCGCTCGCGCATCTCCTTGGCAGCCTTGTTCGTGAACGTGATCGCCAAGATCTCGCCGGCCTGCGCCTGATCTGTGTAGATCAGGTACGCGATCCGATGCGTGAGCACCCGCGTCTTGCCGCTGCCGGCGCCGGCGAGGATCAGCAGTGGTCCCTCGCCGTGGGTCACGGCCTCGCGCTGAGGCTCGTTCAGAGCCCTCGAGTAGCTCCTTCAGGTGCTCGGCATGGGGGTTCTCGGGCATCGACTCTCAGCATAGATGCGCTCGGCTGGGCCGTAGGTTAGGGAGCCGGCGTGCGATCGGTCAGGGCGGTGCCCCGCATGGGTGGTGGGCGGGGCGCTCCGTAGAATGCGGGCCGTGATCGACCGTGACGAGGTTCTGCACGTGGCGCGCCTGGCGCGCCTGCGATTGGGCGAGGATGAGATCGAGCCGATGGCGCGCGAGCTCTCCGCAGTGCTCGACCACATCGCCAAGATCGAGGAGCTCGACCTCGAGGACGTCGCGCCGATGACACACGTGGTCGCAGATGCGCTGTCCACCCACTCCGGACTGCGCGCGGACGAGCCCTGGGACTCGCTGCCGCGCGAGGTCGCGCTCGCCCAGGCGCCGGCCGTCAGCGATGACGGATTTTGGTACCTAGCCCGCAGGCATGAGCGACCCAGACATCATCGGCCTGTCCGCCGCCGAGGCGGCGGGGGAGATCGCGGCGGGTTCGCTGTCGGCTGGGGAGTTGTTCGAGGCCTATCGCCTCCGCGCGGGCGCACACGTGGCAGAGGAGGGCCTGAACTGCTTCACCTGGGTCGCTGCGCAGGCACCCGTCGGCGACGTTCCGGCTTCTGCCCCGCTGCACGGAGTGCCGCTGGCGGTGAAGGATCTGTTCTGTACCAAAGGCATCCCCGGCCAGTCGGGGTCGAAGATTCTCGAGGGGTATGAGCCGCCATATACCGCCACCGCCGTCTCGCGCTTGACTGGAGCGGGCGCAACGCTGTTGGGGAAGACCAACCAGGATGAGTTCGCGATGGGCTCCTCGAACGAGAACTCCGCCTACGGTCCTGTGCTCAACCCCTGGAACCGAGAGCGGGTGCCGGGAGGGTCATCGGGCGGGAGCGCCGCCGCGGTTGCCGCTGGGCTGGCGCCATGGGCGCTGGGCACCGATACCGGCGGCTCGATCCGCCAACCCGCGGCGCTGTGCGGGATCGTCGGGTTGAAACCGACCTATGGCGCCGTCTCGCGCTACGGGATGATCGCGTTTGCCTCCTCGCTCGATCAGGCGGGCCCGCTGACTCGCGACGTGACCGACGCGGC
>CAVZYF010000023.1:0-9751 GCA_963779405.1 uncultured Solirubrobacterales bacterium
GAGGACTCCAGCGACAGCTCCTCGGCGTGCTCGGCGAACCAGCTAGCTGTGCTCTCGCGCATTGCCAGCCCTGCCTCGTGCACGAGCACGATCGCAGCCGCGATCGCCTCCGGATCGGCGCTGGGAACGACCACCCCGTTGACCCCGTCATGAACGAGCTCGGTCGCGGCGTTGTCCTGATCTGCAATGACGATGCTCGGTGTGGCGTGGGCCGAGGCCTCGACGACGACCATCCCGTAGCCCTCCCGCCGCGAGGGGAGCAGCATGCAGAGCGCCCGGCGCATGTCGGCCTCGAGGAGCGTCGGCGTCGGCGAAGCCGGGTGCGGAGACGATCGACGCGGCGCCATGCTCGGCGATCGCCTCGCGCAGCTTGCCGCGCTCGGGTCCGTCGCCGTAGAACACGCCCTGCAGGCCCTCGATCCGCCGTGCGGCGAGCGCGACGGCGGCGACGCCGAGCGGGACGCGCTTCTCGGGGATCAGCCTGCCCGCGAACAGCACGAGCGGATCCGCCACCCGCACGGCCGCCGGCTGCAAAGAGCCGGCGTAGAGGCCGCGCAGGACGGTGACCTCGCCATGCAGCCCCTCCGCGCGCAGGCGCGCGGCGTGCAGCTCGGAGAAGCAGAACGCCCGCTGCGGGACCGCCGCGCAGATGCGCTGCACCAGTGCGCCGATCCTGCCCTGGAGGCTGCCGAGGTAGTCGTGCCAGTAGGAGCGGCTCCAGACCTCGAACCAGTCGACGACCAGCCCGTAGCGCCGCAACGGACGCAGGGCCGCGGCCGCGAGCAGCGAGAAGTAGGGGAAGGCGCAGGTGTGCACGACGTCGTAGCGCCGGCCGTGGCGCAGCAGGTGCCACAGCACACCGAGCCCGAACACGAGCGGCGGCAGGATGCGCCGCCGCCCGCCGTCGGTGTAGAGCGCCATCCGCGGACCGACCGCGATGACCCGCACGGGCCCGTCGAGGACGGGAGGCTCACCGCGATCCCACTGGCGCAGCGTCAGATAGGTGACCCCGTGTCCGTCCGCCGCGAGACGCTCGGCGAGGTTGCGATACCAGCGCTCGGCGCCGCCGACCGTGAACGGGAAGAGGCAGTCGTAGATGACGCAGATACGCATGGCGGTAGCATCATCTCGCGAATCCGCCACTTTCCGCCCCCACGCGCGTTATAACCGCATGGCTCCGCGTCCCACCCGGGAAACCGGGGCGCCGAGCAACCGCCCATGAGCACAGCCGTCCAGACAAAGCCCCCGATCCCCACGGATGCCGACCGCGCCGCGCCGCTGGTGTCGGTCGTGATTCCCTGCCTGAACGAGGCCGAGAACATCGAGGTCTGCGTGACCGCTGCGCTCGGCGCGCTGAAGGACGGCGCGATCGACGGCGAGGTGCTCGTCGTCGACAACGCCTCCGAGGACGACTCGGCCGCGCTGGCCGCCGCCGCCGGCGCGCGTGTCGTCTCCGAGCCCCGCCGTGGCTACGGCAGCGCCTATCTCGCCGGCTTCGCCGCGGCGCGCGGGAAGTACATCGTGATGGCCGACGCCGACCTCACGTACGACTTCAACGAGATCCCCCGCTTCGTGTCAGAGCTGAACGACGGCGCCGAGCTCGTGATGGGCGACCGCATGGACAACATCCAGCCCGGCGCGATGCCGTGGCTGCACCGCTACGTCGGCAACCCGTTGCTCTCGGGCCTGTTGAACTTCTTCTTCCGCACGGGCGTCAAAGACGCCCACTGCGGCATGCGGGCGCTGCGCCGCGACGTGCTGCCCCGCCTGGACCTGCGCACGACCGGCATGGAGTTCGCCTCCGAGATGGTGATCCGCGCCTCCAAGGAGCACCTGAGGATCGCCGAGTTCCCGATCGAATACCACCCGCGCGGGGGGGAGTCAAAGCTGTCGAGCTTCCGCGACGGCTGGCGGCACCTGCGCTTCCTGCTCGTCCACAGCCCCACCCACCTGTTCATCGTGCCGGGGATGCTGCTGGCCGGGCTCGGCACCCTGATTCTCGTGTTCGTCGGCGCCGGCCTGGACTTCTTCGGGCGCGCGTGGGGCCTGCACACCCTGATCGCCGGATCGCTGCTGATGATCGTCGGCACCCAGGTGCTCGCGCTCGGCCTCTGCGCGCACGCCTACGGCACCTACTTCATGGGTGAGAAGGACCCGTGGTTCGATCGCATGCGCTCGCGCTTTCGCCTCGAGCACGGTCTGCTGCTCGGTGGCGTCTTCATGCTCCTGGGGATCGTGATGGGCGCGGTGATCGTTGCAACCTGGATCTCGCACGGCTTCGGCTCGCTCGCCGACGAACACCTCGCGGTGGTCGCCGCGTCGCTTTTGATCGTTGGGATTCAGATCTTCTTCTCCTCGTTTTTGCTGAGCATCCTCGGCCTGCGTCGCGAGCACCGGGTCGGGTAGCTCGGCGCCGGCCTCATCTATGGAATTCCTTGCGGTAGTCGTTCTCTTTCCCCTGCTTTTTTGGGGGCTCTCATGTGGATGCGGGCTGCTGCTCGAGCGGCTGACCGGAGCGCGCCTGCCTGCTCTGCTGCTCCTGCCGCTCGGATTTGGAGTGCTGATCGTGGTCTCGCAGTTCACCACCTGGTGGGGGCCGACGGCTCCTTTGACTCCGCTGGTGCTGCTCGCGCTTGCGCTGGGCGGCTTCGTCCTCGGCCGGCGAGAGCTGCGTGAGCGCTGGCGTGGGCGCCCAGGCGGGTGGTGGTGGGGCGCCGGCGTGGCGGTGGCGACGTACATGATCGTCGCCGCACCGATCCTGGTAGCCGGTCGAGTCACCTTCACCGGCTACCTGCTGGACACGACCGGGGCGATCCAGATCGCGGGCGCGGAGCGGCTGTTGCACCACGCGCATCACTTCTCGACCGGGATGGCGGCCTACGGGACGACGCTGGAAGCCTACTTCGGCAACGGATACCCGTCGGGCGGGCACGGCGTGCTCGCGTCGGTCGGGTGGCTGAGCGGCCAGGATCTGATCTGGCTCTACAGCCCATTTCAGGCGCTCGAGCTCTCGCTGGCCGCGCTCGTCCTGACCTTTCTCGCCAGGCGGGCGGGCCTGTCACGACCCACCGCCGCGGTCACGGGGGTGGTCGCCGCGGTGCCGGCGCTCGTCTACGCGTACGCGCTGATGGGATCGATCAAGGAGATCACGGCGCTGCCCATGATCCTGCTGATGGGCGCGCTGATGGTCTGTGCGCGCGAGCTGCGGGCGAGGGCCGGAATACGTGCCGTCCTGCTCTTTGCCGTCGCCGCGGCGGCCGCGCTGGGCGCGATCGGGATCGCCGCCTCGCCCTGGGTGGCGCTGTTCGGTGTGGCGGCGCTGCTGGCCGCCGTGCCGCTCTCGCGGCGGCGTGAGGATATCGGGCGCCTGCTCGTCGGGGGCGCGGTGCTTGCGGTGGGCACGGCGCTGGTCGCTCTGCCGACCGTGGGCCCGCTCTCCAAAACGCTCAAGCTGGCCGAAGGCGTCTCCAGCTCCGACTCGGGAGCTGTCAGCGACCCCGGCAATCTCCTGCGACCGCTGAAGTTCATCCAGACGCTCGGCGTGTGGCTCGGGGAATCGCATCGAGTCGAACCGCGCTACGTCAACCAGACCTACCTGCTGATGGGCGTGGTGCTCGTGTGCATCGCGCTCGGCGTGGTCTACCTGGTGCGCCGTCGCGCCTGGAGCGTGCTCGCGTTCGTGGCTGGTTCGCTCGTCGTGTGGGCGTTCCTGCATCGTCACGGCACGACCTGGACCGACGCCAAGCTGCTGATGCTGCTGTCCCCGGTCGTCGTGTTCGTCGCGCTCGTGGGCGTCTTCGGTCTGATGCGCACGCGTCTGTTCGAGGGGCTCGTGCTGGCGGCCGCACTGCTGGTCGGAGTGCTCGGCTCCGACGCGCTGCTCTACCACGGCACCAATCTCGCGCCCACCGCCCGCTTTACGGAGCTGAAAACGATTGGCGCGCGCTTCGCCGGGCAGGGTCCCACGCTCGCGCCGGACTTCGAGGAATACGACCTGTATCTCCTGCGCAAGATGGACATCGACGTTCCCGGTGTCGCGTATGCCGGGCCGTTCACGTACGTCGCGGGCGCGGTAAGGGAGTACGGGCGCAGCTACGACCTCGACTCGCTCGCGCTGGGAAGCGTCGAGCGCTTCAAGACGATCGTGATGCGTCGCTCACCCTTCTGGAGCAGGCCGCCGTCGAACTACACGCTCGAGTCGAGCGGTCGCTACTACACCGTCTGGCGCCGGGTTGGGCCGTCTCCCCTCGTCCACATCCCCCTCGGGGCGGGCGTCGAACCCTCGGCGGTGCCCACCTGTCAGGCGTTGAGGGTTCTCGCGCGACAGGCCGAGCGCCTCGGCGCTCAGATCACCTTCGCGGCGCGGCCGATCAACATCTCGGTGAACCTCGCCGGCGCCTATCACTCACCGTCGATCGTTGAGTCATCCGACCTCGAGGGTCTTCCTCTACTGTCACTTCCGGGGCCGGGAAGGATCGAATCGGGCTTCCGAGCGCGGTCGGCGGGCACCTATGAACTGTGGCTCGCCGGGGATGCGGATCGGCCGCTGAGCGTGTTCGTCGACGGTCACCGCGTGGGTGCGGTGGCAGCGGAATCCGGAGATGACGGCAACGTGATGGACGTTGCCAAGGTGCGGCTGAGCGCCGGCAAGCACGTGGTCCGGGTGTTGCGTGGTGGCGGCGATCTGGACCCCGACGACACCGACAGTTCGATCGTGGACGGGATCGTGTTCGAGCCGCTGGCCGCGGGCGCCGAAAGAGAGTCGGTCCAGAGCGTTGCGCCCGCCGCGTGGCGCTCGTTGTGCGGGCGCCCGCTCGACTGGATCGAGCTCACGCGGGCCTCCTGAACGTCCTGAGCGAGCGACTCGTCAGGCGGAGGGCGTCAGGCTCGCTTCCCGCTCGCGCAGCGCATGGCGCAGCCCCGCTTCGACCTCGTCGGTGGCGTGCTCCCAGGTGTGCGAGGCGACGAACTCGACGCCCTCGCGCGAGCGGCGCTCCCAGCGCTCGGGGTCGTCCAGCAGCAGCTCGAGTGCGTCGGCGATCGCCCGGGGGTCCAAGGAGGCCAGCTCGAGCGGGCCGTCCTCGCCGAAGATCGACTCGGCGCTGACGCCCGCGAGCTCCACGCAGGGCAGCCCGCAGGCGAGCATCTCCTTGGGCATCAGCGAGAAGTTCGTCAGCGACAGGCACAGCCCGACGGTGGCCTCGGAATACAGCCACGACAGCTGCATGGGCGAGAGGACGCCCATCGACTCGTAGGGAAAGGCGGCATACATGATGTCCGGGCTGCCGAACAGGACGATCCGCAGATCGGGGCGTTTGCGGTGCAGCTCGGTCAGCGCCAGCAATCCGATCGGCACGGCGCGACGCGCGGTGGAGTGGCGCGCGTAGTAGACGACGGTATCGGTGCGGCGCTCCACAGGCCGCGGTTGGTAGATCTCCTGCTCCACTCCCAGCTGGAAGGCGTCGGCGCTCGCGCCGTAACGTTCGATCAGCAGATCCCGCAGCCATGGGCTGGCGGCGATGCAGTGCAGGTCGTGCCGGTAGGTGTCTTCGGCCAGCACGCGCTCGGTGGAGCTCGCGAAGAACTCGGGCTCGTGGTCGTTGACCACATAGGCTCGTGCCCGGCACTGATCCAGACGCAGGGCGGCATGGACCGTCTGCCAGCCGGTGGCCATCACGACATCGGCGCCCTGCCACTGGTCAAAGCCCTTGTAGACGGGCCCTTGGAAGGAGGCGAAGAACTCGTTGATGTCGTGGCGCAGCACGGCCGGCCACACCTCACGCATCTGGTTGTGGTAGTCGGCCAGCCACACGCTGCAGCTGTGTCCGCGACGCTCCAGGCGGGAGAAGATCTGAAACAGCGTGTTGTGACCGCCGCTGCCACGTGCAAACGGCGGGATCACCATCGCCAGGCGCAACCGTTCGCGCTCGGCCATCCCGGGGACCGGCTCGAGCAGGGGGACCGGTCCCTCCCGCCACACGTCCGTCACGATGCTGTAGTCGTCGTGGGGGAGCAGCTGAGGCAGGTGCTTGGGTGGCGCGAGCGGGGATTTCTGGGATGGGGAGTCCGTGGTCGGGGCGGCAGTGGTGGATTCCGAGCGTCCCTCCAGCGAGAGGAGGCTGCTGACAGGGCCCGGTATCCGTGCGGCGCGTGAGCCCAGCGCCGAGAACACGCGGCGGCCCCCGTGGTGCAGTGTGGCGCGTGCGGTCACGCGGGTCAGCTCCGGGCCGCTGAGGCCCTGCTCGGCCACCCAGCGCCGATCGCCGGCGACAGCCGCACGCACGTCACGAGCGGCGGCGAGTAACCCAAAGGGCTCGACATGCCCGGTGCTCTCGCGCAGGCCGCGGTACTCGTCGAAGTAGCGACGCATGAACTCGATCGCACCGTAGTCGTGCGCGTGCAGGACGGCCGCCCCCGGGTGGTAGACCTTGACCCAGCCGGCGTCGAGCAGGTCAGCGCCAAACGCCTGGTCCTCGGCGTAGGCGACCTCGCGGAAGCGGATCTCCTCCCAGCAGTCGCGCGCGTAACAGGCGTTGACGTTCGACAGGAATGTCGGGCCACCCTTTCGCTGGATGACGGGGACATGGATCCTCTGCCCCGCCGCGCCATTTTCCCCCGCGCCGTCGCTCGCACCGATGTCGTCTCTCTCCCGGTCCTCGCCAGGCGGGCGGGCCTCGAATCCCGCAAAGAACTCCGTGAGCTCGCGGGCGATCGTCGGGCTGGTGTCTGCTCGTGGCAGGTGCGGGCCGTAGGCGGCGCCGACACGCTCGTCGAGCGCGAACACCTCGCGGTAGGCCTCCAGCCAGCCGGGGCACGGGGTGGCGTCCTGCGTGAGGAAGCAGATCAGCTCGCCGCTCGAACGCTCGGCGCCCAGGTTGCGGGTGCGCCCGTGGCCGAACTCCGCCGGGTCGATCTCCAGCAGCTCGACTCCCGCGGCGCGAGCGATCTGAAGCGAGCGATCGTGCGAGCCGGAGTCGATCACAAGGATCTCGTCGACGCCCTCTCGCCGTAGCGCCGCGAGCAGCTCCTGCAGATAGCGCTCCCCGTTCTTGACTGGGATGACGGCCGAGACGCTCTTCACGAGCTCATCAGGCGCCGCTTGACTCGCTTGATCCTCCAAGCGACCGCTCGGAGCGCTTTCAAAACCTCTCGCAGCTCGCCTGCGCCGGGCCGGCGCATCAGCGCGTTCAGGTCGAGATGCCAGCGATCGAGCCAGTAGGCGCGCTCCTGCCATTGCCCGACAACGGCGTCGGTCCGGGCCTGCGTCTCGACGAGCTCGGCCTCGAGCGAGGCCACCCGGGTACGCAGGCGCTCGTTCTCGGCCAGGGCCTCGTTCAGCGAAGATTCGTTGTCCACGTCGGTGGCGGGGTGGGTGGGGTCCATCTCACAGATTCTCCGCGATCCGTGCGGCGGCGCGGTTGAAGACGGTGAAGCCGATGACGAAGATCGCCACCACGATCGCGAGCGCTCCGCCGAGGGCAGCCCAGCTGCCGAGCACTGTCCCGGCGCTGGGCGTGGCGTTCGTGATCATCGCGTGGCGGAACTGCTGAAAGATCACCGCCAGCGGGTTGAGCATGTAGATGTGCAGCATCGTGGGGCTCACTTTGGCGATCACGGTCTGGATCGAGATGATCACGGGCGAGGCGTAGAAGAGGATCTGCTGGATCACTTCCCAGATCGGCTGGATGTCACGGAAGTGCACGAACAGGGCCGACAGCAGCATCGCCACCCCGGTGGAAAACACGATCAGCGCGCCGATGATCAGCGGCAGCTCGAGCCAGCTCAGCATCGGCGTGACCCCGGCCCCGAGCGCGAAGATCACCACGACGATCATGTTCATGCCGAGGTTGAAGAGGGCGAGCAGCACCACCGAGAGCGGGATCACCAGGCGCGGGAAGTGGATCTTGCGCACCAGGTTCTCGCGGTCGACGACGCTGCGCACCGCGCCGGTCGTGGCTTCGACGAAGAACGTGAACAGCACGATCGAGCCCAGCAGCTGGGCGCCGTAGTATTTTTCGCCGGGCTTCTTGCCGTCGTTGACGTGGCCCACCTTGGTGAAGAACACCCACAGCACGCCGAACAGCAAAAGCGGTCGCACGAGCGTCCACACGTAGCCGAGCACCGAGCCGTAGAAGCGCAGCTTGAATTCGGTGCGGGCGAGCGTGAGCGTGAGCGACCAGAAGCGCCGCAGGTCGTGGCCGAGCGCCGAGGGGCCATGCACGCTGTGGCTCGCAGGCGCGCGCCCTGGCAGGGGCAGGCGAATGCCCGGGCTGGTGCTCATGCTTTTTCGATCCTTACGTCGACCGGCAGCTCCAGGATACCCCCGCTGACGCTGCTGCCATGGACGACGACCGAGGCCATGTCCTCGGTCAGCGCGAGCGCATTCTCCCCCGTGCCCTCGCGCGCGACCGAAGGTGTCAGCAGGTAGCGGCTGGGGGTCAGCCAGTTGGGTATCGCAAACCGGGCGATCACCGTCTCCCCCGCCTTGAAGGAGCCGCTGGAGCCTCCGTGCTGGTCTGTGCGCGCCACGACGATCGTGTGCCCCAGCTCGGTGCGCAACGTGGCCGCGAACACGGGGTCTTCCAGATCCTCGCCGAAGCGGACCTCGAAGCACATGTTCAGCGAGTCCTCCTGGCTCGAGCTCGTAACTCGCTCCCCGCCCGCTCCCTCAAACCAGGCGTCGGCGATCACGGTGGCGGAGCCAATCTGCTCCGCGGCCGGCGCCCGGTGAGGCAGATGGCCGAAGTTGAGCTTGTGGTAGGCCCGCCCGATCTCCCGCGGGTCACCGATCTGCACCATGTCGCCCCGCTCCATCAGCATCGCGCGGTGGCAGAAGCGCTCGACCGAGTGCATGTCGTGGGAGACGAACACGATCGTCTTGCCTTCGCGTTTGAGGCGGAAGAACTCCTCGAAGCACTTCTGCTGGAAGGCCGCGTCGCCGACCGCCAGCACCTCGTCGATCAGCAGGATCTCGGCGTCCACCTGGATCGCGGTGGCGAAGGCGAGGCGCACGAGCATCCCCGAGGAGTAGTTCTTGAGCTTGAGGTCGACGAACTCCTCCAGCTCGGCGAAGGCGACGACGTCGTCAAAGCGCGCCCGGGCCTGCTTGCGAGAGATGCCGAGCATGATCGCGTTGATCACGACGTTGTCGCGTGCCGTGAGATCCATGTTGAACCCGACGCCCAGCTCGATGAACGGCGACAGCCTACCCGCGATCGAGATCCTGCCGGTATCGACCCCGTAGATCCCCGCGAGGCACTTCAGCAGCGTGCTCTTGCCGCTGCCGTTGCGCCCCACGATCCCGAAGAACTCCCCTTGGGCGATCTCCAGGGAGATGTCGGTGACGGCGTGCAGCTCGTCGTATTCGGTCGAGCGAAACGGATGCAGCGCCCGCTCCTTCAGCGTCGAGTACTGCTGGTGGGGCAGCCTGAAGGTCTTGCTGACGTTCTCAACCGAGATCGCCGCCGGAGCAGTGGGTACTTCGGCCTCTGGCATGGCTGGCGGTCGTGTGGTGGTGGTCGACAAGGTCAGTGAACGCTAGCAATCACAGGCTGGGCCTCTGCCCGGCTCGAGGGTGCTGCAGCTTCCAGTGCAGACCGTATCTAGGAAGACGGTCGCTCAGACCCGCTGGAGCACGTAGAGGTCCTGATTCTCCTGGTTGCGACCGGGTGCGAACTCAAGGACACGCCAGCGCGGGCAGAGTTGCGTCAATAGCCACTCCGGGGAGAGGAAGGCAGTGCCCCAGTCGGGG
>CAVZYF010000024.1:0-47519 GCA_963779405.1 uncultured Solirubrobacterales bacterium
TGCTCGCCGCGAGGCTTTTCTCGGCAGCATGGGATCAGCTGCACTTCGCCAAAATAGGCTCGGCATCAGGTCTCAGGCTTGTGACGTGCGGATTTGCCTATGGTTGCGCTCGCAGCACACACGCCACCCACCTATCAAACTAGAAGAGGCCGCCATGTCCGAGACACCCACTCAGCACAACGCCAAGATTGAGCCGGACCGGCTCCACGGACCACCAACGAGCGAAGCGAGGTAGCAATGAACCACGAACAGAACAAGCTCAGGCGGACGGAAGCAGATGTAACCGACCCGGTGGAGCGTCCCGTCGTGGTCGATCGGGACACGTTTGGAGCCGAGCTCGATGCCCTCCGGGTCCGCGAGAAGGCGCACACTCGCGAGGGCGACGTGATTGCCGCGGCCCGTCGCCGGCTGCCGATGGTCGAGATGGACCCCACACTGCCGCTGATCGGTCCTGACGGCCAAGTGAGCTTGCTGGACGCGTTTGAGGGCCGCCAGCAGCTGATCGCCTACTACTTCATGTGGTGGACCGGCCATCCGGCTGCCGAGCAGTGCGAGGGGTGCACGCATTACACGACGCAGGTCGGGAGCTCTCCTACCTGCATTCGCGCGACGTCACATACGCCACGTTCTGCCAGGGGCCATACGAGGAGAGCGTCCGCTACCGCGACTTCATGGGCTGGGAGATGCCTTGGTACTCGGCCGAAGGCTCGCTCGACGCTCTGCTGAGCGGACGCGAGGTCGGCAAAATGCACGTGGTCTGCTATCTGCGCGACGGCGACAGGGTCTTTGAGACCTACTGGACCACCCGTCGCGGCGTCGAGGCGATGGACTACAGCTACGGACTGCTCGACCTGACCGTCTACGGGCGACAGGAGACCTGGGAGGACTCGCCCGCCGGCTGGCCACAGTCGCCGGTGATGTCCCATCTGCGCACCAACGGACGTCCCACCGCCCAGTGGTCCCGCCTGCAAGCCGGACGAACAGACGAGCTCGGGGCCGCGGGGCGCTGAGCGAATCCCATCGTTGCGCGGCTGACTCGCCCACCGGGCCGCAGCCGCCCTCCCCATCGTCCGAGCGCCATACGCTCGCGCACGTCAGGCAAAGCGGAAGTCTCCGCATCGCCGCGCGTCAGTCCCGGGCTTCGTCCAAAGGGGCGTGAAGTCGGTCGAAGTCGAGACGCCTGGATCGTGCGCGTTGCGACAGTGCTACGGCTCGAACGGCGGCGCCTCGCCCCAACCCCAGCGCGGGACCGGCGCGTGCTCTACGACCTTGGCGTCGGGTTGCGAGTTGTGCTGCGCGAGTCGCGTTCCCCACTCGACGTAGGCGACGAAAGCCGAACGGAACTCAGGGTCGTCGGGAAGGCCGGCGTCGTCGGCGGCGAGGCTCATCAACGAGGCGAAGCGGAACCGCTGCTCGGGAGTGATCGCCAAGTCGTGATGCTTGGCGATCATCCGCTCGTAGCCACCGAGCTCATCCGTGTACAGCGCTGGGCCTCCGAACACCTCTGACCACCAGGCAATCACGTGCAGCCGATGTTCTTCCTTCACGCCCCCCGGGAACAGTGGCGAAAGCAGGTCGTCGGCTTCCACGCGGTTATAGAACGTGTTGATCAGCTGCGCAAACGCTGCCTCGCCTCCGGCCCAGTCGTAAAGAGAAGACAAGGTGAACATGCTAACGACGGGTACTCGACACCGAGCTGTGCGCTCGGCGCTCGTCCTGAGCGCTGGTGTCGGCCGCGCGCGATGAGACGCTTGCGAATTGTGCATCGCGATAGTCAATGAGGCGGTTGCTTATTTGGCTGTCTTGGCCAGCAGCGTGATCACCAGCAGCACAATCGCCAGTGCGCCATATCCGATGCGCGCCAGGAGACGGTCGCCACCGGCGTCGGGCAGATCAAGACCGGGGCGCCCGCGCGGGGCGAGCGGGTCGCCAAGTACAACCAGCTGCTGCGTATCGAGGAGGAACTGGGCGAGCGCGCGCGGTACGCCGGCCGCGAGGCCGTGTCGGGCGCGCCAAGCGCTCGCACGTCAGGGGCGGGGTGCTAATGCGCCACAGATGATGCGTCGGCGTTGCCGAATGCCGTACACCCGTTATCTATGACCATGGTGAAAGTTCCGGACACCACGTCAGTCGTGCTCCCGACCGGGATCGTGAAGGAGAAGCTCACCTGTGCGCCGCTGTGGATAGGGAACGTGAAATCGGTGGTGGCAGGGATGCTTCCCACTGCGGCCGCGACGGGCCCCTCGTCAAAGTGTGCCGTGCCGGTCCCGTCGATCTCACCAGCGCCTAAGGTTCCGCTCGCTGGAGAGGAGTTGACGATGGCGAGCGTGACTGTGCCTTCGGTGCCCGCGGGTCCCACACACTGCAGGGTGAGCCCCCCAAAATCGTTCAGAAGTGTCGCGGCGTCGTAGGAGCCGGCGCTTGCGCTGATCTGTGTGAACGTATGGCCATCGACGTTCGCCGCGCTGCTCGCATTCGCTGCGTTGGTCGCGTTCGCGACAGTGCCCGAGACTTGAGCACCGTTGATCGTGCCTGCGATGTTCGCAGCGTTCGTTGCGTTGGTCGCGGTTGCTACAGCTCCCGAGACCTGACCGCCGTCGATCGTGCCTGTGATCGTCCCTGCCGTGGAGGCGCTGCCCGCAGAGCTGGCGTTGGTGGCGGCGGCCGCGAAGGCTACGTGAGCCTTGGCAATCTTGGAGTCATAGAGCGAGTTGAACAGGTTCGTCTCCTGGCACGTCTGGTTGCACTTCTTCTTCTTGGCCGCCGAACCGAGCGGGCCTGCGGCGAGCGCGGTTCCCCCGATCGCCGCGATCAGCGCGATCGCCACGATGCTCAACTTGAGCAGGTGGAATTGCTGCAGCCAGCCTCTTGCAGTCGCCATTTGACTTCGTCTCCCTTGCCCTCGGATTCCTCGCGACGGTCAGTCGCCTGTGGTACGGACAGTCTCCCAGAGCGAACAGCAGTCGAGCGCCCAGCAGGATTCGCCTGCGGGCAACCACGTAGCCCCGTTGCGGCGTACCACCGATAACCGAGCGAGCCATCGGTTCTAGGCTGCTCAACAAGATGCCCGAGACGCATACACTCAACGAGTCCGACCCCTGGTCGCTCGAGGGCACACCCGATAGTGTTCGCAGCGTCAAAGCTCGGAGGAGGTCCGCTCCACAATGGTTGTGTTGATCATCGTTATCGTCGTCGTGGTTCTCGTCTTCGGCCTGTGGGGCGGGTACAACAGCCTCGTCAAGAAGCGCAACCGAACCCAGGAGGCATGGTCGGAGATCGATGTCGAGCTCAAGCGCCGCCACGATCTGATCCCCAACCTGGTGTCGACGGTGCAGGGCTACGCCGCCCACGAGCGGGGGACCTTCGAGGCAGTGACCCAGGCTCGAGCCAACGCGGTCACCGCCGGCGCGACCGGCGATCCGAGTCAAATCGCCCCTGCTGAGAACGCTCTGTCCGGGGCTCTGCGTTCGCTGTTCGCGGTCGCCGAGAACTACCCGCAGCTACGCGCGGTCGAGAGTTTCGTGCAGCTACAAGAGACGCTGACCGCCACCGAGGACAAGGTCGAGTACGCCCGCCGCTACTACAACACCAGCGCTCGCGACTACAACATCGCGCTGCAGTCATTTCCCCGTAACGTGATCGCGGGGCCGTTCGGCTTCAAGGCGGTGGCGTTCTTCGGTGCCGACGAGGAGGACCGCGCCGTGCCTCAGGTGAGTTTCTCCAGTTCTGAGCCGGGCGCGGCCGGAGCGACACCCGTGCCTGCCGCTGGCTCCGAGGGCCCGCCGCCCGCCGTTGGCACTCAGGGCCCGCCGCCCGCCGGCTGAGAGACCACCTGGTGGACTGGCGGGCCGGTCAGACAGACTGGCCCGAGGCGATCTTTTCGAGCTCGGCGATCCGCTCTTCGATCGGAGGGTGGGTGTCGTAGAGGCGGTGGTACCACTTCTCGTGGTGCTGCAACGGGTCGTCGATGCACATCGCCGCGGTGGCATGGTTCATGTTCTTGAACGGCTTGTCGTTCTGCTGCAGCTTCTTGAGCGCGCTCAGCAACCCGGCAGGGTTGCGGGTCAGGGCCACACCGCTGACGTCGGCCAGCGACTCGCGCCGGCGCGAGAGCGCCAGGCGCATCAGCGGGCCGAAGATGAAGCCGACTACCGCGAGCAGCGTGCCGGCAGCGAAGAGCACGAGCATGATCTGGCTGCCGTTCCTGCCGCCGCCTCTGGCAAAGAAAACGCTCCGCCACAGGATGCTGGCCAGCAGGGCGGCCATACCGATCATGGTTCCCACCACGAGCAGGAGACGAATGTCGTGGTTCTTGATGTGGCTCATCTCGTGCCCGGCCACACCTTCGAGCTCCTCGCGGTTCATGATGGCGAGCAGTCCCGTGGTGAAGGTGATGGCTGCCTTCTCGGGGCTGACCCCGGTGGCGAAGGCGTTGGGCGAGGGGTCGTCGATCACATAGACCGCGGGCTTGGGGATTCCCTCGCCGATCGCCAGGGCCTCCACCAGGTTGTGCAGCTGCTGGTACTGGCCTGGGTCGGCCGGCACGGCCCCCGAGACGCGAAGCACCAGCCCGGCTCCCGCGTTCAGGGAGTAGACGATCCCGGCGAAGGCCAGGACAGCACAGATCGCGATCCCGACGATGACCGGGGACCAGCCGTAGCTGGTCTGTGCCCCATTTTCAATGCCGGGGTTGACCGCGGGGTGAGCAACGGCTTTGAAAAGGAAGCCCAAGGCAGCCCCGATCGCCAGCCAGATCACGAAGAACGCCACGATGACGATGACGCTGCGTCGCTTGTTGCTGGCGATCTCGCTGTACACCCGCCGAATCCTATGGCACGGCAGATATCTGCCTCGGGAGCAGCCAGTCAACTGAATCTCTCTGCACAGGGCAGCGTTCTGGCGCGCCACTGAGTAGAAAAGCACAGCAGGAACCGCAGAAAACCCCGATGGCGGATGCGCGAGGGGAATCTATGTTCCTCCAAGTTAGGCAACACTCGACAGGAGGAACCCAATGGCAACTGCCGCACATACACACTCAGTCTCGGTCCGCTCTCGCGAGGCCACAACCACTCGTATCGCCGACGTCGCGAGCTACTGGCTGATCATCGCGGCGACGTACATGACGTTCGGATTCCTGTTCTACTACGCCTCGAAGGAGAAGCTCTTCGACGACAGTGGCACGATGCCCGCCGGGTTGGCAAAGGGCTTCCACGGCTCGTTCATCGCCTCGTTCCCCGGTACCAACACGTCCTGGCTGCTGCTCGGTCTGCTGGAGGGGCTCGTGTTCCTCGTGATCGCGGCAAGCGTGCTCACGGGCGAGTTCCTGCCCACCCGCCGCAAGCCGATCCTGCTGAGCGGGATGGGCCTCGCAATCTTCGCGTTCGGACTGATGTCCTTCGCGGAGAACATGATCGGCGAATTCGCGACCGTCGCTGAGTTGTTCAGCTACCTGACCGGCACCGGCGTGCTGATCATCCTCGTCCTGCTGATGCCGCCCTACCGTGCGACCCACTGGCTCTCCAGCTTGACTCAGCGCGCTGAGTAGCGCTCGCGCTCAGCATCGGCAGTGCTGTGATGGAGGGGAGGCAGAGGAGCCTCCCCTCCAGCCGTTTGGTAGGAAGGTTTGGCGAAGCCCATGCTTCAGCAAGCCGGCTGCTGCTGCTAAGCATGGAGCGAGAGCAAGGTCAGAGTCGGCTCGGGCAGATGCTGGTCGTCCGATCGAGGAGGCGTGAGCGGCATCGTCGACGCGCTCGCATACTGGTTCGACCTTGAGGGCCATGTCAGCGCCTTCAATGGCTGGGGTGAGTAGATAGAGACCAACCGGGCGTGAGCCCTCAAGGGCGCCAGCGCCCCTTTGGTCACGCGGGCGCAAGCCGGTTTATGATTGTGCGGATGAGCGCTTTCTCGAGTGGGCGTGTGTGTGTGCTTGGCTGGTCTGTTTTGGTCGCCGTGCTGGCGTCTGTGCTGTTGTGCGCCTCGGCGGGCGCGGCGACGACGGGCTACCTGTACACGTCGATCGGAGGCAGCATCGACGAGTTCAGCGTCGGCGCCGATACGAGCCTGACGTACGCGGGTGCGGTGGCGGCTGGGCCGACGACGCCGACAAACTACCCGGGCTCGCTCGTGATGGCGAAGACCGCGGACGGTGAGAACCTCTACGAGCTCGCCGGGACGGGCAGCACATCAACGATCTACCAATTCTCGATCGACCCGTCCACTGGGGCGCCGATACCGAAGAGCCCGGTGTCGGTCGGCTCGATCGGGGGTAACGCGACCGATAACAGGAACCTCTTGGCGGTGTTCAACCCGGCGGCCAGTGGCGCGGCCGGCATGAATGCGCTGTATGTGCTCTCCAACGAAAACCCCGAACAGGCGCGTATCGATGTCTTCGATATCGACGCGACCACGGGCGCGCTGACGCCCGCCCAAGAAATCCCGGTGCTGGAAGTCAAGACCGGCGTGGGGTTCGCCTACAGCGGCGATGTGCTCGCTATCACTGGCGGGAGCTTCGAATATCACCCTGTTTTCCAGCGTGCGGTGATAGATCCGAGCACCGCGATTCCGGTGTTTCCCGAAAAGTCTGACGCGCCGTGCGGCCCGCCACCGAGCACGTGCAGTCCCACAGCCGCTCCTTACATGCTCGACACCGAGCACATGCTCATCCACGACCCGTTCGTGCCCAATCCGAGTAGCGGGCCCGAAGAATACACCCTCGGATTCACCGCTTACGTGGTGGGATTCGGCTGGGATGACCTTGGTTCCTCCGCGGCTCACCGATGGGGTTGGGCCGGGAACATCACTACGGACGGCGAGGAGTATCTGGTGCTCGAGCACCAGATCGAATCCGAAAAATTCAGCGAGGAGGGAGAACCAGTCACCGGCGAAACAGGCATCGAAGGCATCGCCGCGGACGGAGGCTCCGAGGGCTTCACGGTTCTGCCGGGCGAGTCGAGCAAGCTCTTCGCGCCGACCGGGATTTACGCCCTGGGCTCCGGCTTCTATATCGCCAACGCGGGCGTGAGCGGCCTCGTCAATGGCGGCGCCTACCGGCTTGAAGCCGGTCACTTGCCAGCGGCCACGGAACTCGACAAGCCGCTCGGGACCGAGATGACCGGCTTCCTGCTCGGTGGCTCGGGGACGGAAGGCCCCGGTCCCGGCGGTGGCTCGGAAGGCACCGGACCCGGCGGACCCAACTCCGGGGAACCCCCCGCCGGTTCTTCCACGAACGGGGGTAACACCGGAGCGCCGGCTGTCGGCGGTCTGATCAAACCTGGCTCTCAGATCAAAGCGATCGGCCTCACCGGGAGCGCGAGCGCCAAGCTGGGGAGCGGGGTAATCAAGCTCGACGTGACCTGCGGGCTGCCCTGCACCGTCTCGGGGTCCGTGCTGCCGCCGGGCGCGAAGGCGGCGAGCGCACGCAGGAAGCCCAGGGCGCTGCCGTTCAAGAGCGTCCGGCTGGCGGGCTCGGGCAAACCGGTCGTGGTGACGCTCAGGTTCACCGCCGCGCAGAAGAAGCTCGCGACGGCGCTCCTGCGCAAGCACGAGAAGGTCACGGCGATCGTCACGGTGACCGAGGCGCCCGGCGGCGCGGCGGCACAGTTGACGTCGATCAAGATCACCTAACGGCGGCCTCCGCGGTCGCCAATGAGAACACCAGCTCACTCCTGCTTGACGACGCGAGCGGGCGTCGGGCGGAGGACGCTAAACGCTTTCGCTCCGGACGATGCTCAGGCGCCTCGTTGGCCGGCGACTTCGCGCTCGCTATCGCCGCTAAGCAGGAGACTTCGTGGCGAGTCGGTGACGCTAGCCACGGTGGGCTCACGAGATGGAATCCTCGCCTGAGCTGACAGCGACGCGGGGCAGCACCAGCAGTGAGCAGCGCGCGTGGCGCTGCAGGTAATCGGAGGTGCTGCCGAGCACCAAGCGCTTGACGGGACCGTAGCCGCGTGAGCCGGCCACGAGGATGTCCACCTGATCGCCGAACGCGGCCAGCTCCTCACCGGCGAGGCCGTACACCGCGCGCCCCTCGACGTCTGCCAGTGCCTTCATGCGGCCGTTTGCCTCCTGGACCATCACCTCGATACTCTCGCCGATCGCGGGGGGCACGATCCCGGTGTAGGCGTAGGTCGGGATCGAGACGACTTCCAGCGCATGAACAGTTGCATTGGTGCGTGCCGCGAGCTCCCGGGCGACGGAGCGCCGCCTTGCTCTCCGGGGAGTCGTTGTACGCGACGCCGACCTTGGCGAGCGGACTGATGCCCGCCGCCCCTCGGCGTAGCCACGGGAGGCGATCGCGACCGCGCAAGGAGCGCCGTTCAGCGCGGCGCGCGTGTCGTCGCCGAGCATCGCGCGGCCGAACGCGCCGTGACTGCAGGAGCCGACCACGAGCAGGTCCGCATCCTGATCGTCGGCCTGCTGGTGGAGACCGCGACCGGGGGTTCCGGACACGATGCTGATGAGCTCCGCGTTGACACGTGCGGCGGTGCGCTGATCCTCGAGCAGCTTCTTGGACGATTCGCGCTCCCTTCTCACGACCTCTGGGGAGATCGCGTGAGACACGCGCAGCTCACCACTGTGTACGTGGGCGAGCGTCAGCTTTCCATCGGGATCTGTGAGACGCGAGGCAAGCGCGATCGCGTCACGGCCGTTGGGCCTGCCGTCCACTCCCACGAGCACGTTCTTGAACATCACGGGTCTCCTTGTCGGGGTTGACAACAACTTAGATCGCGACCGGCCCTCCACCATCCGGTAGCGCCCCTGCAAGACCTTCGGGTTATTACTGAGGGCGCGAGCGCCGGTTGAGCTTCAGCTCACCGTGTAACGCACCGGCACCTCATGCTCGGACTCGCTTCGGCGGACGCTTGTACTTGCGGCGCTGGCGCGGCGGGAGCTTCACCTTCTTGGCCTTGTCGGGGTGCTCGTACGGAATCAATGAGAGCAGGTGGCTGATCAGGTTCAGGCGCGCGGTGCGCTTGTCGTCGGCCTCCACCACATGCCAAGGGCTCTGCTCGGTGTCGGTGTGGGCGAACATCCGGTCCTTCGCCTCGGCATAATCGACCCAACGGGCTCGGGCCTGCAGGTCGGTGGGACTGAACTTCCAGCGCTTGCGTGGGTCGGTCAGGCGTTTCTCGAAACGGCGCTCCTGCTCGTCGTCTGAGACCGACAGCCAATACTTCACCAGCATGATCCCTTCGTTCTGGAGCGATTGCTCGAACTCAGGGCAGACGCGCAGGAACTCCTCGTACTCCTCGGGCGTGCAGTAGCCCATCACGTGCTCGACGCCCGCGCGGTTGTACCAGCTGCGATTGAACAGCGCGATCTCTCCGGCCGGTGGCAGATGCGCCACGTAGCGCTGGAAGTACCACTGCGTGCGCTCGCGACTGTCGGGAGCGGGCAGCGCGACGATGCGAGCAGGTGCGTGGGTTCAGGTACGTGGTGATGCGCTTGATCGCGCCGTCCTTGCCGGCGGTGTCGCGCCCCTCGAAAAGCACCACCAGCCGGCGGCGCTGAGCGACGATCCACTCCTGCATGTAGACCAGCTCGGTCTGCAGGCGCAAGAGCTCCTTCTCGTACTGCTTGCCGCTGAGCTGTCGAGGAGCTGGCACGGAGCCATCTTCCCACTCTGTGCGACCGGGCGTGCGACCGGGCGGGGCGGGAGGACTTGGTGGCGCTGCCTCGCTGCGGGCGGCCCGGATTGCGTAGGCTGACTGCAACGGATCGCTCCGTAGAGACCACGGAGCGACCTGGGTGGGACGTCGGAGTACCCGCGGCGAGGTGACCGACGAGGATGCCACCATGACGGACTCACCCGCTCCTCTGCCTTCGGAGGAGCTGTGCGCGCTTGACGCCTACTGGCGGGCGGCGAACTATTTGTCGGTGGGGCAGATCTACCTGCTCGACAATCCGCTGTTGCGCGAGCCGCTACGAATCGACCACGTAAAGCCACGACTGCTTGGCCATTGGGGCACGACGCCCGGCTTGAACTTCATCTACGCGCACATGAACCGGGTGATTCGCGAGCGTGACCTGAACGCGATCTATATCGCGGGCCCCGGCCATGGCGGCCCCGGGATCGTTGCAAACGTGTACCTGGAGGGCACCTACAGCGAGGTCTACCCCCACATCGGAGGAGACGAGGAGGGGATTCGCAGGTTGTTTCGCCAGTTCTCCTTCCCGGGCGGCATCCCCAGCCACGTCGCGCCAGAGACACCTGGGTCGATCCACGAGGGCGGCGAGCTCGGCTACTCACTGCTTCATGCCTACGGGGCGGCGTTCGATAACCCCGACCTGTTCGTCTGCTGCGTCGTCGGTGACGGCGAGGCGGAGACGGGGGCCGCTCGCGGCGAGCTGGCACTCCAACAAGTTCCTCGATCCCGTCCATGACGGGGCGGTCCTGCCGGTACTGCATCTCAACGGCTACAAGATCGCCAACCCCACGGTGCTCGCGCGCATCCCGCCCGCGGAGCTGCGCGCGCTGCTGGAGGGCTATGGCTATGCGCCCAGGTTTGTCGAGGGGGACGACCCCGAGACGATGCACGAGCTGATGGCTGCCACGCTCGATGAGGTCACTGCGGAGATCGCGGAGATCCAGCGCCGCGCACGTGAGGATGGAGACGCCGGCCAGCCCGCCCGCGCTGGCCGATGATCGTGCTGCGCACCCCGAAGGGATGGACCGGTCCGAAGCTCGTCGACGGGCTGCCGGCCGAGGGATCGTTTCGCTCTCACCAGGTCCCGCTCTCAGACCTGGCCGGCAATCCCGAGCACCTGCGCCAGTTGGAGGAGTGGCTTGCCTCCTACCGGCCCGAGGAGCTGTTCGACGAGGACGGTGCGCTGGACTCGGAGCTCGCGGCGCTCGCCCCGAAGGGCGAGCGACGCATGGGCGCAAACCCGCACGGAAATGGCGGCGTGCTGCTGCGCGAGCTGGAGCTCCCTGACTTCCGCGACTACGCCGTCGAGGTGCCGGCGCCAACGGCGAGCGTCAGCGAGCCCACGCGGGTGCTGGGCGTGTTCCTGCGTGACGTGATCAGCGCCAACCCAGAGAACTTCCGCATCATGGGCCCCGACGAGACGGCGTCCAACCGCCTCGGCGCCGTGTTCGAGGTCACCAACCGCGCATGGGAGGCCGAGCGGCTGTCGACTGACGATCACCTCGCGCCGGACGGGCGGGTGATGGAGGTGCTCTCAGAGCACCTATGCCAGGGATGGCTGGAGGGCTATCTGCTGACGGGCCGTCACGGCCTGTTCAATTGCTACGAGGCGTTTATTCACATCATCGACTCGATGTTCAACCAGCACGCCAAGTGGTTGAAGGTCACCCGGGGGATCCCCTGGCGAGCACCGGTGGCGTCGCTGAACTACCTGCTGTCCTCGCATGTGTGGCGCCAGGACCACAACGGGTTCTCCCACCAGGACCCCGGGTTCATCGACCACGTGATCAACAAGAAGGCCGAGGTCGTGCGGGTTTACTTCCCGCCGGACGCCAACTGTCTGCTGTCGGTCGCCGATCACTGTCTGCGCAGCCGCGACTACGTCAACGTGATCGTGGCGGGCAAGCAGCCCTCGCTCAACTACCTACCGATGGAGGAGGCGATCGCGCACTGCACCCGTGGCGTTGGCATCTGGGAGTGCTTCTCAAACGAAGGCGAGCAGGAGCCCGACGTAGTGCTGGGTTGCTGCGGCGATGTCCCGACGCTCGAGAGCGTGGCCGCGGCGGCGATCCTGCGCGAGCACCTGCCCGAGTTGAAGGTGAGGCTCGTCAACGTCGTTGACCTGATGCGCCTGGAGCCCGACAGCGAGCACCCACACGGGCTGCCAGACCCGGAGTTCGACGCGTTGTTCACGACCGAGCGGCCCGTGATCTTCGCCTACCACGGCTACCCCTGGCTGATCCACCGCCTCACCTACCGCCGCGCCAACCACCAAACATCCACGTGCGCGGCTACAAGGAGGAGGGCACGACCACAACGCCGTTTGACATGGTGATGCTCAACGACCTCGACCGTTTCCATCTCGTGATGGACGTCATCGACCGCGTGCCGGGCCTGGCCGAGCGTGCCGGAGCGCTGCGTCAGGACATGGCCGACGAGCGGTTACGCCACCGCGCCTACACCCGTGAGCACGGCGAGGACCCGCCTGACGTCACGGACTGGTGCTGGCCCGTTCCGAAGGGCCCCGGCACGGAGCAGGACGCGCAGGCATAGGCCCCGGGGATGCGAGTCCTGGTCGTCAACGCGGGCTCCAGCAGCCTCAAGCTCACCCTGCTCGACGGCACCGACGCGACGATCGCCGCGCGGGAGCTCGAGGCTCCTCGCTCAGAGGTGGACGTGACGGAGCTCCGTGCCGCGCTTGACTCCCCGTTGGGGGAAGCTGATGCCGTCGGCCACCGCATCGTGCATGGTGGTGAGCGCTTCCGCGAGGCCGTGAGGATCGACGCCGGCGTGGAGGCGGCGATGCGCGAGCTGACCGACCTCGCGCCGCTTCACCAGCCGAAGTCCCTCGCCGCGCTCGATGCCGTCACCGAGGCGCTGCCGGGCCTGCCCGCGGTCGCTTGCTTTGACACCGCCTTTCACGCCACGCTGCCCCACGCCGCTGCGACCTACGCGCTGCCCGCAGAGTGGCGTGAGCGCTGGGGGCTGCGCCGTTACGGTTTTCACGGCCTCTCGCACGCGTGGGTGGCATGGCGCGCGCCCGAGATCATCGGCACGGACTCCACGGGTTTGCGGATCGTGAGCTGCCATCTTGGCGCGGGCGCGTCGCTGTGCGCGATCCAGGACGGCAGGTCGATCGACACAACGATGGGCTTCACCCCGCTCGAGGGTCTCGTGATGGCCACCCGCTCAGGGAGTGTTGACCCCGGGATGTTGCTGTGGTTGATGGAGCGCGAGGAGCTGTCCGTCACGGAGATGACTGAAGCGCTCGAGCACCGTTCAGGGTTGCTTGGGCTGGCGGGCACCGCCGACATGCGAGAGGTGCTCCTGCGAGCTGAGCGGGGCGATGAGCCCGCGTGCCTGGCACGGGATGTCTATGTACACCGGCTGTGCGCTCAGATCGCCGCGATGGTAGCGGCACTTGGGGGCCTTGACGCTCTGGTGTTTACCGGCGGTGTCGGCGAGCGCTCGAGTGAGATCCGCGCGCAAGCTGCGGCGGGGCTGGTGTTCCTCGGTGTGGCCGTAGATGGCGCCCGCAACGATGAGACGCACGCTGACGGGGACATTGGAGCTCACGGCGCGGCTGTACGCACGCTCGTTCTCACCGCCCGCGAGGACCTTGAGATCGCTCGGCAGGTCAGGACGCTGCTCTGGCGCTGACCGCTGAGGGCGCTGGCGAGAGCAGGCGCACGAGTAGTCCGACCCCGACAGTGCAGACACCGAGGCTGACCAGCGCAGCGGCGACGATCGCAGTCGCGACCTCGGCGGAGAGCACATGCTCTGAGAGTCCGAGCGTGGCGATCGCGGCCGGCACTCCAAGCTGCGCGGTGGCCACCAGGCCCGTGGCCGGCGGCCTGCGCAGGAGCAGCACGGCGATCACGTGGATTACGACGTTCAGCGCCGCCAGTGCGCCGGCGAGGGCGAGCAGCGAGAGATGATCGAGCAGCCCGCCGAGGTCGAGCTGCGCGCCGAGCACGACGAAGTACAGCGGGATGAAGAACCCCTCGGCCACGCCGCGCATCTGCGTGGAGAGTCGTTTCGGCCCGCCGATCAGCGCGACCATCACGCCGGCGCCGAAGCCGGCGATCAGGATGCTCGTGCCGCCCTTCTGTGCAACCCAGGCGAGCAGGAACAGGACGAGCAGCGACAGGCGCAGGTCAAGCGCCCAATGGCGCTGCTTGGAGAGACGCCGCAGGCGGTGAACCCATCCGCGCGCCGAGAGCGCCCGTGCCAGGCCGAGTAACGCCAGCACTCCGGCCGCCACGAGCACGCCTCCGAGGGCGGCATGAGCGAAACGACTCGGCTGGAGCACGATCGGCACGGAAAGAATCGTGATCAGGTCGGCGATCGTCACCTGTGCCATCAGGGTCATCACATCGGGGCCGGCGATGCCCGTCTCCTCCAGGGCCGGCAGCAGCACCGCAGCGGAGCCCGAGGCGAGCAGGACGATGTAGACCGCCGCGTGGCCCGTGCCCGCGATGCTCGCGGCGAGCAACCCTGCGGGCACGGCGAGGACGCAGACGATCCCCGCGAGCAGGCCGCCGCTTCGCAGCGACGCGGAGAGTCGTTTGTCGCGCAGCGGCAGGTGCATACCGACCGTGAGCATCAGCATCGCGAACCCGATTTCCCCCAGAAACGAGATCGTGGCGTTGGCTGGGTTCACCGCGTCGAGTACTGCGGGACCCACGAGGATGCCGGCGAGGATCTCGCCGATCACGACGGGCACGAACCGGTGTCCGGCGATGCCGAGCAGCGGCCCGCCGAGACCGGCAAGCACGATCACGGTCAGGGTTCCAAAGCTCACGGTGAGGCAGCCTATGGGACGCGACTGATGCGCTTAGGAGCTGGTGGGCGAGAGGGAGACTTGCTCCAGCCGCAGGGTCCGGTCGCATGCTTCGGCCAGGGACGAGTCGTGGGTGATGAGCAGCACCCCGCGTTCGATGCTCTGGCTCAGGATGTTGTGCACAACGCGATGCGCGAGCTGGGCATCGAGGTGGGCTGTCGGCTCGTCGAGGATCAGAAAGCGGGCTTCTGAGAGCAGCGCGCGGGCCAGGGCGATGCGCTGGCGCTGTCCACCGGAGATGAGCTCCCCGTCTGCTCCGACGAGTGTGTCGAGTCCGGCGGGCAGTTCCGCCACCCAGCGGCCCAGCTCAACTGTCTGCAGGGCCCCCGCGATCTCCTGGTCGGTCGCCTCGCGTCGGGCGAGCAGGAGGTTCTCGCGGATCGTGGTGTTGAACAGGTGTGCGTCCTGATCGCAGAGCAGCACCGCGCCGCGAAGATCATCCTGGGTCATGTCGCGTACGTCGAGGTCGTCGAGCGTCACGTGGCCCGCGTCGAGGTCGCGGAAGCGCACCAGCAGTTCCGCGAGGGTGCTCTTGCCCGCGCCGCTGGGCCCCACGACTGCCACGTGCTCACCTGGCGCGAGAGATACGTTGAGGCCATTGAGGACCCACGGCTCGTTCGGGCCGTAGCGCAGCTTCAAGTCGTGCGCGCAAAGCGCTCCACCGCCGCATGGGGATAGCGCCAGCGGGGGATCGAGGACGGCGGGAGGCTGGGCGCAGACATCCTGCAGTCGCCGTGCCGCTGCCGCGCAGGCGCGTAGACCGCGCGCGGCCGCGGGGAGCGGCACGACACTCTCATAGGAGGCGAGGAACAGGAAGGCCAGCGCCGCGAGCAGCACTCCGCTGAGCGCTCCGGAGTGGACCGCCGCGATCGCGAGCGCCAACACGACCAACAGCCCGATGCCCGTTAGCGCACCGCCGAGAGCGGTGGCGAGCGCGGCAGCGAGCGCGTCACCGCGACCGAGTCGGGACAGCTCGGCGTCGGTGGCCTTCAGACGTTCGACGCGGTCGGTTGCGCGACCGCACATGACCAGCTCGGTGGCACCGTCGATCGTCTCGATGAGCTCTCCGAGCAGACGCGCTCTGACCGTTGCTTGACGGCGTCCTGTGCGGGCCGCGACGGTCGCACTCAGCCAGGGCAGCGCGAGCGCGGCAAGCGCCAGGGAGCCGAGCACGGCCGCACCGGCGGCCGGCACCATCAGCCAGGCGACGACGCTCGCACCCGCGATCACGAGCAGCGCGGCGAGCGCGGGGATCAGCGTCCGTAGGTAGAGGTCCGAGAGCGTGTCCACGTCGCTGACGAAGCGCGCGAGCAGATCGCCGCTGTCGCGGCGCAGCTGCCCGGGGAGCAGTGGCTCAAGACGCTCGTAGAAGCGCACGCGCAAACGTGCGAGCTGGCGCAGCGCAAGGTCGTGAGAGGCCAGCCGCTCGCTATAGCGCAGCGCAGCGCGGGTCAGGCCGAAGGCGCGCACGGCGACGATCGTCACCATCAGCGCGAGGATTTCCGGGCGCTGAGCGGCGCGGGAGATCAGGTAGCCGGAGGTCGCCAGCAGCCCGATCGCGGCGGTCATCGCCCCAGCGGACAGTGCCACCGAGAGCAGAAGTCGGCGGCGCTCGCCGCGGCGCAGACGTCCAACGTCAACCAGCGCTTGCACGCTCGCCGTGGGGCTTTCGTTTACTGGCTTCACGCGACTGCCTCCATCAACGGCGTTGAAGGAGACAGCTCGACAGACGCCTTGAGCAGCCGGCCGGCGTCCAGCCTCAGCACTCGGTCTGCACGCTCGGCGAGCGCGGCGTGGTGGACGATCAGCAGCGTGGTGCGACCCTGGGCGAGTCGAGTGAGCGCATCAGCGATCGTGTTCGTGTTCGTCTCGTCGAGGTTGGCGGTCGGCTCGTCGAGTACCAGCAGGCGCGCGTCGCGCAGGAAGGCTCGCGCGAGCGCGATGCGCTGGCGCTGGCCGGCGGACAGACGGCGCGCGGCCTCGCCGATCGGCGTGTGCATACCGAAGGGAAGATCCTCAATGAACTCGATCGCGCCCACCGCCCTGGCCGCCCGCTCGACCTGCGCCTCGTCGGCGTGGGGTATGCCGAGGCGGATGTTCTCCGCGACGGTGCCCGAGAAGATCTGCGCGCGCTGGGGCACCCATGCAATCTGCTCGCGCCAGCGCTCGGGGTCCAGGTCGCGCAGGTCGACGCCGGCGCAGGTGATCTGCCCGCGCGTCGGGTCAGCGAGGCGCATCACGAGCTTTGCAATCGTGCTCTTGCCCGCGCCGCTCGGACCGAGGAGCGCGGTGATCTCACCGGGGGTCAGCTCCAGGTCGATGTCCTCTAGCGCGCTGCCTTGGCGCTCGGGGTACTCGTAGCCGACGCCTTGCAGGCGGATCGTCTCGCGCGCGGGGTTCGGCGTCGGGAGGGTTTGGGTGGCGTCCGCGACGCTCTGGGCGCTGACGTCTGGCATGAATGAGGAGTGGAGGATCGCCGCCGGGCGGTCGAGGACCGCGAAGATCCGCTCGGCCGCGGCCGTGCCGTCGGCGCTTGCGTGGAACTGCTGGCCGACGTTCCGCAGCGGTCCGTAGAGCTCGGGGGCGAGCAGCAATACGGTGAGGCCTGCGGTGAGGCCCAGATCACCGTCCACGAGTTGCACGCCGATTGTCGCGGCGACCAGCGCGGTGCCGATCATCGCGCACAGCTCGAGTACCAATGCCGAGAGGAACGCGACGCGCAATGTGGCCATCGTCTCGGTGCGGTAGCGCTCGCCGACATCGGCGAGGATCTGCGCCTGGGCGTGCTCGCGGCGGTGCGCGCGCAGCGTCGGCAGGCCGCGCACGACATCGAGGAAGTGTGCGGACAGCAGCGAGAGGGCTTGCCAGCGCCGGCGTGTCTGGCTGCTGGCGCCCTTGCCGATCAGGATCATGAAGACGATCAGGATCGGCACGGTCAGTGCGAGGATGCCAGCTGAGATCGGGTCGACGGTGGCCGTCCAGCCGAGCACGGTGAGGGGCACGAGCGCCGCCAGCACGAGCTGAGGCAGGTAGCCGGCGAAGTAGGACTCGAGCGCATCCACGCCCTGTACGGCGGCGGCGGCCAAGTCCCCGGTGCGCTCACCGGCGGGAAGGCCGCCGGGACCCACCAGCAACAGATGGCGAGCAAGGCGTCCGCGCAGCTCTGACATCACCTTGTGGGCGCCGAGGCGCCCGGAGAGCTCAAAGCCACCGTTTACGACGGTCCGCGAGAGCAGCACCACTGCGAGCGCGAGGAGCTCCGGTTCCAGGGCTGGCACGGTGGCGTGGTACATGGCGGCACGGTCGATGACGTAAGCCAGGAGCACGGCCTGGGCGATGATCAGCGCGGCGCTGAGGATGCCGAGCAGCGCCGCGAGCACCAACTGCGTGCGGGCGGCGCGGCTCTCTCCCAGCAGGCGACGGTCAACGGGCGAGGCCATCTCTCAGGCTGGGGCCGGCGGCTCGGCGGCGCTCAGCGGAGCCGGATCCTCGGGGCCAGCCGATTGCGATGGTGCTCGGGCGCTGCCGTCACCGATCTTGCTCAGCACCGCAATGGGCGTCAGCGGGCCTTCGAAGTCATCGCGTCCGAGACGGTGACGGAAAACCCAGTAGGTCCAGCCCTGGTAGACCAGCACGATCGGGACGAAGATCACCGCCACGACCGTCATCACGGTCTGGCTGTAGTGGCTCGCTGAGGCGACAGGGAGCGTCAGGTCGTATGCGTGTGCTGTGCTCGAGGGCAGCGCGTCGGGATACAGCCAGACGAACAGGCTGGTGAATAGCAGCGCGATCGCGCCGGCGCTGAGCGTAAACGCCCAGCCGTCGCGCTTGCGGGCGAGCAGGAACGGCACGATGGCCGCGAGCCCCACCGCGAGGACGGCGATCGCCTGAGCGGAGATCTTGCCGCCGCCGCTGTCCTGGTCCAGGGCCGTCCACAGCACAAAGGTGCCCATTAGCACGACCGTCACGATCGAGGCCCGTTGTGCTACCCCGCGCGCCCGCTTGACCATCTCGCCCCGGGTCCGCAGCGACAGGAAGATCGCCCCGTGGCCGAGGAACAGCGAGAGCGTGGTGAGCCCGCCGAGCAGCGCATACGGGTGGAGGAGGTCGACGAGTGAGGCGGTGACGTTGTGGTGGGCATTCATCGGGACGCCGTGGACGATGTTCGCCCAGCCGACGCCCCACAGCAGCGCGGCGAGGAAGCTGCCGATCACGGCGGTCCACTCCCAGGTGGCGCGCCAGCGCGGCGAGTCGTCCTTGCCCCAGAACTCAAACGAGACGCCGCGGATGATCAGCGCGGCGAGGATCAGGAACAGCGCGAGGTAGAAGCCGGAGAACAGGCTCGCATACCAGCCGGGGAAGGCCGCGAACGTGGCGCCGCCGGCCGTCAGCAACCACACCTCGTTGCCGTCCCATACCGGGCCGATCGTGTGGATGATCATGCGCTTGTCGGTCTCGTCGCGGCCGAGCGCGCGGATCAACATCCCGACGCCGAAGTCAAAGCCCTCGAGCACGAAGTAGCCGATCCACAGCACGCCGATCAGCGCGAACCAGAGTGTCTGCAGGAAGTTGGGCTCGTGCACGGTCGCCTCCTATTTCAGTAAGCGAGGATCAGGTCGGGTCGTGTGGCGCTGCCCGGTGTCTCGGACGGAGAGTCACCGGGCTCCGGTTCGGGGCCGTGGGCGATCTCGCGCAGGAACAGTTTTCCGCCGACGATCAGCAGCACGCCGTAGAGCAGCGTGTAGCCGACGATCGTGATGATGATCGAGCCCGAGCCGACGAGCGGCGAGCGCGCTTCGCTGGTCTTCAGCAGACCGTAGACGACCCACGGTTGCCGACCCATCTCGGTGAAGATCCAGCCCGTCAGGTTCGCGATCACCGGCAGGGCCGCCCCGCCGACGCATACCCACAGAAAGCGGCGCGAGCGCTCGAGCGCTTTGCGGCGGATCAGCAGCAGACCGATCAGCGGGATCGCGAGCAGCAGCATCCCGACGCCTGCCATCAGGCGGAACGTCCAGTAGGTGACGCCGAGGATCGGCACATAGTCGCCGGGTCCGTATTTCTTGACGTCTTCGGCGTTGAGCTGGTTGACGCCCTTGACCTCACCGTTCCAGGAGAAGGTGCCGATGATCGACAGCAGGTGCGGGATGCGGATGTCGGTGTTCAGCCGCTTGGGGAAGTGTTCAAAGGGGCCGACGGCGAAGATCGAGAGGCTCGCCCCTTTCGTGGTCTTGTACAGCGCCTCCGCGGCGGCCATCTTCATCGGCTGCTGTTCCTCCATCAGCATCCCCTGCGTGTGACCGAACGCCCCGGTCAAGACTGCCGCGACGAGCGCTAGCGGCAGCACCTTGCGTATCGAGCGTGAGTACACGTCGATGTTCCGTTTGCGCAGCAGTCCGAACGCGGAGATCCCCAGCACGAGGAAGCCACCGGTGCAGAGCGCCGCGAAGATCGTGTGCGGGAAGGCCAGCATCAGCGTCGAGTTGGTCAGCACGGCGAAGATGTTCTTGAGTTCCGCCTTGTGGGTCGTGTGGTTGATCGCGTAGCCGACCGGGTGCTGCATCCACGAGTTTGCAGCGAGGATGAAGTAGGCCGAGAGGATCGTGCCGAACGCGAGCAGCCAGGCGGTTGCGAGGTGCACACGCGATGAGAGCTTGCCCCAGCCGAAGATCCACAGCCCAAGGAACGTGGACTCCAAGAAGAAGGCCATCAGCCCCTCCATCGCGAGCGGCGCGCCGAAGATGTCGCCGACATAGCGCGAGTATTCCGACCAGTTCATCCCGAACTGGAACTCCTGCACGATCCCCGTGACCACGCCGATCGCGATCGAGATCAGCATGAACTTTCCCCAGAAGCGAGTCATGCGCAGGTAGATCTCATCCCCGCTGCGGTACCAGCGCGTCTGGCAGTACGCGACCCAGCAGGCGAGCCCGATCGACATCGGCACGAAGATGAAGTGAAAGACCGTGGTAATCC
Source organism: uncultured Solirubrobacterales bacterium (assembly GCA_963779405.1). GTDB lineage: Bacteria > Actinomycetota > Thermoleophilia > Solirubrobacterales > Solirubrobacteraceae > Palsa-744. The sequence continues at coordinate 20,467 of CAVZYF010000024.1, forward strand.
CGAACTGAAGCCGGGCGAGTTCGAGTGTGTTCACGTCGCCCAACCTACGCGCGGCGTTCTGCGCGTTTATCCGGGCGTTTTACCCCTCACTCTGCGGCTAACTACCGAAGGCGCCCTGGGCGATCGGCTGCGCTCACGCGTGTAGCATCGCGTCGAGCTCGTCGAGCCGGCGGCGCAGTCCCCCGCAGACATGCTCGCACAGCTCGAACACGACCTCATCGGCGATCGCGTAGCGCGAGAAGTTGCCCTCCTTGCTGCGACTCGCCAGCCGCTGCGGAGCAGCACGCCGAGGTGCTTGGAGACGTTCTGCTGCGAGGCGCCTGTCGCCTCCTGTAGCTCCTGAACCGTCGCCGAGCTTTCAGTAATCCCTACCTGTCCGGGCCGGTAGTTGGTGCGGATGGGGCCGCGGGCGCCGTGAGGCACAGTGCAAAGACCATGGGTATGACAGCGACAGCCCGCCGCATGGATCACGGCCTCAAGCACGAGGTCGACGTCAACGGCCGTCACACGATCATGACCGACGAGCCCGAGCGTCTCGGTGGCACCGATCAGGGACCCGCGCCGCACGAGCTGCTCGCTGCGACGCTAGCGTCGTGTATCGCGACGATGGTCGCGATGTATGCGCAGAACCGCGACTGGGACATCGGCGAGACCTCGGTGGAGGTGGATTACGACCCGGACAGAGCCCCGCGGAGCTTCGCCATCCGCCTGTACCTGCCAGACGATCTGACACATGATCAGAGGCGCAGACTGGAGCGCGTGGCTGCGACCTGCCCCGTGCGCCGCGCGCTCGAAGCGGACTTTACCTTCGAGGAGCGGATCGTCTCTACATCCCCGCCGCTTAGCCGATAGAGGGTGCTGCCGGTCGCAAGGCACAACGACGAATGAGGAATCGTCGCGCCTCGTCCGCTCCCCAGACGATGAAGGGATAGGGAAGTAGAAACATGAGATCGTGCACTGGCAGCGCCGCGGTTCCCAACAGTGACTGCAGCGGTGGCGCATAGACGAAGACCGCGGCAAGCAGCAGCTCGGCAACGATCGCGCCGAGCAGGTAACGGTTGCTGAAGACCCCAATGGATCGCAGCGATGCGCGTCTGGTTCGCACGGCGAAGGCGGTGCCGATCTGCCCGGCGATCATCCCCAGGAAGGTCATCGTGGTCGCCTGTAGATAGGCATGATGCAGCGGATGGCCAACTCCGACCGGATCGCCCATCCGCCAACCGGCACCGTTCAGGACATAGAAGAAGCCGGCCAACGATAGTCCGGCGACCATCACTCCCAGGAACAGCCAAGCGCGGACGAGCATCGGAGCGCGGATCACGCCCTCTGAGCGCGGGCGTGGGGGACGCTCCATGCTGCCCGGCTCGATCGGGTCGCGGCCGAGCGCCAGCGAAGGCAGCGTCTCTGAGCCGACGTCGAAAGCCAGTAGCTGCAACACGGTGAGCGGAAGGGGAATCGCGCCGCCGCTGAGCGCGAACACGAGAAACGGCGTGACCTCGGGTGTGGCGTGAGCGAAGATGTACTGGATGAACTTGCGCACGTTGTCATAGACCTGCCGGCCTGCCTCGATCGCCACGACGATCGTCGCGAAGTTGTCGTCGGTGAGCACCATCGTCGATGCCTCCCGCGCGACGTCGGTCCCGGAGCGGCCCATCGCCACGCCGATGTCAGCCGTGCGCAGGGCCGGCGCGTCGTTGACGCCATCGCCGGTCATCGCCACAACGTGTCCCTGGCCGCGTAGGGCTTCGGCGATCTGCAGCTTAGTCTCGGGTGAGGCACGCGCGAAGATCACCTCCCGCCCGCCGGCGAGAATGTCCCGCACCTCCTGCTCGTGGGTATGGTCGAACGCCTGGGCGTTGACGACCAACGGGTCTTTCCCACCGATGCCGACCTGACCTGCGATCGCGGCGGCGGTCAGCGGATGGTCGCCGGTAATCAGCACGATCCGTATGCCCGCGCGGTGGCAGCTACTGACAGCGTCAATGACCTCGGCACGGGGCGGGTCGCGCATCGTGACCAACCCGAGAAAGCACAACTCACGCTCGGCGTCCTCGCGGTTCGGCGCCCGCGCGCCGGACGGCAGCGATCGGCGCGCGAGCGCCAGCACGCGCAGTCCCTGGCCGGCGAAGCTCTCCACCTGCCGGGTCACACGCTCCCGCTCGGCAGGCGCAAAGGGAAGCTGCTCGCCATCGGCTGAGAGCACGTCGACGCATTGCGGCAGCACCGACTCGGGGGCGCCCTTGGTGTGTATCCAGTCGTGGCTCTCATCGATGTCGAGGGTCGACATCAGCTTGCGCTGAGCGTCGAAGTTGTACTGGTGAGCACGGCCGCGCTCGCGGCTTGCGGCGTCGATCTGCACGCCGAGGATCTGCGCGGCCATCAGCAGCGCCAGCTCGGTCGGGTCTCCGGTGCTCTGACCGTCAGGCTCCAGGTGCGCGTTGTTGCAGGCGGCGGCAGCTCGGGCAAGTGCCCTCAGCGCGGCGTCAGGGGAGCGCGCCGGGGGCTGCCCCGCGCGCTCGGCGTCAAGCGCAGCCTCGCTCGCCACCGTCCAGGCCGCGATCGGTCGCATACGGTTCTCGGTCAGGGTCCCGGTCTTGTCGGTGCAGATGACATCGGTGGAGCCGAGGGTCTCCACGGCGCTCAAGCGCTTGACCAGCGCGCCCCGGCGTGCCAGCGCGCGCACCGCGACAGCCAGCGCCAGCGTGATGACCGGCAGCAGACCCTCCGGCACGTTTCCTGCCAGCAGGCCGACCGCGAACACGACGCTGTTCTTGAACGACAGGCCGGCGCCGAAGATCGCGACCGGAACAAAGGCGACGGCCATCGCGATCGCGATCGCGGCGATCAACCATGCGACCCTGCGAACCTGTCGCTCCAGGGGGCTGGGCTCTTCCTTGACTCGCTCGGACAGTGCGGCGATGCGCCCCAGCTCGGTGTGCATCCCGGTCGCAAACACGACGCCCTGCGCCTCCCCACCGGTGGCACTCGTGCCGCTGAACAGGAGATCCCGCGCGACGATCCGCGGTACGCCCGTATCCACCAGCTCCGCCGAGCGCAGCGCCGGAGCCGACTCGCCCGTGAGCGTGGAGAGATCCACCTCAAGGGCACCCGAGATTAGACGCATGTCGGCGGCGATTCGGTCGCCCTCCTCGACGACCACCACGTCACCGGGAACCAGCTCAGCGGCCAAGATCGACGACGGCTGCCCATCGCGCAGGACCCTGACCCGCTGAGGCAGGAAGTGCGCCAACGCCTCCACCGCCCGCTCCGCCTGCATCTCCTGCACGAATGCGAACAGGGCGTTGAGCACGATCACCAAAAGGACGGCGATGGCGATGGTTTGACTGCCGACCGCGAACGACAGCGCCGCCGCGAGCCACAGCAGCAACGCGAGTGGGTGGGTCAACTGGCGTGCCAGCTCACCCGGCCACTTACGACCGCCGCGCCGGCGCAACTCGTTGGGCCCGTACTGAATCAGCCGCCGCCGCGCCTCGGCCGCCGACAGGCCCACCGGCGAAGCACGCAGATCTCGCATGAGCAACTCGACTCTCTCGGTCGCGTCGACATCGACCGGCTGCTGCGCAGGCGCACGATCGGCGCTGTCGGCAGGAAGATGCACCCGGCCGTGCCCTTGGCCGGCTCAACCGCTGGTCAAGCTCTGAGAGAGCAGAGGCTCGCGGGTGTGTAGGTATGGGGTGAGATAGTGCCCGAAGACCTTTTTTGATGATGCGAGGGACTCACTGCCCTCCAAGCACTGAAACTGAAGGGTGGCGGTGGTGGCCTGCCCGAGCTCGTCGAGCTCTGCTCGCAGGAAGACGGGTTGTGCGCCACCGATGAGCCGCGCGCGCAGCACATGCTGGACCCGGAGCTCCTTGACGGTGGCCCCGTTCTCGGAGGCGATGCGCTGCGCGATCAGGTCGGCCTGCTGGGCGGCCAGACCGCCCTGCTTGATCGGGAAGCTCGTCATGTCTCCGGCGGCGTACACGTCCGGCAGCCCGATGACGCCGCCGAGCTCGTCGGTTGTGATGAAGCCCCAGGCGTCGGTTGGCACGCCCGTGATCCTCGGGCCTCGGAGCTCGGGTACAGCGACGACACAGCCGGCGTCCAGGGGTCCCCCTGAGCCCAGAGAGAGTGCCCCGTCGTGCTCGACGCTCTGGGGGTCTGACTCGCCGATGAAGCACACTCCCCGCTCGGTGAGGAGATCCGCGACGAGCCGTGAGGCTTGTGCGCCGAAGACCTGTAGGGGCGTGATCTCGGGGCTCACGAGCACGACCTCGCCCGCGGCGCCCTGCTCCTTGAGGTGAGTGGCTGTGAGCAACGCCAGCTCGTACAGCGGCAGCGGCCACGAGCAGCCGTCTGGAACGGCAAAGATGATGCGGTGTAGCTTCCCGGCGCGCAGTTCGCCCGCGAGGTGGCGGATGTGGTTCACCTCTCGCTGGTCGCGGAACGTCAGCGCGCCCGGTATTGCCCTGGTGGGGCGGGCGCCCACCGCGAGCACGAGGGCGTCGTAGTCCAGGAAAGCGAAGGACTCGAGCCGCACCCTGTGGTCATGGGAAGCGACCGCCTCCAGGCGATCCAGACGGAAGGACGCGCCGACATCGGCGGCGATCGCCTGCAGGTCATACGTCCGCGGCGAGGTCTCGTCGAAGGACTCCGTGGTCGCCGACGGCTTGTATGCGAGCACCGGGGAGGCCGAGATCAGGGTCACGCGCACCCGCTCGGGCGCGAGCGCGCGCAGGGCGAGCATCGCCTCCACTGCGCCGAACCCGCCGCCAGCAATCAGCACGTGCGCGGGGTCCGATGGTGAGGTGGTGCGCGCCATGCTTGGGAAGATCGCACCCTGTCGCCGGCCGGGCATCCGTGAAAACCCCGGAAGTTCAGAGGGGGGTACTACGCGCCGCCGCAGTCAAGCGTTCTCAGCAGGCGCAGCTCCTCCATCAGTAGACGGGGCAGCAGGAAGTGCTCGCGCACATGCTCGCGACCGCTGTGGCCGAGCTGCTCGGCCAGTTCGCGGTCGTTCAGCAGCTTGAGCATCGCGGCAGCGCAATCCTCGACCGAATCGACCAGCACCCCGCCGGTCCCGTCGGGCATCTGCATCGGGATGCCCCCGGCGCGCCCGGCGACGACCGGTGTGCCCTTCCACAGCGACTCGGAGACGACCAGCCCGAAGCCCTCGCGGATCGACTTCTGCACGACCACCTCGGAGAGTCGCTGGAAGGCGTTGACCTCGACATTGCCGACCCCGGTGAGGTTGGTGTAGATGTGGATCAGCTCCTCACGCTCCGCGACCTCTGAGACCTGGCGGTACACATCCCAGCCCTCGGGGTCATCGAGCGCCATCGAGCCGACGAGCGCGAGCTGCAGGTCTGGAATCTCCTCGCGCACGAGCCGGTAGGCGTCGATCACCCCGAGCGGGTCCTTCCACTGGTCAAAGCGCGATACCTGCGTCACGAGCCGTCCTGGGAGGTCCAGCCCGATCCAGTCGAGGATCTGGCTGGCCGTAGCAAGATCGAGCTCGATGTTCTTAGGGCTCAGCGGATCGATCGCCGGTGCGATCGACTCGACGCGCCTCACCGGAAAGTCGGGCGGCACGAACTCTCCCATCGTGAACACCGCCGCGTCGAACTCGGCGAGCAGCGGCTCTAGGAAGCTCCAGGCGTCGGGATTGGGTTCGCTCGTGTCGATGTGGCAGCGCCACACCCAGCGCGCACTGCCCTTGCCGTGCGCCTGCAGCAGCCCGGCGGGCTGGGGGTCGTGCACGATGATGAAGTCATAGCCCCCGTCCAGTGTCGTTGCGTTCTCCTGGAGGCAGCGCATGTAGGCGGCCCGCTCGGCCTCGGTCAACGAGCGTGGCGCGCCCTGCAGCGCGTTGTGCAGCGCCTTGGTCGCGTGAAAGAAATCCTCGTCGCCACCGATCACCTTCCAGTCGACGGTGAGCCCGAGATCGCGCAGCAACGGGACGCTGGAGCGCAGCAGCTCCGATACCCCGCCGCCATAAGACGTCGCGTTGACATTCAGGATGCGCGCGCCCTGCAGCGCGCGCGCATGCTCACGCAGCTCCCGCATCGTCTCCTCGGGAGCGACCCCGTCATAGGCATCGAGCGACCAGCGCCCGACAGTCACCTTCTGCAACACGAGTTCATCTCCTCAAGGTCCCGTCAGATCGCGCCGCTGGAAGAACCACACCGCAGCGAGCGCTGATACCGCCGCGATCCCGAGCATGATGACGGCGGCGGCGGCGCGAAACGGTTGCGCGGGCACGAGCCCGACATGCGCGAACGGCGTCGCCCCCACGAGCCACTTCGGCACGCTGAGCAGGGAGCCAAACAGATCCCACAGAAACGCGACCGTGACGAGCCCGTAGGAGAGCCCGGCGCTTGCTCGGGGGACGATCGCGTAGGCGAGCGCCGCGATGCCAAGGAACATCAGCGCGACGGGAAGGCAATTCAGGCCTGCTTCGAGCATCCCCGCCAGAGAAACGCTGACGCCGCCCGACTCGGCGCCCAGCCATGTGAGTAGCCCGGCTGTCAGGGAGATCGCGGTGGCGCCGGCGACCGCGAGCACGAGCCTCCCGCCCAGCCATCTGCGGCGGCTGACTGGCATGCAGAGCAGCGTCTCGAGTCGCTCATCGGCTTCCTCGTGGCGCGCGGCGCCGATCTGCACGCAGACGAACAGGCTGACGGCCAAGACGAAGAAGATGAACACGAACGCGAGGTATCCGGTGGGCGTCACGATCGAGCCGGTGCCGAGCTTTGAGACCTCGTGTTGCAGGCTCTTTGAGATTCCCGCGGTTGATGTGCTCTTCGCGATCACACCGGTGATGTAGGCGAATGCGCCGACGCTTGAGAGCCATACGATCAAGCTGGCGCGCTCTGAGCGCAGCGCCTGCGCGAGCGGCGAGGAGAGCAGACTTAGACTGGGCTCGGTGCTCTCACGGGCCGGGAGGACCCCGGTGCCGATGTCGCGGCCGGCGGCGATCCGTGCGGCTGCCGTGAGCAGCAGCACGGTTATTGCGGCGGGGAGCAGCAGGACGATCGGATGGGCGCCGGTGAAAGGACGCACTTCCTCGGCCCACCCGAGTGGCGTCGCCCACCGCAGCCATCCGGCGCTCGCGGAGGTATCGGCGATCACTCGCAGCGCCAAGAACAACCCGACTGCCGCGCCGCCGAGCTCTAGCGCCACCCTGCGTGTCGAGGCAAGCTGGCTCGCGAGCGCTCCCACCCCTACGAACACGGGCACGATCGAGGCCGTCGCGAGGGCGAGATCGGCTGACCCGCCCGCCGGTAGGCCAGCCAGGAGGAGCCCAGCGAACTCGGCGAGGCCCAGGATCAGGACGCCTGCCGCGATCGCGGCCATCGCCGACAGATACGCGGTCCCTCGCCCGACCGAACCGGCGAGCACCAGCTCCACCCGGCCGGTGTCCTCCTCGGTCCGCAGAGCGCGCACCGCGGCCAGCAGCCCGAAGACCGCGGCGAAGATCGCCAGCGTCCCGCCGACTCGCCAAGCGGTGTAGCCGGAGACGGTGAGCAGGTTGTGCGGGACCCCATAGAACAGGCGGATCGCCTTGTTATCGGCAAAGCTGTGCGCGAAAGCGAGCCGGCTGGACAGCGTCGGATAGGCGTCGCGGTAGCCGACCGGCTGGATGTAGGCGATCACCGCGAACAGGTATCCGAAGGAGATCGTGCGAACCCGAGCGTCCCGGAACGCCCGCCGCGCCAACGCCCGCGCCCGAGCGAAACCCGTCCCGGTCTTCAACTTCGGGGCGCTGCGCGCCACGACCGTCCCGCTAGCGACCGGCATGAGCGTCAGAGCCGTCGTAGTGGTGCAGGAAGATCTCCTCGAGCGATGGCTCACGGCTGCTCAACGTCATCACCGGATGCTCGGCAAGCGCGGCGATCAGCGGGCCGACACTCCCCGAGACCTCGAAGCGCAGCGCGTTGGGGCCCGCTCTCTGCACGTGCACTCCCGCAAGCGGCGGGAGCTCGGGCGCCTGCCCAGCGAACGTGACCTCGACCGTCTGCACCGCGAGATGACGCAGCTCTTTCAGCGTTCCCTCGTCAACGAGCTTTCCCTCCCTGAGAATCCCGACCCGATCACACAGCGCCTCCACCTCGTTGAGGATGTGCGAGGAGAGAAAGACAGTCTGTCCACGCTCCTTTGCCTCCTTGACACAGTCGCGAAAGGCAACCTCCATCAAGGGGTCGAGTCCACTGGTCGGCTCGTCGAGCAACAGCAGATCGGCGCGTGTGGCGAGCGCCGCGACCAGCTGCACCTTCTGGCGGTTGCCCTTCGACAGCGCCCGGATCTTCTTGTGACTGTCCAGCTGAAAGCGCTCCACAAGCACATCGCGATAAGAGACATCGGTTCCGCCGTGCAGTCGCGCGAGGAACTCAAACGTCTCGGCGCTCGTCAGGGAAGGCCACAGGAACGGCTCCCCCGCGACGTACGCGACGCGTCGGTGCGCGGCCACCGGATCGCTCCACGCATCGAGACCGAACAGCTCCGCGCGCCCGTCGCTCGGACGGTGCAGCCCCAGCAGCAGCCGGATCGTGGTGGTCTTGCCGGACCCGTTCGGGCCGAGGTACCCGTACACCTCGCCTTCTCCCACCGACAGGTCGAGTCCATCCAACGCAAGCGTGCTCCCGTAGCGCTTGGAAAGCCCCTTCGTGCGAATCGCGGCTTTCACAACGTCTCCTCGCCAACGCAGGACATCATGCGGGCAGGCTATTGCGATTGCAGCCAGCGGGTATCAGGCTTCGCCCACACCGGGACTCAGGGAAAAGCCGCAGCGACAACCTTCAATTCCCTGCGTGACATGATCTGAAAGTGCGGGCGATACAGATAGAGCGCCCCGGCGTGCTGCGCTCCATGGACCTTCCCAACCCTGAGCCGGGACCCAACCAGGTTCTGGTGAGAGTGCACGCATGCGGCGTTTGCCGTACCGACCTGCACCTGCTCGACGGGGAGGTTGAGATCCCTCGACCTCCGATCGTTCCCGGCCATCAGATCGTCGGGACCGTAATCGATCGCGGTGAGCAGACAGGGGTCAGTGAGTCGCTTGAGCCGGGAACGCGGGTAGGCATTCCGTGGCTGGGGTGGACGTGCGGTCGCTGTCGCTACTGCCTCAGTGGACGAGAGAACCTCTGCGATCTCGCGCGCTTTACCGGACGGGACATCGATGGCGGCTTCGCGGAGTTGACGATCGCCGACGGGCGCTACTGCTTTGCACTGCCCGAGGGTTATTCCGACCTTCACCTCGCTCCGCTGCTGTGCGCGGGACTGATCGGCTATCGGGCCTTAGGGATGGCCGGTGACGCCGAGCGGCTCGGTCTGTACGGGTTTGGCTCCTCGGCGCACATCATCGCTCAGGTCGCACGCTTTCAGGGTCGGCGTGTGTTCGCGTTCACTCGTCCCGGAGACGAAGCGGGACAGACCTCGGCCCGCGAGCTCGGCGCCGAGTGGGCAGGGGACTCGCTCACAGCGCCCCCCGAGGAGCTGGACGCGGCGATCATCTTCGCCTCCGCCGGTGAGCTTGTCCCTGCGGCGCTGCGTGCCATCGCCAAGGGTGGAACCGTCGTGTGCGCCGGGATTCATATGTCCGACATCCCGAGCTTTCCCTACGACATCTTGTGGGGTGAGCGCACGATTCGCTCGGTCGCCAACCTCACCCGCCAGGATGCTCGCGAGTTCTTGGCCCTCGCGCCCCGCGTCCCGGTTCGCACCGAGGTTCACCCCTACACGCTGCAGGACACAGGCCGCGCCCTGGAGGATCTGCGCGCCGGACGCTTCCAGGGCGCCGCGGTGATCGAGATCGACAGGGGCTAGTGGAGCTTTCACGACGGTCGGTCGGGAGGATCAAGGCGGGGGTGTCACCGCGCGCGGGCTCAGGCTCGGGGTGGTGCGGAGCGAGCGATAGTGATGTACCAGTAGCCGCCCGCAAGGTTCAGCACCGCAACAACCAGGAAGAAGGCTGCCCATCCGTAGGCGGCATATGAGAGGCAAATCGCGCCCGCGCTGGCCGCGACAAGGCCGCCGGCAATGCGCGTGGCTCCAAAGGCGCGGAGGTGGCGGTATGCCCATGGATTGATCAGGCGTTGCATGCCGGGTCGCGGGGGAGTTGTCCACCATCCGCGAAGACCTTTGCGAGCGGTGTGCTCGTTGGCTGCGTTCATCGGGGGCGTCCCGCTCATGCTCGCTTCAGGAACCTCAGATAGAACGCCACGAACACCAGGACAATCCCGACGTTTACGATCAGGCGCTCCCAGAACTGGTGCCTGAAGAACAAGACGTCCACGCCGACTATGACGGTCACCAGCGCGAGCACGTAGAGCACTACGCCAGCCTGCCTTCCCATCGTTCCACTCTACTGCTCGAGGACCGGCGTCGGGACGGGATAGCCGCAAATCGGCGCGGGTTATTGCGGTGCGGAGTGAGTACTTCCCCGGGAGGAACTGTTGTCGCACACGGATGTCGCACGATCACCTGCACGCGACGATACCGGTCGTGCACAAGTACCTGATCAGCGCAGTTGTGATCGCAGCCATCGCGCCGGCTGCCGGTGCCGGTGCGGCAACACCCGCTGCCCACTGGTGCAGGCAAGGAGACCCTCCGCTCTATGCGTCTGCAGATACGATCTGTGTACTTGCCGGCAACGTAATCACGGACTATGTGAACGTCTGCCACGAGCGACGCAACTGCCAGATAGGGGTGGATTCGCCGACTTCGCGCGTGCGTTACCTAATCACATGTAATCGCCGTGGCGGGCGTTACGCGGGGACGGTCTACTGCCGAGGGCCGGCGGATACGGACATCTGGACGCGCTTCTCGGCTCTCATCTGAACCGCCGCAGGCCGCTTCGGCGAACACGCAGTTGGATAAGGTCGCGCAGGTTCCCGATTCCAGACCCGGTGAAGCTAAACCACGAGGCGCTCGAGTTCCTGGTGTCGGGTAGCTGAGAGCACGGGCCAGTCGGACTCATACCCGAATACGTCAGCCAGCGGAGCGGAGCCGTAGCGCTCGGTGACGATCTCGATGTGCTCGGGTGTCACGAGCGCGGGGTGTGGAACGCCGCAGGAGCGCGCCAGCGCGAGGATCTCCGCGCGCAGCGCAACGAGATAGTTGGCTGCACGACTTGACTTGAGCTCCGGGTCGAGCCCGTGCATCAGCCAGCGCGATTGGGTTGCGACGCCGGTCGGGCAGCGGCCGGTGTGGCAGCGCTGGGCCTGGATGCAGCCGATCGAGAGCATCGCCTCACGGCCCACGCTGATCATGTCGCAGCCCAAGGCGAAGGCGAACAGCGCCGAGTCCGGGAACCCGAGCCGGCCCGAGCCGATGAACATCACATCCTCGGCCAGCCCCGCACGCGCGAAGGTGCCGTAAACGCGTGCGAAGCCGAGCTTGAAGGGAAGAGCAACATGGTCGGCGAACGACAGCGGCGCGGCGCCGGTCCCACCCTCGCCGCCGTCGACCGTGACGAAGTCCGGTCCTGCCCCCGTGGCCGCCATGCGCTCGGCGAGCGTTTCCCAGAAGCCACTCTCGCCGACCGCGGACTTGATGCCGACCGGTAGGCCCGTGTCGGCCGCGACAAGCTCGACGAACTCGATCAGCTCATCGACATCTGAGAACTCTGAGTGCGCGGGCGGGCTGACACAGTCCTCGCCGACGGGCACGCAGCGGATGGCGGATATCTCAGGAGTCACCTTGACGCCCGGGAGGAGTCCCCCGAGCCCGGGCTTCGCGCCCTGAGAGAGCTTGACCTCGATCGCGCGCACCGGCGCCTGTGCCACGCGCTCGCGCAGTCGCTGCAGGCTGAAGCGCCCATCCGTATCGCGACAGCCGAAATAGCCCGTGCCGATCTGAAAGACCAGCTCTCCGCCGTGGCAATGCGCTCCCGCGAGGCCGCCCTCACCGGTGTTCTGCAGGCAGTCCGCGAGCTCTGCGCCGCGGTTCAGCGCCTCGACGGCGACGGGAGAGAGTGAGCCGTAGCTCATCCCTGACAGGTTCACCACTGAAGCGGGGCGGAACGCGTGACGTCGCCTGTGGGCCGCGCCGAGGATCTTGGCGGCGGGTATGCCGTAGCCCGGCGGCCCGCCAGACTCCCCCGCGGCAGGTGCAGGCGCGGGAAACGGCGAGTGCTTGATGATCAGCAGGCTCTCGACGGCCTCCATCTCATCGTCAGTCCCGAACCCAAAGACGTTCGGTTTACCCTCGGAGGATGCGTACACCCAACGCCGCTGATCACGAGAGAACGGGCGCTCCTCGTTGTTGGATGTGACGATGTACTGGCGCAGCTCAGGGCCAAACGCCTCCAAGGCGTACCGCAGGTGCCCGAGGATCGGGAAGTTGCGGAGGATCGCGCGCTGGCGCTGAAGGAGGTCGTAACCCACGACACCCGCAAACGCGGTGGCGGCGGCGCGAGAGCGAGAGCTATTGAGCATGGCCACGGTGCGTGCGACAGCCTCGCATCGCGGGCGGACACTGCCATCGACCGCTCATCTACGGTGCGGTAGCGTTGGCCTGGTGCGCGAGGTTCTGCCCGGCGTCTTCCATTGGCCAGCGATCCATCCGCGCATCCACATCGAGGTCTCGTCTTACTGGCTGCAGGACGGCGGCATCCTCATCGATCCACTCGTCCCACCCGACGTCGGGCTTCAGTGGTTCGAGTGCCGCTCGACGCCCCCGGCTGCGATTCTGCTCTCAAACCGTCACCACTATCGCGACAGCGCGCGCTTCCAAGATGTGTTCGGTTGTCCTGTGTTCTGCAATCGAGCAGGGCTCGGAGAGTTCACCCACGGCGAGCTTGTCACCGCATTCGATCCAGGTGACACGCTCCCGGGCGGCATCGGTGCCCACGAGGTCGGCGGGCTGTGTCCCGACGAGACGGCCCTGCACCTCCCCTCAAAGCGAGCGGTCGTGATCGCCGATGGTGTTGTCCGCGGGAGCCCACACGGGCAGCCCGGCTCGCTCGGCTTTGTCCCGGACACGCTCATGGATGACCCTCCCGGCACCAGACGACATCTGCTCAATGCGTTCGACCGCCTGCTGGGTGAGCTTGACTTCGAGCACCTCCTGCTCGCCCACGGAGGCCCGGTCATTGGGGATGGTCGTATCCAGCTCGCGGAGTTCGTGGACTGTGGTGGGCGCACGGCATTCGAGCTGTAGGTCGTCGAATCAGCCGGCTAGTGGGGCTGGACCACGACAGGCGGGCCAGTAGCGAGGCCGAGCGGCTACGAGGCCCAGTAGTCCTCACGGAGTGCGTATGGGCAGCTTGTACCGATGCGCGCCTGGTCCCCTGCGGAATAGCTTGGCGGCGTGATGAACGAATCGTCGATGATGCACCTCGCCACCGACATGAATGATTCCGAGCTGGCCCCTTCGGAGCGCTGGTGCGTGCTGCTCCTCAGTAGCCGGGCAAGCCGGATCTTTGGCGGCGATCGTGAGAGGTTGGTGGAGGTGGGGGACATCCACGACGACGTCCATCGCCGTCACAGCCAGGGTGGCTGGTCACAAGCGCGTTTTCAGCGCGGTATCGAGAAGGAGATCGAGGATCACATCAGGCGAACCTGCGAGTTGCTGTTCGCGCGTTTCCGGGACGAGCCGTTCGATTGCCTGATCCTCGGCGGCCCATCTGAGCTCGCGCATCGCGTCGAGCGCGACTTGCATCCCGACCTGCGCCAGCGGCTTGTCGGGCACGTCGACATCGACGTAGAGCGAGCCTCCGCCGAGGAGGTGCACCGGCGGGCGCTCCCAGCCATCGAAACACAGGAGCGCCAACGCGAGCAGGACGCGTTGGCGCAGCTCACCGAGAGCATCGCACCGGATGGCCATGCTGGGATCGGGCTCGATGAGGTGCTCGAGCTGCTGAGCGAGCAACGCGTGCAGACACTCCTGCTGGCGCAGGGCTTCGTGGCACCCGGGCTCAGCTGTCCACGCTGCGGGCGCCTGTCCGCGACCGGGACATCGTGCCCGATGGACGCTACCGCACTGCAACCCCAGGAGAACATCATCGATCACGCAGTCAAGCGAGCTCTGAGCCAGTCAATTGAGGTGCTCATCTTCCGTGACCACCAGAGCGAGCTCGAACGGCATGGCTCGATCGCCGCGCTTCTTCGCTACTAGCCACCGAGCAGAAACAGGAGTCCAGATGAGCACAACAACCGAGGAACTAAAAGCCGAGAAGTGGGTCGAGTACTTCGACTCGATCGCTCGGAACATCGACGGGCACCTGGTCACGATCGAGGTCATGAGCGAGCAGCTGGGCGATCAGACCGACATCGAGCGGCTACCAGTCCAGGCGATCGGCTACGACCCCAAGGACAATATGCTGGAGGTGTCAGTCGGTGGACGGGGCGTCCGCTATCCGGTCGTGTTGCGGCACTTCATCTCCAATCCACAGACGATCAGCATCGAGCAGTCGGGCGAGCTCGCTCCCAAAGCGATCCTGGTAACGGATGCGACCGGCGTTCGAACACTGATCCGCCTCATCTAGCCCGCCGCGCTCGACGCCTAGGCCAAATACCGTCTTCGGTTCCATGATTGCCACGGCAGCGATCCGGTTCAGCCCAGGTGCGCCGGATGATGGCCGGCGGCTATCGCCGCCGGCCATCAGTAGTCCTCCACAGCAGTCGGCGGCCGATCGCGGATGTCTGCTCTGTGTGTACACGGCATCCTCCCGGGCATGACTACGACCATCGCCACACCACAGACCACGTCGTTGGGAGAGCTCATTGACCTCACCGGCCGCAGCGCAATCGTCACCGGCGGCGCGATGGGTATCGGGCTGGGTATAGCCCGCCGCCTACACGAGGCGGGTGCAAGCGTTCTCGTCGCAGATCTCGATCTGGCCGCCGGCGAGCATGCGGCCGAGGCTCTGCGCGCCGTGCGAGCGGACAGCGCTCTGACTGTGCGCTGCGACGTCAGCGATCCCGAGAGCGTGGAGGGCATGGTGCACACTGCCGTCGAGAGCTTCGGCGGAGTGGACATCCTCGTCAACAACGCGGGAATCTTTCCGATGCTGCCGCTCAAGGATCTCGATGTCGAGACTTTCCGCCGTGTCATCGACGTCAACCTGACCGGCCTGTTCCTGTGCACGAAGGCCGTCTCAGCGCGCATGATCGCGCAGGGCAGGGGCGGGCGAATCGTCAACGTCACATCGATCGACGCGCTACACCCGTCGATGGTCGGGCTGGCCCATTACGACGCGTCCAAGCACGGCGCATGGGGCTTCACCAAGAACATCGCGCTGGAGCTCGCGCCGCACAACATCGCGGTCAACGCGATCGCCCCGGGCGGGATCAGGACACCGGGCACCGGAGACATGGACGAGGTGGCGCTTGCAGGTTTCGAGGCCATGATCCCGATGCGGCGAATGGGCGATCCCGACGATATCGGGCGTGCCGCGCTGTTCCTCGCCTGCGAACTCTCCAGCTACATGACCGGTGCTCAGATCGTCGTCGATGGTGGACGGTTGCTGGCCTGAACTGATCTCATCGAAGTCACTCGACCCATCAATGTTACCCGTGCGGTGGAGGCTTGAGCTGCGCGTAATCCTCAGCTTTCGTGCGGTCTTGCACGGATGTGCGCGGGCAACGAGATGCGAGACGCTCTCGATACCTGCATTGCGATCTGCAAGGAGCCCAACATGACTGAAGCCGACCCGAGCATCATTGAGCGCAGCGTCGAAAAGACGCACATCTGGTTGAAGGAAGTCGCCGAGGAGCTTGGCGACGAGGATCGCCAGTACGCGTATCGTGCGCTCCGTGCCGTGCTACACACGTTGCGCGACCGGCTGACCGTTGACGTGGCAGCCAAGCTCGCCGCTCAGCTGCCCACACTGATCCGAGGGATCTACTATGAGGACTGGGACCCCAGCCGTACTCCGCTTGCTATCCACGACGTGGAGGCGTTTCTCGATCATGTCGCAAGCGAGGGGCGTCTGGCCGGAGAGACCGAGGCTGCGGTCGCTGTGACTGCGGTCGCGCGGGTACTGCGGGCCCATGTCTCTCCCGGGGAGATCGACGATGTCCTGGCAGTCCTGCCGGACAAGTTCAGGGCGCTGATCGAGGCCTGACCTTGTGTGGACCCTCAGCCGTGGTGAGCGCCACGAGTTCCCTGATGAGAGAGACCGATCACCGCCGTGATCCCAACCAGGAGGGACGCACCGACCCAGATATCCTGGCGGCCCTCGCGGCACCTGAGACCTATGGGGTGAGCAGTCCGGTGGCGGTGCACGAGACGCACGCCTCGTGGGTGTTTGTCGCCGGCGAGCGCGCTTACAAGATCAAGAAGCCCGTCGCTCTTGGCTTCCTGGACTACAGCACGCTCGCGCGCCGGCACGCGGCCTGCCGTGAGGAGGTGCGAGTAAACCAGGATCTCGCTCCCGATATCTATCTCGGGGTGCGCGCGATCGTCATGACCCCTCACGGGTTTCGCTTCGCGGCCGAGGGGGCACCCACGGCCGTCGAGTATGCCGTGGAGATGCAGAGCTTCGACGAGGCGGACACCATGGACGGAGTGATTGCCGCGGGCGCTCTCACGCCTGCCCACATAGGGGATGTCGCTCGGCGTCTGGCGGACTTTCACCGCTCCGCGCCCGCCGTCACAGAGGGTGACCCGAGCCAGGTGCTCGAGACCTGGCGGGCGAACACGCAGGAGCTGGGCCGACTGGAACATCCCAGCCGCTGGCACGTGGACATCATGCGCCGGTTCGGCGAGGCGTTCGTGCACGCCCACACCGGTGAGATCGAGCAGCGCGTTGGAGATGGCCATGTCCGTGACGGTCATGGCGACCTGCGCTGTGAGCATGTGCTGGTGAGACCCGCCGTTCGCGTGGTTGATCGCATCGAGTTCGATCCCGCGCTGCGCCGCACGGACGTCACCGCTGATCTGGCGTTCCTGACGATGGATCTCGAGGCTCACGGCCAGGCCTCGGCGGCGCGAGAGCTTGTCAGGGCTTACGATGCAGCCGGCGGTAGCTCCGGCAGCGAGGTCCTGCGGTCCTTCTACGCCGCTCATCGAGCGCTGGTGCGAGCGAAGGTGGCGCTGATCGCCGCCGCGGAGCACGAGGGGAGCGTGCGTGGCGCGCGAATCGCGCATGCACAGCGACTTTGGGACTTGGCTGAGCGGCTGTGCTGGCGAGCACGGCGGCCCTTGGCGATCGTTGTGTGTGGGCCTGCGGCCAGCGGCAAGTCGACGCTGGCCGCTGAGCTCTTCCGCCGCACGCAGTTGCCGGTCGTCTCTTCGGACGTGGTTCGCAAGCACCTGGCGGGGCTGGCGGCCGAGGAGCGGGCACGTCCAGAGCACTACACCGAGGAGTTCACGCATACGACTTATGACCTTCTCGGCGAGGAGGCCTTAGAGCAGCTGCGCCAAGGCGGGGTGATTGTGGATGCCACTTGCCACTCTCCCGGTCAGCGGGAACTTGTGATTGACCGTTTGAAGCTGGGAGGGAGCACCTATTTGGTTGTTCAGTGCCAGACCACGCTTGAGGTTGCCCTTCGACGCGCCGCGGAGCGCCTGCACGATCCCCAGCGCGTCTCCGACGCGACACCACAGATCGCCGAAGAACAGTTCCACGCCTATGAGGAGCTCGACGAGCTGCCCAACAACAGCGTGCTGAGACTCGACACGGCCCAGACCCTGGACGCACAGGTCGCCGAGGTCACCCGCGCGGTGGACCGCCGCGGCGCGGAAGGTGCAGCGGGCCGTCAAAGTCCGTAGAAACGTGCACCCGGCTTAGGGAGAGTCCCGGATGTGCCGGCTTCGGGCCGCGTTTAGCTTCGAGTGTGCAGGTCACCGAACTCATCGCACACCGACCAAAGGTAGGCACCGAAGATGAAGGCTCTCGTTTATCACGGCCCCGGCGAGCGAGGCTGGGACACGGTCGCTGACCCCACGATCCTCGACCCGACCGACGCGATCGTGCGAATCGACACCTCGACGATCTGCGGCACCGATCTGCACATCCTCAAAGGCGACGTGCCCGAGACCACGCCGGGCACCGTACTCGGCCACGAGGCCGTCGGCACCGTGCAGGAGATCGGAGCCAGTGTGACGACGGTTGCTCCGGGCGACCGCGTGCTCATGTCCTGCGTCAGCTCCTGCGGGCGCTGTCGCTTCTGCAAGGAAGGCCGCTACGGGCAGTGCCTCGGTGGTGGAGGGTGGATCTTTGGTCACCTGATCAACGGGCTGCAGGCCGAGTACGCGCGCGTGCCATTCGCTGATAACTCCGTCTACAAGGTCCCCGCCCAGCTCACCGACGAGCAGGTGCTGTTCCTTGCAGACATCCTTCCGACCTCATTCGAGGTCGGTGTGCTGAACGGCATGGTCTCCCCGGGTGACACGGTGGCGATCGTCGGCGCTGGGCCGATCGGCTTGGCCGCGATCTTGACCGCGAGGCTGTACACGCCCGGCAACATCATCGCGATCGACCTCGCCGACAGCCGGTTGGACAGCGCGCGGCGATTCGGTGCGGACACCACGATCAACAACGGCAACGAGGCCGCGGTTGCCCAGGTCATGGAGCTCACGGACGGTCTCGGCGCCGATGTGGCGTTCGAGGCGGTGGGTGTACCTGAGACCTTCGAGCTGGCCGCCGACCTCATCCGCCCCGGCGGACGCGTCGCGAACATCGGCGTCCACGGGAAGGCCGCACACCTGCACCTGGAGAAGCTCTGGATCCGTGATGTCACGATCACGACCGGGTTGGTCGACACGTTCAGCATCCCCCAGCTCATGCGGTTGATTGCCAGTGGCCGGCTGGACCCATCGCTGTTTGCCACCCACCGTTTCCCGCTCGGCGAGACGATGGCCGCCTACGACACATTTGCCGACGCGGCCAACTCGGGCGCCCTGAAGGTCGTACTACAAGGCTCCAACGTCAGCATGCCGACCGCGCAGACGGAGCAGAGCGTGGCCATCGCGTGAGAACGAGACCCGGGAGATCAGTGCTTTTCCACAGCCAATCGGAGTGCTTTACCCGATAGATAGCACTCCCCACAAGGGCTAGCTTGAAACTATGTCCACACATCTGCACCTAGCGCCCACCCCCCCTGGAACCGGATCGGCCGTCTACGCCGCGTCGCCGATCCGAGTGGTCCTGGCAGACGACCACACGATGATGCGCCGCACTCTGCGGCTGCTGCTCGACGGCGAGGACGGTGTGGAGGTGATCGCCGAAGCCGATGACCTGGCGTCGGTTATGCGCAACGTTCATGCTCACCAGCCGCATGTGCTCGTGCTCGATCTCAACATGCCCGACGGGTCTGGCATCGAAGCCCTCAGCCAGTTGCGCGAACGGGTGCCAGAGACACAGATCGTCGTGATGACAATGCAGGACAGCCCGGCATTCGCGCAGCGCGCGTTCGCTGCCGGCGCAATAGGGTTTGTGGTGAAGGAGCTCGCCGATGAGGAGCTGCCTCAGGCGGTACGCGCTGCCGCGCGTGGCGAGGAGTACGTCAGCCCACGGATGGCTGCCCGGTTGGACGCGCTGCACCAGGCGCTCACCGAGGACAAGCTGACCGCGCGCGAGGTCGAGGTTCTGCGCCTGATCGCGCTCGGCCACACCAGCGTTGAGATAGCCCGCAAGCTGCACCTCTCCCCGCGTACGGTGGAGACCCACCGCGCGCGCATCCATGGGAAGCTCGGGCTCACCACGCGGGCCGAACTGGTGCGCTATGCGCTAGGACGCGGCCTGCTCAGAACCTGACCGTTGCACAGGACCACCAGCCTGGCCGCGGTGGCGTGCCGGTAGGCAGGCCCTGACAAGGGTGCCCTGCTCGCCAGAGTCGACGCTCAACGTGCCGTCGGCGAGATCCACTCGCTCGTGCATCCCCGCCAGCCCAAATCCGTGGCTCCCAGCGTCGGGGTCAAAGCCGGCGCCGTCGTCCTGCACCTCGACCAGCAGATCGCCGTCGGACTCGCTGACAGCCACGCGCACCCTGTTCGCCCCGGCGTGCTTGGCGACGTTCGTGAGCGCCTCCTGAACCAGCCGGTAGACGGTGGTTTCGAGGTCCTCATCCAGGCGTTCTTCTCCCGCCGAGGGGCCGGGCAGCGCGAGCTCGCTGTCGATCTGAAACCCGCTCTGCTCCCGGTGGCGGTCGAGCAGCCCCTCGATCGCGGTTCGCAAGCCCAGCTCATCCAGCGCTGCGGGGCGCAGCTCGGTGATGATCGCTCGCAGGTTCTCGATCTCATGCTCGACCTGCTCCACTCCCTTGCGCATCGCCTCTTGCGCCCGCGGCAGGTCATCTTGGCGCAGCGCGGAGGAGAGCAGCAGACGCAGGCCCCCGAGGCCCTGCAACGTCTCGTCGTGGAGCTCCCGTGCCCAGCGGCGCCGCTCGGCGTCGGCGGCAGACAGCGTGCTACGTAGACGGTCGGCCTGCACGCTCTGTGCCAAAGCAACGGCAGTCGCTGCGCTTGCCGCGAACGTGCGCAGCATCTGCTCGTCATCCTCGCCGAACACGTCGCCGTCCTGGCCGCGGTCGAACGCCGCCAGCACGCCCACGGCCTCCCCGCGGTGGACCATCGGCACCAGCAGCGCCGTCTGCGCGTCGGGCACGCCAAACTCGCTGGGGGCGATTCGCAGCCTCGCCGCGACATCGGTGATCCGCTCGGGCCGCCGGTGCTGCAGCACCTGCCCCGACGTGGAGTCGGCGATCGGCAGGCGCACGCCGCGCATCTCCCGTACGTGACCGGCGCTCGTGTGTACGACGAGCTCCTCGCCATCGCGCAGCATGATCACGAGGCTCCGAGCGCCGACGAGCGCGCGTCCCCGCTTGACGATCAGCTCGAGCACGTGCTCGAGTGCGATCTCTCCGCCGATCGCGATCGCCACGTCGCGGGTTGCCTCCAGTCCCCGAAACGCCTTCTCGGCCTCCTTGCGGCGGCGCTCACTGGACTCGTACAACTTTGCGTTATCGATCGCGATCGCCGCCCAATCGGCGAGGATCACCGTCGCCTCTTCGTCCTGCTCTGAGAACTCATCGTCGCCCTGCTTCTCGGTCAGGTAGAGGTTGCCCCACACCTGCCCGCGAATCACGATCGGCACGCCCAGGAAGCTACGCATCGGCGGGTGCCCGGCAGGGAACCCGTAGCTCGACGGATGCTGACCGACATCGGCGAGGCGCAACGGCTGCGGATGCTCGATCAGCGCGCCGAGAACCCCCCGTCCGCGTGGCAGGTCCCCGATCGCCCGGTACGTAGCGTCATCCACGCCCGCGGTCAAGAACTGCTCCAGCGCGCTGTGCTGGTCGTTCAAGATCCCCAGGGCCGCGTAACGCGCCCCGGTGATTTCACGCGCTGTCTCGAGGACACGATCCAGCAGAACCCGCTGGTCGAGCTCCGTTGTCAAAGCCCGACCCACATCCAGCAGGCGGCGAATCCACGGCTCCTCAGAACGATGCGCTCATTCGCCACGGAGCTTAGTCGCGAACGACAGCCGGATGGGGGCTTGTTAGTACGTAGAAATCCCTGAACCTGCTCGCTGTGGATGGTCTGTGCGCTCCGAGGGCGCTCAGCTGCTGCGGTCGGTAGTTGGCCCCCACCTAGATTGTGGGTTTGCACCGATGGGGGGCTCTGCACCCGACCTTATCCTCAGAGTACATCAGCGTCATCAACGCGCGCCTACTCATTCGCATGCAGCGGGCGCGCGTCCCAAGGAAAACATCTTGCCGTGCGGGAGGCATCGTGATGGACAGGAGATGGAGGTGCCAATGCGGGGATGTGATCGGAGTGTACGAGCCGATGATCGTGCTCACCGACGGACAGGCACGCATCACTTCGAGAGCCGCCGAGCAAGACGACCGGGAGCCTGTGGGCGAGTGCTATCACGACGCCTGCTACACGCGGATTCACGGCGAGCACGAAGTTCTTGGGTAGCCCGAATCCGAGGAAACCCGCACCTTGTCCCCGGTCTATCGCGGATGGCGCACCAGGACGCGAGTGGGAGACTCAATAGACGGAATGGGCTCAGCGAGTACTCACGTGAGTTCTGCGGTTATCAGCCATCTCGAGACATCTATCCCAGAAGGAGAAGCCATGGCACCCCCATCAAGCCCCACTTCGAGAACCATCGCGGTCAGCGACCTGATGCACTCCGGCGTCATCAGCTGTCCTCCCGAGACCCCTTTTCGCGAGGTGGCGTCGCTAATGGCCGAGAACACCGCTCACTGCGTGGTCGTGGATGGGTTGGCACGGGGTCCCCATCACAGCGGGCACCTGGTGTGGGGGACCGTCTCCGACGTTGAGCTCATGCGAGCCGTGGCATCGGGACAGTTGGACGGTGCGGCCGGCGAGGCAGCGATCGGCGAGCTCGTCACGGTCAGCCCCGACGAGAGCATGGAGCGCGCGGCCCAGATCATGGGCGAGCAGGACTGCTCACACCTGATCGTCGTCGCGCCCGACTCAGGAAAGCCCCAAGGGGTGATCTCGAGCCTCGATATCGCGAGAGGCGTAGCGTGGGGATCGCGCAAGTGAGCCCGCTCGAGAAGCTGCGAGTGATCATCGTTGGCGGCGGAGTTGCGGCGCTGGAGGCCGCACTGGCCCTGCGCGAGCTCGCGCCCGAGCAGGCCGACGTGAGCGTCATAGCCCCCAACACCGAGTTCATCTACCGCCCAATGACGGTCCGCGAGCCGTTTGCTTACGGCCAAGCACATCGCTACCCGCTGGCACCGATCGTCGAGGATGCCGGCGCCAAGCTGTTGAGCGACAAGCTGGCTTGGGTCGAGCCCGCCGGGCAGATCGTCCACACCGAGGCCGGCGAGGAGATCGCATACGACGCGCTCGTGCTGGCCCTCGGGGCGAAGGCTGTTCCCCTGTATCGACATGCGATCACGATCGACGATCGTCGCCTGGACGAGATCCTGCACGGGCTGATCCAGGACATCGAGGGGGGTTACGTCCACAGTCTCGCGTTCGTGGCGCCTGGGCGGATGCCGTGGCAGCTGCCGCTGTATGAGATCGCGCTGATGACCGCTGGCCGCGCCTATGACATGCAGGTGGAGCTCGACGTGACGATCGTCTCCCCGGAGGACGCACCGCTGGCGATCTTCGGCTCCGGCGCTAGCGACGGCGTCAGCAAACTGCTCGAGCGGGCGAAAATCAAGACGATCAACTCCGCCTACGCCGAGATCCCCAAGCCGGGAGAAGTCGTGATCAACCCTGGCGATCGGCGGCTGCAGGTCGACCGCGTGGTCGCGCTGCCCGAGCTCTACGGCCCTCCAGTTCGTGGCATCCCTCTAGGAGAGAACGGCTTCATTCGCGTGAACCAATACGGGCAGGTCCCGGACGTGGGGCCGATCTATGCCGCCGGTGACGCGACCGACTTCGCGATCAAGCATGGCGGGCTCGGCTCCCAGCAGGCCGACGCCGCCGCAGAATCGATCGCGGCGCTCGCCGGCGCACCGGTCACACCGGAGCCATTCAACCCCGTGATCCACGGGATGCTGCTCACCGACGCAAAGCCCGTCTATCTCAGCGCCCACATCGCCGGCGGTCATGGGTTCAGCTCAGAGATCACCGACACCCCCACTTGGTCGCCCCCCACGAAGATCGCCGCGAAGTACCTCGCGCCGTACCTCGACACGCTCGACCGCCAGAGCACCCCGACGTGAAGTCCACTCAGGATGCCGGCGGGCCGTGCCTTGTGCTCGGCTATGACCGAACCGACAGCTCCCGCCGGGCGGCGAGGTGGGCCGCGAGGGAGCTCGCTCCCAACGGGAAGCTCGTGATCGTCCACGCCTGCCGGCCCCTGCACGCCCCGCCGCCGCCCCTCTCAACGCCAGAGGAACGAGAGCGCCTCGGCCGGGCCGTGATCGACGAGCTCCTGCTGGAGGGCGAGGACTCGCTGTTCGACGTGGAAATCGTCACCGAGGTCTCAGACGACGATCCCGTAACCGCGCTTACCGAGGCCGCACTGCGTCACGGCGCCCGCGCGATCGTCGTCGGCTGCGAGCAGCACTCCCGCCTGCACAAGGCTCTCGGCACGGTCACCAGCGAGCTGCTGAAGAGCTCACCGGTACCCGTCACCGTCGTGCCCTTTCCGAATCCCTCGGACACCGCGCGCGCAGTTACGAAGTCCGCCGACGCAGGGTAAGTGCCCCCAGCGCGAGCGCCACGAGCGTCGCGCCGAGGACGCTCCGGCTCAGTGCGCTTACAATCGTATGGAGTGCAGTCCTGGGAGCTAGATCGGTTGCGTGTCGCGGCTCACCAGCCGCAGATCCTTCGTTCCGATAACGAGGCCAACCGCGTGATTGCTCTGCTGCTGCCCCAAGGCGAGTGCCTGCAGGAGCATCAGGTTCACGAGCACGCCCTCGTGTTCGTCACGCGTGGGCAGCTGCTCGTAAGCGCTGGGGCAAGCGAGCGGACGCTCTCCGCGCCAAGCCTGATCCACTTCGAGCCGGGCGAGCGCCATGAGGTACGTGCGATCAGCGAGTGCCACCTGATTCTGTGCCTGGCTCCGTGGCCGGGTGTTGGGCACCCGAGCCAACCCGTCGCCGCATAGCCCGCCCGCGACATGAGAGCGATTTCCCGGGATCGGCTTCCGCAGTGAGGACGCCGCGCAGCCGGACGGGACCACACGACGCGACGGCGATACGATCTCGGGCCGTGCCGACGTAGCTCAGCTGGTAGAGCACCGCCATGGTAAGGCGGGGGTCAAGGGTTCGAGTCCCTTCGTCGGCTCTCTTTTTGTACCGCTAGCTCACCAGCAGTTCGATACACTTTTTGTCCAAGGTTGTCCTCTCCTGTCCATCGGGCGAGGGCAACGAATCATCAGCATAGGAGTCAAAAATGGCGCTCTACCTAGAGATAGGGCGCTCCCGGGGTCCCAGCATGGTAAGGAAGGGGTCATGGGTTCGAGTCCGATGCTGGGCTTCGCCGCCTTTCGACATGCCACCTCGCACACAAGCGCACCAGACTGACCCGCGCGGCTGGGCCGACCGCACCGTCGACTGGCTCCTGCCGGAGCGAAACCCAGCTCGGCTCGTCTACGGAGTGCTCGCGATCGGGGCGGTGCTGGCCGCGGAGAGCGGGAGCCACGAGAATTACCTGGACACCGCCGCCTCGGCGGTGATCGCGATCCTGCTGTATTGGCTGGCACATGCCTACGCGGACGTGCTCGGGCATCGCCTGCAGGCGCACGCTCGTCTCAGCATCGCAATCCTGGGACGAGCGTTCCGTGACGAAGCGGCGATCCTGATCGGAGCCGTGCTGCCGCTGCTCACGCTGCTCTTCTGCTGGGCGCTGGGCGTCGCGCTGGCGAGCGGCGTCGAAGCCGCGCTGTGGACCACGGTCGGGAGCCTGATCGCCTTCGAGCTACTGGCCGGAATCCGCGCCAAGGCAACGCCGCGCGAGCTGGCCTTCGAAGCCGCCATCGGGGCCACGATGGGGCTCGCGATCATCGCGCTGAAAGTCGTGCTGCACTGATGCTGGGCCGCCGCCGAGCTTTGCCGTCGCGCCCGTCCGCCGGTCCCGCCGGCATCCTCAGCTGAGCTCAGCTTGGATCCACGGGCAATCGATCGACAGGTCCTCGACCCCGAGGGCTGCGGCGACGTTGAGGGCCATGCCGTGCCAGAAGAACTCGTTCAAGCGCTCCGCATCGGCGCCCGAGAGCTCCCGCGCCAGCTCGATCAGCTCGGCGTAGCGCCGCCGCACGCACGCGCACACGACCTCGTCGTCACAGGCGGCGTAGGACTGGTGCTGGAGCATCAGGTAGTCGCGGTCGGAGGCGAGCAGCTCCTTATAAGCCATCCCCATCGCCTGCATCGCATCCTCGCACTCCGCCGGAGCGCGCCCCTCGTGGTAGTCGGCGGCGGCGCGGCGGAAGGTCCCGGCGACCCGCTCGAAGCCCCGCTCTAGGGCCGCGAGGAACAGCTCGCGCTTGGTGGGAAAGAGGCTGAACACGTACGGCTGCGCAACGCCCACGCGCCGCGCGATGCGCTCGACCGGGGTGCCGTACAGGCCACCGCGCGCGAACTCGTGGACGGCAGCCGCGATCAGCTCCTCGCGACGCTCGGAGGCGGGGACCCGCCGGCGCACGGCGGGCGCAGACGGGGCGTCCGCGACGGCGTGTCGTCGCCTCGACAACAGCTCCCGCGACTGAACCCTCCTCGATCGCGGACGCCTCGCTCACGCCGCCTCCCCCGCCAGCACCCTGCGCCGGCCCTCGGCCGCGATCGAGCCCTCGCGCACCGCGGCGGTCCCTGCGTCGGCGGCATCGCGGGGAGGCGCGTGCGCGCGGAACGGAAGCACCAGCACGGTAGTGCGCCCGCGGCTAGCACCGCGACGCCCACCCACAGCGCTGGGATCAGACCGTTGACGAACGCCTGCGGCGAGGTGTAGCCACCTGCGCCGGTGAACACCGAGGCGAGCACGGCGACCCCGAACACTCCGCCGACCTCGCGGATCGCGTTGTTCGCCCCCGAGGCCTGGCCCGCCTGCTCGGTGCGCACGGAGGCGAGCACAGCGTTGGCGGAGGGCGCGAACACGAGCGCCATGCCAGCGCCGGCCATCACGAATGGGACGATCATGTGCGAGTAGGGCAGGGTCGTGGAGGCCATCGAGGCAAACCACGCCAGCGCGCCCGCCTGCAGCGTTAGGCCCGCGAACATGAAGGGGCGGCTGCCGAAGCGCTCGGAGAAGATGCCCGCCAAGGGCGCGACGACCATCGTGGCGCCCGTCCACACGAGCAGCTTCAGCCCGGCTTGCAGGGGAGAGTTGTGGAGCACGTTCTGCATGTATTGAGAAAGAAAGAAGATCGACCCGAACATCCCGAAGTACATGCTAAAGGAGGCTACGTTGGTAACAGCGAACGATCGTTTCCCGAAGAACGACATCGGCAGCATCGGCTCGCTCGTACGGAGCTCCCACGCGACGAAGCCGGCCAGCAGCAGCGCGCCGCCGATCATCGAGACGAGGACCGTCGCGCTCGTCCAGCCCAGGGACTGTGCGCGCACGAGCCCGAACACGACTCCGAACGCACCCGGCAGGGCGAGTCCCAGGCCGGTCAGATCGAGTGTCCCGTAGGGCCCACGACTCTCCGTCAGCCTGCGCGCGGCGAG
>CAVZYF010000025.1:0-3139 GCA_963779405.1 uncultured Solirubrobacterales bacterium
CCAGCCATCGCCGTACCGAACGTGTGGCGCAGATCGTGGAAGCGATGCGACTGCTCAAGCTGCGCGGCCTTGAGCGCCCGGCGGAAGCGCCGCAGGATCGCCGCCTTGTCGAGCGGCCCGGCCGCGTGGGGATCGGCGAACACGAGAGCATCGCCACTGCTCTCCCCCACCGTGCCGCTGAGCCGGTCAAGCTCTCCCGCGACCTCATCGGCCATCGGAACACTTCGCGTCGAGCGACGGGACTTCGGCGTGCCGAACTCGCCCAGCACGTAGTTCTGGCGGACCCTGATCCGACCGGCGGTCCAGTCCACGTCGCGCCAGCGAAGCGCCACCAGCTCGCCCTGCCGCAGGCCGGTCATCGCGGCCGTGAGATACATCGCACGGTCGATCTCGCGGTAAGGCCCATCGACAGCGGCGTCAGCCAGCGCTCGCACCTCAAGCGGCTCAAGGAACCTGATCTCGGCGCTCTCGGGCTTGCCGGGCAGCTCGACATGCCGAGCGACGTTCACGGGCAGCCATCCCTTGCGCTCGGCGAACCCGAGCAGCGCCGAGAGGTAGCCGATGTAGTTGCGGACCGACTTCGCGCCGACGGGACGCCCATAGCGACGGTCCCCCTTGGCCTTCGGTCCGGGCCTCTCGCCCTTCTCCATCATCGTCATCAAATCCTGAACGTCCTGGGCCGTGATCCGGCGCAGATCGCGCTCCGCAAAGAACGGCTCAAGCCAAACGCGCAGGATCGACTCCACAGCCGTCGTCGTCGCCTTCTTGCGGCTCTGACGCTCCAGGTTCGCGAGGTAACGGCGTCCCAGCTCGGCCATCGTCAGCGCGTCGCCAGTGGTCATCCGGGCGGGCTTCGTCTCCGCGATCAGCCGGCGCAGCTCTGCCTCGGCCTGGCTGCGTGTCAGGCCATCCCGCGAGCCCTCGACGCGCATCGGGCCGACACGACGCTTGACCTGCCGTCCACCGTCCGCACGCCAATGCGCATACCAGACGCCCCCACGCGCGTAGAGCGAGCCAGCGCCGTAGGGGCGTCGGGTGATCTTCCTCGCTGTGGCCATCACTCATCGTCTCCCTGATCGCGCGCCACCATCGGCCGCCCAAGGTAGCGGGCGCTGCGGCTGCTTCAACGCGATAGCCGTCTCGTTAGTCAGGACGCCTCCCGTGCTCTGCTTGCCGATCGACAAGCAGCGAGCGCGCTGTGCGCGAGGCTGCACCTCGAGTACGCCACGGCCCCCGCATCCGCGCTCGCCACCATTCCTCCAGATCGTCCGCGCTGAACCGCACATAGCGCCCGAGCCGCACATGCGGAATCCGGTTCGCTCGTGCCTCAGCGAGCACCCACGACGCGGGTACCGACAGCAACCGCCCAGCCTCCGTCGCATCAAGAAGCGGCGAGAGAGGCGCGGCTGCTGGCGCAGGCGCGTCCTGTGGTGGCTTCGTGGCGGCCATCATGGTTAACGACCCCAAGCCGCAAAAAGCGGCCAACGGATTTAGGTTGGCCTGGAAGTCGGGGTTTAAATCTCTCGCCGCCGGGATGTAGGTCAGCCTCCTCTTCGAGTAGTTCATTGGCCCAGTTGTGTGCGGGCTTAAACCACTGTCAGAGGAGGCTGGATGCAGAGCATGACGGACGTGATTGGGACTGTCCCCGCGGGCGAGCCAGCGTGGACAGTCGGCATCGATCTGGGACGCCGCGCGGCGCACGAAGCGATCCTGCGAGCACCTGACGGGTCTGAGCGAAAATTCCGTTTCACGCACTCCCGCGACGGCATAGACGGTTTCCTCGGAGAGCTTTCCGGCCTGAGAGGCCGCGTCCTGGTGATTATCGAGCCGACCGCGACACGCTGGCAGGCTCTCGCGGAGGAGCTTTCCGGGCAAGGCCTTGAGGTCCGTCAAGTGCACGCAGCGACCGTCGCGAAGCTCCGCGGCGCACGCGATATCACGGGCGCCAAGTCTGACCGTGTGGACGCCCGTACCCTCGCCGGCGCCGTGGATTACTCCCATCTCGTGCAGCCCGACTCGCCCGCGCTGGCGTGCGCGCACGCTCTGTGCCTTGAGCGGCTGCGGCTGCGCCGAGAGCGCCGCCGGCTGCGCGCGGCCGTCAAGACTTGCCTGGACACGATCTGGCCCGAGTTCTTTCAGACGTTCCGCGGTGGTGAGCGAGGCGTCAGCGCACGCGCCGTGATCGCCGTTACCGGTGGAGACCCAGCGCGCGTTCGAAGACTCGGTGCGCGCGAGCTTGAGCGTCGAGTCAGGGCGGCAGCACCCGGGCGCAATATCGCTCACACAAAGATCAAGCAGCTCACCGAGAAGACCAGCCGTCCGGTTGGCTACCGTGCCGCCAGGGTTGCCTACACCGCTCGCCTGCAGCGGCTGATGCGACGCCGTGCACTCGTCGAGGGGCAGCTCGAAGCGCTCGAGGATGAGCTCCTGCGCCTTTACCCACGACTCCCCGGAGCACAACGACTGTGCAGCCTGCCGGGACTGACGCCACTGAACCGGGCGCTCCTTCTCGCTGCCGCGGGCGACGTGCGCCGGCTCCGCTCCCCGCGCGCGCTCGGCAAGCTCGGCGGATGCGCACCCATAGCCCGCGACTCCGGTGAATCGACCCCGAAGCGCAAGATCTCCGAGCGCTGCCGCTACCGAGCTGCGCGACGCTGCCTTTCAAGCCGCACGACACATCGTCCGGGCGTGCCCCGCTTTCCGAGCGCTCTATCACGCATTGCGCCAACGCCTCACCCCCACACAAGCCCTGATCGCCTGCGCCAACCGGCTGCTGCGCGTGATCTGGCGCATGGTCAACAGCGATATCGACTACAACCCCGCGAAGGTCGCCCCTGCCCTGAAACGCTAACCCACACCTTTCCCCGGCTGTCGCCCCGCCAACACACCTGAGCGCAAGCCCGCATTCGTAATTTCGAGCCTCGAGCTCGCCCATGCAACAAGGGCCCCTGCGCGCGCCAAAGACCGCACAAGGCCCCCGGCCATCAAGACCGCACGCGCACCTAATCAGGCCACGGCGCGCCAACCCACCGCTCACGAAACACACCCACGAAGCGCACAGCCAGCCACACCCAAAACCGCGCCAACAGCACGGACGAACACCCCTGCCAACACAAAACTTGACAACACGCCAAAGGCC
>CAVZYF010000026.1:0-12147 GCA_963779405.1 uncultured Solirubrobacterales bacterium
CGCCTCCGCGGCGCCGAAGCGTTCCTGGAAGGCCGCCAGCTGCGCGGATACCAGCCGGCTCGCGGGCGCGCCCGCGTTCATGTCGTAGGTTGCGGGGAATAGGAAGCCTTCGAGGTTCGGCGTGTCCTTCGGCGCCCCGTAGGAGGCCGGGTTCAAGAGCGGGGAGCGCTCCGATGCCTTTGCGTAGCTGCCGGTGAGGCCGTCCGCCGCGGCGATTTCGGCGATCTGCAGGCGGTTCTCTCCCTCGGGGATCACAACCTTCACGGGGATGCCGCCGGCGGCGGTGGGCCAGCGCGGCGATCGCCGTGGAGTAGCTCTCGCCTTTTTTCATCAAGAAGCGGCCGGGGTGCAACTCGTCACGCTTGCCCTCGACGAGCGCGCGCAGCTCGAAGAAGAACCCCGATGACACCACGCCGTCGCGAGCAAGGATCGAGCCGACCGTGCTCGCGGTCGAGTCCTTCGGGATCACCACGATAACCCGTCCGGTGCCCCGTGCCCGCGAACGGCTGGAACAGCGACAGCAGGAACCACACCGCGACGATCGCCGCGGCCAGGGCGATCAGCGCCCCCACCCGCGCTCGGGTCAACCTCAAGCGTCCGCCGTTACCACCTGCTCTGTGAGCGTGCAGGCGATGCCGTCGCTGTTCGAGCAGCGCGTCGCGACGGGCAGGGGGAGGGATTGGTGGGGGTGGAGGCTCCGCGGGCTCCTCGACCGGGATCGGCGGCGGCGGAGCGACCTCTGCAGCTGGAGGCTCAGATGCTTGTGCAGGCCCCTCGGGCACGACGGGAGGCGGAATGGCCTCGGCGGGCTTCTCGGGTTTGAGTCCGGCGCGACGGCGCGCTCGCGCTTCCCGGTCTCGCTCGCGTTCCTCCTCGGTGCGTTCGCGGGGGGACTGTGATCGGTTGCCGCGGGCCAAGGCAAGGACCCTAACGCGATTTAGAGAGACCGGGCCGCCAACCATCTCTCCAGCAGGTGCGCAGCGGCGCGCGAGTCCTCGGCCGCCTTTGCAGTGGGCTCGTCACGTTCGGCCATGCGCGTGGTGAACCGCTCGTCGTGCAACTCCACCGGCACCCCCTCCCCCAGGCGCAATGACAACGCCTGAGCGAACTCCCGCGTCTCGCGCGTCTGCTCGCTGTCCTCCCCCCGCAGCGACAGCGGCAGGCCGACCACAACCCGCTCGACCTCGCGCTCGCGTACAAGCTTCTCGATCCTCGCCAGGCCGCGCCGAGTTGCGGGGCGCGGCACGATCTCGATCGGGGTGACGATCGTGCCCGTCGGATCGCTCAACGCACAGCCGCAGCGCGCGCTGCCGTAGTCCAGCGCCAACACCCGCATCAGCCGGCGAGCGCGGCCACGATCTCCGTGCGCGCGGTCTCCAGCGCCTCCTCCAGCTTTTCCACATCGCGGCCTCCCGCCTGGGCCAGCGTGTCGCGGCCGCCGCCGCCTCCTCCCACGGCTGCAGCTGCCGCCTTGACGATCGCTCCAGCTTTTACACCCCGCTCCACCAGCTCCGGTGCGACGCTCACAACGAGCGCGACCCTGTCTTCCACCGCGCTCGCCAGCACGATCGCGGCCCCATCGAGTTGCCCCTTCAGGCGATCGGCGAGCTCCAGCAGCGCCTTCGCATCCAACTCTCCTACCGACGCCGTCAGCACCCGCGCACCCGCCACTTCATCCGCGCTCGCCACCAACGCCTGCAGGTCGATCTTCGCATCGGCCGCCATACCGCCGCCCTGCTTCAACGCCTGCTCCAGCTCCTTGCGCCCGCGCTCGCGTACCTGCACCGCCTCGAGCACCTGCCCGGGAGTCGTGCGCAGCATCTGAGCGATCTCGCCCAGCACGCGATCGTGCCCGCGCAGCAGCTCGACTGCCGCGGGCCCCGTGACCGCTTCGATCCGCCTTACGTTCGCGGCGCTCGATGTCTCGCTGAGGATACGAAACGGGCCGATCTCGGCCGTGGAGCGCACGTGCGTGCCGCCGCACAGCTCGCGCGAGTGCTCGCCCTCGCCGACCTCGACCATCCGCACAACCTCGCCGTACTTCTCGCCGAACAGCGCCATCGCCCCGAGCTGCTTGGCCTCGTTCAACGTAGTGGTGATCGGACGCACCGGGTCGTTGCGCGCGATCCACGCGTTCACCTGATCCTCGACATCGCGCAGCTCGGACTCGGTGAGGCCCTGGCCATGGCTGAAGTCAAAGCGCAGCTTGTCAGGCCCCACATAGGAGCCCGCCTGGCGCACGTGCCCGCCGAGGCGCTCCCGCAGCGCGGCCTGCAGCAGGTGCGTGGCGGTGTGGTTTGCCTCGGTTGCGTGCCTGGCCTCGCGATCCACTCTCGCCAGTACACGCTCGTCCGGCTTCAGCTCGCCGCTTTCGAGCACCACAGCCAGCACCTGATCTTCGCCCAGCCGGAACACGTCCTCCACGCGTGCGCGGCAGTCGCCGTCCTCGCATTCGATCGTGCCCTGATCCGCCACCTGCCCGCCGCCGGCCGCGTAGAACGGGGACTCGGACAGCTTCACGAGGTAGCGCGCGCCCGTCCCCGCGATTGCCTCCTCGGGCGCGTCGGTGGCGGGTCGGCCATTCGCGCCGTTTGTTGCCTCATCACCGCGTAGATCGGCGACCGTCGTCCGCTGCTGCTCGGTCTCATAGCCCGTAAACCTGCTCTTCGCAACGGTCTGCTCGGCGAACTCGCGGGCGCGCTCGCGCGGGCTCTCCCCCTGCTCGCCGCCACCGGCGGCCGCGCGGGCGCGTAGGCGCTGCGCATCCATCAGCTCCTCGAACGCCTCCTCATCGACAATCAGGCCCTCCTGCGCCAGCAGTTCCTTCGTTAGGTCGAACGGAAACCCGAAGGTGTCGTGCAGCTGGAAGGCGTCCTCGGCGTCGATCTCCTCGCGGCCCGTCTCCCTAGCCTGAGCGATCCGCGCATTCAGGTTGCCCAGGCCCTGCTCCAGGGTGCGCCCGAAGGCCTCCTCCTCCGCTCGGAGCCACGTGTCGATCGCATCCGCCCGCTCGCACAGCTCGGGATAGGCGCCGCCCATCACCTCCCTCACGCGCTCGGCATAACGCGTGAGGAAGCCCGGCTGCAGCTCGAGCGCCCGACCCTGCAGGATCGCGCGGCGCATCACGCGGCGCAATACATACCCGCGGTCCTCGTTTGACGGCACCACGCCGTCGGCCACCAGGAACGTCATCGCCCGCCCGTGGTCGGCCAGGATCCGCAGCGCGCGGTCGGTGACGGCATCCTCGCCGTAGCCCCTGCCCGACAGCGCCTCGCCCAGATCGATCAGTGGCTGGAACTGGTCGGTTTCGAACACCGATTCCTTACCCTGCAGGATCGCCGCCATGCGGTTGAGCCCGAGGCCCGTGTCGATGTTGTTCGCGGGCAGGCTCGTCAGCGTCGACGCTCCATCGGCGTCAACGGATTGGTCGTACTGCGTGAACACGAGGTTCCAGAACTCCAGGAAGCGCTCATTATCCCCACCCGGCAGGTCCGCGGCCGTGCCGAACTGAAGGCCCCGGTCGAGGTACAGCTCCGAGCTCGGTCCGCACGGCCCCGTCGGACCGGCCTGCCAGAAGTTCTCCTCGCGCGAACACTCCACGATCCGCTCACGAGGCACCCCAACCTCTCTCCAGAATGTGATCGCCTCCTCGTCCGCTCCCAGCCCCAACGCCTCGTCGCCGGCGAACACCGTCACCCAGATGTCCTCTTCAGCCAACCCGAACACCTCTCGCGACAGCTCCCACGCGAACTCGATCGCCTCACGCTTGAAGTAGTCGCCGAACGAGAAGTTCCCCAGCATCTCGAAGAACGTCAGATGCCTGGTCGTGTTGCCGACGTTGTCGATGTCGACGGTGCGAAAGCACTTCTGACAGCTCGTCAATCTTGGCGCCGGGGGCTCGTCCTGGCCCAGGAAATAAGGCTTGAGCGGATGCATCCCCGCGACCGTAAGCAGCGCGGAGGGGTCGTGCGCCGAAGGCACCAGCGACGCCGAGGCGACGCGTTTGTGCCCACGCTCCTCAAAGAAGCTCAGGTACCGCTCGCGGATCTCATCAGAGGTCATCGTGCGGGTGATCTTAGGTCGATCCCCGCATGGAAACCTACCCCACATCCCCCAGATCGCTGTTCTCATCGGCCAGCGCCGCCTGCTGGCCCTCATCCAGTACCCCGGGTCCCGCGATCAGCCGCCTCGCGTGCTCCAGATCCTCCGCCCGTCCGAACGTCAACGCCGCCTTCACCCTCCCGTCCTGCAGATACCAGTTCGTGAACTCGCCGTCGTCGAAGCTTCCGCGCAGGATCTCCTGGTCCCAGTCCTTCGCTGGACCGACGTATTCGAGCTCGCCCCAGTCCCCCAGCACCGAGTAGAAATACGGCACCGTCTCGTGCGCCTTGTCCGCTCCGAGCATGTTCAGCGCCGCCGTCTTACCCTGGTTGAAGGCCACATCCCAGTGCTCGATCCTTACGTGCCCGCCGTGCATCGCCGACTCGTATTCGCAGATGTCGCCCGCCGCGTACACCCCCTCTGCCGTGCTCTCCAATCGGGACGAACAGCGCACTCCGCCCTGCTCGCCGATCTCCAGCCCCGCCCGCTTCGCCAGCCCCGTGTCCGGGGTCACGCCCGCGCCGATCACGACCGCTTCCGCCTCCAGCTCCAGGCCCTTTCGCGTGATCACCTTCGCCACGCGGCCCTCCCCCTCGAACCGCTCCAGCTCGTCTTCGCCGTGCACCATTACGCCGTGCGCTTCCAGCAGCTCCTGCACGAACCGCCCCGCTTCCTTCCCGAACCCCCGTTCCAGCGTCCTCTGCTCCTGCATCACGATCGTTGCTCGCTTGCCCAGCATCGTCATGCTCGCCGCGACCTCGCAGCCGATGTAGGAGCCGCCGATCAGCACGACGTCCTCCGCATCCTTCACGCTCTCCCGGATCGCATCCGCGTTGCCCAGCGTCCGCAGGTAGTGGATCTCGTGGAGCTCGCACCCCTCCACGTTCAGCCGCCTCACATTCGCCCCGGTCGCGATCAGCGCCCTCCCGAACTCGATCTCCTCCTTGCTCGACAGCTTCGCCGTGCGTGTGTCGAGATCGAGCCCCGTCACGCTCGTCCGCGTCAGCAGCTCGATCCCCTGCTCGCCCCACCACTCTGCCGGCCTGAACAACGGCTCCTCGCGGTTCTCCTCCCCTCTGAGGTACCCCTTCGAGCACTCCGGCCGGTTGTACGGCGCATCGGGCTCGCGGCCGACGAGCAGCACCTCCCCCTCCCCGCCTTCCTCGCGCAGCCAGCGCGCGCAGTTCGCGCTCGCGAGGCCCCCGCCGATCAGGAGGTAGTCGACCTTGCGGGTGACCATCCCGTCACATTAGCCCACCCTGCGGGTAGCAGTTAATGAGGTGGATCGGATTCCTCACAGCCCCGGCGGGTGCCTCACAGACCAGTTCGCCCACGTCGGAATGTGGTCCAGTATCCGCCAGCGCGGGCCGTTTTCGTTTTTGTTTGGCCCTTCATCCGTCCCGTTGTGACTGGTGTCCAGCCTCAGCCCCGCGATCACGATGAACACATGTGGCGTCGGCACATCGGTCGCATAGATCGTCACCCAGCGGCCTGGCCCTGGATCTCCCCAGTTGACGTAGTCCTGCGCGAGCGGGTTGTCCTTGACGATTTCTTCGATCGGCCGCACGCCGCTGCGGTACAGCACGTAGTTGACCGTGCTCGAGCAGTCCTCATCGAGCGCGCCTCTCGGGTCCGGGTGCCCGTCCGGGCCGTACGGCAGTTCCTGCAGCTCGTTGCCCGCCACGACCATCGCCTGCACCGTCGTCGGCACACCTTCGGGAATCCACGCCAGGTGGCCATCCGTCGGATCGAGCTCGGCGAGTTCGCCGGGAATGAACTCGATCGGCGTCGGGCTTTCCCCGCTTACGCGGTCGTATCCACCGGCGCCACCACCGCCGCCGGCTGTGATGGGCTGCGTTGCCGGAGCCGTGGTGGTGGGCGAGCCTCTATATCTCGCCGCCCAGCTCTCGACCTCTTCCACGTACCATTCCGCGTGGTTGTAAGCAAAAATCGCTTTCTTGTAGTCGCCCGGCGCGCCTGAGGCCTTCAGGTAGTTCGCCGCCCCGAAGATCGCATCTTCCGGGTTCCAACGGTCGGGCGCACCGCCATCGGGGGCCACCCCATACGTCGCCCACGTGCTCGCAAGGAACTGCATCGGCCCGCCGGCGCCCGCCGAGTTGACCGCGCCCTCCTTCGTGCACGAGGGATCAGGGTCGCGCCCGTGATCGCACTCGACCTTCCCGATCCCCGCGAGGATCGCCCAGTCCAGGTGGTATCGCTGCCCCGCCAGCTGGTAGTAGCGCAGGTATTCCGGCGGTATTTCTGCCTTCGCCAGTGGCGATGCACCATCCGCTTCAAAGCCCGCCCCCTCAGACACTCCGCCCACACCACCCACACCGGCGATCCTCATCAGCGTCGTGACGATCAACAGCGTGACGATCAGCGCACCCCCGCCCACCACCAGCGCACCGAGCCCCAGAGGCCAGCGCAGCGGGCGAGGCACATCGGCCGGGCGGGGCAAGCGGACGCCAATTGCCCCCGATCCGGTCATCGTCCCCGAGCTCACCGCCGTCCCTCCCGACCCAGCTGGCGCCTACGGTGTGCGGCCACCTCGCGGGCGTCGCGCGCCAGACTGGACTCCCCGGCGCCGGCCGATCTGCGCTCGGTCCGGGAGTTGTGCCGGGAGGAACCCGACGCAGAGCCATTCACGTGGGGGGAGGGCGGCTTGGGAGCGCCGGCACCTACCTGCTGCTCGACAGTGCGATCGAAGCTCTCATTCAGTTCGCTCTGCTCGCGAGGCAGCAGTGACTCTTGGGGGGGCATGGCCATGTGCTTGGCGGTCGCCCTGACCGCCTTGAGCCGCGCCAGCTCTCGATCGACCTCCAACTGCGCCGCCCGTTTGCCGCCAGCATCGAGTTCCTCGTACCGCCTTTCCCCGTACCCCACGATGCCGGCCGCCTTGGCGTAGTCGCGTTTTGCTCCCCTGAGTCCAGCTCTGCCCCGGTCCGGCAGCTCCGCCTGGGCGTCGATGAACTTCGCGTTCTCTGCGGCCTGCTCGGGCGTGTATAGGTTTCCCGTCTTGCGCTTTGCGTGCTCAGCGTCGTTCACCCTCTGACGCGCCGTTGTGAGAGAGCTCTGCTCACCGTCGATCTCGCTTTGCAGAGATCCCATGCGCGACTGCAACCTCGCCGCGTCCTTCCGATGAGATTGTTCCTCGGCGCGATACTTGGCGGCCGCACGGTCCCGCTCTGGCGGCGAGCGAAACAGGGTGAAATCGCTGTGTGCCAATTCACCTGCCTCCTTCGCCGCCTGAGCCTTTGCCTGCGTGGCGGCGTGCCGGCTTTGCAGGCGAGCCAGCCGAGTCCGCTTTTCGCTGATGCTCTTCTGAATTTTCGGCGTGTCCTGCACGCGGGCCTGTGCCTCGCGGTAATTTTGTTCGAGGCTCTTCCCCACCTGCGCGTCTTCGATGGTCTTGGCCCTACCGCGCGCGGCATCGGCGATCCGCTGTCGCTTCTCGGCGCTCGGCGCGGGAGGTGAGAGCTTGCGACGAACCACTCCTCCAACACGTGCCAGCTCACGCGCGGCCATCAGCCTCGATGCCAGCCGCAAACCGCCGATGCCATGGTGGCGCGAGCCGGCGCCGGTGCCGTTGGCAAAGCCGAGCACCTGACGACGCTTCATGAACAGTCCCCACCACATCGCCGAGACGAACAACCACTGCGCGGCCCAGCCGAACGCGCTGAAGGTCAGCAATGTCCGCTGCATCAGCAGCACGACGCCGAGCAGAAACGAGTAGATCAACTTCGAGCACACCGCGCCGAGCAGCCTGGACGCCCAGGTCCTGAAGGCCGCGCGGCCGCCGTCACCCAGCGCCGGGGCGATCACCGCCGCGGGCGCGAGCAGCAGTAAGAACAGGCTGAAGATCGCCGCTCCGAGCAGGCGCAGCCCGATGAAGCCGAGTAGCAGCAGCATCCCCAGCACACCGATCCAGAACAGGAAAAGTCCGGTGATACGCCAGAGAGTCCCGCCCCCGGTGCGAAACTCCGCCTCCGCGGCTGTCGGCCCCTGGCATGGTTCTTTGCTACCGCCACACAGCACGTTGAACAACGATCCGGACTCGTTGATCGAGTTGCGCGCCGGCCCATTCGCCGGCAGCGCGAGGAACAGTTCGCCGTTCGTGCGCGCGCCGCGCAGCAGTTCCGCGCTCTGATCGAGTGCCTGCGCCTGCTCGCTCCCAGGAGCAGCGCAGATCGAGATCAGGCCGGTGTTCAGCTTGCAGCCGATCAGAGTCTGCTCGTCCGCGGCGATGCGCAAACCGGCAGCGCGCAGCCGCGGATCCAGCCGCGCCGGGTCGTTGCACCACCGCACGTTGCCGAACTCCATGTAACACCACGGCCCGCCGATTGCTCCGTTGAAAACGCTCCCCATGCTGTCCGCGAGCGCGCGCTCGGGATGGTCCGGCGTCCCTACAGCCACTGCGCTGAGCGTGCCCAAGCTCGCTTCGTTGGCCCACGCGCCGAGCGCCCCCACAGTGCCGAGCGGGTTGACGATCACCCAAAAGCCGCCCAACATCATCGCCCCCATCAGCAGCGTCTGGCCAAGTGTCTCGGTCACCTGCCGGCGCACGATCCCGTGGTACAGCGCGAGCACCGATGCCACCGCCAGCGCGAGCACAAGCCACGGCTGGGTGAACGTTGCCTGGGTCTCGCGCAGCCCCCGCGTAATCCCGCCCATCACGGAGCTGTCGAGCAGGTCGATCGTGTAGCACCACTCGAGCATCACGATCAAGCCATGCACGACCGCCACGAGCAGCGTCCAGCTCCACTGGACCGTGTTCAACACCTCCGCATCCACATCGTTTGCCACGTCCGTGACGCCGGTGTTGATGTGCACGTCGAATCCGTAGTCGCCCGTCGGCGCCTGCGCCGCCTCGAAGCCCGAGATTCGACAGTTGCGCGCGCTCGTCTGCGACAGTTCGGCGCTCGCACCCTCGCGGCACAGGGGACTGCCCAACCCGTTGTCCACCAACGGGTCGCCGCCACTCGAGGACACCGAGGCCGAGGCTTCCGCTTCGGGACTCAAGGCGGCCGTCCCACCCGAGCTCAGCGGCGGGGCGCTCGGCGCCCGCGCCGGGACTTTCGCCGGAGCCCGAGTCGACGTTCGCGCCGGCGCGCCGGCCGGCGCTCGAGCCTGTGCCCGTGTCGCAGCCCGCCCCTGTGTGATATCGCCCGCCTGGGCGCCGGGCGCCCCCGCGAGCACGGCCAGAGGCGAGAACACAGCGATGCCCACCACTATGAGGCGCCTACACTGCACCGTCAGGCAACCCCCGGAGTCGTCGAAAAGGCACGCAGCAGTGACGGCAGCACCACGTCAACCTGGATCGCCTCCACCCGTCCGGAGTGGTCACGAAACAGACAGCGCCCCGCCTCGAACTCGAGCAGGCTCTGGCGCATCCTGCGATCCTCGGGATCCAACCCCAGCAACTGCAACGCGCGCCCCGCCTCCGCCTCCGAGCGCATCCCGAATACAAACGTAGCCCCGAGCAGATTCTCCAACGACTCGCGCTGTCCGACCAACGCATCGGTCACGAGTTGCGTCGAGATGATCGGCACCGCCAGCTCGGAGCGACCCATGCGCTGCAGCGAGGCCAGCAGCTGGCGACCGACAGGATCCCCTAAGAGCCGCCAGCCCTCGTCGAAGGAGAACAGCTTCAGCCGCCCCCGCTCGGCACTCATCAGGTGCATCGCGAACATCGCGATCAGGCGCACGATCTGCTCGCCCACGCGCTCGGCCTGTGAGTACTCCGCCCGGCGCGCCCCCGGCTCCGGTCCAGGCAGATCGCGAATCGGCAGATAGGTCACCTGGCTCTGCCCGACCGGCGGCAGCTTCACCGCGGGGTCCGCGAAGCCGAGCTGAGTTAGCCCCGAGCGGGCATACACCTCGAGCGTCTTGCCCACCTGCGCATCGGTCTCATCGCCCTGCTGAAGTGCGCGCACCACCTCCAGGCAGGTCGGCTCACGCGCGCGTCTGAGCACGCGATCGACCGCGCCCACGACCGCGGTCTCCCACGCCGACTCGGCCCTGCCCGGCAGCAGGTCGCGCAAGAACGACACGGCCGCGTCCTGACGCAGATGCTCGGGCGCCACCCGCAAAGGGTCGAGCACTCCCCGCAGCGCCGGGTCGGGCTTCAGCGTCACGCACTCTGTGTGCGGCGCCACCTCCTCGAGCAGATGAAAGCGGTGGTCGCCCTTCGGGTCGCAGTCGATGATCCGCGCGCCCTGCAGAAAGCCCTCGTACTTCAGCTTCTGATCCAGCGTCGTCTTACCCGAACCGAGCGCACCGACGCTCAAGATCGTCGTGTTGCGGTCGCTCTCAGACCCCTCGCTGAGGTTGAAGCGGACAGGCTGCCTGGATCCCGTGAGGGTGTGCCCGAGGTAGAAGCCCGCACGCGAGCCCGCCACGTGGGCCCCCGTCGGCATCATCGCCGCCACCTGCTCTGCCGTCAGCGTGTCGTCGTAGCCCGCCACCTTCGCGTGCTGCCCGGGCAACTGCTGCATGAATAGCGGCAACTGATCCCCAAGCGGACGGTGCAGGCGAATCTCGCCATAGGCGCGCCTTGTCATCTCCACGCGCTCCTCCAACTCCTCCTCACTCGGTGCCCCGATCGCGATCGCGATCGTCGCGCGCAGCAATGGAGGACGGCTCGATGACTGCAAATAGCCGAGCAGGTCGCGCGCCTCCTGAGTACGCTGATACCCCAGGTCGGAGATTCCCTGCTCGCCGTCAGACTCCGCGCGCACGATCTGATCGGCGTCCTGAATCCTGCGCCGAGCAATCCTCAGCGCGAGGCCGTTTGGCAAGAAGCGCGCATTCAATGAAAGATCTATGCCGAACGGCAGGCTCTCCGGCGGCGCGAACATCAGCTCCACGCGCGCGCCCGGGAACTGCGCCCGCTCGGGCAGCGCCCCAACGACGAGCTGCGCCTGCCAACTCGTGCCGGTCTCCGACTCGATCTTCACCGCCCGACCGCGATGCTCGACGTAACCGTCCATCCAACGCATCACGTCGCCCTCCAACGGCGCCAGCGTCGCCTCACCGTTGCGTTCGAACACCAGCGCTCGCGGCTGGTGCAACCCGTCCACCTCCGGCTCCCCGATTCCGCGGCAGAAGGCCCTGCGCACCAGCCACTGCAGATCCACCCCGCGCGCCGGCCGGACCGGCAGAAAGTCCGCCAGGCGCGCATGCGCCTGGTCGGCGCGCACCCTTGCGCGCTCCAGCTCCGCGACCTTCATGACGCGCCGGTCGCGCACCGAGAGGGCGCTCCTGACCCCCTCCCACCACTCGCGCGGATGGCGCTCGGCGGCGCGCGAGACGTAAGCCGCCACGTCGCGCTCGGGATCGCGCAGGCTCACGATCAGGAACACTTCCGGCAGCGCCGCGCCGATCCGCTCAGGTGCTCTTCGTGCTCCCCCACGTATCGACTTCTCGCCCACGCGTGTCGATCATCCGCACCGGCGCCTGCCTGCACCGAACCCGCTTCCAGATCTCTCGCATATCGCCTCAGATCCCAGCGCCGCCCCACACGCAGGATCTGCACATCGGCCTCGATCGCCTCCAGCGCGCCGAGCAGCGCAAGGAACCGCGAGCGCTTGCCGTCTTCCGAGAGCCATTCATATGACTCCGTCTGCACCGCAAATGCGGCCCAACCGTCGTCGAGTGCGTCCGCGAACACGCAGTTGCCGTACACGAAGCCGATCGGCGGCTTCATTTCCCCGTCCTCCCGCGAGCCCCGTTCCTGCGCTCCGGCGGGTGTTCGAGAGTGACAGCGGCCTCGTCCCCCGGCGCGATGTCAGCCGCACGCACATCCAGTCGCGTGCCCGCGGCAAGCGCGATCACCTGGCCGCTACTCAGGGTCCCTGCACCTGGCAGCTCGCGCACGGTCAGCGAGCGAGCCCATCCCAGCCGCCCCAGCCGCCCTGCACCCCTGTTGACTCGCTCGTGCGCGATGGTGATCAGCACTGCGCCGGGCCCGGTGTAGCGCAGCCGGCGCATCCCCCCATCGGAGCCGTCCGGGAGCAGCAGGATCTCCTCAGGACGCCAGCACTC
>CAVZYF010000027.1:0-4755 GCA_963779405.1 uncultured Solirubrobacterales bacterium
CACAGGCCGCTGCCGACGCTGACGGCGTGCCCGATCAACCTGAGCACCACCGACACCCGCGGGCTACCGGCCCTGATGTTTCGGAGGGATGCGTTGTCAAGAGGCCCCACCGGCTGGGCTGGCTCGCAGACTCCAGAAGCGATCTCGCGATTGCGGCCGATCTCGCGACTTTGCCGCTGTCGCTCGGCTGCCCCGAGCACGGCTTGATGCTGAAATCATGCTTCGGCTTCCTGGCGAGTACTTCTTCTCGGCCCATGGAAGATCCGGACCATCCAGCGCCAGCGACGCGTGTTGGCGATGGACCGCCCGGACCGAGGCGGCCCTGACCGCCGGTCAGGTCGAGCTTTCGGGGCGCAGCGTGACGCTGACGTGTGGGTTCGGCTCTTGCGCACGCTCCTTGACGAGGTCAGACGCCGGTAACCTACTGGGGATCGCGGCACCGAACCTCAGGCTGATCTGGGACAACGGCGGTCACTCGGTCCGAGCCGGACAGGCCATCTGGCGGCCCTCGAAGCCGGACGCGGATGTTCCGAGAATAATCGTTATCGCCGAACCGCGACACCCGCCCCCCGCCGCTCCGGGCGATCCAGACCTAGTCTCGGACCCTCGATTAGGTCGTTATCGCACGATCGACCGGACCGGTGATCGCCGAGCCGCGCCGAGCCTACTTGCAGGCGCCGAGCACGCCGACCACTCAGCGCACACGCTACACACCTACCGCGCCGAACTTC
This sequence comes from uncultured Solirubrobacterales bacterium, assembly GCA_963779405.1. GTDB lineage: Bacteria > Actinomycetota > Thermoleophilia > Solirubrobacterales > Solirubrobacteraceae > Palsa-744. The sequence goes on from CAVZYF010000027.1 coordinate 732, forward strand.
ACCGGCTCGCCGCGTTTCCACCCCGGCCCGGCAGAGCTGCTCAGCGTCGAGCAGCTGCGGGCGTTCCTGCCCACCCGTATCGCGCTGAGCGCCGCCAGCCGGGCACGAACCCGGCGGGCTCGCGAGCTCTGGCTTGGGCCTACCGCCACGGCACATCGAGGCCGACCCAATGGCCCGGATCGAGCGCGTCCGGGTCCCGCCACCCGCCGCCCATGGCCTACGCACGGGAGAGGTCGAACGATTCTGCAAGCGATCCCGCGCAGCCGACCCCGCGACCGGCTGCTGTTTGGCCTGATCGCCGCCACCGGCCTGCGCGCCGGCGAAGCGCTCGCGCTCTACATCGAGGATCTCGACCTCACCCCCGACGACGAGCGCCTCTCCGTGCTCGGTAAGGGCGAGCGCCGCCGCACCGTGCTGCTCGATGACCCCCAGCTCGTGGCGATGCTGCGCCGCTACCTCAAGGCCACTGGCTACCGCCACGGACCGCTGTTCCGCGCCCAGAAGAACGGCACCGGCGGACCGCTCAGCTACCAATCAGCGCAACGCCGCTGGGCCAGCTACTGCGCCAAAGCGGGCGTCACAGCCACCATGCACCAGCTCCGGCATACGCATGCGACAGAACTGGTCAACGACGGCGTCAGCCTCGCCACGATCCGCAAACGCCTCGGCCACAAAAAGCTTCAGACCACCCAGCGCTACGCCGAGCAGACCGACCACGCCGCCGACCAGGAGCTCCGGCAATGGCGCCGGCGCAAACAGTCCCGAAGCTGAGCGCGTCGGCCACCGAGCGGTCAAGATCTCCGGCCACTCAGCGCTGAAGATCACAGTGAGGGGGAACGTCCGGTTAGTGGCGGAGGATGCGGACCGCGCTTGTCCCCCGGGACTGAGCCCGAGCTTCACAATCGCGTCTCCCGACTGTGACGTCTTGGACCCAGACCCGCTCGTTGTTGTCATTGAGCGACGCGAGGACGCTGACCTGCTGCATCGCCGCCGCCAGGCGGGCCACCTCGTCGCGGCTGCCCTCCAGCGGCTCAAGCCCGTAGTCGGTGATGAAAGTGACCGCGAGTCCCTCGGCGGTCTCGTGCGCGTCAAGCACTCCCAGGCTCATGATTTCTCCATTTCCATCGCCACGGTTAAGGTCGTGCCCGGGCCACCGAACGTTCACGTCGTCGTTAGGTTCGATCGGTCGGGTTCCGGCTGGATACGCAGATCAGGTCACCTCGCGTTGCGCTGCAAACCAGTTTATCACGGTGAGCGTCGCACGGTCCGGGCTGCGCTTGCGGGATCCCGCAAGCTTCACGCTGGGTGTTCTGGTGTTCTGGAGCTCGCGCGCATGTTCATGTCAGCGAAGCCGATGACTCGCGAGCCGGTGTGCGCTGTAGCGACCGCTCTCTCGCCTGGCGGCCGATCCCGAGCGCCTCCCGACGTTTCGCGAGGCTCGCATCGCCACCGACTGAAAACCGAGCGCCTCGCGAGCGGCGGGATCGATCCGGGTTTTCCGCAGCGCGGCTCCCCGGGGGCTCGGGACGGGCGGTCGGTAGTTAACTGCGGATCTTGGCGGCGGCGTCGAGTCCGGCCAACAGTTTTGGGGAAGGGGACCGATCACTCAGGGAATCCGTCGTTTTTTCAAAGGTGAGAGGTATCGAGATGCGGTTCTTCAGGGACTTGTCGGTGCGCGCGAAGCTGTTCGGAGGCTTCGGCGCGGTTCTGCTACTTGCGATCGTCGTGGGTGTTGTCCTGATGTCGGAGATGGGCACGGTCAACGCCGGCGGGGTTTACATCGCCACCAACTCGCTGCCCAGCATCAAGGTGGTCGATCAGATCCACGCCGACGAGAACAGCTACCGCGCCGAGGAGCTGTCGAACATCGTCAACACCAGCCAGGCCGCATCGCAGGCGGCGGTCAACGCGGCAGTCGCGGACAACCGTCAGATCCAGGCGGATTTTCGCAGCTACAAGTCGATGGTCAGCAATGCGCAGGACGCTCAGCTGCTCGCCACCGCTCAGTCGCAGTGGACGGCGTACATCGGCGCGACCAGTACGCTGCTGCTGCTCACCTCGAACACCACCCAGCCGAAGACCGTGTCGCTGGCCAACTCCTCGACAGTCACGTTCAACTCGCTGACACCCACGATGAGCGCCTGGGTTGGCCTCAACGACGGGCTCGCGCGCAGCGAGAACGCTGCTAACGCCTCGACCTACAGTTCGGCGCGGACGCTGGGGATCGGCCTGCTGATCATGCTTGCGCTGGTTGCGACCGGGATCGCGTTTTTGGTCTCGCGTCAGATCAAGCAGGGTGTGGACGTGGTGCTTGACCGGCTGATCTCGTTGCGCGATAAGTGCGCGACGAACTTGAAGGCCGGGATCGAGGCGCTCGCGCACGGTGATCTGACGGTTCCCGGTGCAGGCGGTCACGCAGCCGATCGACGAATCCGTCCAAGGACGAGATCGGGCAGGTCGCGGATGCCGTCAACGGTGTTCGTGACGGTTTGAGGCGAGGATCGAGGCGTATAACCAGACGCGCGCGAATCTCGATCAGATCGTCGGTCAGGTGTCGGGTTCGGCTGCTCAGGTGTCCTCGGCCTCGCATGAGATGGCCTCGACCTCTGAGGAGTCCGGCAAGGCGACCGGTGAGATCGCTCAGGCTGTCGGTGATATCGCGCAGGGCGCCGAGCGCCAGGTGGCGATGATCGCTGCGGCCAGGCAGTCTGCTGAGGATGTCGCGAGTGCGGTCAGCGAGTCGGCGGAGAACGCGATCGAAGACGGCCGAGGTCGCGCATCAGGCGCGCGGGCTCGCGCAGCACGGTGTCGGCGCGGCTGAGCAGGCGAACGAGGCGATGCGCTCGGTGCGTGAGTCATCGACGGCGGTCTCAGAGGCGATCCGTGAGCTGGCGGTGAAGTCTGAGCAGATCGGCGCGATCGTGGCGACGATCACCGCGATCGCTGAGCAGACGAACCTGCTCGCCCTCAACGCGGCGATCGAGGCCGCCAGGGCTGGTGATCAGGGTCGCGGGTTCGCGGTCGTGGCCGAGGAGGTCAGAAAGCTCGCTGAGGATTCCCAGTCCGCGGCGAAGGAGATCTCGGGGCTGATCGGCGCGATCCAGACCGACACCAATCACGCGGTGCAAGTCGTCGAGGACGGCGCGAAGCGCACCGCGGACGGCGCCACGGTCGTTGAGCAGACCCGCGAAGCGTTCCTGCAGATCGGCAGCTCGGTTGATGACATGACCGCACGGATCGAGCAGATCGCGGCGGCGTCCCAGCAGATCGCCGCGAGCGCTCAGAGCATGCAGGAGCAACATCAGCGAGGCCGCGTCGGTCGCGGAGCAGTCCTCCGCCTCGACCGAGGAGGTCTCGGCCTCGACCGAGCAAACCAGCGCCTCGGCCGAGCAGATGTCCGCCTCCGCCCAGGAGCTATCCGGCATGGCCGAGACGCTCAACAAGCTGATGGCCCAGTTCAAGCTCAGCACCTCGAGCTGATCGTCCAGCTCAAGCTCAGCACTTAAACCCACACGCGCACCCCGCCACCCGAGGCCAAGGGCGCCGCTCGCGACTAGCTTCTAGCTCGACGAGCGGCGCTCCCCGCCCGAACCCGATCGGAGCAACCCCCAGTGTCAGACCAAACGGATGCGCGCCAGCTTGTCGTGTTCACGCTCGGCGCCGAGCAGTACGCCCTACCGATCAAGCAGGTGCAGGAGATCATCCGCTACAAGCAACCACGATCGTTCACTTCCACCGACTACTCGGTCCGGGGCGTGATCAGCCTCCGAGGACGCATCATCCCTGTCCACGATCTCGCCTCCCGCCTCGGCGTCAGCAGCGAGCTGAGCGACCAGACGATGATCATGATCCTCGAAACCGCCGCGCAGACTGTCGGCGTGATCGTCGACGCCGTCGACGAAGTCCTCACCGTGCAAGCTGACCAGCTCGAGCAGCTCCCCGCTGCGGACACGACCCTGATGGACTCGATCGCGAAACTCGGCGATCGGCTAGTCGTGCTATTGGACCCGAGCACACTGTTCGC
>CAVZYF010000028.1:0-9783 GCA_963779405.1 uncultured Solirubrobacterales bacterium
AGGATCCCCGTATGTCCGGTGATCGCGCCGATCAGGATCGACTCTTCGGCGAGGACGGTGCCGGGGAAAACGATGCTCTCACGCAGCTGCGCGCGCTCGCCCACCCGCGCGCCGTCGCCCAAGCACGACCGGCCCCATCAGGCGCACGCCCGCGCCGAGCGGCACGTCGTGGCCGATCCACACGGGACCTTCCACCTCCAGGTCCTCCGGCAAAGGCCGCGCGCACCGGCGACGATCACGCCTGGCGAGACCTCCTCCCCCGCCATCTCCAGGCGCAGCTTCCCCTCCAGCGCGTCGAACGTGCCCTGGCGCAGCTCGCCCAAGGAACCGACGTCGTTCCAGTACTCGCCGATCTCGTGGATGTGGAACGGCACGTCGTTCTCCAACAGCGCCGGGAACACGTCCTGGGCCCAGTCGACGAACGGCCGCTCGGGGAAGTAGTCGAAGATCTCGCGGCTCGAAGATGTAGATGCCGCAGTTGCCGAGGTCCGACAGCGCCTCCTCAGGGGCGGGCTTCTCCTGAAAGCCCGTGATCCGACCCTCGCGGTCGTGCAGCACGACGCCGAACTCGCGCGTGTCGTCCACCCGCTTGACCGCCAGCGTCGCGATCCCTCCCGACTGCGCGGTGCCGGGCGACGAACGCCCCCAGGTCGATGTCCGTGAGCGCGTCGCCGGAGATCACCAGGAACGGCTCTTCGCCGAAGAAGTCCGCGCATGCGCGCACGCCCCCCGCGGTGCCGAGCAGCTCGGGCTCGTAGCGGTACTCCAGTCGATCGCCGAAGTACTCGCGGATCGTCTCGGGGAAGTAATGCAGGTTGGCGATCACCTGATCGAACCCATACCGGTCGAGCAGATCGAGGATGTGCGCCATCACCGGCCGGTCGAGCACCGGCACCATCGGCTTGGTGATCTCGTACGTCAGCGGGCGCAGCCGGGTGCCCAGCCCAGCGGCGAGCACCATCGCTCTCATGTTGGTGTCTACCGGAATCGCTTAGTAGCGGTAGTGATCGGCCTTGTAAGGGCCGTCGACGGGGACGCCGATGTAGGCAGCCTGCTCGTCGGTCAGCTTCGTCAGCTTCACGCCGAGCGCGTCCAGGTGCAGACGGGCGACCTTCTCGTCGAGGTGCTTCGGCAGCACATAGACCTGCTTCTCGTACTCGCCGTTCTTCTGAACAGCTCGATCTGGGCGATCGTCTGGTTGGTGAACGAGTTGCTCATCACGAAGCTCGGGTGGCCCGTGGCGTTGCCCAGGTTCAGCAGGCGTCCCTCGGAGAGCATGATGATCGCGTGGCCGTCGGGGAAGACCCACTTGTCGACCTGCGGCTTGATGTTCACGCGCTCGATCCCCGTCGGTCTGCGCCAGGCCCGGCGATGTCGATCTCGTTGTCGAAGTGCCCGATGTTGCCGACGATCGCCTGGTGCTTCATCCGCGCCATGTCGGCGGCGGTGATGATGTCCTTGTTGCCGGTCGTCGTGATGAAGATGTCCGCGCTGTCGATCACTTCTGCGAGCGTCTTGACCTCATAGCCCTGCATCGCCGCCTGCAGCGCGCAGATCGGGTCGATCTCGGTGATCACCACGCGCGCGCCCTGGCCGCGCAGCGATTCCGCGCAGCCCTTGCCGACGTCGCCGAAGCCGCAGATCACGGCGACCTTGCCGCCGATCATCACGTCGGTCGCGCGGTTGATGCCGTCGATCAGCGAGTGCCGGCAGCCGTACAGGTTGTCGAACTTCGACTTCGTCACCGAGTCGTTGACGTTGATCGCCGGGAACAGCAGCTCGCCCGACTCGACCATCTGGTAGAGCCGGTGCACACCCGTCGTCGTCTCCTCGGTCACGCCTTTGACGCCCTCGCCGAGCTTCGTCCAGCGCTGCGGATCCTCCGTCGAGCGAGCGGGTCAGCAACGAGAGGATCACCTGAAACTCCTCGGAGTCCGCGCTCGCCGGGTCCGGCACGGCGCCGGCGCGCCTCGTACTCGGTGCCCTTGTGCACGAGCAGCGTCGCGTCGCCGCCATCATCCAAGATCATGTTCGGGCCCATCCTCGCCCGGCCAGAGAATCGCCTGTTCGGTGCACCACCAGTACTCCTCGAGGGTCTCGCCCTTCCAGGCGAACACGGGGATGCCCTGGGGATCCTCCGGCGTGCCCTCGGGACCGACCGCGACTGCCGCGGCGGCGTGATCCTGGGTGGAGAAGATGTTGCAACTGCACCAGCGCACCTCGGCGCCGAGCGCCGTCAGCGTCTCGATCAGCACGGCCGTCTGGATCGTCATGTGCAGCGAGCCCATGATCCGCGCGCCCCGCAGCGGCTGCTCGGCGGCGAACTCGCGCCGGATCGCCATCAGGCCGGGCATCTCGTGCTCGGCAAGCGTGATCTCCTTGCGCCCGAAGGCGGCCAGCGTAAGGTCGGCGACCTTGAAGTCGGTGTCGGTCTCGGTGGAGCGTGGCGGAATGGGGTCATTCGATCGCCAGCGTCATTGTGTCAGCCAGAGTGGCGGAAACATCTGGCCCAGGCTCCTGCGCACAGCACCGACGGCCCCTGCGTGGCACTTCGACCTCAGGCCAGCTCAGCCTTGAGCTGCTCGATCAAATGCACCGGGCCAGGGTCCACACCACGCAGGGTAGCGAGGTAGATCGAGACTAGGTCGCCAAGCAGCACCAGCGAGATCACGCGCTCGATCGTCGTCTCGCCGCGCGTCTCCAGATGGAAGCTCGCCGCCGCGCTCGGAGCGATCAGACGCTCGGTCAGCGCCATCCGCTCCTTCACACGCGGGTGCGCGTCGGAGTCATCGAGGAACACCGCCGAAAAACGGCCCAGCTCGCGGGCGCCCTCCCAACCGACGAGCTCGTTGTGGTCGAGCTCCGGCAGCTCGTGCGAGAAGCACGGCTGCTTCGCGTTCTCGTTGATCTGCGTCTTCCAGCGATAGGCGATCGGCGTCGTCAGCCCTGCGCCCGCCACCACCGGGATCGTGCCATGCAGGCCGTGGGCGAGCGTCTTCGCGAGCGAGTCCTCGTCCGCGTCAGGCCCCCACTCGGCCACCAACTGCTCGGTGTGCGACGCGGCCACGTCGATCTCCGAGGTCAGCCGCGGCCCGGCGCCGCACAGCGCCGCCACCTCCAGCGCCGCTACCGTCATGTAGGCGACCGCCGCGCGCGGCTGAAAACCGCCGGGCAGCGGGATCACGGGCACGCCGTCCTCGCGCGCCATCTCCGCCAGTCGCCCTCCCGTTGTCACGACCATCCGCCGCGCGCCGAGCGCTCCCGCCGACTCGTAGCAGGCGAGCGTCTCCTCGGTGTCACCCGAATAGCTCGCGCACAACACCATCGTGTCCGGCGTCGTCCAAGGTGGCAGGCCATAGGCGCGGGTCACGAAGATCGGCCGCGATGCGTGATCGCTCAGCGCCGCGCGGGCCAGCGCCCCGCCGATCGCCGAGCCGCCCATCCCCGCCACGACCAGCCCGGCGGAGGTGTCCCAGTCCTGCATGATCGCCGACTCCACGCGCCACAGCGCGTCGCGCAGGTGCTCTGGCAGCGCGAGCACGTCGCCCAGCTGGCCCGTCGTGTCCACCTCGGCGATCGCCTCGCGCGAGAGGGCGCCTCGAGTGGAAGTTGTTTGGGTTGTCTCTCCGGTCATCAGAACTTGATTGCTCCGTCTTGCAAAGTCACGCCCGGGAAGATACGCGCCCCGTGGGCGATCGTGTTGTCCGCCCCCACCGTCACGCCCTCGCCGAGCACCGCACCGCCTTCGATGCGACTGCCATCGCCGACACGGCATCCGGCCGCGATGATGCAGTCGCGCAGGGTGCAATTTGCCCCGATCTCCGCGCCGCTGAGGATAACCGAGCGCTCAACCGTGCTGCCGGGACCAACGCGTACGTTCTCGCCGAGCACAACCAGACTTCCGACGTGGGCTCCCGGGGCGATGTGCACACCGCGCTCGATCACGGCTGGGGGGATCACCCGGCCATGGACCTCCGTGTCAGGGGCGACTGCGAGCCAGCTCTCGCCGAGCCGCGCGCGCACCGCCGTATCGACGTTGCCCTCGATGATGTCGAACGTGCCTTGGAGATAGCGCTCGGGCGTGCCGATGTCCAGCCAGTAGGCGTCGGCCGGGAATCCGTACAGCCCGGCGCCGATCAGCGCCGGCCACACCTCGCGCTCGATCGAGACATTGCGGTCCGCCGGGACGAGCTGCAGGATCTCGCGCTCCAGCACGTACGCGCCCGCGCTGATCAGGTTCGTGTCGATCCGATCGGGGCTCGGCTTCTCCACGAAGTCCTTGACCGAGCGGTCCTCGTTGAGGTGAACCAGCCCGTAAGCGCTCGGGTCGGCGACGGGCGCGAGCGCAAGCGTCGCCTTCGCGCCGGTGCGCTCGTGCTGGGCGATCTGGCCGGTCAGGTCGATATCGGTCAGCACGTCGCCGTTGAGCATCAGAAAGCGCTCGTCGAGCAACGACTCGGCGAACTTCAGTGCGCCCGCGGTGCCGCGCGGGTCGGGCTCCTCGACGAAGCGCAGTTTGATGCCAAGCGCCGAGCCGTCGCCAAGCACGTTGCGCACGCTCGTCGCAAGAAACCCGCATGACATGATCACGTCATCGATTCCGTGACCCTGCAGCCACTCGAGCATGAACGAGATGAATGGCCGGTCGACCAGCGGCACGACCGGCTTGGGCACAGTCGAGGTCAGCGGACGCAGGCGCGTGCCCTCCCCGCCGACGAGAATCACGGCCTGCATCAGCGTCTGCCGATTCCTTCGTAGGTCAGCCCCGCGTCACGCACGGCCTGCGCGTTGAGGGCGTTGCGTCCGTCGATTACGAGTGTCCCTCGCATCGCCCGAGCGACCGTCCGCCAGTCGAGATCGATGAATTCGGGCCACTCGGTCACCAAGACCACGGCGTCGGCGTCGGCCATCGCGTCCAGCGGAGAGTCAGCGAACACGATGCCGCTGACGAGCTTACGCGCCTGCTCCTCAGCGACAGGATCGCACGCGGTGACCGTCGCGCCATCCGCGTTCAACCGTGCGGAGAGCACCAGCGAGGATGCCTCACGCATGTCGTCGGTATTCGGCTTGAACGCCAGCCCGAGCAGCGCCACGCGCTTACCGACGAGGCCGCCGAGATGCTTGTGCAGCTTGCCGATTACGCGGCGCTTCTGCAGCTCGTTGACCTCGATCACCGCCGTCAGCAGCTGGAAGTGGTAGCCGGAGTTGCCCGCCAGCTGCTTCAGCGCGTCGACGTCCTTGGGAAAGCAGCTGCCGCCGAAGCCGATCCCGGCCTGCAGGAACTTCGGGCCGATCCGATCGTCCAGGCCCATTCCCCGCGCGACCTCGACCACGTCGGCGCCCGTCTCCTCGCACACGTTCGCGATCTCGTTGATGAACGAGATCTTCGTTGCCAGGAAGGCGTTCGAGGCGAGCTTGACCATCTCCGCGCTCGCAATGTCGGTGCGCACCAGCGGCGCCTGCAGCGGCCCATAAAGCTCTACGACAGCGTCACCGGCCCAGTCACCCTCGTCGCCCACCACCACCCGGTCGGGGTGCAGGAAGTCCTCCACTGCCGAGCCCTCCTTCAAGAACTCGGGGCAAGACACGTAGCGCAGGCCATCCTTGCCGCGCTCGCCGAACCCGCGCCGGATCGCCGCGCCCGTACCGCACGGCACCGTCGACTTCATCACCAACCCGTGCCGGTCTGAAGCGGGGATCGCGTCGACGACCGCATGCACCGCCGACAGGTCGGCGTCCCCGGAGTAGGTCGGTGGCGTACCGACAGCCACGAACAGCAGCCGCGCACACTCGAGCGCCTCGACGAGGTCGGTGGAGAAATGCAGCCGCTCACGGTTGTTCACGAGCAACTGCTCGAGACCCGGCTCGTAGATCGGTACCTCGCCCCGACGCAAGCGCTCGATCTTCTCCGCATCGATGTCCACGCAGTACACCTCGCTGCCCAGCTCGGCAAAGCCAGCAGCCGTGACCAGCCCGACATAGCCGGTGCCGATCACCCCGATAGGTGCACGCTCAGAGCTCATCAAGCCGGGAAGGCTAACCGCTGAGCGCGCGCGGCGATGTGTCTAGGCGGAACACCGGGTGCTTCGGGGCAGCGTCGCGCAACTCCTCATCCGAGGAATCGGGACCGACACCGTCAAAGAACACGCCGACCTCGAACTTCCAGCGCTTCAAGTAGGCGCGCAGCACCGGCGCCTTCTCGTCGTCGCCGAGCTCCGTGGCGGTGAAGCCCTCGCTGTGTTTGCCCACGAGCAGTCGTCCCTCGCCGCTGGCTCGTAGGTTGCGCGCCCACTGAGTCTCGCCGCGCGGCGCAACGAGATAGCGCTCTCCCTCGAAGTCGAGCAGGTTGACCGGTGTGCGCCGAGGCTGGCCCGAACTCCGCCCCTTGACCTCGAGCACGCGCGAGCCGAGCACGCTCACGCCGCTGCCAGTCAGCGCCGCGATCAGGCGGTTGAAGACGTTCGTCGTGAACCAACCCGGACGCTTACGCTCGAAATGAGCCTTGGCGGCGCTGTCGTCCGGATTCGGCGCGATCGGGCTGTCCGGGTCCATCGCCGCAGACCGGCCCTACGCCTCGACCGCGAGAAACGCCTCATAACGCTTGACGTCGCGCAGCGCGCGGGCCTGCTCCTCGCTGTCTTTCTCTGCATTCTCCGCGGCCTTGCGCGCGTCGGAGAGCTTCGCCTCGAAGGCCTGGCGGTCGATCTGCCCCGGCGCGATCGCCTCCTCGACGAGCACCAACGCGCGGTTATCGGCGAACTGCAGATACCCCTCGGCCTGCGCGAAGCGCACGATCTCCTCCTCGGAGCGATACAGCCGCAGCTCGGTCGGCTCCAGGCGGGCCAGCAGCGGCTCGTGGTTGGCGAGGATGCCGATCGAGCCGACGGTCGTGAACGTGGAGAGCATTTCGATCTCCTCGTTGAAGACCTCGCCCTCGGGCGTGAGCACTTCGGCTGGGAATTTCGAGTGGGCCATCGTCTATTTCTTCGCTGCCTCGACGACCTCGTCGATCGTGCCCTTCAAGAAAAACGCGCTCTCGGGCACCTCGTCGTGCTTGCCGTCGATGATCTCCTCGAAGCCCCTGATCGTCTCCGCGATCGGCACATACGCGCCCGGAGTCCCCGTGAACTCTTCGGCGACGAAGAACGGCTGGGAGAGGAAGCGCTCGATCCGGCGCGCGCGCTGGACCGTCAGCTTGTCCTCGTCGGAGAGCTCGTCGATCCCGAGGATCGCGATGATGTCCTGCAGCTCCTTGTAGCGCTGCAGAATCTCCTTGACGCGGTTAGCCACCCTGAAGTGATCCTCGCCGAGGATGTCAGCCTTGAGGATCGTCGAGGTCGAGTCGAGCGGGTCGACCGCCGGGTAGATGCCTTTTTCGGAGATCGACCGCGACAGCGCGGTGGTCGCATTGAGATGGGCGAACACCGATGCGGGAGCCGGGTCGGTGTAGTCGTCGGCCGGCACGTAGATCGCCTGGATCGAGGTCACCGAGCCGTTCTTGGTGGAGGTGATGCGCTCCTGCAGCTGGCCCATCTCGGTCTCCAGCGTCGGCTGGTAGCCGACCTGCGAGGGCATCCGCCCGAGCAGCGCCGAGACCTCGGAGCCGGCCTGGACGAAGCGGAAGATGTTGTCGATGAACAGCAGCACGTCCTGGCCCTTGTCGCGGAAGTATTCGGCCATCGTCAGGCCCGACAGCGCGACGCGCATGCGAGCTCCCGGGGGCTCGTTCATCTGGCCGAAGACGAGCATCGTCTTGTCCAGAACCCCCGACTCCTTCATCTCCAGCCACAGGTCGTTGCCCTCGCGCGAGCGCTCGCCCACGCCGCAGAACGCGGACAGCCCGCCGTGCTCCTTGGCGAGGTTGTGGATCAGCTCCTGGATCAGCACGGTCTTGCCCACGCCGGCGCCGCCGAACAGCCCGACCTTGCCGCCCTTCGCGTAGGGCGCGAGCAGGTCGATCACCTTGATGCCCGTCTCGAACATCTCCGTCGTCGGTGTCAGGTCCTCGGCGCGAGGGGCGTCCTGATGGATACCGCGGCGCTCGACGTCCGCGGGCAGATCCTCGCCGAGGTCGATCGGCTCGCCGAGCAGGTTGAAGATACGGCCGAGCGTGGCCTCCCCCACCGGGACCGTGATCGGCGCGCCGGTGTCGATCACCTCGACACCTCGCGCCAGTCCGTCGGTGATGTCCATCGCCACGGCCCTTACGCGGTCGTCGCCGAGATGCTGCTGGACCTCGCACACGAGCACGCTCTCGCCGGCACCCGGGCTGACTCCCTCGGCCTCCTCCTCGGTGGCGGCTGAGGGCCGCGCGATCGTGATCGCGTGGTTGATCTCTGGCAGGCGGTCGGGGAACACGGCCTCTATCACGACGCCCTGGATCTCCTCGATGCGCCCGACGTTGCGCTCGGCGGCGGCGCCGTTCTCGGTGCTCGGCTCGGTGACGGTGCTTGCTGGCATTAGGTTTCGATTCTCCTCTTTATCTCTATTGAAGTCTTAGTGGTTCGTGGCGGTCGAGGCCAACTCAGGCCCTCTGCTCCGGCTACTACCTCCATGATCTCCTGGGTGATCTCGGCCTGGCGGGCGCGGTTCATCTGCAGCGTGTAGTCGGTGATGATTTCGCCGGCGTTCTCCGAGGCGCTGCGCATCGCGGTCATCTGCGCCCCGAAGAAACCGGCGGCGGACTCGACGAGCGCGCGGTAGATCGAGATCTCGATGTAGTCGGGGACCAGTCGCCTGAGGATCTTCTCGGGGTCAGGCTCGTAGTCGACCGGGCTGAGCTTCTTGGCCTCGCCCGCGTCGTCGTCCTCGCCGCCGCCGGAGATCTCCGCATGGGTGAGCGGGAGTAGCGTCTGGCGCGTGACGTGCTGCGTGAGCGGCGAGACGTAGGAGTTGTAGATCATCTCCACGCGATCGACCTCACCGTCGACATAGGCCTGGATCACGTCGTCGGCGATCTTGCGGGCGTCCGCGTAGGCGGGTCGATCGGCGAAGCCGGTGTAGGAGCCGGCGAGCTCGTGTCCGCGGAAGGCCAGCGAGGAGACGCCGCGGCGCCCGGTCGCGTACCAGCTGCTGCGCAGCCCCTGCTCGGAGACCTCCGCGGAGAGGCGCACCCCGGCGCGGATGATCTGCGAGTTGAAGCCGCCCGCGAGGCCGCGGTCGCCCGTGACCAGCAGCAGACCGACATTCGTCTCCGACTCGTGCTCGCGCAGCAGCGGCACCTGCGCGGCCTCACTGCCGGCCGCCTGCGCCGCCTGACGGGTCATCCGCCCGATCGCGTCCGCGTACGGGCGCAGCGCGGCGATTCGCTGCTCAGCGCGGCGCAGCCTGGCCGCGGCGACCATCTCCATCGCACGGGTGATCTTCTGGATGTTCTTCACCGATGCGATCTTGTTCTTGACGTCGCGCTGGGAAGCCATGACAGTTACCTCGAGCCGGCCCTAGGCCGCCGCGGGCTCCTTGGCCGACTCGTCCTGGGCCTCGCCGGCTGGTTGATCGGAGCCCTCGTCGCCGAGGCGCCCTGCACATCCGCCGGCCCGCCGGCGGCGGCGGGGCATCGTCATCCAGCGGCTGGCCCTCCTCATCGAGGTCGTAGCCGAAGTCCTTGGCGAACGAGTCGACGGCGTCGTGCACCTCTTGCTGGGTCTCCTTCGACCAGTCGCCCCCGGCGATCTTCTCGCTCAGGGAGCCGTGCTCGGAGTGCATCCGTTCGGTCAGCTCGACCAGGAACTCGGTCACGCGCTCGACGTTCAGGCGGTCGAGGAAGCCGTTTGTGGCGGCGTA
>CAVZYF010000029.1:0-81217 GCA_963779405.1 uncultured Solirubrobacterales bacterium
GCCGAACGTAGGCGAGCGAGATCTCGCAACCAGCATGCGCAAACAGTCGTCCGAGGGCAAGCGCGTCGCGATCGTTGCGGGTCCCGTCGTAGGAAACAATCACTTGGGGCATGGGTTCTCCTTGATTGGCCTGGGTGTTGCCGCAAGGCCGCTCGTCCTCGAGGACGGGCTGCTCTCGCGACGCTGCCGGTGCAGCCGGCACACCTCCTCCAACAGCCTCTGGCTCTCCACGCTATGTGCAGCCGATTGACGGCGGTGTGGTCTCGATGCGGCGAGCTTCACGGGTGACACTCTCTCTCCTACCTACTTGTTTGTAACGCGACACCCATCCTCGCGCTCAGAATCGAGTTGGTAATCCGAGGGTTTCACCGAAGCTGCTCAGTGGTCTCTACGGAGGATTACCGTGATAAGCACCGATGAGTGAGGATCTCGCGCCCCTTACGGTGTGATCCACATGCCCGGTCGCAGCATCCGCATAGCGCGCATCGCCGGTATCCCCGTCGGGGTCAGCCCGTGGTGGCTTGTGATCGTCGCGCTGATCACCTGGTCACTCGGAGCGTCCTACTTCCCCGAAGTGGTCCACGGCATCAGCCCCGCGGCGTCCTATGCCCTCGGCTTGGCGAGTGCTTTGTTGCTGTTTGCGAGCATCCTGGCTCACGAGTTCGGGCACGCCCTCGTCGCGCGACGGCATGGCATCGAAGTGGAAGAGATCGATTTGTGGCTGCTCGGAGGTGTCTCGCGCATGCGCGGCGAGGCCCACGATCCGAGTGACGAGTTGCGCTACGCCCTCGCCGGTCCCGCTATCACGGCTGTGATCGCCGTCTGCTTCGGGGCGCTGCTGCTGGCGCTGCCCTCCTCCACGCCCGCGATCATTCGTGCGCTGCTCGAATATCAGGTGCTCGTCAACGGGCTGATCCTCGTCTTCAATCTGCTGCCCGCGTTCCCGCTTGACGGCGGACGGGTGCTGCGCTCGCTGCTGTGGCGCCGCAGCGGTGACATCGGAAGGTCCACAGAGACTGCCGCAGGTGTCGGCCGCGGGTTCGGCTACGTGATGATCGTCCTTGGCGGCCTCGAGGTCCTGGGCGGCGCACCGGAGGGACTGTGGCTGGCGCTGATCGGATTCTTCCTGGTGATGGCCTCCGGCCAGCAGGCGGTCGGCGCGCAGGTGCAGGCAGCCCTCTCCGGCGTGCACGCATCGGACTTGATGTCCTCACCCGTGGTGAGCATCCCTGAGCGAACCTCAGCCGCCCAGGCCGCAACAGAATATTTCCTTCCCCACCGTTACACATCGTTTCCAGTCGTAGACGACGTTAGCCGCGCGATCGGACTGGTGAGCGTCACGCAGATGGAGGCGCTCACCAGCCGGCAGCGCACTACGCAGCGGGTGGCTGAGATCGCCGACCGCGACACTCAACTGATCGTCGCCGGGGACGAGGACATCGCCACGCTGCTCGAGCGGCCCGCCTTTGCGAGGGTCGGACGGGCGGTGGTCATCGACGAGCTCGGCAGGCCCGTGGGCCTGGTCTCGATCACCGACGTCAAGCGTTCCCTGCGCGCCTCCCGGCTAGCTGATCGCACAGAGCAACAGAGCGCGCACGCCCTCGCGCGCTGAAAGTCGCTTTTGCATTCTCAGTACAAACCCGCAGCTAATTCAGCGACCCTCCCGGATGGCGCCAGGACTATCTGAATCTAGGTTGTTATCGATCCCGATAAGGAGACCCGTGATGTTCAAGAACGTGCTCGTGGGTGTAGACGGCAGGCCCAACGGCCGCGACGCAATCGCACTCGCCTCCCAGCTCATAGACCCCGACGGAAAGCTAACTCTCGCTCATGTGCACAGCGGTAAGCTGGGCCCCTCCCACGCCATCACCCCTGGAATGGTGGCTGAGGAGCGCGAAGCCTCGCACGACCTGCTCGAGCAGGAGCGCGCCGCGACAGATGTGACAGCGGACCTCCTCAGCATCGAGTCGATGACCCCCGGTCGTGGTCTACACGAGCAGGCCGAGGAGCAGAACGCTGACCTACTTGTGGTTGGTTCTTGTAACCACGGCATATTAGGGCGCGCGATGCTGGGTGACGACACGCGAGCCGCGCTGAACGGCGCTCCCTGCGCGGTCGCCATCGCCCCCCGTGGCTACGCTGAGGACCCCCATCCGATCGACAAGGTCGGCGTCGGATACAACGCCTCACCGGAGAGCAAGGCGGCCCTTGCGCTGGCCCGGGAGCTGGCAGCAATGACCGGGGCAACGACTCACGCTGTGGAGGTCGTCTCGATACCTTCGACCGCCTACGCCGGGATAGTCGTGTCCACTTTCGAGGAGTACATCGACGAGATACTCCAGGAAGCGAATAGTCGCCTTGAGGAGCTGCCCGACGTGGAGGGTCATGCGGTGTACGGCCTCGTGGGTGAGGAGCTGGCCGTCTTCGGCGATCAGATGGACATCCTCGTGGTCGGCTCACGCGGCTACGGCCCACTCAAGCGCCTCGTTGTCGGCAGCACCTCCGAATACCTGCAGCGCCACGCGCGCTGCGCGCTGCTCGTGCTGCCCCGCACAGCCGCCGGCATCGCCGAGGGACGTGCGTAGCGATGTTCAAGAACGTGCTCGTGGGAGTGGACGGTAGCCCGAACGGCCGCGATGCCATCGCGCTTGCCTCCCAACTGATAGATCCCGATGGAAACCTGACGCTCGTCAATGTGCACCGCGGCGAGGTGGCAGAGGAGCGAGAGGGCTCCCGCAAGCTGCTCGAAGGAGAGCGTACCCAGGCCGATGTTAAGGCAGGGCTCCTCAGCGCCCTCTCGATGAGCCCCGGTCGCGGTCTGCACGAGCAGGCAGAGGAGCAGAACGCCGACCTGCTGGTGGTTGGTTCTTGCAGCCACGGCGCGTTCGGCCGGGTGATGCTCGGCGATGACACGCGCGGCGCGCTGAACGGCGCTCCCTGCGCGGTCGCCGTCGCCCCCCGCGGCTACGCCGGGGACCCCCATCCGATCGACAAGATCGGCGTGGGATACAACGCCTCACCGGAGAGCAAGGTGGCGCTCGCTGTTGCCCATGAGCTCGCGGCGCAGACCGCGGCGAGCGTTCACGCCCTGGAAGTCGTCTGGATCCCGTCGGCGACCTTCACCGGGATCACGCCCACTGCGATCGGGGAGAGCATCGACATGATGATCGAAGAGGCCAAAAGTCGCATGAAGGCGCTGCCAGACGTCGAGGGTTACGCGGTCTACGGCCTCGCGGGCGAGGAGCTGGCCGTGTTCGGGAATGCCGTGGACATTCTCATCGTCGGCTCGCGCGACTACGGTCCGACGCGCCATCAGGTGATCGGCAGCACCTCCGCCTACCTGCAGCGCCACGCGCGCTGTCCACTGCTCGTGCTGCCCCGGACAGCCGCCAACCCGGGCGAGGGCGCCACGACCTCCAGCTAGCTCCAGGACAAGACCACAGCAGGCACGGCTGTCTGACCTCTGAGGGCGCATCCGTAGAGGCCCGAGCAGCCATCCGTAGTTTGCCGCAGGTAATCGACGGTTGAACTCGATACCTTCATCACGATGACCGACGAGAACACCGCCGCGCTCGACGCCGCCTCGGTCGCGGAGGCTCCCTCGGCGACGATCCGGCTAGTACTTGCCGACGATCACGCGGTTGTGCGCAGCGGTCTGCGGATGCTGCTCGACAGTGAGCCGGGCTTCGAGGTTGTCGCGGAGGCGAGCAACATCGAAGACGCGCGGCGCTACGTGCGCGGCCACCACCCCACGGTGCTGGTGCTCGATCTGAACATGCCGGGTGGCTCGAGCCTCGAGGCGATCCCCATCCTGCGCCAAGAGTCGCCCGACACGCAGATCGTGGTGCTGACTATGCAGCAGGAGCCCGCGTTCGCCCGCGAGGCACTCGGTGCCGGAGCGCTTGGCTACGTGCTCAAGGAGGCCGCCGACGACGAGCTCGTCGAAGCGGTACGGAACGCCGCCATCGGGGAGAGCTACCTGAACCCCAAGCTCGGTGCCCGCATCGCCTCAGAGCCTCCCCCCGGCCCACCGGACGATCTCTCCGAGCGCGAGGTCGACGTGCTGCGGCTGATCGCGCTCGGGCACACCAACTCTGAGATCGCCGAGCAATTGTTCCTCTCAGTGCGGACCGTCGAGACTCACCGCTCGCACATCCAGCAGAAGCTGCGGCTCTCCACCCGCGCCGAGCTCGTCGACTATGCGCTCAAGCGCAAGCTGATCAACACCGACGAGTGAGCCTATGCGGCGCCGCGCGACGGCTTCGCGCCTACGCGCTGGTCGCGTCGCGGTAGTGCTCTTTCCAGATCAGCTTGTAGATCGGGATCTTACGCGGCAGGGCGTTGACGCCGGGGATGAAGGGGATGCAGATGAAGGCGAGGCTCAGCAGACCCATGATCAGTAGCACCTGGATGTCGGCGTTGGGTGAGGACTTGATCGGTTCGACCTGATACCACAGCGCATACAGCCACAGCCACGGCTGGCCCGGGTAGCTGCCGGTCTCGTTCATCAGGCCCCACTGCTCGCCGAGCAGGTGCTGCTGTTCGGCGCGTTCTCCCAGCAGCCCGCCGTCGGCCATGAACAGCAGCGGCTTGGTGTAGTCGGTTTGGAAGAACTGGCTGCCGGACACCAGGCCCCCTTCGAGACCGCCGCTCTGGGCGAGGCTCTGCAGGGCGGTCATCATCGTCGGGACCGGACCGGCTCCGCTGGTCTCGACCGTCACGGTGCCTGTGCTCGTGTCGACCGAAACAGTGCTCGGCGGCGTCTTCTTTTCTTCCGCCGCCGCCGCATATTCTTCGAGCGGCTTGGCGTAGGCCGCGGACCATTGAAGTTTTTGTGTCGCCGGCGCGGCCCTGTATTCGGCCAGCGCGGCGTGAAGCGCCGGGTCGTTCGGGATCGTTTCCAGCGGTTTGACCACGTAGTCCTCGGCCGTGTCGATCGGATGGCTGACACCGAGCCAGCGCTGCGGGTGCAGGAGCAGGAAATGCTGGACGCTGGCAGAGCTGTGGTTGTACGGGGGACCGTATTCGGCGGTGTCGCTGGTCCCGTCGAGCTCCAGCGCCGCCGTGGTGGCGAAGTCGGCCGGCAGTTCGTGCGACCACTGGGCGATCGTGCTCGGCTTGTCGTCGGGCGAGGAGAACAGGACCGTCAGCAACACAGCCAGCAAAGCGATCACGCCGACCGCGATGCACAGCTCTTTGACCAGGTCATACGGCGCGTAGCTTCCCTTCCAGGGCTTGGTCTCATCCTTCGGGCGCAGAAAGCTCATGACTTCAGCCTCTCCTCGAGCTCGATCGGAGGCACGACCCCGTTACGGCGCACGAGCAGGACATGCAGGCTCACGAGCGCCACGACCGCGATCGGCAGCAGCAGGATGTGGTAGCTGTACATCTGCCCGAAGTTCGTCAGGTTGAAGAAGGCGCCCACGCCGACCGAGTTCATCGCGTCCTTGGCCTGCGTGGAGATCCACTGGGCGTCGAAGTTCTGCTGGGAGACGTACCCGGTCAGCGCGCAGGGCACCGCGACCAGGAAGACGATCGCGCCCGTGACCCACACGCGCCCGCGGCCTCCACGCCAGGCCGCCATCCAGTACTTGCCCCACAGGTGCACGACCATCGCGAAGAAGAACAGCTCCACGCTCCACAGGTGGATGCTGTTGAAGAAGTGCCCGATCCCAGTCTCGTGCCACCAGGCGGGCCCCTTCAGAGCGAGGATGCAGCCGGAGCCGATGATCACGATCAGCGAGGCGATGCTGGCCACGCCGAACACGTAGATCCAGGAGGCCACATAGGTCGGCTGACCATCAGGCAGGAGCCTGTCGGGCGGCAGGGCCTCAACGCCTTTTTCGCGAACTTTGACGGTCCACGATTTCTCCGGTGCTTGCGTGGCGGGCTGGTCCGGTGCGACGCTGCTCATGAGGAGACTCCGCGCCTGCGCGCCGCCTGCCGGCTGGCCGCCCCGGGGAACGGAAGCAGGATCGCCAGGACGAACACGATCAACATCAAAACGATCACCACGACATTCGCCACCGACAGATGAACGAAGCTCCAATCCACCGTATGGGCCGGGTGATTCAGGTTGAAGACCGCTGCTGCCAGCACGCCCACAGGACTCAAGACCAGCCTCCTCCGATCGGCTTACCTACCATCTGCGGGCGAGTCTATTGCCGAACGTGCTCGTCGCGCATCCGTATTTTTCGGCAATTGACGTGCGGGAAAGTGACGAGCTACCCACCCGTGGTGTTCTGGTGGCTCTGCAGGTAGCCCGCCGCGCGTAGCTGCTTGATGACTGTGCTTTGGCGCTTATCGAGTGCTTGCAGCTCTTCCTCGAGCTCGTGCGCGGTGGCTGCCATCTGGTGCTCTGTGCGGCGGATCGCCATGCGCTCGCGGCCTTGGGAGTCATGCAGCAGGTCTTTTGACTGTGGATGAACGGCGGGTGTGAGCCTCTCGCTCATCGGGTCGATGTCTGGCGCCGGCACAATCACGGGCAGCCCGTTTGGATGCCAGGGGATCTCCGCATGAACGGCGTGGTCGTGGGTGTGGGCCCACCGCGCGAAGTGGGCTCCGAGAGCTTCCTCGGGCGGCCACCACAGACATCTGCTCGCCATCTGCTCGTCGTGGAGGTGTTCGGAGTTGGCGTCCCACCAGCGCTGCTCGGGGGCGTCAACGAGGATGCCGTGAAGCGCGGGAAGCGGCGCCCCTGACGGTTGGCCCAGACAGAGCGTCTCAATGATCGAGCTCGCGACGGCGTCTGCTTCGGCGGCGGTGATGATGCTGTGCTTCAGAGCTCTCTGAGTCGCGTCGCCGAGCGCCCACACCCGGTCGCTGTCAACGACGCGCCCGTCGACGCCGGTCGGCAGAAATCCATGTGGGGTGCTCGGCAGACCGGGCACTTCGGGACCGAAGCTCTCCGGGACGCAGAGCACACGGTCGACGGTGATCTCGTGGGCTGGATCGCCCAGGGTGACCCGGACGGTATGGCCGCCGCCGCGGTCATGGGTGTCCTGCTCTGCGGTGAAACTGTGCGTCACGCTCGAACTCAAGACTTCTACGCCTGCGTCGGCCAGGGTCTTGCTCACCCAATCGGCCGCCTGCGGACCGAGGCCGCCCGCGGGCCCCTCCTCGGCCGTGATGACCGTTACCGAGGCTGGTGTGGGCGCCAACTGGGACGCTGTCCAGGCAACGATCAGCGCCGCCTCGTAGCCGGCGAGCGGCCAGCCCGCTCCTGCGGGGATGGTTACCGCGACCGACTTCACCGTGCCGGCGGCCAGCTCGTCGAGCAGCGCCCCGAGCTGGCCCTGGTCGGGCTCCTGGCCCCATGTGATCAGCGGCGGGGCCGAACCTCGCTCGTGCGCGCCCACGGCGATCACAAGCGCGTCGAAGTCGATCAGCTCGCCATCGTGCGTCAGCACCCGGCACTCGTCGTCTTGCACGTTGACGAGCTCGTCGAGCACGACCCGCATGCCTCGCTCAGCGGCCAGACGGTGGACGTCGATCGTGCGCGCCGGCTCTCTGACGAACGGAGCGCCGCTGGAGAGGGGCCTGTAGGTGAGGTCCACCACCGGCGTCAGGAGCGTGATCTCGACTCGCTCGGCGAGCGCGTCCTTGAGGGCCAGCGCCGTCTCCAGGCCGCCGTATCCGCCACCGGCGACCAGCACTTTCGCGGCGGGGGGAATCTCGGTACCCATACTGTTTTTGGGTGCTTAGCCGTCGAGGTACTCTGGGGGCAGAAGCAACACCGAGCAGTGCGCCTCGTGCACGACTCGCCGGCTGACACTCCCAAGGGCTCGTAGACCGTCGAGCCTACGACTCCCCATCACCACCAGGGAAGCCTTTGAGCTCTTGGCCGCCTCCACGATCACCCTTCGTGCGCTGCCGAGCTGGACTCGTATCTCGCTCCTGCCATCGAAAGTGAGCTCCAGCCTGCGGGCCTGCTCATCAATCCGATCCGATTGTGCGCGTGCCCCGACCTCGATCGCGTGAACAAGCGTCACGTGTGTTCCTTTGGCTTGTGCGAGTCGCAAAGCTATATCCACCAAATGATCCGAGCCGTCCAGACCGTCGCTTGCCACCACGATGCTACGAGCGAAGTCCTGCCCTGCGGGGATCGAGCGCGCGGTTAGTAGAGGCGTCGCGAATGAGCCTAGTGCCGCCACGGTCACACCGCCGATCAGCATCCCGCCAAGCCACGACATCGCGGGTGCGCCCATGGCGAGCAAGTCGTGTTGAGCGGCGCGCTCGAGGATCACCTGGGAGGGAGGGCTCGCTGGATCGACCACGAGCGTCGAGGGCACTCCGGCCTTCGCGGCGACCTCTGCGGCGTGTTCGAGTAGACGCTTGGCGCGGGTCGGGCTGATCGCGGCGGTCTCGTGGACGCCGGAGCCCCTGACGGCCGTCACCGCCAGCAGCGTTAGGTGCCCATCGGCGCCGGCGAGGGCCGCTGCCTGCTCAACTGCAGCGGAGCTTCCCCGCGCGCCGTTGACGGCACAAAGGATGCTGGCAAATACGGGGCCGGGCGATGGAACCGCCTGGCTGTGGTTCCGATGGGTTGCTTGGGTTTCGGTCATGTCTGCAGGCTAGATCGAGGACTGAACGTCGCCATCCGGGTGTTCCCGCGACGTGAACCGGGAAATGCCGCAGGGCTGAAGACGGCCGGAGGAGTCGCGGCTCGCCCTGCGGGTAACTACGCAGGCGAGTTGTGGTGTCGGACCGATGATCGGCAGTGCGCGGGGACCTAAGTTACGAGGGCGCTCACTTAGCGATCACCCCCGACCGACGAGGATTGGTATGAGTGAAATCACAAGCGAGAGGGAGGTGGCCTACCACCTCCACGTCGACCCCGACGAGGTACCTGTGGCCAGTCTTGCGCTTGGAATGCTCATCTCCGATGAGGCACACGAGCCGCAGATTCGGCGGCTCGCCCGCGAGGTCCTTCATCAGCTCGCAGCGGAGCCAGGCACAAACGGAATCCTGACGGTGGGGCTGAGCCCCGAGCAGATGAAGATCACTCATACCGCTGTCAGGCTGCTGCTCAACGACCTTGGGCACGGGCAGGACACCGAGCGTCAGATCCTCTGGCGGATCCTTCAGAAGCTTCCCGATGAGCATGCGATTCGTGCGATCGAGCTCGGATAGGCAGCCACCCAACCGTGACATGCGCACTCTCGATGATCTAGACGTGAGCGGCAAGCGAGTACTCCTGCGAGCCGATCTCAACGTTCCGCTCGAGCACACCCCCGGTGCTCGGCCGAGGATCATCGATGATGCTCGCATCCAGGCCGCGCTCGAGACGATCGATGAGCTGCGCGCTCATGGCGCACGGATCGTGCTCGTCTCACACCTGGGCCGACCGCATGACCGCGACCCGGAGCTGTCGATGCGCCCGGTAGCGGACGGGGTCAGAGAGCTGACAGGAGCACAAGTGATGCTGGCTGGAGCGGTGATCGGCGAGGAGGTCCAATTCCTCACTGAGCATCTGACTGAAGGAGACATCCTCGTGCTCGAGAACGTGCGCTACGAGGCCGGGGAGACCAAGAACGATCCCGAGCTCGCCCGGGCGCTCGCCGAGTTGGCTGACGTCTACGTCAACGATGCGTTCGGTACTGCCCATCGGGCCCACGCCAGCACCGAGGGAGTCGCCCACCTGTTGCCGTGTGCCGCCGGACGCTTGATGGAGCGCGAGGTTCGCGCACTGAGCGGGATCCTCGAGCGGCCCGCTCGCCCGCTGGTGGCAGTACTCGGCGGCGCGAAGGTGACAGACAAGATCGCTCTCGTCGAGCGCTTCTTGGACGTGGCCGACTCGGTGCTCATCGGCGGCGCTATGAGCTTCCCGTTCCTTGCCGCACAGGGCCACACGGTTGGCGCCTCGCCGTGTCTCAAAGACGATGCCGACCGCGCCAGTCAGACGCTCCGCAGGGCTGCCGAGACCCAGCACGATCTCCAGCTACCCGAGGACCTGGTCGTCGCGCAGCGGCTCGCGGCTGAGGCCAAGCGACACAGGACCGACAGCCCGGATGTGCCCGATGGCTGGCTCGGACTCGACATCGGTCCGCGCAGCGCCGCCCACTATGCGAACGTCATCGCGGCCGCCGGCACGGTCTTCTGGAACGGGCCGATGGGAGCCTTCGAGTGTGGGCCGTTCTCGCACGGCACACGCATGATTGCGGAGGCCGTGGCGCACACGAGCGGGACCAGCGTCGTCGGCGGAGGCGAGACCGTGGCTGCGGTGAGGCAGTTCGGGTTGCAGGACGATGTGGACCATCTCTCCACAGGGGGCGGGGCGACGCTGGAGCTGCTGCGGGGCGGGCGGCTGCCCGGTGTCGAGGCTCTGAGCACCAGCGCCCGCAAGCCGGACGCTCGGGGCGCACGCCCGAGTGCTACGGGTGCCGGCCAACTGCCGGCTGCCGGCGTGCTCACATGAGCCTGGACCCAGATCCCGCGGCTACGGCGGCCCAGAGCGTCTGCTTGATCGTGATGGATGGATGGGGCATCGCTCCGTCAGGGCCGGGTAACGCGATCTCGCTCGCCCGCACACCGGTGTTCGACGAGCTGTGGGCCTCCTACCCGCACGCTTCGCTGAGTGCATCGGGGCCCAGCGTCGGACTGCCCGAGGGACAGATGGGCAACTCGGAGGTGGGTCATCTCACGCTTGGCGCGGGAGCGGTAGTGCCCCAGGCGCTCGTCAGGATCAACGATGCCGCGGCGCACGGCGAGTTCGCTGAGAACGACGTGCTGCGCAATGCCCTCGCCGCCAGCCCGCGGGTGCACCTGCTCGGGCTGACCTCAGACGGAGGCGTGCACTCCGAGTTCGAGCACATGCGTGCGCTGATCGAGCTGGCCGCAGACCTCGGCACCGAGGACCTCGTTCTGCACTGCTTCACCGACGGGCGCGACACCTCGCCGACCGAGGGCATGCACTATCTGGAGACGGTCGAGCGCTGGTGCATGCAGGCGGGCGCCGGGCGGGTGGCCAGCGTTGTGGGGCGCTACTTCGCGATGGATCGCGACCATCGTTGGGAGCGCACCCAGGCCGCTTATGACCTGCTGGTGCAGGGCCAAGCCGATTATCACACCGTCGATGGGGGCGCAGCCGCCCGTGAGGCGTACAGCCGCGGTGAGACAGACGAGTTCATCGCCCCCACGCTGGTGGGCGAGGAGGGTCTGATTCGCCCTGGTGACAGCGTGTTGTGTCTGAACTTCAGGCCCGACCGCATGCGCCAGCTCGTGCGTGCGCTCGCAGAACCGAGCTTCGGCGAAGGCGTGGAGGAGCTTCCCGGGTGGCGCGGTCGCGACGGCGCAGAGCCCGTGCGAGTGCTGGCGACGTTCAGCGAGTACCAGGAGGGCTGGCCATATCCCGTCGCTTTCCCGGCGGCGCTCCCCGCCGACACGCTCGCCGCGGTGATCTCACGGGCGGGCGAAACCCAACTGCACGTGGCTGAGACCGAGAAGTATCCACACGTTACGTACTTCTTCAACGGCGGAGTCGAGCAGCCGCTCGCCGGTGAACGGCGCGAGCTGGTCCCATCCCAGCGCGACGTGCCCACCTACGACCACAAGCCACAGATGAGCGCCTGCGATATCACCGACGCGTTCCTGGCGAGGTTCAGCGACGAATACCCGCGCTTTTCGGTGCTCAACTTCGCCAACGCCGACATGGTCGGACACACCGGGATGACTCCAGCGACCATTCTCGCTGTGGAGACCGTGGACGAATGCTTGGGTGAGATCGTCCAGGAGGTCCAGCGCCAGGGCGGGGTGTGCGTGATCACGGCCGATCACGGCAACGCCGAGGACATGCTCGCCGCGGACGGGAGCCCCAACACCGCCCACTCGTTGAACCCCGTGCCGCTGATCCTGACCGCACCCGGTGCGGATCTGGCCGGCGAGGGAACGCTGTCCGACGTCGCGCCGACCGTGCTTGACCTGCTCGGCATCGAGCAGCCCGCGGCGATGACGGGCCATTCGCTGCTCAGCTTGGCTCGAACTCCATCCTGATCGCCCCGCACGGGCACTCGTGCACGCAGATCGATCCCCTCATCGCCTCCTGCCGCTGGCCGTGGCGAGCTCGCTGGAGGTGCGCTCGATGTTCGGCAGTCTGCGGTCCAGCCAGGCGGGTAGCCACCACACGCGTGGGCCGAGGACCCGCATGATCGAGGGTAGTAGGACGAGCCTGACGATCGTCGCGTCGAGCACCACGGCGATCGTCAGCCCAACGCCGAACTGGCGCAGCGGGATGATGTCGGCTCCGGCGAACGCGAGGAAGACCGCGGTCATGATCGCCGCGGAGCCCGTGATCACGCCGGTGGTGTGTCGCAGGCCGTAGGAGATCGCGCCCTCGGCGTCGCCCTGTGCGATCCATTGCTCGCGCATGCGTGTCAGCAGGAAGACCTCGTAGTCGATCGAGAGGACGAACATGATCGAGATGATGCCGGCGCCGGAGGCCGCGTCGATGTAGCCCGGGCCGCCGAGCACGTGCGTCTCGGTGAGCAGCTCCAGCGCTCCGAGCGCGACGGCGATCGTGACGAGATTCAGCGCGACCGCGATCAGCGGCAACAGCAGCGCCTGCAGCACCACGATCAGCGTGAGCACAGCGACGATCGCGAGCGCGAGCACCAGCCACGGGACGCGGGCCGTGTTCGCGTTGGTGTAGTCGAGTAGGTACTGCGCGCCCTGGCCGATCTCAATCTTGCTGGCGGTCGCGGCGGCGAGCGCGGGTAGGCTGCGTTGCAGCCTGTTGCTCAGAGCCGCGGTCGCGCTCGCCTCGGGTGAGCTCGAGGCGACCACCATCATGCGCGCGGCCTGGCCGCCGCCGTTGACGTTGATGAGCTGCGCGACCTGTTCGCGCGTCGGTGAGACCGTGCCGTCCAGAGCGGTCAGCACCAGGTAGCCCGAGTCGAGCGCGTTCGGCGAGTCGGTGTGCAGCAGCCGGTAGTCCTGCTGGTAGCCGTTCAGCATCGAGGCGTAGCTCTGCAGCGGTCGCCCAGTCCCGGACAGCCCGGCGGCGAGGGCGCCTGTGCGGCTGTCAGCGGCGGAGAGTCCACCCGCGAGCTGTGCGTTGCCGTTCGCGAGCTGGCCGATCCCGCCGGCGAGCTGCTGGTTGCCGCTGCTGAGCTTGCCGAGTCCGCCGGCGAGCCGGACATTGCCGCTGCCGAGTCTGCCGAGTCCGCCCGCGAGCTGTACGTTGCCGTTCGTGAGCTTGCCGAGCCCGGTGGCGAGCTGCTGGTTGCCGTTCGTGAGCTTGCCGAGCCCGGTGGCGAGCTGGCCCGCTCCGCCGCTGAGGTCGGTGAGTCCGCCTGAGAGCGTGTGCCCGTCCGCGGCGAGGGTGTGCAGGGCGGAGTCGAGCTTGACCGCGCCATCTTCGGATTCCTGCGTGCCGGTGGCGAGCCGGTCGGCGCCCGTGCGCAGCTGGTCGAGGCTGGCGGTCAGCTGTGAGAGCTCGGCCGGCAGTTCGGAGAGTCGTTCCAGGCCTCCGATCAGCTGCTGCTGGATGCGGGCGAACTGTGAGAGGCCGTTCTGTTCGGTCAGCTGGGTGATGGCGGCGAGGTCTTGCGCGAGCGCCGGATAGCGTGGGTCGCCGCGTGCGACGGTCATCGCGTCGAGTTCGTGCGTCGCTTCGCTCAGCCGGGTGCGCAGCTGCTGATCGGAGGCTCGCAGCGCGGCGATCCAGCCGGCCCAGGTGTGGAGCTGTTCGGCGAGCAGGTCGATCGGCGCGAGGATCGTGTGCACGGTGTCATCGAGCGTGTTCATCCCGTCTGCCAGCTGCGCTGCGCCGGCCGTCAGTTGGTGGTCGGAGGTGGCGAGAGCTTCCGCGCCGGTGGCAGCTTCGTTGATCCCGCCCGCGAGCCCGGCCGATCCCGCCGCCGCTTGGGCGATGCCCGTCTGCAGCTGATTCGCACCGTCCCCGGCGCGGCCGGCTTCGGTTGCGAGTTGCGTTGCACCCATATGAGCGCGGCCCGTTTCGGTTGTAAGTCGCTTCGCGCCGGCGTGGGCGCGGCCCGTTTCGGCCGCGAGCCGCTTGGCGCCAGCGTCGGCTTTGCCCGTCTGCCCGGCCAGTGCTTCGGCGCCGGTCTCGGCGCGTGCGGCGCCGCCGCTGAGCGATCTCGCGCCGGTCGCGGCTGAGGCGAGGCCGCCGCGCAGTTCCGCGATGCCGTCGCTTGCGCGACCCAGTCCCGAGCGCAAGCCCTCGACGCCCCGCTGGGCGCCTTCTAGGCGCTTCGGCGCGGATGTGAGCGCGGCGTGGGATTCGGCGAGCTCGCGCTGCGCGCCCGCGACCGACGCGGGCCCGAGCACCTCGGCCACGTCGGGTTCGCGGGCAGTCGCTTCCTGCCAGTGCGCGAGCGCGTCGATGCGCTGGGTAGTGGTCATCGCGCCGCTGTTCGCCTTGGCCACGATCACGAACGGCGCCGACCACCCCGGTCCGATCGTGCGTTCGACCATCCCCACCGCGACGCGCGCCGGGTTGGATGAGGGAAGCTCCGCTGCAGACGGCGGACCCATGCTCAGTGCGCCGGCTGGGGCCGCCAGCGCCAACATCCCGGCTAGGAGCAGCGGCACCGTGATCGCGGGGTGCGCGATCAGCCGTTCCGCCAAAGCCCCCGCTCTGGTGCGCCGCCCCGTGGCGGAGGAACGGGTGAGCCGGATCTCCCAGCGGTTCAGACGCGGGCCGAGCAGGCGCAGCAGAGCGGGCATCGCGCTCAGCGCCAGCGCGACGCTCAAGAGGCCCGAGATGACGACTCCGATCGCCACGGGCCCAAGCAGCCCCGGCGTCGCGACCTTGCTCGCGGCGAGCATCGTCAGCGCGAGCGTGCCGCCCGCCGCGGCGATCGTGCGCCCGGCGGTGCGGGCCGCGATTGCCACGGCCGCCTC
The DNA here is from genome assembly GCA_963779405.1 of uncultured Solirubrobacterales bacterium. Lineage (GTDB taxonomy): Bacteria > Actinomycetota > Thermoleophilia > Solirubrobacterales > Solirubrobacteraceae > Palsa-744. The sequence continues at coordinate 14,863 of CAVZYF010000029.1, forward strand.
GTGGTCCCAGCCGGCGGCGAGCTCCTGGCGCACGCGCGAGACCATCAGCAGGGCGTAGTCGACGCCGAGCGCAAGGCTCATCATCGCGGCGATCGCGACTCCCAGCGAGTTGATCGGCGTGATGAAGCTCGCCAGCCACAAAAGGCCGTGGCCGGCCATCACGGTCGCGCCGCCCATCGCGAGGGGCACGACGGCGGCGACCGGTGAGCGGAAGACGAGCAGCAGCACGAGGATCAGCACCGGCAGCGCGATCATCTCGGCACGCAGCGTGTCCGACATCGTGGCTTCCTGGATCGCACGCCCGATCACCGCCACGCCGGTCAGGTAGCTGTGTACCGGGCGCTTTACGGTGCGGGCGATCACCGCTTCGGTGCTCGGCACCACGGCCATCGCGCGGCTCGCGGGCCGGATGAAATTGACGAGCACGAGCGCGCTCCCGGGAGCAGGGCGCAGCGAGCGCGCCATGCTCGACCCATCCCAGGGCGAGAGCACCTGGACCTGTTTGATCGCTCTCAGCGCGGCCGTCAGCCGCTGGCCCTGGAGGTCGACTTCCGCGGGCGGGCCGCGCAGCAGGACCGCGATCGGAACCGTGTTGCCGAACTCGCTGGTCAGCATCGCTTCGGCCCGCGAGGAGGGCGTGCCGGGCACCGCCAGGGACATCGGCGCAAGCCTGCCTCCCAGACCGCTGCCGAGCAGTGCAAGCATGATGATCGCCGCTGCCCACGCGATCAGGATCGACCACGATCGCCGCTTCGAGACCGTGCCGACCGGCTCACGCCGTTCGCTCATCACTGCCTCCTTGATGCTGATCGTGGAAAGAGCAATACGCACTATCGTGTCATTAGATAATGTATCATAGATTTAGGTTACATTGATCTGTGCGCCATTGAAATAAGATAGGCTTTGTGAGATGGCGACAGCGCAGAACAAGCAGCGCGGAAGAGCACGGGCTAATCGGCGCGCGAGTGCCCCGCCCGAGCAGCGGCTGACGGTTGACCAGCTCGCCCAGAGCACCGGACTCACCGTGCGCAACGTGCGCAACTATCAGTCGCGCGGATTGATCCCCCCTCCGGAGGTAGAAGGGAGGATCGGCTACTACGGCGCCGAGCACCTGGCGCGGCTTCAGCTGATCCGCGAGATGCAGGCCCAAGGGTTCAACCTCACCGCGATCGCTCACATGCTCGAGGAAGCTCGAGGATCGGGAGAGGAGGTTCTCGGCTTCACCCGCTCACTGATGGCTCCCTTCGAGACCGAGGCGCCGGAGATCGTCGAGCACGCCGACCTAGTCAAGCGCCTGGGCGGCGACATCGCCCCGGAGCTCTTCGCCAAGGTCGAGAAGCTCGGCCTCGTGATCCCGATCGCTGAGAACTGCTACGAAGTCCCCAGCCCAACCCTGCTGGCCGCCGGCGAGCGACTCATCGCCCTCGGCGTGCCACTGGAGGCCGCGCTCGACATGACGGATCAGCTCAAACGCAACACCCACCGCATCGCGCAGATCTTCGTGCAGATGTTCCTGGAGTTCATCTGGAAGCCATTCGACGACGCCGGCCGGCCCGAGTCCGACTGGCCGGCCGTACGAGCGGCGCTCGACCAGCTGCGCCCGCTCGCCTCCGAGGCGCTCCTCGCTGGCTTTGCGCCCACAATGACCAAGGCCGTCGAGGTGGCCTTCGGCAAGGAGCTCGGCCGCAGCCGCACACGCAAGTCATGACCGCCCGGCCGGGAGCCGCAAGCGCCTGGATCACGCCACGTCGCTCTTCACCGCCGAGATGTCGAGCGAGATCTTGACCTTGTTGCCGAGGAGTGCTCCGCCTGTCTCGAGCGCTTGATTCCAGGTGAGCCCGAAATCTCTGCGGTTGAGCTCTCCGCGCAGCTCGAGCTCGATCCGCTCATCGTCCCATGCCTGGCGTCTCGTGCCGCCCGGTTGCCCGTCGAGCTCGATCTCGACGGTGACGCCGCGCATCGTCAGGTTGCCCACGATACGGAACCGCCCGCCATCGAGCTGCTCGATCCGTGTCGAGTTGAAGCCGATCTCCGGATAGCGCTCGACGTCAAAGAAGTCGGGTGAGCTCCGCAGGTGCTCGTCGCGCACTGACTCGCTCGTGTCGATCGAGGTGGCCTTGACCACTCCGCTCGCCCGCGGTGCACCTGACCCCACCTCCAGCATCCCATCGAACTCGCGGAAGCGACCCTTCACCGTCGCGAGCATCATGTGCTTCACCGCGAACGTGACACTCGAGCGCGCAGCGTCGACCGACCACTTGCCTGAGGGCACGACGCTCACGCCGCTGGCCACTTCTACCGCAGACATCCAAACACTCCCTGATCGGGTGACGATGCTCGATGAACAGCCTCGCCCCTACGCCGAGCAACCGCATCGGTAGAACACCCAGTCGTCGCTCAGTGTTTCTCCACAGGACAAACGCGGTGACGCACGGCAGACACGGCGAGGTTCTTCGACGAACCTCTTCCACACAGGTCCCGCAGGCACGAGCGATAGCCGCACCTTCTCCTTACCAGACTGGAGCCGTGAGCAATGGACTTTGAGCATTCCCCTCGCACACAGGAGCTTCTGGCGCGCCTGACCGCTTTTCAGGAGCGTGAGATAGCTCCGCGCGAGGAGCCCTACCATCGTGAGCTGCTCGCGCAGACCGACCCGTGGGTCGTACTGCCAGTGATCGAGGAGCTCAAGACGAAGGCCAAGCAGGAAGGACTGTGGAACCTGTTCCTCCCAGACGAGCAGCACGGCACCGGCCTCTCCAATGTCGAGTATGCGCCGCTCGCCGAGCGCATGGGCCGCTCGCTGATCACGGCGGAGGTGTGCAACTGCAACGCGCCGGACACCGGCAACATGGAGGTGCTGCTGCAGTTCGGCTCGCAGGAGCAGCGCGAGCGCTGGCTCGAGCCGTTGCTGGACGGGAGTATCCGCTCCGCCTTCTGCATGACCGAGCCCGACGTGGCCTCCTCGGACGCGACAAACATGCAAGCCACTGCCGTGCTCGACGGCGATGAGGTAGTGCTCAACGGGCGCAAGTGGTGGAGCACGGGCGTCGGGCACCCCAACTGCAAGGCACTCATCTTCATGGGCCTCACCGATCCGGATGCCGACCGCTACCACCAGCACTCGATGGTGCTCGTACCGATGGACACTCCCGGGGTGAAGGTCGAGCGGATGCTTCAGACGATGGGGTTCCTCGACGCACCCGCGGGGCACGGCGAGATGTCCTTCACCGACGTGCGCCTGCCCGCCAGTGCCATCATCGGCGGATCCGGCCAGGCGTTCGCGATCGCCCAGGCGCGCCTCGGCCCAGGACGCATCCACCACTGCATGCGCCTGATCGGTCTCGCGGAGCTGGCGCTGGAGCTCGCCTGCCGTCGTGCCACCGACCGGGTCGCGTTCGGCAAGCCCCTGGCGAACCTGGGCGGCAACCGCGAGCGGATCGCCGACGCGCGTATCGCGATCGACCAGGCACGTCTGCACGTGCTGCACACGGCCTGGCTGGTGGACAAGCAGGCACCTGAGGCGATCGGCGCGTCATCGCAGATCAAGGTCGCGGTGCCGAACATGGCGCAAAAGGTCGTGGACATGTCGATGCAGCTGCACGGCGGCGCTGGGCTGTCAAACGACCTGCCGCTCGCCGGCGCCTGGACGGCCGCTCGCTCGCTGCGGCTGGCCGACGGCCCCGACGAGGTGCACCGCGGCGTCATCGCACGCCTGGAGCTCGCCCGCTATGGCAAGGGGAAGTGGTCTGCGTGAGCGCTCACATTTGCGGCCGATGATATCCGAGGCCCACACTGGCGTCGCCGTTGTGACCGACAGCACGGCGTACTTGCCTGCGCAGCTGATCGACCGATGGCAAATCCACCAGGTCAGCTTGTACGTGGGCTGGGACGGCGAGCTGCGCCCGGAGCACGAGTACGCAGACCTCGAGGCCTTCTACGCGCGGCTTCGTGACTCTCCACACTTGCCCACGACCTCGCAGCCCTCGGTGGGGGACTTCCTCGCCTGCTTTCAGCCGCTCGTCAGCGCGGGCCGCGACGTCGTTTCGATCCACCTGGCGAGCGGTCTGTCGGGCACTTGCGAGAGCGCACGTGAGGCGGCCCGGGTCCTAGCCGACAACGGGCATCCAGGACGCCTCGAGGTCGTCGATAGCCAGACGGGCGCCGGCGGTCTCGGCTGCCTGGTGATCGCCGCCGCGAGCGTCGCCGAGCAGGGAGCGCCGCTCGACGCCGTCCTCGACGCTGTCCGCTGCGCTCGCGAGGGCCTTGATATCTGGTTCTGCCTGGACACGCTGGAGTACCTGCGCCGCGGCGGGCGCATCGGAGCAGCGCGGGCGATGCTGGGGACGACACTGAAGGTCAAGCCGATCCTGACTTTCGGTACGGAGATCTCCCCGGTCAGCCGCGTGCGCACCCACCGCCGGGCCTTCGAGCGAATGGTCGCCTACCTGCATGAGCTGCACGACCGCGGCGCAACCGACTGGATCGTTCAGCACGCCCAAGCACCCGAAGACGCCGAGCGCTTGGTGAGCGAGGGCACCGCGATCTTCGGCGCCGGCCCACTGTTCTGCACTCAGGTGGGGCCTGTGTTGGGTACCCACCTCGGGTCCGGGATGCTGGTCGGGGGAATGGAGCGATCTCCGATCGCTCAGATGGACTCGGGCACCATTTCGATCGCCCCGGAGGGGCACTCGGTGACGCAGATCCCGCAGCCCTTGCAGTAGTCGAGGTCGAACGCGTAGCCGTCGGCCTCGTCAACCTTCAGGACGGCGTTGTCGGGGCAGACGCCGTAGCAATTGTCACAGCCGAAGCAGTTGCCGCAGGAGAGGCAGCGACGCGCCTCGAACAGCGCATTGGTCTCGTCCAGGCCCTGTGTGACCTCCTCGAAAGTGGACTGCCGGCGGATGGTGTCGAGCTGCGGCGCGACGGTCTTCGGCGCGTCCGCGAAGTACCAGACGTTGAGCATGTCGAGGCTCGCGATCTCAGGCTCCGGTGGGTGTCTGTACTCGCTGCCCTGCAGCCAGGCGTCGATGTTGCGTGCCGCCTGCTTGCCGTGGCCGACGCCGACGGTCACCGTGCGCTCCGCGGGCACCATGTCCCCGCCCGCGAAGATGCCCTCGTGGCCGGTCATCATGCGCTGATCGACCTGGACCACGCCGTCCTCGATCTCCAGACCCGGGACGCCGTCGAGCAGCGAGAGGTCAGCTTCCTGGCCGAGAGCGAGCACGAGCGAGTCCGCCTCGAGCTCCTCGGTCTCGCCTGTCGGCTGCGGGAACCCGGTCTCGTCGAGCTCCATCTTCTCCAGCACCAGCTTGCCCTCCTCGGCCTGCTTGATCGTGGAGAGCCACTTCATCATCACGCCCTCTTCGAGCGCCTCCTCGACCTCGAAGTCGTGCGCGGGCATCCGCTCGCGCGTGCGTCGGTACACGACGATCGCCTCGTTCGCGCCCAGGCGCTTGGCGGTGCGTGCCACATCCATCGCGGTGTTGCCGCCGCCATAGACGACGACGCGCCGGCCGAGCAGCGGGCGCTCCTCGCCCCTCCATGCTTGCCAGCAGCGTGACGGCGTCGAGGATGTGCGCCGCCTCCCCCGCGGGGATGTAGGCGCGCTTGCCGATGTGCGCGCCGACGGCGAGGAACGCGGCGTCGAAGGCGCCGTCGCGCATCGTCCTCGAGGATGTTCGTGACCTTGGAGTCCAGCTCGAGCGTCACGCCGAGGTCGAGGATGCGCTGCACCTCTGCGTCGAGCACGTCGCGCGGCAGGCGGTAGCGGGGGATGCCGAAGCGCATCATGCCGCCCGGCCATCGGGCCGGCCTCGCGGATCGTGACCGTCGTGCCCGCGACGGGCGAGGTGGTAGGCGGCGGAGAGCCCGGACGGGCCCGGCGCCGACGACGAGCACGCGCTTGCCGGTCGGCTCGGCGTCGACGGTGAGCTTCCAGCCGCGCTTGATCGCCTCGTCGCCGAGGAAGCGCTCGACGCCGTGGATGCCGACGGCGTCGTCGACCTGCGCGCGGTTGCAGGCGGTCTCGCAGGGGTGGTAGCAGACGCGTCCCATCACGGCGGGCAGCGGGTTGTCCTTGACGAGCTCGCGCCAGGCCGCCTCGTAGTCGCCGGACTCGGCGTGGTAGAGCCACTGCTGGATGTTCTCGCCGGCGGGGCAGGCGTGGTTGCACGGCGGCAGGCGGTGGACGTACAGCGGGCGCTCCTCGCGCCAGGAGCCGGTCTTGTTCGCCAGGCTCGAGCCGACATCCAGCGTGATCGCGAACGGCTTGTCCATCAGCGACGCCGCCCTCCGGCGGTCGCGGAGCAGTCCGAAGCGGCGGATGTTGCGGTCGGCGCCGGCCTGGATGCGGGCGATCGACCTCGGTCCGCGGCTCGGGCTTGAACAGGTGCGCGAAGCGCTTCTGCGGGCGCAGGTAGTCCTCGACGGGTACCTGCCGGCGGATCTTCGAGACGCCGGTCACCTCGCCGTCGCGTGCCTCGAACACCGGGAAGATGCCCGACTCCTTTGCCAGGCGGGCGATCCGGATCGTGTCCTTCGACGCGCTGCCCCAGCCGAGCGGGCAGGGGACGAAGACGTGCAGGTAGCGCGCGCCGCGGATCTCCATCGCGGCCTGGACCTTCGCCTCGAGGTCGCGCAGCTCGGCGACGGTGGCGGTCGCGACGTAGGGGATCTCGTGCGCCATCGCGATCAGCGGCGCGCTCTTGCCCTGGCCGAACACGTTCCCCGGCTCCGGTCCGACGGCTTGCGTGGTGGCCGTGCGCGCGGCGGGCGGCGTGGCGCCCGAGCGCTGCACGCCGGTGTTCATGTACGCCTCGTTGTCGTAACAGATGTAGAGCACGTCATCGTTGCGCTCGAACATCCCCGACAGGCACGCCATCCCGATGTCCACGGTGCCGCCGTCGCCGCCCTGGCCGACGACGCGCACATCCTCGCGGCCCTTCGCCCGCAGCGCTGCGGCGATCCCGGTCGATACGGCGGGGGCGTTGCCGAACAGCGAGTGGATCCACGGGATCCGCCAGGAGGTCTCCGGGTAGGGGGTCGAGAAAACCTCCAGGCAGCCGGTCGCGTTTGCGGCGATCATCTGCCCGTCGGTGGCGCGCATCGCGGCGTCTAGCGCGTAGCGTGCGCCGAGCGCCTCCCCGCAGCCCTGGCAGGCGCGGTGCCCGCAGGTGATCGAGTTGGTGCGCTGCTCGCCGGCCTGCACAGAGCGCTGCTCCGGGTCGAGCAGGCGGTTGCCGACCGCGAAGCTGCCCGTCTGGTAGAAGCGGATCGTGGGTGCCTTCATGTTCGTGGTCTCTTCAACCGGCCCCGCCGCCACGGTCCCGACATCGCGCAGGATGTTCTCGGCGTGCGGGCCGGAGGAGCGCGTGCAGGCGCATCCGCTCGAGCTCGCGGTCCACGACATCCCAGTCCATGTCCAGGAACGTCAACGGCTCCAGGGCATCGGCCGCGGCGTCGGTGAACAGCCCGTGTAGCGATGCCTTGGTGATCGGCCGCCCGCCGAGGCCCGCGATGACCGTGTAGCCATGCAGCTGGATGCCGGCGAGCGCCATGCGGACGTTCGCCGAGACGATCCCACCGATGCCAACGGCGAGCGCCTTCTCGAGCACGACCACGCGCTGTGCGTGGCCGAGCGCTGCGCGTACCGCCTCCAGCGGGAACGGGCGGAAGGACGTGAGCCCGACGGCGCCGATCTTCACGCCCTGCTCGCGCAACTCGTCGATCGTGTCCTTGATCGTGCCGAGCACCGAGCCGAGCGCGACGCACGATCGTCTCGGCGTCCTCGGTGCGGTAGCAGCGGAGCAAACCGCCGGAGTCACGCCCGAACGCGCCTTTGAAATCGGCGGCGATCTCGGGGATCAGCTCGAGCGCCTGCATCTGCTTGGCGTGCGCGAGGTACTTGACCTCCATGAACGCCTCCGGCCCCACCATCGCGCCGATCGATGATCGGCTCGTCGGGGTCGAGCACCTGGCGTGGCTGAAAGGCGGCAGGAAAGCATCGACCTGCTCCTGATCGGGGATCTCGACGCGCTCGACGGCATGCGTGAGGATGAACCCGTCCATGCAGACCATCACCGGCGTGGAGAGCTCCTCCGCCAGCCGGAAGGCCTGGATGTGTATGTCGAGCGCCTCCTGGTTGGTCTCCGCGTACAGCTGGATCCAGCCCGAGTCGCGCTGGGACATCGAGTCCGAGTGGTCGTTCCAGATGTTGATCGGTGCGCCGATCGCACGGTTCGCGACGGTCATCACGATCGGCAGGCCGAGCCCCGAGGCGTTGTAGAGCGCCTCGGTCATGTACAGCAGGCCCTGGCTCGCCGTTGCCGTGTAGGCGCGCGCCCCGGTGGCGCAGGCGCCGATCGCGACCGACATCGCGGCGAACTCCGACTCGACGTTGACGAACTCGCACGGGGAGAGCTCGCCGGTCTTCACGAGCTGCGAGAGGTTCTCCACGATGTGCGTCTGCGGGGAGATCGGGTACGCGCAGATCACCTCCGGCCGGCACAGCGCGACCGCCTCGGCGACCGCCCGTGAGCCCTCAACCTGACGCAACACTGTTCAACTCCCTCAGCTCAGCCTGAACCCAGGCGCGCGCCGCCTCTGCGGCAGCGACGTTGCTCTCGCCGACGGCGCCGGCAAAGCGCTCACGAATCGCGCTTGCGACGCCATCGAACGAGATCACCCCGCTGAGCGCCGCGAAGCCGCCTAGCAGCGCGGCGTTCGCGACCGGGCGCCCGGTGTGCTCGCGTGCAAGATCGCTCGCGGGCACGGTGAGCAGCCGCTCGTGGCGGTAGTCCTTGACGAAATCGCCGAGGCCGAGCTCGTCGAAGCTCTTCGCGGTGTTGATCAGGATGAAGCCGTCCGGCTTGCAGCCACCGAACACGTCAACCTGGTGCAGCAGCGTCGGGTCTGACCACGATCAGCGCGTCGGGCTCCATCACCGGCTCGCGGACACGGATCTCGTGATCGTCGATGCGGCAGAACGAGACGACGGGCGCGCCCATGCGCTCTGAGCCGAAGCTCGGGAACGCCTGCGCGTAGCGGCCCTCGTCGAACGCCGCCAGCGAGAGCAGCTCCGCCGCTGTGACTACACCCTGCCCGCCACGGCCGTGAATACGGACCTCGAACATCGCTAGCCGCCAGCGCGCGCGAAGTCGAGCATCACTCGCCGCTCAGCCGCTGCCACAAGCCCTCGAGTGCGGTCGATCACATCGACGCTGACCGAGATCGCGTCGATCCCGGCACGCACGAGCAGCTCGGCGTACTCGGGGTGCACCGAGGGGGCCTGGCCGCAGATCGAGGTGCGCAGCCCGAGCTCGCGGGCGCGGGGGATCAGCTCACGCAGGTAGGCGGTCACGGCCGGGTCGCGCTCGTCGAAGGTCTCGGCCAGCACCTCGTTGTCACGGTCCGCGCCCAGCAGCAGTTGGGTGAGGTCGTTCGAGCCGATCGAGATGCCCGCCACACCGAGCGCGGCGTACTCCTCCAGGTTGAACAGGACCGAGGGCACCTCCGCCATCACCCACAACTCGAATCCCGGTCGATCGAGTAGACCCGCCTCGGAGATCAGCTCGCGGCAGCGGCGCAGCTCACGCGCGGTGCGCACGAACGGGAGCATCACGTGCAGATTGTGCAGGCCCGCGTCCCACACGCGGCTGAGCGCGGCGAGCTCGAGGCGGAACGCGTCGGGCTCGCGCGTGTAGCGCAGCGCGCCACGGTAGCCGATCATCGGGTTTGACTCGTGCGGCTCGAAGCGCTCGCCCCCGCGCAGCCCTGAGAACTCATTCGTGCGGAAGTCGATCGTGCGGTAGGTCACCGGCCGCGGCGCAAACCCGGCGGCGAACGTGGTGAGGCCCTCTGCCATCCGCGCTATGAACTCCTCCTCACGTCCCTCCTCGAGCAAGGTGCGAGGATGATCGCCCGCCAGCGCCTCGAGCACCATCATCTCAGCACGCAAAAGCCCGACACCATCGACAGGCAACCCCTTGACGCGCTCCACCTGTGAAGGCTCAGAGAGGTTGACGAGGATCTGCGTCGCGGTCACGAGGGCGGCGGCTCCCGCCGTTGCACCGGCAATCTGTCCGGTAGGGGACGCGGCCCCGGGCGGCTCGCTCGCGCGGGCAGGTGGGCGGGCCCCCTCTAACACGACGCCGCGGGTGGCGTCAACGGTCACGATCTCCCCATCGCGCAGCTTGCGGGTAGCTTCGCCGGTGCCAACGACACAAGGGATGCCCAGCTCACGCGACACGATCGCGGCATGGCAGGTCATCCCGCCGGAGTCTGTGACGACGGCCGCGGCGCGGCGCAACAGCGGCAGCCAGTCGGGGGAAGTCATGTGGGTGACCAGCACGTCACCGTCGTTCAGGTTCGCGGCGTCGGCAAGCGAGGTAAGCACCCGTGCGGCGCCGATGGCGTCGCCGGGCGCACCGCCCAAGCCACGCAGCAGCACGGTTTGCGGCTCTGAAGGCTCCGCCGCCGCGACGGTCGTGGGGGTGTCATCGTGGAGGGTGGTGATCGGGCGGCTCTGCAGCATCCACAGCGTGCCGTCGGGGTCAAATGCCCACTCGGTGTCCTGTGGCGAGCCATAGTGCTCCTCGATTCGCCGGCCGAGCTCGGCGACCGCGACAACCTCCTCGTCGGTGAGGACCGGCTTCAGAGCCTGCACCTCGGTGAGCGTGCGCTGCTGGGTGCCGCCTTCTGGGGCGTACTCGATTACCAGGTCCTTGTGGTGCACCTCGCGGCGGTGGATCGCGAGCGTCGCCTTGTCCACCACGTAGCGGTCAGGGGATACCGAGCCCGAGACGACCGCCTCGCCGAGGCCGAAGGAGCCCTCGATGACCAGCTCGTCGCGCTCGCCGGTAGCCGGGTTGACGGTGAACATCACCCCGGCACTCCTCGACTCCACCTGCCGCTGCACGACCACAGCAATGTCCATGTCCGCCTGTGCAAAGCCGTTCAGACCCCGGTAGTAAATCGTGCGCGCGCCGAACAACGAACGCCAACAGTTACGCACCGCGTCGATGACATGCTCGCCGCCGCGGATGTTCAAAAAGGTCTCATTCATCCCCGCGAAGGAGGTGTCGGCGGTGTCCTCAGCCGTCGCGGAGGAGCGCACCGCGACTGGCGCTCGCTGATCGGTGCCCGCGAGCCGCTCATACGCGGCGCGAATCTCATCTTCGATTGCGGGAGGCATCGCTGTGTCATCGAACAGCCCTTGTGCCGCTGCGCTCGCCGCTTGCAGCGCGGCGGTATCCTCCACATTCACGCCGTCCAGCAGCTCGGCCAGGCGCTCGCGCAGCCCGGTCTGCTCACAGAACGCCGCGTACGCGGGGGCGCCGACCACGAAACCGTCGGGCACGGGCAGCCCCGCGGAGGTCAGCTCCCCCAGGTTCGCGCCCTTGCCACCCGCATACATGGTGTCCTCACGGCCCAGCCGCCCGAACGGGCGTACGGCATCGACGCTGATGCGGGTATCGGTATCGGTGGCAATGCTCATCGTGTGCTCGCTCCTCTGGTTGCCGCCTGCTTTTCGTATACAGAGAAGTCAAGCCGGCGAGAAGGCCCACTACCACCGCACTCCCCACTGAACACACTCCGTAGTTCTCACCGCCAGGCAGGGGACTGATCACTCATGACACGGCTAATGAGCGCGCGTAGCGTGCCGTACTGCACCCTAAACCTGGGGCGTTACCACCAAAATATGAGCAGGAGGACGCCAGATGCCCACTCGAGTCGCCATCAACGGCTTCGGCCGCGTCGGACGCAGCGTGCTGCGGATCGCACACGAGCAGGAAGCCGACCTCGAGATCGTCGCGATCAACGATCTCACCGACGCAGCCACGCTGGCGCACCTGCTGCGCCACGACTCCGTTTACGGAGCGTTTCCCGGCACCGTTGAGACCACCTCCGGGGACCTGTTCGTGGCCGGCCGTCCGATCCAGGCGCTCGCCGAGCCCGAGGTCTCCAAGCTACCCTGGCGCGAGCTCGGAGTGGACGTGGTGATCGAGTCCACCGGCCGCTACCGCACGCGCGCGGCAGCCGCGGAGCATCTCACCGCAGGCGCCCGCAAGGTGATCGTCTCCGCGCCCGGCAAGGGATCAGAGCCGCTCGACGCGACCGTGGTGATCGGCGTGAACTTCGAGGCGCTCTACGACCCAGACCGCCACCACATCATCTCGAACGCTTCATGCACGACCAACTGCCTCGCACCCGTCGCCAAGGTGCTCCACGAGACGGTCGGTATCGGCCACGGCCAGATGAGCACCATCCACGCCTACACGGCCGACCAGAACCTGCTCGACGGGCCACACAAGGACCTGCGGCGCGCACGGGCTGCCGCCCTAAACCTCGTGCCGACCTCGACCGGCGCGGCGAAGGCGCTCGGCCTCGTAATCCCCGAGCTCGACGGACGGCTCGGCGGAATCGCGATCCGCGTGCCGACACCCACCGGCTCGATCGTCGACCTCACCATCGAGGCAGAACGAGCCACGAGCGCCGAGGAGATCAATGCCGCGTTCGGAGAGGCCGCCGAGCACGGCCCGCTGGCAGGCATCCTCTCCTACAGCGAGGACCCGATCGTCTCCAGCGATATCGTCGGCTCGCGCTACTCCTCGATCTTCGACTCCGATCTGACGAGCGTCATGAACGGCACCCAGGTCAAGGTCGTCGCCTGGTACGACAACGAGTGGGGCTACTCCTCGCGGCTCGTCGACCTCGCGGCCAAGGTAATGGCGCCCGTGCCGGCGGCGGCATAGATCGATGCGAGTCATCTCCGAGCAGCAGCTAAAGGAGACCCTCGCCGCGCTCCCGACACTGGAGCCGAGGGTCGTCGCCAGCGGCAACCTCGCGACACCGCGAGTCCTGCTCGACGCGCTCGAGCAGTCCGTGGAGCGCTACCGACTGTTCATGCTCGCCGCGCAGGCGCCGCTGCCAGCGCGCGACGGGGTGATCCTCGAGACGCCATTCGTCGGGCCCGGGATGCGGGACGCCGGCGAGCGGCTCGACTACCTGCCGATGCGCCTGTCGCTTGTCCCGCGGCTGTTCGCGACGATGCGCCCGCCCGACATCGTGCTGCTGCACGCCTCCACTGCGCGCGCAGGGAAGGTGTCGCTCGGGATCGAGGTGAACATCCTCCCGGCCGCGATCGAAGCGATCCGCGCGCGCGGCGGTTTGGTGATCGCGCAGTGCAACCCGCGCATGCCGTACACGTTCGGCGATGGCGAGCTGACAGAAGATCAGATCGACCTCGCGATCGAAGTCGAGGAAGACCTCCCCTCCCCCGCCGCCCATCCGGTCCATGAGCACGCCGAGCAGATCGCCGAGCTCGTCGCGAGCCTCGTCGAGAACGGGTCCACACTGCAGCTCGGCATCGGCCAGATCCCCGACGCGACCTTGCGCGCGCTATGGGACAAGCGCGAGCTGGCGATCTTCTCGGAGATGATCAGCGATGGTGTGATGGAGCTCGAGCGCCGCTGGGTGCTGGCATCAGCGCGTCCGATCGTATGCTCCTTCCTGTTCGGCTCGCCCGAGCTGTATGAGTGGGTCGATCAGAACCCGCGGCTGAGGATGACCCGCACGGAGACCACGAACGACCCGTCGCGGGTCGCCGCGCAGGCGGGGATGGTCTCCATCAACACCGCTCTGCTCCTCGACCTCTCAGATCAGGCCGGCGCCAGCCACATCAACGGCCGGCTGTATTCCGGCTTCGGCGGCCAGCCCGACTTCGTCGAGGGCGCCCTGCACTCACCCGGCGGTCACGCCATCATCGCGCTGCGCTCCTGGCACGAGCCCTCAGACTCCTCGACGATCGTTCCCCGCCTCACCGACCCGGTGACCTCCTTTCAACACTCAGCAGTGATCACCGAGCAGGGCTGCGCGCACATCTTCGGCCGAAGTCAGCGAGCGCAGGCGCAGCTGATCATCGAGCACACCGCGCACCCCGATGCCCGCGAGGAGCTGCACGAGCACGCGGCGGCACTCGGCATGGGAATGCAAAGAACCGCTTTGCATTGCTGAGCCTCGGTCACGCATTCGCACGCGCATCGCTCTCGCGTTGGATGTCTTGGCGTCAACGTCAGGACTCGGCGAACGTTGTCCCCTCGCCGGAGCCGGTCGAGGGATGGCGGCGCACGGTGACGCACGCGATCACGGTGGCCACCGCCACGATTGCCAGTGCGACGTAGGGGAACTCGCTGTAGGGCGCGGGCTGCCCCGGCTTGCACAGCTCGATGAACGGAACGATGAGTGTCAGAGCCCCTATCAGGGGGATGGCGACGTGTCGGAGGGCTGAGAACGCATGGCGGTGGCGACGCCACATAAAGACCGGGAGGGAAAGCGTCGTCAGGAAATAGACGAACAGGATCACGATCGTGCCCATCGTCGAGCACTCGGCATAGAGGCCGACGGGGTTTGTAGAGCCGTTGTCCACGCCGATCAGGTGCAGCACCCACCAGATCCCGATGATCCCCAGCCCCACGCCGGCCATGCTCAGCAGCGCATTGACGGGCGTGCTCCCCGGAGGACGCCCGCGACCGAGTCGTGCCGGGAGCAGCCCGGATCGGCCGCCATCGAAGAGCATCCGCGCTTGGGAGTTGGCGCCGGCGATCAGGGTGGCGAGCACGGAGACGGTTCCGGCAACCCAGGCCAGGATGGCCGCTGCGCCAAGGTAGTGGTCAGCCAGTGTCAGGAACGGGACTGACGAGCGGCCGATGGAAGAGACGTTGTAATGAAAGCCGGTGACGGTGGCATAGGCGAAGAAGACGAAGAGGGCGCCGCCAATCGCGATCGACAGGTAGAGGGCTCTGGGGATGGTGCGTCTTGGGTCGCGGCACTCCTCAGCCAGGGCGGGCCCATTCTCCCATCCAATGAACATGTAGAGGGCGAGTGGGAAGCCCGCGGACAGGCCGGCAAGTCCACCGGTGAGGTGCGCCCAGGAGAACGGCACACCGGAGAGATGGGCGCGCTGGTCAATCAGGACAACGACGCAGACCATGAGCATGATCGCCACCTGCACGAGGACGGCCACGCCCACCGCCGTGGTCGAGAGCCTTACACCGCGCACCGTCAACCAGATGGCGCCGATGGTCAGCACGAGGGTGAGTGGCTCCCAGGCTGGGTGCCACGATGTGTAGTGGGCGAGCGTCAAGGCCACCATGCCGCCAGACATGGTGAACACGCCCGCGATCGCCACCGTGTATCCGACCGCGACCAGCAGGGCTGTGACGACACCGGCCCTCGCCCCCAATGAGGTCTCAACGTAGGTGATGAAGCTTCCCGCCGAGGGCTCCGCCTTCGTGAACTCGGCCACCGTGAAGGCGAGCAGGACGACAGCCACGCCCGCGGCCAGGATCGTCAACGGGGCGGCGACGCCGGCGGTGACGGCGATCACCCCGAAGGCGAAATAGAAGTCGATCCCCGGCCCGATGTTGGCGACCGTGGAGGCCGTCACATCCGCCGTGCCCAGCCGACCGTCTTTAGGGTGCACACTCCGGCTCACCGCGGTCGAGGCTCCAACCGGGTGTCCATCCCGGGACCATACCCGGAAGGTGAGAGTGTGAGCCTCTCAGGTGGTGACGTTGCGGTACAGATGCACCGCGATCGTGAAGAAGACCACGAGGATCCCTCCCGACCATGCCAGCGACTGCCACACCCAGTGGTGCGTTGGTTCGCCCTGTACGAGCGCGCGGACCGCGTTGATCGTGATACTCACGGGCTGGTGGCGTGCGAAGGGCTGCAGCCAGCCGGGCATCGTGGCGACGGGGACGATCGCCGAGCTGGCGAACACGAGGACGAAGAACGGCAGGATGCCGGCTACCTGGGCGGTTTCTGGATCCTTCGTGAGCAGGCCGATGGTCGCGTAGACCCAGGAGAAGCAGTAGCCGAAAACGAGCACCAGCGCCAGCCCGGCAATGATCCCGCCGGCGTCGGCGTGGAAGCTGAATCCCACCAGCAAGCCCAAGCCGACCATCAACGCCAGCGCAAACACACTGCGGCTGAGGTCAGCGAGCGTACGGCCGGCGAGGACCGCCGAGCGGGCCATCGGCAGGCTGCGGAAGCGGTCGATGATGCCGCTGCCCAAATCGTCGGCCAGCCCGATCGCGGTCGCCATGCCGCCGATCATCACCGCCTCGATGAACACGGCGGGGACGATGTAGTCGACATAGCTCCCTCCGGGGATGTGGATCGCGCCGCCCAGCACGTAGCGGAACAGCACGAGCAGCATCGCCGGCTGCACGGCGGAGAACACCAGCAGGCGAGGATTGCGGAGGATGCGCAGGAGGTTGCGCCTGGCGACACCCCCGGTATCGCGCGCGGCGCCCGCCGTCGGCCGTGGCGCGGGTCGCGTCGTACGCCTGGCATCCGGCTGCTGCGTCGATGCGACGGCGGGAACTTCAGGCGAGCGTCCATTCGGGTGGGCACCGTTGGTTTGAATTGGGGCCGCGTTGCCGGTGAGCGACAGGAACACGTCATCGAGCGATGGGTGACGGATGCCGAGGTCCTCGAGCGCGATGCCGTCCTGTTGCAGGCGTTGCCCGGCCGCTATCAGCACCTGTGTGGCGCCCTTGGTGGGCATGCTCACAGTGCGCTGATCGCCATCGATGCGGGGGACGCCCTGCCCGAGATCGGCGATCAGCGCCGCCGCTCGATCGAGGTCTGACGCGCTCGACACGCGAGCCTCGAGCACGTCACCGCCGAGGCGATCCTTGAGCTCCGCGGCAGTCCCCTGCGCGACCTCCACACCTGCGTCCATCACGACGATGCGGTGCGCGAGGTGCTCGGCCTCCTCCATGTACTGGGTCGTCAGCAACACCGTCGTGCCGCCGGCGACGAGGTCCTCGACGAAGCTCCAGACATCGTTGCGGGTACGGGGGTCGAGGCCGGTGGTCGGCTCGTCGAGGAACAGCACCCGCGGGCGGCCAATCAGGCTGGCGCCGACGTCGAGGCGGCGGCGCATCCCGCCCGAGTAGGTCTTGACGAGCTGATCGGCCGCGTCGGTCAACGTGAAGCGCTCGAGCACATCTTGGGCGCGGCGACGGCGCTCAGCCTTGCTCAATTGGTAGAAGAGCCCCACGAGCTCGAGGTTCTCTCGCCCCGTGAGCAGCTCGTTGACGGCGGCGAACTGTCCGGTGAAACCGATCAGCGAGCGCAATCTCGCGGCGTCCGCGACCACGTCGCAGCCGGCCACCGTGGCACGTCCGCTGTCGGGTCGCAGCAGTGTCGCCAGGATGCGCACGAGCGTCGTCTTGCCCGCCCCGTTCGGGCCGAGCAACGCGAGCACCTTGCCCTCCTCCGCGACGAGATCGAAATCGGCGAGCGCCTGCGTAGACCCGAACCGCTTGCTGACTCCCTCGACCTCGATCATCGACACGGCTGGCCTCCGAGCATGTGACTCAAGCACCGGCGAGCGTATCGCTCGTGTGCTGCAAGACACCCTCGGACGCCGCAGCGGACGGGACGACGAGCACAGGACATGCGGCGGCGCGCACGACCGCGTCGCTGACGCTGCCCAGTATCACGCGACCCAGTGCACCGCGTGCGCGGGATCCCAGCACGAGCAGGTTGACTCGATGTGAGCTACGAAGGATCTCCTCGGGAGGCAGGCCTCTGCGCACTTCACTCGAGGCCTCTACGTCGTCCGGCAGGGACGCTATCGCTGCGGCGACGGCTTCTTCGGTGATCTTCATGCGATTCTCGATCGTCGCGAGGTATGCCATACCGGCCGCCGGACCCAATACGAAGGGAGTCGCTGTGTTGGCGATCGCGAGGACTCGCAGGTGGGCGTCTCGCTCCGCGGCGAGCGCACCGGCCAAAAGCAGTGCGGCGCCGGCCTGCGCGCGATCGTCGTAGGCGACCGCGATCTCGGCCAGGCGTGGATCCTTCAGCGACCGACTCCATCCGACCGGCGCCACCGCGACCGGGCATGGCGCTCCGTGCAGCGTCTCCTCGGTGACACTCCCCACCAGCACCCGGCCGACGGCTCCCCGATGAGAGGAGCCAAGCACCAGCAGGTCAGCATGCTGCTCTTCGGCTGTGCGCTGCAGCGCGATCGCCGCTCCGACTCCGGCGACCGGCAGTCCCGTGAGGGTCATCCGGCGGTTGAGCAAGCACGAAGCCTCCTCTAGGCATCGCTCGGCCTTTGCCCGGTCGAGTTGGGGTGCGGCCGGGTCTACTCGGGCAGAGAGCGCCTTCAGGCGGTGCACACAGCACACGATCAGCTCGCCGTCACGACCAGCGAGGGCCGCGCCCAACATGAGCGCGTCACGCGCCTGCTCGCTGCCGTCGAACCCTACGATCACCTTGCTGAACATACGAAGTCGCCTCCAGTCGCTGACCCACCTAGCGTTTCAGTTCGCAGCGTGCGGCTCATCGGCCGATCACCGCCAATTGACTGCGGGAAAACCACAAAAATCAATCTGCCAAGCGGCGCAGCAACCGGTATCTCACGCTCCCTCGTCCGCGGTACGGCGGCGGTTGACGAGCAGCGTCTGGATGACCGCCTGCTCGGTTGCCAGCCGGTTCTCCGCCTGCGCGAAGACAACCGACCGGTAGCCGTCGATGACCTCCGCCGACACCTCCTGGCCACGGTGGGCAGGAAGGCAGTGCATGAACACCGCGTCAGCAGCCGCTTTCGTCATCAGCTGATCGTCCACCTGAAAGCCCGCGAAGTCCTGGATGCGCTTCTCTTGCTCTGCGTCTTGGCCCATCGAGACCCAGACGTCGGTGTAGATCGCCTGCACACCGGCGACCGCGTCGTCGATGTCGCCGCTGACGCGGATGCTACCTCCGTTGCGATGAGCGACTTCGTGCGCCTGTACCGTGATCGCCGTGTCCGGCTCATAACCGTGGGGTGCCGCGACGACGATGTTCATCCCAGCTAGCGCTCCGGCCTCCATCAGCGAGTGCGCGATGTTGTTGGCCCCGCCGACGTACGCAAGCGTCAAGCCTTTCAAGGCGCCGAAGTGCTCGCGCACGGTCAGCAGGTCCGCTAGCGCCTGGCATGGGTGGTGCTCGTCGGTGAGCGCGTTGATCACCGGGATGCTCGTCGCCGCGGCGACCTCCTGCACGTCCGCTTGAGCGAACGTGCGAATCACGATCGCTGAAGCGTAGCTGGAGAGCACCCGTGCGGTGTCGGCGATCGGCTCGCCCCGGCCGAGCTGAAACTCGTCAGGGCTTAGCATCACGGGCAGCATCCCCAACCTGAAGGCAGCGCCCTCGAAGGACACCCGGGTGTCCGTGGAGCGCTTGGCGAAGTGGCACGCAAGAATCTCTCCGGGGTGCGAGTCGAGCCATCCGGTTGGGTTGTCCTTCATCGCTTGCGCGAGGTCGAGCAGGTCGGTCAGTCCGCCCGAGTCGAGGTCCGCGATCCGCAGCAGGTCGCGGGGCGACGACTTGATCGTTGCCGTTGTCGTGGTGGAAGCCATGGTCTTCTCCTAGTGCCGCTTGGCGGCGGGTCGCGTTTGATTGGGCAGGACATGCGGCGTGGCCCTCGCGGCTCGCTCACGCATCGGCGAGCGGATCGGGACCTCCTGCCGCGGGAGACCCTTGGCATCCACGGCGGGTGCGACCGCGAGTACGGGGCACGCCGCTGCGCATACGACCGCGTCGCACACGCTGCCCAGCATCAGACGGCGCGCGGGCCCACGGCCACGGGAGCCGAGTACCAGTAGATCCACGCTGTGCGTTATCTCGAGCAGCTTCTCGGCAGGCTGACCGTCACGAACCTCGCTGGAAGCCGAGATCCCCTCGGGCAGCCCGGCCAGTGCGCGCGCGAGGGCCTCCTCGGCCGCATCCAGGCGGGCCTTGACGATCGCGGGATAGGACATCGCCACGCTCGCTCCGCCCGCGATCGCGGCAGCCGTGTCCGCGACTGCGACCACACGCAGCTCCGCTCCCGTCCGTAAGGCGAGCGTCACACCGGTACTCAGCGCGTTATGTGCTGTGCCTGCCACGTCACAACCGACGGCGATGTGGCCCAAACGTGCACCCCCGGCCCAACCGCGAAAGCCGACGGGGGCGACCGCGACTGGGCACGGCGCCCCGTGCAGCGTCTGCTCGGTCACGCTCCCGACGAGCACCCGGCCGATAGCTCCACGATGCGAAGAGCCGAGCACCAGCAGGTCTGCGTGCCGCTCCTCGGCCGTGCTCTGCAGCGCCCTAGCCGCGCTCGCACCGGCAACGAGCAGCGAACTGGCCGCAACCTGGCTGTCGAGGAGCCGAGTCGCCTGCTCTAGGTATAACTCAGCCGCCGCACGGTCCAGACGGGGCTCCGTCGGATCGATCCGCGCGGCAAGCGACTCGAGGTGGTGCACACAGCAGACCGTGAGCTCGCCGTCGCGAGCGGTAAGGGCCGCGGCCAACGCGAGCGCGTCACGCGCCTGCTCGCTCCCGTCGAAGCCGACAATGACCTTGCTGAACATAGAACCTAGCCTCTGATCGCTGACCAACTAAGACTTTCACCCCACAGCAAGCCTCCCATCGGGTCATCACCGCCAATCGTTTGCGGGAAAACCACAACCTCAACCGGCCCTGAGAACGGATGTACCTACGCGGCACACCAGGGAGAATCGGATATCCAAGCCGCAGAGAGGAGAAAGTAGATGGCACGAGTGGGATTGCTTACCGGCGGCGGTGACTGCCCCGGTCTGAACGCGGTCATCCGGGCTGTGGTCCGGCGCGGCCTCGCGGACGGGGAGCACAGCTTTGTGGGCTTCCGCTACGGCTGGGCAGGGCTGCTGGAGGACGAGGCGATCGACCTGACTCTCCAGAGCACCTCGGGCATCCTGCCGCGCGGCGGGACGATCCTCGGCACTTCCCGCACCAACCCGTTTGCGGATGGCCGCGACGCGGTGGCGGCCATCCGAGCAACCATGCAGGCACGTGCCGTGGACGCGCTTGTTCCGATCGGCGGCGAGGACACGCTCGGCGTCGCGCTGTGCCTGCATGAACAGGATATCCCCGTCGTCGGTGTGCCAAAGACGATCGACAACGACCTGGACGGCACCGACTACACGTTTGGTTTCCAGACGGCCGTGCAGATCGTCACCGACGCGATCGACCGCCTGCACACGACCGCCGAGTCGCACAACCGTGTGATGGTGGTCGAGGTGATGGGCCGCCACGCCGGCTGGATCGCCACTCACGCCGGGATCGCCGGCGGCGCCGATGCGATCCTTGTGCCAGAGCGGCCATTTGACATCGATGAGGTGTGCGCCCATCTGCGCCGCCGCCACGAGCGCGGTCGCAGCTTCTCGATCGTGGTAGTCGCAGAGGGAGCAACGCCCCTAGAAGGCACGCTGCAGACCCGCGAGGGCGCCGAGACGGATGCCTTTGGGCACGCCCGTCTCGGCGGGATCGGCGTGACGCTGGAGCACGAGATCGAGGCACGCACAGGCTTTGAGACGCGCGTGACGATCCTCGGCCACGTTCAGCGCGGCGGGACCCCCGTTGCGTTCGATCGCGTCCTTGCTACCCGCTTCGGCGTGGCCGCGATGGATGCCGTGGCGGCCGGGCGCTTCGGCACGATGGTTGCTCTACGAGGAACCGAGATCGTCGAGGTGCCGCTGCAAACGGCGCTGCGCGAGCCAAAGCTGCTTGACCCCGCGCTATACGAGACGGCCGAGCTGTTCTTCGGCTGAGCGCCGCGCACGCGCTTTGAAGGCGGCTCCTCTGGACGTATGTTCGACCCGCGCCCGCGGTGCGCCAAGGCCAACCAGCGCTTGGCGTTAAAGCCCGCTGGCACCCCAGCCGATGTGAAGGGTGCGGCTAGCTCCCCCTTCATGGAGTGCCGGGCCGCATATGGAAAAAAGGCACACCCGTCGCGAGGCGGGCTCGCAAAGCCAGGGGTCTCTCGCAGATCGCCCAGCTGCCCGGCAAGTTCTGTGAAATCTACATAAGGAGCTCTTGCCGCTATGTTTCGCTTTTTTAGTATAAAGAAGTCCCGCCTTGCGTTTGCCGTTGTCGTACTCGTCCTGGCTATCGTCGGCGCCGCCGCGTTCGCCTACTGGACGAGCTCCGGCGAAGGAACCGGTACCGCCAAGTCCAACTACGCCAGTGCTTCGTTCGAAGTGACCAGCACCCTGGCTGAAAATCTCTACCCGGGCGGCAGCGTCGCGGTCCTGGTGAAAGTAAAGGACACCGACGCGAGCCAGAACGAGTATCTGACGAAGCTGGAAGCGGAAGTCGAAAAAACATCGGTGGTCGAATGCAAAAAGGAATGGTTCGAAGTAACCCCCGCCTCCCAGGAACCGAAAATCGTGGTCGCACACGGTGAAACCAAGGAATACACCGTGAACCTGAAAATGAAAGAAGAAGCCGCCGTCAACCAGAACGCGTGCAAGGGCGCGTCGGTCACGCTCAAATACAAAGCCTCATAGGCGAACGGATCAGCGGACAGCAGCGGCGACTCGCGGGTAGGTGAGGCGACGATGATGACCACATGGTCATCATCGTCGCCTATGCCCGTTCGGTGGCCCGCCATACCAAGAGCGCGCTCATGAGACCGAATCGTCTCAGCAGGCTCCGGCGGATCGCGGTCATAACCGTGGTGGCGCTGACCTGGCTGGCCCCAGGCGCCTTCGCGTACTGGTCAAACGCCGGCGAAGGGAGCGCGGAAGCGAACCTGGCGACGCTCTCGGCGCCAGCGATCACGAGCGCCACGACCGGCGCGGAAACGGTCACACTGAGCTGGTCCGCGGTCACCCCGCCCGGCGAAGGGACGGTCGAATACTACGTGACACGCGACGGCTCCACGGCGAGCGCGGGCTGTCCGAGCTCGAGCTCGCACTCGACGGCCACGAGCTGCACCGACACCAACGTCCCGGTCGGCGCCCACAAATACAAGGTCACAGCGGTGTGGCGCTCGTGGACGTCCACCGGCGTGGAACAGACGGTGACGGTTGCCTACGGCCCGGCTACCCACCTCGTGCTCGAAGCCGCGAGCACCACGCCCGCAGCCGGCGAAGCCGACAACCTCACGATCACCGCCAAGGACGCGACGGGCGACACGGTCGGCACCTACACAGGCGCGCACAGCCTGATCTTCGAAGGCGCCAGCGAAGCGGGCGGCGAAGAACCGGTCGTCATCGACAGCTCAGGCGTCGAACGGAGCTTCGGCGAAGAAACCGAAATCACCTTCACCGAAGGCAAGGCCACGGTGTCGAGCGCGATGAACGGCGTGATGACCCTCTACAAGACCGAAGCGGCGCACATCAAGGTCAAGGAAGGCTCGCTCAACAACGGCGCCGGACTGGCGGTGACGGTCAAAGCAGCCGCGGCCAAGAAGTTCAGCATGCCGACGCCCTCAGAACAGGAAGCGGGCACCTCCTTCAACGTTATCCTCACCGCCACTGACGAATGGGGCAACACCGCCACCAGCTATGCGGGCAAAAAGACGATCGCCTGGAGCGAACCCGCCAACTCGCCCAACGCGAAAGCGCCCAGCTACACGGCATCGGTCACCTTCACGGCCGGCGTGGGCGCGGCTGCCTCGACCAAACTGTACGACGCCCAGAGCACGACGCTGAAAGCAAAGGAAGGCACGATCGAAGGAACCACTGCCGCCTTCACCGTCAGGGCCGCCGTGGCGAAGAAATTCACCGTGCCAACGCCCTCCGAACAGGAAGCGGGCGTCGCCTTCAACGTGACGCTCACCGCGATCGACGAATACGGCAACACCGCGACCGGCTACGCGGGCTCAAAGACGCTCGCGTGGAGCGGGCCCGCCAACTCGCCCAACGCCACGGCGCCCGAATATCCGGCCACGGCGACGGCTGTCACGTTCACCGCGGGCGTGGGCACGGCCTCTGCGCTCAAGCTCTACGACGCCCAGAGCACGACGCTCAAGGCGAAGGAAGGCACGATCGAAGGCACCACCCCGGCTTCGTTCACCGTCAAGGCGGCCGCCGCCACCAGCTTCAGCGTGCCGACACCGGCCGAACAGACGGCGGGCACCGCCTTCAACGTGACCCTGACCGCCTGGGATCCGTGGCACAACATCGCGAAAAGCTATGCGGGCGCAAAGACGCTCGCCTTCAGCGAACCCTCCAGCTCGCCTAACGGGAAAGCGCCCGTCTACCCGGCGACGGTCACCTTCACCTCCGGTGCGGGCACGGCCTCGATCAAACTGTACGACGCCCAGACCACCACCCTCAAGATCACAGAAGGCGCGATCGAAGGCACAACGGGCGCCTTCACCGTCAAAGCGGCAGCGACCAAGAAATTCACTGTGCCAACACCCTCAGAACAGGAAGCGGGCGTCGCCTTCAACGTGACGCTGACCGCCACCGATGAATACGGCAACCTCAGCACGAGCTACACGGGCGCGAAGACGATCGCGTGGAGCGGGCCCTCCAACTCGCCCAACGCCACGGCGCCCGAATACCCGACCTCAGCGACGACAGTGACCTTCACCGCGGGCGTCGGCACGGCCTCCGCGCTCAAGCTCTACGACGCCCAGAGCACCACGCTCAAGGCGAAAGAAGGCAGCATCGAAGGCACGTCGAGCTCATTCACGGTCAAAGCGGCCGCAACCACCAAGAAGTTCACCGTGCCGACGCCGTCAGAACAGACAGCGGGAGCCGCCTTCAATGTGACGCTCACGGCCATCGACGAATGGGGCAACAAGGCCACTGGCTATACGGGCGCAAAGACGCTCGTCTGGAGCGGCCCGTCAAGCTCGCCCAGCGGACAAGCGCCCAGCTACCCAAGCACGGCGACGACGGTCATCTTCACCGCGGGCGAAGGCACGGCCACTCTCCTCACGCTCTATGACGCCCAGAGCACCACGCTCAAGGCGACGGAAGGCTCCTCCGTGGAAGGCACCTCGGCCGCCTTCACGGTCAAGGCCGGCACTGCGACGACGCTCTCGTTCACTACCTCGCCGAGCACCCCGACGGCAGAAAATACCGCCTTCGCTACGCAGCCGAAGGTGACCGTGCAGGATGCCTGGCAAAACACCGCCGCGACGAACACCAGCAATGTGACGCTCACGCCATCCGGTGCGACGGTGACCTGCACCGCGAACCCGAAGGCGGCCGTGGCCGGCGTCGCAACCTTCGCCGGCTGCAAGATGAAAACGGCCGGCACCTACACGCTGACCGCGACCGACGGCACACTCACCTCCGTCCTCAGCAGCCCGTTCACCATCTCCTAGAGCGAGAGCCGGCTGCGGATCAGCCGCGCCCGCGGATTTGTTGCTCCTCGACGGTCAGCTCGGCCGTCGGCAGAGCCTCGAGGCGCTCGTCGGGAATCGGCTTGCCGCTCTCGGCGGAGAGGCCGAAGGTTCCCGCCGCGAGCCGTGCCTCCGCGCGCTCCAGCGCCGCGAGCTGGGCAGCGAGATCCTCGGCGAGGCCCGCGTCGAACTCTTTCTGGTAGAGGTCCTCGGAGCCTCCGTCGCCCGGTTCGTGCTGTTCGGCCAGCTCCTCAGGGCCTTCCTGATCGAGCTCGGCGATCGCCTGCTCGATCTGCTCCCGCTCGCGCGCGAGCAGTTGGCCGGCGCGGTCAGGATCCATGAGCGGAGGATATCGCTGGAGAAAGACGCTTACTGGCTCGAGCGTCGGTGGTATGGGTGGGCGGTACGACGAGCACCGCGCACGCGGCCGAGCGTATTACGCGGTCGCAGACGCTGCCCATGATCACTCGGTCTACGATGCCGCGGCCATGTGAACCGAGGACGAGTAGATCTGCATCACGTGAGACCTCGAGCAGCTCCTCCGCTGGGTCACCGTCGCAGACTTCGCTGGTGGCCGAGATGGTCTCAGGCAGGCTGCTGAGTGCCTCGGCAAGCACCTGCTCGGCGGCGCGCAGTCGTGCCTCTGTGATCTCGGCGTTGGGCATCGTCGCCCTCGCCGGGTCAGGGACAGCGGCGTCCTCCGCGACTGCGACGAGCAGCAGCTCGGCACCAGTCTGTTCGCATAGTCCGACGGCGGCAGACAGCGCATCCGGCGTCGGCTCGACCGCGTCGTGGCCGACCGCGATGCGCGTCGGACGAGCCTCCGTCCGATGAGCGTGAAATCCGACCGGCGCGACCGCGACCGGGCAGGGTGCTTCGCGCAGCGTCGCCTGCGTGACACTACCCACGAGCACGCGTCCGAGCGCTCCGCGATGGGAGGAGCCGAGCACGACCAGGTCGGCCTGCTCGGAGATCGCTGCGCGCTGCAGGGTCTTGGCGGTGCTCTCGCCGGCGAGGAACATCGGAGTAACGGTGAGACCGCCCTTCAACATTCGCGTGGCCCGCTCGACGCTCTCCTGCGCCGACGTGTGGTCGATGGTCGGCTCCGTCGGGTCGATGCGAGCCGACAGCGGCTGAAGGTGATGGACGCAGCAGACGATCAGGTCCCCCTCCGGGGCCGTGAGCTTCTGGCCGAGCATGAGCGCGTCCAGTCCACATTCGCTGCCGTCGAAGCCGACGATTACCTTGCGAAACATTGGGACCTATCCCTCTCTTCTGGTAGCGCTCACGTCAAAGCGTTCGCGCGCCAGACGCCAGCCCGAGGTGAGGAACTCGACTCGGACGTCCGACCCCTCTTGGCTTACCACACGCCCATCGAAGCCCTCTCGAAAGACATCCAGCATCGCGTGGTTTTCAGAGAGCACCTCGGCCACGAAGTGCGTGATCCCACGCTGCTCGGCGATCACCGCCAGGCGCTCGATCAGGATGGTGCCGAGACCGCGATCATGGAGGTGATCGGCGACCTCAACGGCGACTTCAGCCCGCGTCTCGTCGAGCTTGGCATAGGTGGCATGCCCGACGAGCAGGCCGAGCTCGTCATGGGCGATCAGTCCACAACGGTCAGCGCTCGCGGAGGCAGCCCAGTGCGCTGCCTTGCTGACGTCCGCGGCCCCGGTGAAGAACCGCAGGCGACGGGCTTCCAGGCACAGTCCCTGAAGGAATGACCGCAGCGCCGGCTCATCCCGTGCGGTCGCGGGGCGTATGGTCACGGAGCAGCCGTCGCGCAAATGGACGAGCTCCGCTCGCGACGGCGCGTTGACGGGCACAGTTAGCCTGGCCTCGAGGGGGATGTTGGGGATGGGTTTCTCACGATCTCCAACTCTCGTGGACACAGCAAGATCGGGCATCCGAGATTGGCCGCTGACTCGACGCGGAAAACTACGCGCGGTGACCTACAGCTGCCAGTGGTGGCTGACGTAGGAGGCCGCGCGCGATGTCAGTAGCGGCTCCGGCGCCGCGGATCGCGGCGACTCATCTGAGCTGAGCGCGGTGAGCGTCTGCAGCACGCACTCCGCGAGGGCAATGGGTTCGTAGCCGCCCTCGAGCACAACTCCCAGCGGCACGTCGAGCTCTTCGGCGAAGGCACGAACGTGACGGGCCATCTCGGCGAAAGATGTTGCGTCCAGGCGGCAGCCCGCGAGTGGGTCATCGCGATGGGCGTCAAAGCCGGCTGAGATCAGCACGAGATCGGGCTCGAACTCCCGGGCGACGGGGAGCACGATGTGCTCGATCAGCGACAGCCACAGGAACTCCTCGGAGCCGGCAGGGACGGGAAGGTTGATCGTGTAGCCCTCTCCGGGGCCGGTCCCCAGATCGCTCATCAGGCCTGTGCCGGGGTAGATCCCGGACTGGTGGATAGATACGAACAGGACATCGGAGCGGTGGCGGAACGCCTCGGCAGTGCCGTTGCCGTGATGAACGTCCCAGTCGAGGATGAACACGCGCTTGGCGCCAAGCTCTGCGATCGCGAACTCCGCCGCGATCGCGACATTGTTGAAGAGGCAGAAGCCCATAGCGCGATCTGGTTCGGCGTGATGCCCGGAGGGCCGCACTCCACAGAAGCCCAAGCTCGCCTCGTGAGCCATCAGCGCCCTTGCCATCTCACAGGCGCCGCCGGCGGCGTGCAGCGCGGCGCGGTAGGTGGGCTCCCCGACGTATGTGTCCGGGTCGATCGCGCCGCCACCGGCCAACGCGAGTTCCTTGATCTTCTGGACGTGTCGTGCGCTGTGGATCAGCTCCAGCTTGGACTCCGCTGCCGGCGGGGCTTCGCGTCGCTCCCAGCCCAACCAGTCACGCGCGGCGAGGGCATGCTCGATCGCCTGCAGGCGATCCGGGGTGTCCGGATGCTCCGGCATGTACACCCGCGGATCGTGTTCCAGACACGCCGGGTGGCTGAAATAGAGCCCTGCGCGCTTGGCGTGGGACACGCTCTGCTCCTCGTTCACAGCCCGTCCTCACCTATGGCGCCGTGAGACTGAGCGTTGTCTTTCGGCACGGGCATGACTGTATGACGTATGCGGCCTCAGTTCTGCTCGTCGTCGCGACGATAGCCATCACGGTAAGGAGTAGGCGCCGCGACCTCGGGTTAGAAGTCGCGGCGCCCGAGAGCATGGCGCGAGGAGGGTGCAACGCCAACGCCCCCTTGAACCGCACCGCAGAGGGTACCGCGAAGCCGGACCCGCCTTTAGGTGGGCTGTGACGTTTGCGCCAGGGCGGGAGTGACGTTTTCCGCCCAGCTTTGAAGGAACTTCTCTGTGGCGGCTACGTCGAGTGGTCGGGCGAACAGGAAGCCTTGACCGCTGTCGCAATTCTCGCCTCGCAGCAGCGAGAGCTCGTCCTGTTGCTCGATGCCCTCGGCGAAGGTCTCGATCGAGAGCGACTTGCCGAGCTGCACGAGAGTGTGGATCAGCGTCTCGCCCTCCTGGTTGTGCTTCAGCCCGAGGATGAACGACCGGTCGATCTTCAGCGCGTCAACGGGGAATCTCTGCAGGTGAGCGAGCGAGGAGTAGCCGGTGCCGAAGTCGTCGATCGCAATGCGTACGCCGAGCGCCTTGATCTCTGTAAGCCGTTGCGCGGTTTCCTCGATGTCGCGCATCAGCGTGGTCTCGGTGATCTCGATCGTCAGCGCCTGCGCCTGCAGGCCGCTGTGGGAGAGGGCTTCTTCGATGTCGGCTATCACCTGATCGGTGTCGAGCTGGCGTCCGGAGACGTTGACGGCCATGCCGATCGGATATCCGGCCCGCTGCCACGCGGCGCCTTGAGCGCAGGCCTGCTGTAGAACCCACTTACCGATCTCGACGATCATCCCCGTCTCCTCGAGCAGCGGGATGAAATCGTCGGGTAAAACGATGCCGCGCACCGGGTGGCGCCAGCGAATCAGGGCCTCCACCCCGTTGGGGGTCATATCCTGGAGATCCAGCGTGGGCTGATAGACGAGGAAGAACTCGTCCTTATCCAGGGCTTCGCGGAGGTCCATCTCCAGCTCCATGCGGTTCTGCACCATGCCCTGCATCCCCGTCTCGAACACGACGTGGCGATTCTTACCGTCCCACTTGGCGCGGTACATTGCGATGTCCGCGTCGCGCAAGAGCTCTTCCGCCGAGGCGTGGTCTCCGGAGGAGATCCCGATACTCGCCGTCACCGTAACGCGAGTCTGTTTGTCGGCTCCGAGCTTGAACGGGGGCTTCAGCGCTTCCAGCAGCCGCTCGGCGATCAGCTCTGGTCCAGCCTCCAGCGAGAGCTCCTCGGTGACCACGACGAACTCATCGCCTCCGAGACGGCCGAATGCGTCGGTTGCGCGCACGACGCCGTCCAGCCTCGCGGCGACTGCTTGCAACAGTTCGTCCCCGGCGCCGTGACCGAGCGTGTCGTTGATGGACTTGAAGTTGTCGAGATCGACGAACAGCGCCGCGACCGGCGTCTGCCCGCGACGCGAGCGCGCGAGCATCTGCTCGACCCGATCCAGGATCAACGTCCGGTTCGGCAGACCGGTCAGTGGGTCATGGGTAGCCAGGAACGCAAGCTGCTCGTCCGCGCTGTGGCGCTCGGTCTCAAAGAACTCGCCCACCTGGATCAGCGTGATATCCAACGTGCGTTGCAACGCGGCGAGCGCCACAAACAACGCCTCCGCGGGAACGCCCAGCTCACTCGCGCTCTGATGCAACACATCAGCCGCGGCATCGCGCCAACGCAAGCAGCGCTTCAGGACCTCTTGCAGCGGCGCGACCCGGTCAGCGGCGAGCTGGCCAAAGATGTGCCAGGTCTCCATGCCCACCTCGCGAGCCGCCTCCAGGCCCTGCCCCGACATCCAGCTCGCCACAGCCGCCGTCGAAGCCATACCAACACGCTGAAAGCTTTCCTCGACGGCGGCGTCCAAACGATGCTTGGAGGCTTCGGTTCGAGCGACCGTTCCCGCGAGCACATCCTCAGCGCGAGCACTCAAGGCCTCGCCGAGAAGACGCAGACCCTCGGAAGGCTCATCCACTGAAGGGGACGGCGGCACTGGGACACGCATCTCAGTGATTCCAACTTTCGAGCGTTGAACGGACATAACAACTCAACGGCATCCGGCACCCATTTCATAAGCTCGACCCCCCGCGGTAGGCACGCGTCTGCATGCGGATCTCGCGCCGCAGTTCTTCTCGATATCGGTAGTCCGCCCATCGCCAAGTGGGAGTTTTCCCCGGATGCCCCGGACATCGGGCTGGCCTACTGTCGAGCGGACAGGCGAAGGCTGTGGCGCCGAACCCACAAGTGCAGCCGGTCTGGCTGATCGGCTTTCGCGAAGGCTACGTTACGGGACGGAAGTCCTGAAGGTGGTGGAGCCGATGCCCGAGACGAAGACCCAACGCCGCCCGACGACAAAGACCCAACGCCGCCCAGCTGCGAAAAAACAAGCTACCGCTCGGAAACCTCCCGTGAGCCGTGGGAAGCGCGATGCGAGAAGCGCAGCCAAGCGGACCACGGAACTGTCCGAGGATGTGCTCAAGGAGCTCGAGGATGGTGCCCGGAACGCGATCGAAGCGGTGCGCAAGTTCCTCGGCACGGTAGATGAGGCGCTGCCGCCGCACGGCGAGGGTCCGTCCAGGAGGGAGGAGATCGCCGACTCCGCCCTGGAGATGGCCCAGCGGCTGGTGCACACGCAGTCCGAGTTCTTGCGCAAGGTTGTGGACAGTGCGGGCAAGTCTCTGAGCAGATCAGACGACGACGCGAAGTAGCACGCAGGCAGGGAGCGGCTCGCGTTCGGCGGCCGCGCCCGCCCGAGGGCTTAAGCTGTCCTTGGGACTTGTGCATTTCATCACAAGTCCGCCCGCAACAAGAAAAGTCCGCGTCTAGCGAGGAACCGTGTGCGCGCGATTGACTGAGCACCCCACGCCGGCGTAACTTCCCGAGCGCGCTCTAAATGACTGTTCGGGGTTCGCCCCAAAGACACCGTGGGTGGGTGATGTACGGGCCAGTCGCGGTTCCTTCGCAGCTTGATCTCAACAGTCATGGCGATCGCGAAACATGAACGCGACAGCGACAATGGCCCCTGCTCCTCCACAGTATATGCGTGCTCTGGAGCGCGCCAACGAGGTCCGCCTAGCCCGCGCGGAGCTCAAGCGCAGGGTGGCGTTCGGCAAGATCGGCGTGGCCGAGGTGATCCTCTCCTGCCCCTCGGAGGCGGACGGCATGGCGGTGGCCGACCTGCTGGCGAGCCAGCGCCGCTGGGGTCAGACTCGCTGCCGCAAGCTCCTGGCGCAAGTCCCCATGTCCGAGACGAAGACCATCGGGTCAATGACCGACCGACAGCGCCACACGCTGTCGGCGATGCTCACCCACCGCTGAGGGTTCTCGCGCGCGGCGAAGTTGTGCCTGGATCAGGTTGAGCGATGTGTCCGAACACCGACTGGCGGCTGCATGACCCGTATACACAGTCTATCGTAATCTTAGAAGATGATAGATTAGTAAGGGATGGCTGGCTTGGAGGCGAGATTGTCCGGATGTCGGGCTTGAGAGCGGCGCGCGCGATGACCGCTGTTTCGGAACACTACGACGCCCGGCTGGCACGGGCCATCCTCGAGGGTGGGTCGAGCGCCTCGGCAGCGGCGATGATGCTGTTGGAGTACCGTGATCCTTCGACGCTCGATGCCGCGGTTGCGTTGGTTGCCGACCAAGGCACGGTGACGGAGGACGCCTTCAACTGTGTCGCGGATGCCTGGGAGACCTACCGTCACCTCAAGCACCTCTGCTGGGACTAGCTCGTGGCGCCACTCCCGCCAGATCAACGCTCGCCCCGCCACCGGCGATGGCGGGTGTGCAGCTATGTGCTGGACCGGCGCGATTTCAATGAGATCCGGATGCGGTTGCCGCGCGCGGTACGCCGTGACGTGGAAGTGGCGCCGGAGGGTCATGTGGGGCTAGTCGCCCAGGCAATCGTGGGCGAGCAGGGCGACCTGCCGCTGGCGGTGCTGTACGACAACGCGCCTGCCTCCGTAGCTACCGAGGGTGTGCGTAAGCTCGAGCAGCGCCTCACGGAGCTGCTCGGATGAGCGCCCGTGGATCATGCCCACACGATCTGCGGGCGCGCCCCAAGCGCCGAGTGCCTCCCACGAGAAAGACCCGCGCGGCGGGGCAGGGCGCTTCGCGTCCGTCGCGACCGCGCTTGCGTGGGCGTGCGCTGGCGCTCGCGCTGATCGGAATGCTCGCCTTGATCGCTTTGCCGCCAGTGCTCCTAACGCCATCGGGTGAGGTCGAGTTGATTGCAACTGGAGCTCTGACGTTGTTTGCGTGCGTGCTCGTCGCGATCATCTGCTACGAGATCCGGCGTCGTTGATGGGCAAGAGTCTTATTGGGTTCTAAGACTTATTGCTTAGAAGGCACTGCTATAAGCTGGTTGGGTCGTGACCGGCCCGATTCGCCAACCAACAGCCGAGTCTGCCGTTTGCCTGGCGGCGGGCTGGGGCTCCTTTGTCACCCGCTCGCACGCGTGTGGCGGTTTTCGGTGGGCCTGACTCGACGTTGCTGGCGCGCGGGTTGAACGCTTGATGAGTGCATCCGAGGTGCTGGTTCTCGCCGGAGTACTGGCGATCGCTGTGGGTGCTCTGAGCGCAGGTTTGAGTCGCTCCCCGCGTGCGGGACTGATGGCGCAGTCGGTGGGCATGATGTTGCTCGGGGCGGCAGGGGTGTGGGTGCTGGCCTCTGAGCATGCTGTGGGCGCGGGGTTTCGCAGCGGGGTGCGCCCGGCCTTTGGCGTTGACGGTCTCAGTGGCTTCTTTCTGTTGGTCATCGCCGTGGTCGGGGCGCCGGCCGCGCTGTTCGCGCGCGACGCGCTGGAAGCGGACTGGCAAGGCCGTTCGCTCGCGCTCGCCACGGGGGTCTTCCTGCTGGCGCTGATCGGGTTCGTGTGCGCCCGTGATGTCAGCACGTTTCTTGGGTTCTGGGAGCTGATGACGCTGGTGCCGGCAGCTGCGATCCTGCTCGCCCGGCAAGATCGGGAGGCCCGGCACGGGGTGTTCGTGTACTTGGCGATCACGCACATCGGGGGTGCCGGTGTGTGGGTGTCGATGCTCGTGCTCGCCCAGCACGGCGCGCTGGGCGGCCACCCGCTGGGGGGTGGCCTGGCGGCGTTTGTCGCATGCGCGTCGCTGGTCGGGTTTTCCACCAAGGCGGGGTTAATGCCGCTTCACTCCTGGTTGCCGCGAGCGCACCCGCTGGCGCCCGCGCACATCTCGGCGCTGATGTCGGGCGTGATGATCAAGCTCGCGCTCTACGGGCTCGTGCGCGTCCTATTTGAATGGCTCGCCCCGCCCGGGCTGTGGGTCGGGATCACGCTGATCGCGGTTGGCGCTCTGTCGTGCTTGGGAGGCGTGCTGTACGCGCTGATGCAACACGAGCTCAAGCGGCTGCTGGCGTTTCACTCGATCGAGAACGTCGGGATCATGGCACTTGGGCTGGGAGCGTCGCTCGTCTTCCGCGACATCGGGCAGCCCACGTGGAGCGCGATCGCATTCGCGGCGGCGCTGCTGCACGCGCTCAACCACGCGCTGTTCAAGGGGCTTCTGTTCCTCGGCGCCGGAGCCTTCAGCAAGGCCGTTGGAAGCTTGGAGCTCGACCGGCTGGGGGGTCTGCTGCGGCGGATGCCGTGGACAGGATGGGCGTTCGCGCTCGGTGCGATGGCGATCGCCGGGCTGCCGCCGCTGAACGGGTTTGCCTCGGAGTGGCTGACGCTGCAGTCGCTGCTGCACCTCGGCGTTGCGAGCCACCTCGGGGTCGCGCTCGCCGGCGCGCTGGCGACCGCCGCGCTGGCCGGGACCGCGGCGCTGGCCGTGTACTGCTTCGTGAAGGTGATTGGGCTGGTGCTGCTCGGCCTGCCGCGCCGCGCGGAGTGCGCGCAGGCGAGCGAGGTTCCGATGGGGATGCGGGCGAGCATGGTCTTCCTGGCCGCGGCGTGCGTGGCGTTGGGCGTCCTGCCCGGGCTCTTGGTTCCCACGCTCGCCGCATTGGGGCCGGGGCGGGTGAGGCTGCACGAGGGCGCAGGCCTGAACGTGCCCGGCACCGGGTCGCTGCCGACGCTGGCGCTGGCGCTGGCGTTGTTGGTGCTGGTCGCGGGCCTGGTGAGGCTCGCCCGCAGCCGCCGTGCCGCCCCGGCGCCGACATGGGTGTGCGGGCAGCCGCCGACAACCGGACTGCAGTGGACCTCAGCGGGGTTCACCAAGCCGCTGCGCCTGGTGCTGGAGACGCTCTTGCGTACACGGCGCGAGGTGCAGGTGACCGTCTCCTCGGGAGTCGTGGAGGCCGTCGCGTATGAAGCTGAGGTGCCTCACCTGTTCGACACGCTGCTCTACGGTCCGGTCTCGCGCGGGGCGCTGCACGCCGCTGGGATCGCGCGCCGAGTGCAGTCGGGCAGCCTGCGGACCTATCTGATCTACCTGCTTGCACTGCTGGGTGTCCTGTTGGCGCTCGCTCGAACCGGAGTCCTGGGATGAACCTGGCGACCCTGATCGCGGGTGTGGTGCAGGTCGCGGGTGGCGTGCTGGGCGCACCAGCGATCGTCGGGCTGATCCAGCATCTGAAGGCTCGCCTACAGGGCCGGCGTGGACCACCCGTTCTACAGCCCTACCGCGAGCTTCGCCGGCTGTGGGGCAAGTCTGGAGTGGCGCCCGAGCCACACACGCTGATCTACACCCTGGCACCGGCGCTCGCGGTTGCATCTACCGCGCTGGTGCTGTTGCTGCTGCCGATCGGCGGGCACGCCCCGGATTGGGGGCTTGGTAACGACGCGCTCGTGCTGGTCGGACTGCTGGCGCTCGCTCGCTTCGCGGTGACATTGGCGGCGTGGGATACCGCCGGTGCGTTTGGCCTGATGGGCGCCGCGCGGGACCTGATGTTCTCGGTGTTCGTCGACGGGCTGCTGCTGCTGGTGCTGGTGCTGCTCGCACTGCCGCTGGACAGCACCGATCTGCTGTCGATGAGCCACGCGGCCACATTGCCCGAAGTGTGGGCAAGGCCCGCGCATTGGGCGGCGGCGCTCGCTTTCTGCCTGGTGATCGTGACCGAGACCGGCCGCCAGCCGGTCGACAATCCCGACACCCACCTGGAGCTGACGATGGTCCATGAGGGGCCGCTGCTGGAGTACGCCGGACGCGATCTCGCCTACCTGCAATGGGCAGCCGCGGCGCGGCACTGGATCATGCTCGTGCTCGCATGTGAGCTTTTGATCCCTCACCCCGGGCCGTTCGTGGCGCAGCTCGCCGTGCTCGCCGGGGGGGTGCTGGCGCTCAGCG
Source organism: uncultured Solirubrobacterales bacterium (assembly GCA_963779405.1). Taxonomy (GTDB): domain Bacteria; phylum Actinomycetota; class Thermoleophilia; order Solirubrobacterales; family Solirubrobacteraceae; genus Palsa-744. The sequence continues at coordinate 50,353 of CAVZYF010000029.1, forward strand.
TCGCGCTGGCGGTGTGCGAGACCGTGCAAGCGAAGATGCGGGTGCTGCGCGTGCCGCTGCTGCTGGGCTCCGGGGCGGCACTTTGTCTGCTGGGACTGGCGAGCTGGTTCGCCGGGGGTGGCGGATGACCGGCGCGGTGACGTGGGGGTTGATCGTCAGCTCGCTGGCGGTAATAGTGGTACGTCGTCGCTCCCTGGCAATTGCGCTGGTCGCGGCACAGTCGCTCGGACTTGGCCTCTACGCGCTCACGCAGGAGTCGCATACCTCGACTGCGCTCGCGGTGACGGGAACGGTGCTGATCGCAAAGGCACTCGTCCTCCCGGCGCTCCTGCTCCTGACTGTGCGGCGTGCTCGCAAGGAGCGCCTGATCGCGACCGAGCTCCCAGCGTTGGGGCGCCTGGCGATCGCTGTGGCCGCGGCGCTCGCGATCGAGCGGTTGATTCCGCGCTTTGGCCTGACCGCCGGCGGCGTGGAACACGCTGCGGTCGCCGTGCTGGCACTCGGCATCCTGACCGCGGTCGTGCGCCGCGCGGTGCTCTTCCAGGCGCTCGGGTTTCTGATCGCCGAGAACGGGATCTATCTCGCCGGGCTGTCGCTGCCCGGTGGTCTGCCGGTGTTCATCGAGCTCGGCCTCGTGTTCGATCTGGTGGTGATCGTGTCGGTCGCGGCGGCTTTCGCGGCGAAGATTCACGAGCAGCTCGGTAGCGGCGACAGCTCTCTGCTGGAGGCGCTGCGTGATTGACGTGCTCCTGATCGCGGTGCCGGCCGTGCCGCTCGTTGGAGCGCTGCTGGTGCGACTGCCTCGCACCCCTCCCGGCGCCGATCGCATGAACCTGCTCAGCGCGAGCATCAGCGCCGTGGTGGCGCTCACGGCGAGCGTGCTCGGCATCGTTCATGGTGCGCGAGGGCTGTACGGCTCCTGGTTTGTCCTCGATCGCGCCGGCGCGTGCTTTCTCGCGGTGATCGCGGTGGTCGGGTGGTGCAGCGCGATGGCCTCTCCGACTTACCTCGCCAGTGCGGGTAAGAGCCTGTTCACCGCGCGTCGGGCGCGCGCCTGGTACTACACCGCGTTTTACCTCTTCTGGGCTGCGCTGCTCGCGCTCGCCTTGGTGAAGAATCTCGGGGTGGCGTGGCTGCTGATCGAGGCGACGACAGGGGCCTCGGCGCTGCTGGTCGCCTACAGCGGACGGCGCAACGCACTGGAGGCCGGCTGGAAGTACCTGGTGCTCACGACCTTCGGGCTCGCGGTCGCGTTGCTGGGCATCCTGATCCTGTTCGCCGGGCTGGCGCCACACGGCGGGACGCTCGCCACCCTCGACTGGCAGAGCATCGCCCGGCACGCCCGGGGCCTGCCCCACCAGACGGCGCTGTTCGCGCTGATCCTGATTCTCGTCGGGCTCGCCGCCAAGATCGGCTGGGCGCCGGTACACAACTGGCTGCCCGACGCACACAGCGAGGCGCCGCCCCCGGTCAGCGCGCTGCTCTCCGCCGCTTTGCTGCCGACGGTCATGCTGATCGCCTGGCGTGTGGTGCTGACGCTCGGTCCCGCGGTTCCTCATCATCTCGCCGACCATCTGATGCTCGCGTTCGGGCTCGCGTCGCTTGCGATCGCGGTCCCCTTCCTGTGGCGGCCGATGGCATGGAAGCGGCTGCTCGCATATTCGAGCCTCGAGCACATGGGAATCCTCGCGCTCGGGATCGGGTTTGCCTCACCGCTGGCGACGGTTGGCGTGATCATCCACCTCGCCGGGCACGCCCTGGCGAAGTCGCTCGGGTTCTACACGGCGATCCCGCTGGCCCGTCACGATCCCTCGAGCGCTCACCGCGCACCGCGCGGGCTCGCGCGGCTCAGCACGCCAGTCGCCGCCGGTGCCGGGATCAGCCTTGCGACCCTCAGCGGGCTGCCGCCCTCGCCACTGTTCTTCAGCGAGCTCTTGATCCTGCTCGGCGGGATCGCCGCGCACCAGATCGCGGTCGTCTCGATCGCCGCCGTGCTGATAGGGCTCGGGTTCCTCGGCCTCGCACACGCGCTGATCGAGACGCTCGCCGGCGAGAGCCGCGGGCATCACTGGCGCTCCGGGCGCACGGTGCGGCTCACCGGCCGGCTGACCGTCGGACTCACCCTGGGTCTGCTGGCTCTCTCGGTCGGCGCCTACCTGCTCGCCGATTCCCACGCCGGCGCGAGCTTGATGAGAGGCATCGCGTGAGCAGCCGCGAGCGAGCTAGCGTCCCGGCGCTCACGCCGGCACGGGTAGAGCGGGTCATACCGAGGGAGTGGCGCGCGGCGTGCGAGCGCCAAGCGCAAGCGGGCGGACGTTTCTGCGGGCTGTTCGCGAGCGACGGGGCGCAGGGCCTTCAGATGAACTGCATATTCACGCGAGCGAGACAGGACCATGTCATCTGTACGCCCGTGCTGTCGGGGGCGATCGACACGCTCATCGACCTGTTCGCGGCCGCCGGCTGGGACGAGCGCGAGGCGCACGACTCCTACGGTCTGCGCTTCGACGGGCACGAGCCGCTGCGGCCACTGCTGGAGCATCCCGTCGAGCCCGATGCATGGACGGTGCCAGTGCAGGGTCACGACGCCTATCAGGTCGCGGTCGGCCCGATCCACGCGGGCGTGATCGAGTCGGGTCACTTCCGCTTCACCGTCGTCGGTGAGCGGATACTGCACCTCGATCTGCGCATGTTCTACAAGCACCGTGGGCTGCAGGTCGCCGCCGAGGGTCGGCCTCTCGCCGACGGGCTGGCCTACGCCCAGCGCGCGTGTGCCGCATGCGCGGTGACTAACACCGTGGCCTACGCGCAGGCATGCGAGTCCGCGCTCGGGTTCGCGCCCGACCGTCGCCTGCGGCGTGCTCGCACGCTGCTGCTCGAGCTCGAGCGTCTCTACAACCACCTCAATGACATCTCCGCTGTCTGCGCCGGTGTCGGCTTCGCGCCCGGGTCGATCGCATTCGCCGCCTTCAAGGAGCGCGCGCAGCGACTCAACCAGCGCCTCGCCGGGCACCGCTTCCTGTTCGACACCGTGGCGCTCGCCTCGAGCACGCTACGCATCGGGCAGGCCGACGCACGCACGGCCCGCGACGAGCTGCGGGTGCTCGACGATGAGCAGCGTGCGATCTGGCGCGAGCTGCGCTTCGCAGCCTCGGTGCAGGATCGACTCGGCGAGGTCGGGACACTCACCAGGCAGGACGCGATCCGTCTGGGCACGGTCGGCCCGTCCGCTCGTGCCGCCGGTGTGCATCAGGACACCCGCAGCGAAAGCCCGCGACTCGCCTACGGCGAGTTCTTCCCCGCGACCCCAGAGCGGGCGAGCGGCGATGTCGCCGCGCGCCTTGACATGCGCGAGGTCGAGCTCGTGCAGAGCTTCGCGATACTCGACGAGCTGCTGAGCGGCAACTTCGCGCCCGGTGGCATAGAGAACCTGAACATCGGAGCGAGCGACATCGGCGTAGCGCGCGTGGAGAGCCCGCGCGGGGAGACGGTGTGTGCCGTACAGACCGACGGGCACACGGTCGGCCGGTTGCATCTGCGCACCGGCTCATATGCCAACTGGCCCGCCGTCGCACATGCCTCACGGGAAAATCTGCTCCCCGACTTTCCCCTGATCAACAAGAGCTTTGAGCTCTGCTACGCCTGCGCGGATCGCTAAAGCAATGTTCGTCCTGCTCAAGCACCTCCAGGCGGTCCGGCGCGAGATCGCGCTGCCAGCCCCCAGCTGGCGTGGTTCGCTGGCGCTGCGACACGTTGACGCTGGCTCATGCAACGGCTGCGAGCACGAGCTGACCGCGACCGCCAACCCCTACTACGACCTGCAGCGCCACGGGCTGAACATCGTGGCCTCACCCCGCCATGCCGACGTGCTGCTCGTCACCGGACCGGTCACGACCCGCATGGCCGACCCGCTGCGCCGCGCCTACGAGGCGATGCCAGAGCCGCGCCTGGTGGCCGCGCTGGGAGACTGCGCGATCGGCTGCGCCGTGCTCGGAGATCCGGCCCAGCTCGCCGGGCCGCTGGAGGAGATCCTGCCCGTCGATCTACGTATCCCGGGATGCCCGCCCAACCCGCGGCAGATCGCCGAGCAGCTGCTCGGCCTCATGCGTGACATCAAAGAGCACCCGACCCTACCCAGAGCTTCACCACAGAACAGCAACACCCCGCCAGCCAATGCTGCCGGGCTACACATCGACACCGAAGGAGCCACAAATGCCTGACATCGAGTTCCCGACCAGCACCGGCACAGCGCCGGGATACCTCGCCGTTCCCCCCGCCGAGCGCGGCCCGGCAATCATTGTCCTACAGGAGTGGTGGGGCCTTGACGAGCACATCCGCTCGGTCTGTGACCGCTTCGCTGGCGAGGGATTCTTCGCGCTCGCCCCCGACCTCTACCGCGGCGAGAGCACCACCCAGCCCAGCGAGGCAGAACAGAAGATGATGGCGCTCTCGATGGACCAAGCCGAGCAGGACATGCGCGGCGCCGTGGAGTTCCTCGCCTCCCAGCCGGGCGTTGAGGGACCAGGCGTCGGAGCGGTCGGCTTCTGCCTCGGCGGTGGGCTCGCGCTGTGGGCGGCGGCCACCTGCCCGCAGATCGCCGCAGCGGTCACTTACTACTACGTGATGCCCCACGGCAAGCCGGACTTCTCCAACATCAAAGGTCCCGTCCTCGGGCACTTCGGGACCGCTGACGAGTTCGTCTCACTGAAGGACGCCAAGGCCCTGGAAACGGAGCTGCGTGACGCTGGCGTGGATGTCACATTTGATAAATACACAGGCGCTGGACACGCCTTCTTCAACGACACCAACCGCCTGGGCACCTATGACGCAAAGGCCGCGCAGAGTTCCTGGGAGCGCACCGTGGGCTTCCTGTACGTGACGCTCGCACCACCGAGACCGCGTTAATGAGGGGCGCTGCGGGCCTCGCCTGACTGAAGATTCTCTCACTGACGAGTCCGAGCCGTGGGCGCTCGGCGAGAGACTTCGTGTGTGCCTGCTTCACGCGCGTCGATGACCCAAAGCGCCGCGACGGCGCGCAAGAGCCTGGTCAGCACGACGAGCTGCGTCTGGGTACGCGCGTCGGTGTGGCCGCGCAGAGCGGCTGTGTAGAGCTCCACTGCATGGGCGAGGCCATCGTGCTGGTGGATCAGCGCGTCGAGGAGATGAAACTCGCCGGAGCGATCGAGCAGCCGCCCGCCCGTCAGGACATTCGCTGCTCCGGCCGTCACGGTCTGGTGCAGGGAGCCGAACTGCGCGTAGCTGGGGGACGGCAGCTCATCGTCCAGTAGGCGGACGATCTCGAGCTCGCGGGCGGCGAGGTCCAGCCAGGTCGATCGCACCTCGCCGAGCGCTTCGCTGAGGGCCTGCGTGGGTGCGTCTGATCGAGTGAGATCCTCCAGCGCCTGCTTGGGAAGACCGATGCGCAGCACTTCGCTGAGCAGCCTACCCACACGATCGCTCTCGCGCTGAGGCTCCCCGGGCAGGTCACGGGCGCCGCGCTCGACCCAAGCGACGATCACGCGCAACTGGCCCAGCACCACGGTCGGCGCGCTCGCCGGCGACGCGGCACCAACGCCAACGGTGTCGATGTTCGCGACCGCGCGCGCGGCGCTCACCAACACCGCGACGGCCGTCTGCTCGAGTCCCTCCCACGCTGCCGCCGGGTCACCGCTGCCGTCGCTCACCGGCTCCGGCGGGGATGCGCCGACCGTTGCTGGAATCTGCCTCAGGGCGTCGAGGTCCAGCGCGTAGGTCTGCTCCCCGCTGAGAACGCTGTTCTCGTGAGACGCGAGCCTGTCATCGACGGTCCGCAGCAGCCGCGCGGCAGACGGTTGCGAAGCCTCCGTGAGGAGCGCCGCCCTGGCGAACGCGCGCAGTACCGACGCCGCGCACTCGAGGCAGCCGCTGCGGCACCGCTCGCGATCCTGGGAGGGCGCGACCAGCAGCTCCGCCAAGCCGCGGGCACAGACATCGATCGTGTCCTCGACATGCTCGAGCGGCGCGTGCGTGTGTGCTGCGCCGGTAGATGGACGCGGCGCATCCGCCACGAGCTCCCAGACTTCCCGCAACACAGCCGAACGCAGCGCCACCGCCGCCGTCACCGCTGCCCAGGCCCAGCGGACGGATGGACACCCCACAAAGACATGCTTATATTGTAGCCTTATAAGGCTATATACCAATAAGTTTACGGATCGCGCCGTCGCGTACGCCATAATCGTTGCGCAACCGCGATTGTGCTCACCGCCAGCACCATGACTCCAACTTCAGCCCACAGCTCCTCCACATGAGCCCGCGTTCACAACCCAGCGCGACAGCCGAGGCCGTCCAGCGTCGCGCCGTCTACCAGATGAAGGCCGAGTTCTTCCGCATCCTCGGCCACCCCGTGCGAGTCCGCATTCTGGAGCTGCTCAGAGACGGCGAGCGCACCGTCGGCGATCTGCAGAACGAGCTGCAGATGGACTCCAGCGGAACCTCCCAGCACCTCGGTGTGCTGCGCAAGCACGGCATCCTCGAGGGCCGCCGCGAGGGCACCAGCGTCTACTACACCGTCCGCGACCCCCGCATATTCCAGCTCCTGGAAGTCTCCAAGCAGATCCTGACCTCCAGCCTCAGCGAGTCTCAGGCCGTCCTCGGCGAGCTCGCCGGCGCCGAATAGTCTTCCCGGACTAATGGTCGCATCACAGCTCGACTGCAACCGAGCTGCGGCGACTTGACCCCGCGTGCTCGGTGAAGCGAAGATCTACAGATCAAATCCAAGTAGTCGTCAACGTATCGAGGCCTGTTAGATGGATGTGATCGATGAGCTGGTGCAGAACAACGCGCGCTTCGCCGCCGGGGGCGCGACTGGACACGTCGATATCCGTCCGGCGAGGCAGCTCGCCGTTGTGACGTGCATGGACTCGCGCTTGGACGTGTTCGCCGCACTGGGTCTGGCGTTTGGCGACGCGCACATCCTGCGCAACGCCGGCGGAGTCATAACCGATGACGTGATTCGTTCGCTGGCGATCTCCCAGCGCGTGCTGGGCACCCGCCATGTGATGCTCGTCCACCACACCGACTGCGGGATGCAGAAGCTCACCGACGACGGATTCCGCGCATCAGCTTCAAGACGCAACCGGCGTAGCGCCGGCGTTTGCGATCGAGTCGTTCACCGACGTCGATGCCGACGTGCGGCAGTCGCTGCTGCGTGTCCACCGCTCGTCGTTCCTGCTGGGAGGAGGTACGGCACGCGGATTCGTCTACGACGTAGATACGCGCTTGCTGCGAGAGGTTCGCAGCGATTCGACCGCCAGTGCCTCCTGAGAGCCGACCGATCTCGAGATCCGCTTTGGTTGCGGCGATGGAGGATCTCAATGCTCTTGGCATAGACGCGCGGCCGGCCTTCGCAGCGGATCGAGCAACAGCGGCCAACCGGATTCTCCTGGACATCTTCTCGGAGTACCCACACGCGATCGGCTCTTGGGCAGCGTGGACAGAGCCCGATGACCGCGCGTTCCAGGACGGGAAGTGCTCAAGGCGCCGTTGACGATCCACTGCAGCGCCGAGGACGTGGTGCGTGCAACGCTGGCGAGCTTTATAAAGCGGGAAATCGTCACCGAAGCAGTCGAGCACCCCGAGGGGCCGCGAGTCGTGGTCCGCCCGGATCGACAACTGGCCGACCGGCATTAGGCAACCCGGGCGATGACCGACGCCGCTCATTCTGCTCGCAGGGCATGTTCGATGCCGGGCTCTGTGACTGCGCACCGCAGATCGATCAGTGTGATCGCCACAGTCGCCCGGACGAGCCGGGTCAAGAGGATTCCCTGGACGCGCTCGAGCGCGTCGGAGGCGCCGGGGACCCCGTTGGTGTACATCTCTCGCGCGCGCGAGAGCGCGGTGCTCTGCGCCTTCCATGCCTCCTCGTGACGGAAGTCCTCAGCCCGCACCAGCAGGCGTGCCTTGCATATGATCTCGGCGGCAGTCTCGGTGATCGCGGCGTCGAGTGTCTCGAAGCGGGGCTGATAGCTCGCTGTTTGCAGATGGCGGCCAAGCGCGACGGCTGCGGCGTGCTCGTGTGCTGCGAGCTGTAGCCAGTAGGCACGGGCTTCGTCGAGTCTGTCGTGGTCGGCTGTTCCTGTCTGCGGCGGTGCTGAGGGTACGTGTAGCCGCAGAGCCCGCCCGAGGTGATGGCCCACCTCATCCGCCTCCTCATTGAGTGCTTGCGCATACGTTGAGATCTCACGCTCGACCCGGAGCAAAGCACGATCTAGGGCTTCAGTGCGCTTTTCCGGCGCGTCCGCTCCGCGAGCGTGGGTCATGCTGTTGCCTGCGGCTCGAATGAGCAGGGTCGCGAGCTCGATCGCCGCGCTCTGCACGGAAATCAAGTCGCTTATAAGCCCAGGATCGTGGCCGGCGAGGTCGACGAGGGAGTGACGCATCCGCACCGCTGGCTCTTCGGCTTCGGCGACGCTGAGTGAGTACGTCAGCTCGCCGCTGAGCACGCCGTGCTCGTGTGCGCTGAGCTGGCGCTCAAGGGCGTCGGCGATCATCGGGAGGCGATCCTCGTACCCAGTGGCGGTGTGGCTCAGCCAGAGCACGGGCAACGCACGCATCAGCTCTACAGCGCCGCCAATGAGCTCGGACACCGTACCCTCGCCAGGGTCGCGGCTGGCGTCCAACGCGGTGAGCAGTCGTGCGTGTGCGTGGGCGAGCACCGTGGAGGCGTTGTTGCGCGCTCGCGCTGGAGTGCCCCTCCCAACGCCAGATGGCGTGAGTTGGTCAATCTCGGACCGGACCTGCGCGAGCACCGCACTCCAGACCGGGGATCGCAGGATCTCCGGTCGTGACTTGTGTCGATGCGGGGGGAGCGGCACACCCGATATCTTATTCGCTTAGGAGTTCCTAAGATTCATAGAGCCCGAGAGCGACAGATGCCGCGCATAAGCCAAGAAGGAGCGATAAGCCCGATGACCGAGACTGCCACCGCCCCAACCACCGAGAACAAGCGCCTGCTGGCGTGGGTCGAGGAGATCGCGGGCCTCACCGAGCCCGAGAAGGTTCATTGGTGCGACGGGTCCGCCGAGGAGTACGACCGGCTGTGCAGCGCGCTGGTGTCGGCGGGGACCTTCAGCAAGCTCTCTGAGGCCAAGCGGCCGAACTCCTACCTCGGGCTCTCCGATCCCGGCGACGTGGCGCGCGTGGAGGACCGCACGTTCATCTGCTCGCCAACCGAGGCCGAAGCTGGTCCCACCAACAACTGGCGTGACCCGGCAGAGATGAAGGAGACCCTCAATGGGCTGTTTGCCGGCTCGATGCGTGGTCGCACGATGTACGTGGTGCCGTTCTCGATGGGTCCGCTCGGCTCGGATAAGAGCCAGATCGGTGTGCAACTCACCGACTCCGCCTACGTCGCTGTGAGCATGAGGATCATGACCCGCATGGGCACCGGCGCGCTCGAGGCGCTGGGCGCTGACGGGGCGTTCGTCCCCTGTCTTCACTCGGTCGGGATGCCGTTGGCCGCCGGTATGAAGGACGTGCCGTGGCCGTGCAACGCCGAGAACAAGTACATCGTCCACTTTCCCGAGACCCGCGAAATCTGCTCCTACGGCTCCGGCTACGGCGGCAACGCGCTGCTGGGAAAGAAGTGCCTGGCGCTACGGATCGCCTCCGTCATGGCCCGCGACGAGGGCTGGCTCGCCGAGCACATGCTGATCCTCAGGCTCACCTCCCCCGAGGGCACGGTCAAGTACGTGACCGGCGCGTTCCCGTCGGCTTGCGGCAAGACGAACCTCGCGATGCTCGTCCCGACACTTCCCGGCTGGAAGGTCCAGACGATCGGCGACGACATCGCCTGGATGAAGTTCGGCGAAGGACGGGCGCCTCTACGCGATCAACCCCGAGGCCGGCTTCTTCGGCGTCGCCCCAGGCACGGCGTTTCAGACGAACCCGAACGCGATGAGGACGCATCGAGCGCGAACACGATCTTCACCAACTGCGCCCGCACCGACGACGGCGACGTTTGGTGGGAGGGCATGACCCCCGAGCCCCCTCAGCACCTGACCGACTGGCACGGCAACGACTGGACGCCCACAACCGATACACCGGCGGCGCATCCCAACGCGCGCTTCACGGTACCCGCCGCGCAGTGCCCGGTAATCGCAGAGGAGTGGGATGAGCCGGTGGGCGTGCCGATCGACGCCTTCCTGTTCGGCGGACGCCGCGCGAGCGTGGTCCCGCTCGTGCGCGAGGCATTTGACTGGCAGCACGGGGTGTTCCTCGGCGCGACGATGAGCTCGGAGAAGACCGCCGCCGCCACCGGCAACGTCGGGGAGTTGCGCCTCGACCCGTTCGCGATGCTCCCCTTCTGTGGCTATGACATGGCTGACTACTTCGCCCACTGGCTCCAGATCGGCGCGACGCCGACCCTGAGAAGCTACCCAGGATCTTCTACGTCAACTGGTTTCGCAAGGACACCGACGGCAAGTTCCTCTGGCCCGGATACGGCGAGAACTCACGGGTGCTCGCGTGGATCTTCCGCCGCTGCGAAGGCGCTGCCAAGGCAGTGAAGACACCGATCGGCCTCGTCCCCGTCGAGGGCGAGCTCGACCTCACAGGGCTTGACTTATCACCGCAGTCACTTGCCCAGTTACTGGAGGTTGACGTCACAGCGCTGCGTGGAGAGCTCCCGCAGATCGCGGAGCACCTCGCGCAATTCGGTGAGCAGCTACCCACCGAGATCCGAGGGCACCTCACCAGCCTGGAAGGCGACCTGAACAACCGTGAGGCCCAGCCGATGCCCTCGGGTCAGACCAGCGTCAACGGCCTCACACCAACCCGAACCTCGACAACCACCGGCAAGGGCAAGCTGTCCGGCCGCTAGCTCAGCGCGCGCCTCAGATCCTTCGCGCTGATCCCCTCAACACGCACGACCTTCTCGCGGGAGCCGGCGCCACGTAGGACCGAGACACTGCGTACTCCGACCCCTACGCGCTTGGCGATCAGGCGGCACAGCGCCGCGTTCGCGCGCCCATCCACCTGCGGGGCGGTTACCCGCACCAGCAGAGCACCGTTACGCTCGCCGGCTATCTCGTTCGTCCGCGCGCGCGGAATGAGGCGTAGCGCGATCTCGCAGCTTTCCATGTGCCGACATCATCCACCCTGTAGCGGCATCCTGGACAGGCCCCAAACAGGACAACCGACCCCTGACGCGACGATATGATCGCGGGGTGCTGCGTCAGGGGTCGGGGGAGCCGCTCGTGTTGTTGCATGGGATCCTGGGCAGTGAGCGGATGTGGAGCCACGTCGTACCGCTGCTGGCCGGCCACTACGACGTGATCGCCCCAACCATGCTGGGGCATCGTGGCGGGCGGCCCACCACAGTGCGACCGGCGCGCCTGGAGCATGTCGTCGATGACGCGCAGCGGCTGCTCGATGAGCTCGGGCTCGAACAGGCCCATCTCGCCGGCAACTCGCTGGGTGCCCGGGTCGCGCTCGAGCTGGCCCGCCTGGGCCGCGCACGGACGGTCTGCGCGCTCTCACCGTCGGGCACCTGGGACGCCGGCTCAGAGGACCATCGGCGCGCCACCGAGGACCTGCGCGCGACGGTGCGCGCCGCGCGGCGCTCGCGCCGGGTGCTGGGGCTGCCTGCCCGTTCGGGGCGCTTCCGGCACTGGGCGCTGCGTGCCACCGCCGCCCACGGCGAGCGAGTGAGCCCAGCCGAGCTCCTCGGTCTCACGGACGACCTGCTCGGCTGCACGGTCGTCGAAGACCTATTTCACGAGGCCTCGCAGCTCACACCCCTCGACTCACCACCCTGCCCGATCACCCTCGCCTGGGCCGCCAGGGACCACGTCTTCCCGGTCGAGATCAACGGCGCCAACGCCCGCCGGCTGATCCCGGGCGCACGCTACATCGTGCTCGAGGATGTCGGACACGTCCCAATGCTCGACGACCCGCAACTGGTGGCCCAGACGATCCTCAACGAGATCAAGACACCGCCCGTGCGGCTGACGCCGTAGAGGCCCACCCGGTCCAGAAACGGAAGTTACGACGGTCATAGTCGTGCGTCTGCGCCATCGAGGAACACCCCGGCGCCGCGCGTGCCAGCCCCATATCACCAGCCAAGGTAAAGCTCGCAAGGTTGACATCTGTGTCGAGGCAGGAGCGCCATAGGGCGCGATGCGAGACCCTCGCGGAATGATTTTTCTCGGAAGCTGCGGAAAACCAGGAGCGCGAGGGGTTGCGCTCGCCCGCGAGCGCGCTACTTTGCTCGCAGACGCGGAACCGAGCCGCAAAGAGCGAGGCCACCGAGGTGTGAGGCCGCGCCACCCAAGTCGGAGCGCCGCAAGGCGAGCCGGGGAGGGTTCCTCAAGCGGCCCGGAACCGCGTCGTTTTCGTTCAGTCGCGACACGGCGCTGGACCTGGTTTCTGAAGGTATGGCCGCAGGATGGAGCCCCGGTGGCTGTGAGCGGTAGCGCGGTGACGATCGTCTGTACCCAGTCCGGGATGTTCAGTGTGGCGTGGGTTGCACAGAAGGGCCTCGACGTGGATCACGAAGGTGTAGCTTCAATGTGCCATGGCCTCGTCGAGGAGACGCAAGAACAAGAAGCTCCATGAAAAGGGCCGTAAGGCGCGCAGCAATTTCCATGTCGAAGGCCCCCCGGTGCGTCCAAGACCGCGGATCGTTCAGCAACACCACGCGCCGACCGAGATGGACCAGATGCACATCTTCATCGTCGAGCCCGATCTAGGCCTGCATGAGACGACATTGGCGCAGTTGCGATCTCTGGCTGAAGCATTGCCCTTCGAGGGCGCAATGGTGCATGTTGCGCTGCTCGGCGCACGGCTTGAGCCGGTGCTAGTAAGTCCGGAAGGGCAATGGAAACTGGCCCAGTGGTTCTATGAAGCCCAACCAGATCTGCTCGTGCGGTACGCCGAGTTTAAGAAGAAGTTCCCCACTCGCTTGATGTTTTCTTTGCAGCCGATCGCATTGTTGATGCGTGTATTGATCGATCACGCAAAAGAAGAGCGTCTGCGAGAGCTATCAGAGGTCGAGGGAGCTATCTTGCGCCAGGCGGTACTGGGAGCCCACTCCGCGTTTGAATCGAAAGTCGAGGCTCTTCCCGAGCCATCAACGGAGAACATTCTCGCGTACGAAGTTCAGGCGGCAAGCTTCTTTCATCGACCCGTGCCGCTCGAGACGATGGTTCGCCACCGTGAGCTGCTGCGCTTGGCAGTTACCGACGAGCGATTGCGGTCGTCGGTGAACCGTGTTCCGGTCGACGAGTGGCTGGCCGCCGCCGGCATGACCGGAGAGGAGCAGTGGAAGATCGGATTCGCTTTGTCCGCATTGGCAGAAGCCTTCGGTGAATCTATTGAGCCAAGGCTGCAGGCCACAACAGTGGATGACGCGCTCGGCGAGCTCGAGTTCGGCGAGCACTCGCGCGAGCTCCAGGTCATCGCCGCCTCAAGGGAGGAGCTCGGGGCTGAGTTTGCTGGTTTCGGTGGTGGTGACGCGGTGTTGGCGTGGGAGTTCAGGCCGTTCAGGAGGACACCATTCCTGCGGTTGGCGAACGGCGATCTTGTGTTGCTCGGCCTGCCCTGGCTGTTGAGTTGGCTCGGAGAGGGCTTCTATTACCGGCCAATGGCTTATGGTCAGCAAACCCAAAGCGCGGGCACCACACAGAAATTCACAAGTTATATGGGTGAAGTTGTAGAGAGATATGCGCTAGATCTCGCGGAGACGGCGATCAAGGCGCCGGCAAGGGTGCTCGGCGAGCAGGCCTACGATGATGGTGGCGAAAGGCTCACAAGCGATGTCATGGTGGTTTGGGGGGCTGACCTCATCTTGTTTGAGATCCATGCACGCCGGGTTGCGGCCACGGCTGCGATCACCGGGAGCCCAGCGCAGGCGACGGTCGAGATCTCGAAGCTCCTGGTAAAGAAGGTCAACCAAGTCGGACAGTGCATTGCTGCCTTGTTGGACGGCACAGCGCGTCTCCCGCAGACGGATATAGCCAACGTTGAGCGGATCTGGCCGGTGGTGGTCGCGGTAGGCGATGTGATGCAAACCCGGACCCTGTGGAAGTACGTACGTGCCACGATGGACTCAGCGAAGACCGCCTCCTTCAGTAACGAGAAGGTCCAGCCGCTGCAGTTCCTCGGCATAGAAGACTATGAGAGAGTGCTTGGCCTGATCGAGGCCGGCCAGGATCTACCAGAGATGCTGGCACGAAAGATCCAGGGGGCTTACCGTGAGCGCGACTTCGCGGCATGGCTTGCCGGGGATCCCGGCGCACCCTCAAATGAGGTGCGACTTTCGATCTTGAGTACCCGCTGGGACCAAATGGGGGACGAAGTGCAGCAAGCGGCAAAACCGCCAAAGGACTTCAGCGGCGAACGTCCAGAGCGATGATTGGCGACTCGGAGCTTGATCCCGTAGACGAGAGGGATGTGCCGCTCCAGCTGACGATCGGGCGGCTGCACTGGTGCCCCGACGGCGAGGCCGCCTCACGCTGAGAGCTATGTGGCTCTTCTACGCGACCCAGTGGGCGTCGGCCAGCTCGTGCTTGTACTTGCCGGTGGCAAGATAGGCGTGCAGGCGCCGGCCTGCGGCGAGGGGCCGGATCTTGCCCGCTGCTTGGTTGGGAGTCCTTGCCTCGGTGGCGTAGATCTCGCAGTAGCCGGGGTCTTCTGGTGAGACGGTCGGGTCGGTGGCGAACACCAGGTAGCCACGGCGGCGAGCTCGCTCTGCGTTGGTCTTTGCGATCCGCTCGTTCTCCTGCTCGAGCTCGCGCGCCCACGCGAACAGGTCGATCTGGGTGTCGGTAGCTGGTGGCATCGATCAGGGCCCTCGCATTAGAGCCTAGGACTATCTTCCCACCGCGCCGGCACTCTCGCGCTGGCTCTATGACTCGTCCTCGCTGCTCGCGGCGATGAAGCGCCGTAGGCCGTTGAGTTCCGGGCCGGTATAGGTTCGAACGTCTGCTGGACGACCTCTCGTGGCCCATTCGCGGCCCGCGAGGCGTGTGGCGTCCGCGCGCCAACGACGAGCTCGGTGGTCCTTTGAGCTGCTGGTCCAGGTCCTGGCGTGTCCGACCCGGCACGTCCCAGAGGCTCGTGATAGGGGAAACTGCCCGCTATGCCGGCCAATCCCGCCACAGCCGATCTACGTGAGCGCCTTGAGGGCTTCGTTCACTATCGCCACGAACACGTCCGAGGCGACGAGAAGGGCGAGGCCCAGATCTTTCTAGACCGCCTTTTCATTGCTCTCGGACACGGAGGGGCCCGGGAGGCGGGGGCGGTGTTGGAGGAGCGCATCCACCGTAACGACGTAGGTGGTACCGCGTTCGCCGACCTAGTCTGGAAGCCGCGTGTGCTGATCGAGATGAAGCGCGCGGGCGTCGATCTCAGTCGACACTACCGCCAAGCCTTTGACTACTGGATGCGACTTGTGCCCGACCGGCCGCGGTACGTCGTCCTCTGCAACTTCGACGAGTTTTGGATCTACGACCTCAACGTCCAGATCGAAGACCCGCTAGACAAGATTCTGATCGACGATCTGCCGCGGCGTTGGGAGGCGCTGGCGTTTATGCTCCCGGTCGAGCAGCGCACAGTCTTCCGGAACGACCAAGTCGCGGTGACGCGGGATGCCGCGGCGACTGTGTCCCATGTCTTCAACCGCCTCATTGAACGCGGAGTTGACCGACAAGACGCCCAACGCTTCATCTTGCAGGCGGTCATGGCAATGTTTGCCGAGGACATCGGGATGCTACCGCGACATCATTTCGGTCTTGCGGTCCAGGACTGCCTAGAAGGCGCGAGCGCGTTTGATCTCCTTTTTGGGCTCTTTCGCGAGATGAACCTGCCAGGTGCCACCGCGGGTGGCCGCTTCGAGGGCACGCCCTATTTTAATGGCGGTCTATTCCAAGAGGTAACGCCGTTCGATATCAACCAAGCCGAGATCGAGAGCCTCAGCGCAGCCGCGACGTTTGACTGGTCTCAGGTGCGGCCCGCGATCTTCGGGACGTTGTTTGAGCAGAGTTTGGAGAAAGAGGAACGCCACGCCTACGGTGCACACTTCACGAGTGAAGTGGATATCCAGAAGATCGTCCTGCCGAGCATCGTTCGGCCCTGGCAGGAGCGCATCGATGCCGCGAGCACGATCGCGGAGTTGAGGGCCATTGAGCATGACCTTCTGCAATACCGAGTCCTCGACCCAGCCTGCGGATGCGGAAACTTTCTCTACATCGCTTATCGGGAGCTAAGACGGCTTGAGCACCAGCTACAAGAGAAGGTCGTTTCGCGTCAACGGGCCGCGGGCGCAGAGGACGTTATGGCGCTCGCTTTCGTGTCCACCACACAGTTCTTTGGTCTCGACATTCGCCCATTCGCAGTCGCGATTGCCAAGGTCACGCTCATGCTGGCTCGGAAGCTCGCGGCTGACGAGCTGGGGGATGAGCGGACGGTCCTGCCCCTCGATGATCTCGATGACAACATCCTCACAGGGGATTCGCTTGTTATGGACTGGCCGGCCTTCGATGTGTGCGTCGGGAACCCGCCGTATCTTGGGCGCAACCGAATTGCCCCTGCTCGTGGCGCAGAGTACGCCTCGTGGCTCCTCGAGAAGTTCCCGGATGTCGAAGGGCGGTCTGACTACGTCTCCTACTTCTTCCGCAAGGCCCACGACCTACTAGATCCAGGACAACGCGCCGGTCTGGTAGGGACCGACGCGGTCAAGCATGGATACACGAGACGTGCATCGCTTGACTACATCGTGGAGAACGGCGGAGTCATCTATGACGCAGTCGCGAGCCAGCCATGGTCGGGGGACGCCGCTGTAAACGTGTCTATCGTCAACTGGGTCAAGAATGCTGATGTCCAGCCCCGCGTCCTGTGGCTCTCAAATGGCAACGTCAAGATAGAGCTCAAGGAAATTCCGCCGTCGCTGTCGCCGGAAATTGATGTAGCTGACGCTGAGCAGATAACGGTTAACAGGGGCCCCAAGCGGTGCTTCCAAGGACAGACGCCGGGTGTCACGCGCGGCGGGCGCGGTTTTGTAATCACGCAGAGCGTTGCCGAAGATATCGTGGAGCGAGATCCCAGGAGTGCTGAGGTGATCTACCCGTTTCTAGGTGGCAGGGAGCTAGACACAGATGGCCAGCCTAAGCGGTTTATCGTTGATATCCCATCTGCCGATGTTCTAGAGGCAGCTCGATGGCCTGGAGCTCTCTCATACGTCCGAGACAACATTCTCCCCGAGAGAGAACGAAAGGCCAGAGAGCAGGAAGCCGACAACGAGCGCATCAGAGATGCCCACCCGGGGCGCGCAATTCGCAGTCATCACATCGGCTTCTACCGGCGATGGTGGCAACTCTCGTACCGTCGGGAGGACATGCTTGAGGCGGTGAGCAAGCTGAGTCGCTACATCGCGATCTCTCGTCACGCTACGGAGACTCGGCAGTCGGTGTATGCGTTCGTATCAAACGCGATTAGACCTGGCGACGCTCTGCAAGTTTTCGCTTTCGAGGACGATTACAGCTTTGGCGTCTTGCACTCCACTCATCATCGTCGGTGGTTCGAGGAGAGGTGTACCCGGCTGAGGCGCAAGGCGATGAGATACGTGTCCGAGGATGTGTGGGACACCTTCCCGTGGCCTCAAGCGCCGACAGATGAGACGGCGGGAGCCATCGTTGACGTTGTGGTACGCCTGCTCGCCCTGCGTGACGAACACGTAGCCGCCGGCATGCCATTGGCCCGCCAGTACGACTCGCTTAGTGATCCGGGTGCCAATCCGCTGCGCGACCTGCAGGAGGAACTGGACGACGCGGTCGCACGCGCATACGGGTTTACCCGCGACGAGGATCCGCTCAGCCAGCTCTTTGCGCTTAACGCTTCGATCGCTGCAGAGGAGCGTCAGGGAGTGACCGCACCTCGTCCGCCGGGCAACGCTGGGCTCTCTGGCACGATGCTTACTAGCAGTCGCATCGAGCCGCCGGTCCGGCTCTGATCTCCGTCAACTCCACTTGGGCGAGCCTACGGATTAGGAGCTGATAACCAGCTCGCGGTGCATACGGCTTGGCTTTACGACAAAGCCATAGGCACGATAGCGTCGGTGTGCCGATGTCTGCTCCACGATGATCAGGATGGGATTGTCGGTGGCGTAGTTCTTGCGCCGGGCGATCCGCCATAGGGACCGTCTGTCTGTACGGCTGGGCGGGGCGTCGAGCGCGGGATGTACGTGCCACTCGCCGACATAGTCCTCGCGGCCTTCGCTGCGGTCGTGGATGCCGTCGAGGTATTGCTGTAGAAACCGGGTGTCGCGCGAGAATGAGAATCGGCGGTGCAGTGCTCGGGGGCCTGGAGGGCTTGCCTTTGTGATCCTGAGCGTCGTGGCGTCGAGTGCGTGGCCGAGCAGGATCCCGCCGGTCTCTTGTGCGTTCATCGATGCGGCGTGGCCAGCGAGCGCGGCCAGAACCGGCGCGGGAATGACCGCTCGTTCATACATCGCAGATTGAGCAGCCGGCTCGGGGTTGAAAGCGCGCTCGGTGGAGGGTCATCGGGGTTTGCAGGCGTGGATCGCTCGCGGGGATCGACCGCTCCACCCACAACCAGTGGTTGTCGGCGGGCTGGCGATCTTCGAAGATCTCGAGGGCGCGGGCGGCGGTGAAGATCGCGGCGTGCTGGGAGGCAAGTCCGGCGCCCGGTCTGGCAGCCGTCGCACAACCGGTGTCGTAGATGTCGGGGAGGTCGTCGGCGGGCACCTCGATCCAGTCAGGATGACCTTCGGCGCGGTAGGAGGCAAGGCATGTCAGGCACGCGTCCTGGCCTGCTCGCATCAGCGCGACCCGGAACGCGGCGCCTGCGTGCAGTGTGCGGACCAGCAGCATCGGCGGCGGGCCCTCGCTTGCCGTGATGACCTCGCCGAGCAGCTCCTCGGTGAGATCGTTGCCGATCGCGGCGACCACAAGATCCGCGCGGGTGATCTTTGCGGCGATCACGTCTGGGTGAGAGAGGTGTTCGACGTCGGGGAGCGTCCCCACGGAAGGGTTGATGCGCGCAAGCGCGGACTCCAGAGCCTCGGCCTTGGGCTGCCCGACGCTGAGGAGATCAAGGGCGTGGCGCACGACGTTCCCGGGTCTGAGGATGTCGGGGTCGTAGAGACCGAAGGAGCCCACGCCCTCGCGCGTGAGCGCGAGGGCGAGCGGTGAGCCGATCGCGCCGAGCCCGAAGCAGGCGACGTGCTTCTCCTCGAGCCGGGCGAGGTCGCGGACCCCCTCGAGGCGCCTGTAGAGCTCCTCGTGTGAGACGGGGTAGAGCTGGGGTGCACGGATCGGCCAGCCCTTCCCGACCTCAGGTGTCGCCTTTTTGGAGGCCACGCCGATGTCGAGCAGCAGTATGCGCTCCTCCCCGAGCGCGGAGTCGGGGAACACAAGCGCGATCAGTTCCTTGGCGCGCGGGCGTCTTGCGGTGAAGCTCGCGTGGTGCCCGGACCGCTTGAGGATCCGTTCGAGCTCGACCGTGTACTGCATCGCGGGAGGCTCCTCTGCGAGGCGGTACCAGCGGCTCACAAGCCGCTCGCGCTTGCGGGTTCGCCGCGGTGCGATCGCGTCCTCTAACTCTTGGCCGATCTGCTGCTCATCGATCGACCGCACGACGCCGAGGTTCTGGCCGACGAGCTCATCGACGGTGAAGCTGCCACGCTCGAGACCCGCCATCGCGTCGAGCATGCTGGGCGGGGCGAGCACCGAGAACGGCGTCCAGGCGAAGTATTCGGGGAGCTCGTAGATCGCAAGCTCCCGCGGGAAATGGCCTGCGAGGTGGTAGGCAAGCCAGCGCTCAGTTGCGGCGTAGATCTCGCTGGCAGGGAACGTTCTCGTCCACGCGGAGGGAGGAAACAGACAGGGTGAGCCGTCGGTGCCCTGGTGGCGTGCCCGCTTGATCTTCGGGTCCAGGAACTCGACGCTCGGCGCGACATATGGGTAGCCGGGCGGGTACTTCACGCGCAGCTTGAATGGATGGTGCTCGAGAGCGCTCTCGCCCTTCATGCGGACGGTGACCGTGCCGGTGAAAGCGATGATCCCGTCTGCGAGCGGCGTCTCCTGGAATCCCTTGGACAGCCAGTAGTCGCGGTCCTCGGTATAGATGTCCGGGAAGCGCTCCTGCCAGGCTTTCACGCAGCAGGCTGATCGTCGAGGCGTGTCGGGCTACCTCGCCTGCGTTTGGCCGCGATCGCGGCGGCGGTCAACCCGGCGGCGCCAACGACGAGCCCGGCCGCGAGGCCGCCTCCGCTCCCTCCTCGGTCATCGGTCGCGTCCTGGCCGGGATCGTCGTCATCATCGGACCAGCCGTAGTCCTCGGCGTAGGCGCCCGTGTCGAGGACCAGGCGGTAGGGGACACCCGCGTCGATCTCCATCACGATCGTGCCGGTGTGCCGCGTCTCGAAGACGTTGTCGTCACCGACCTGGTCGCGATAGGCGTCCATCATGTCGTCGTGAGGATGGTCGTGCTGGTTGTTATCTCCGACGGACGCCACTACGGCATCTGGTGCGATCGTCTCGAGCGCCTCCAGAGAGGCCTCCGAGTCCTCATCGCCGTCCTTGAAGAAGGTGCGCGATCCGTGATGGCTTGCGGGCAGAATGTCGGCCTTGAGTACCTCCGTACCTGTCTCCTCCTCTGTTCGTCCCTTGTAGTAGTCAAGGATCCGCTCCCAGCATGCGAGATTGGAGTCGCCCGTGAGGATCACCGAGGCGTCCTCGTAGGCGATCTTTAGAACGAGGCAGTTCTCGTGGACGAGTTGCTTGGCCTCGTCTTCGCTGAGAGCCTCCTCGATCTCGATGTAGCCAGGCGGTGAGAAGCACCGCACCGTGACGCCCTCACAGATGTCAAAGTCGGGGTCCTTCTCGTTCAGAGGAGTGCGGCTGCCCTGGGGCTGCTTGATCTTCTCCTCTGGATGCTCATCGATCACACGCTGATATTCGCCAAATTGCTTGGCGACCTGCTTACGGTCCTCATACTGGGGCACCCATAGCCACTCGACCGCGTAACGATCGTAGAGGTCGCCCATGCCGGTGATGTGGTCGTCGTGAACGTGGGTGATCGCCAGGTACTTCAGGCGCTTGCGCCCATCGCCATTGTCGGGCAGCACGTCGTCAAGAAGCTTGAAGACGTCGATGCCGTGGTCCGGACAATGATTTATGTTGAACGAGCATATACTCACCATCCGGCAAGCGGATCAAGGTGCAGTCACCCTGCCCCACATCCGCAAAAATGACCTCAAACTCAGCCATGCAGATTCCTCCGATTGTAAGTGGATTGAGCTTCTCGACCAAAATGCGTCTTGTCCTCGCGGCGCTCCCACTGCGTGACTCTCTCTTTTACTGAGTGCTCCACATTGACCATCATCACCTGCGCCTCTTTCGTGGCTATCGATGTCTCCAAAGGAAGCTCGACGTAGAACGCAAAGCACGCGCCGAGGATTGCGCCCAGAATCCCCATGCGGCGCAGCTTGCGCCTTATCTCACGGCAGAAGACTTGAGCGATCATGTCTTTGAGCATCGGCCGCTAGGCTCCTTGTCCGGGTGGTGGCTCGGCGTAGCTCACGAAGACCTCCACGCTGTAGTGGCGGAAGAACTTCAGGTAGCGATACAGCAATCCGATCGATGCGAGAAAGGCGCCGGCAGCCCACCAACCTGGAGCCACCAGGTGGCCTGTCTTCGCGGTACCGAGCAGCGTGCCGGCGAATAGTGCAATTGCAACGATAAACGTAGAGACCGTCATATTGCGGCAGAAGCCGTACAGATTGAGGAAGGTATTGAGCCGCGTCATCGTGGATTCACGCTCCTTTGCGGCGCTGAAACAGTGGTAGAAGAGACCCTCTCCGGGTTCGGTGATGCCGGCCTCGGCAGCACGATTGAGGACCCGCTGGCGCTGCTCTGGTGGAAGTGGCCGGTAGTAGCCGGGTAGGAGCCTTGCCCACTGCGGCTGGCGCTCTTGGAACAGCACGGTGCTTGGCGTACCGAGAACCCTGCGGACGAAGGTCCCCTCGATCAGGTAGCCAGAGACGTTCGCGATGACGTGCCCGGCGGTGTAAGCCACCACGACGAGCAGCAGCCCGACCGTGGCGCCTGGAGTCCGCTGCCACGATTCGCTGCCCGTGAAGGCGGCAGCAAGACCTACGAGCAGCACAAATCCCGCAGACAGATATCCAAAGAAGTCGTAGACGGAGAAAGGAAGCTTGTCCACCTGATGTCCCTACCGTGACCGGCCGAGCGGATTGGCGCAGCTATTCATCGTCGCTCGGCTCGACGAGGCTGTAGAGCGGCAGCGGGTCGCACGGCGAATATCTGCGTCGATCTGGCGCTTCCCAGGAATACAGCTTGGCGTCACCCTGAGTGGCGTGTACGGGGTACCCACGTCGGCGAAACGCATTAGTGACTTTCTTTGCGGGGTGCTTTGGCGCTCCCTCCTTGGCTGCCGAGGCATACGCAGTACCACGTCGCTCTTTCGTACCCTTGCTGCCGAGGAACCGATCCAAGATAGTTGGTCCCACGTTCCGCCTGCTCCCGTGATGGGGAACCTGGATCAAATTGCAGTCTCCGCTGCTGTAGCCGCCAGCCTCGAGCACGTCGGCTGCCCTGTCTAGCGCCGGCATTCCAGCATCGCCTGTGAAGATGCTGGTGCATCCGTTCAACCTTGAGCACCGAGATCACGCTGCTGTTGTTCTGTGCCGTGGTTTTCCCAGCGTCGGTAAGAGTCTCTATCGACAGGCTCTCGGGCACGAGCTTCTGTACAGCCTCGGCGAGCTTGCGCAGCACCGCAGCAGCGGTGGTCTCCTGCTGGGGCAGCAGTCCAAGCAACTCCTCGTAGTACGCACGATCGGGGCCGATCACGTAGAAGCACCCGTCGGGTGTAGCGAGACCGGTGAAGGGCTCGACGATCGGGATCTCGAGATCGCCAGCGATGTCCTCCAGGTCGGACGCGTTGCGCATCGACTCCTGCAGCCTCTCGCTGAGGTGCAGATTGCTGAACCGCGCGCTTCTGGACTCTGCCAGGGCCGAGGAGTGCACCCAGGGCTGATGCATCCACAGCTGGCCGACTTCAAGCTTCCTCAAGACCACGGCGAGCCCGCCTATGTGATCCTGCTCGAGGTGCGTGCCGAGGACCACGTTAACGCGGCCGGTGTCGTAGTGGGTTTTGATGAGCTCCACGAGGGCTTCGCCGTCATCGTTGAAGCCTCCGTCGATGACGATCACGGTCTGTTCGGCGCGGGTTCCTTTGAGGTTGCCGTACCGCAGGGCGATGGCATCGCCACTGCGCGCTCCATCTCCGACCGGCAAGAAGTCGATTTCGTGCATGTTCAGTGAGCCTTCGGTCTCGTTTGGAGGCACGTCTCAGCGAGGGGTACCCCAGGCACCCAGCATTCTCGACGAGCTATCGGACGGAAAATGCGACATCAACGTCACGGGCTTGGACATGGTGTCCATGCCGCCATCTACGATGCCGATGTCAGCACCCACCCGACGACACCAGGAGGACACATTGGGCAAGGTCGAGGTCTCCAACGACGAGCTGCGGACGGTACGAGACGCGATGCGGGAGCTCAATCGGATGGTTGACCTTCTAGAGCGCGGAGCTTCCGAGAAGTTCGTGCTGACCAAGCACGGGCAGATGCGCGCGGTGGTCCTCTCCGTCGAGACCTTTGCCCAGCTAAGGCAGACCCCGGGCGACCGAGAGCTACCAGCGGCCGCGTAGCATCGCCTCGTCCCGAGCGGGATACCTCGGGCGCCAGAACGCCGTCCGGAACGAACGGGAAGGTCGTAGAGGTAGCTGGCCACGATCCCAACGTAGACGAACACACGTTCGATTTCAAGGCCTGGTGGGGCCTTGATCCCATGAGCACCGCAGACCTGCCGTCGCAGCGCATTAAGCTCAACATCGCCAGGCTGGAGGCTAGGATCTCCCGGACCTGCTGAAATCAACCCACTGCGACGAGGCCGGCGGTGCTCGTATTGACGCTGGTGCCTCGTGCACCCGAGATCTCGTCAGCGAATCCGACGACGAGGTGGGTGTCCAGCGCGACGGCGAGCCTGCGGAGCGTGAGCACGGTCATCGGGTGCTGCCCGCTCTCGATCCGTGAGATCGCCGAGTGGCTCGTGCCCATGCGCTTGGCGAGATCCGCCTGGCTGAGCCCCTGAATGGGCTGTCCAGAGTACGGTTGATCCGTTATGGCTGACGGCGTCTATCTGAGGCAGGGTGATGAGCTGGTCGCGATGGTCGAGCAGCCATACGCGACGGAGGACATCCTCCAGAAGCTGCTCGAGGACTATCCCGAGCTACTGGCCGACGATCGAGACGGCGGTGAGCCGTCGCGGTGGCTGTTGATCGCACGGGAGGTCAGCTTGGCTTCGGATGACTCCGGTACGGGGCGGTGGTCGGTCAACCATCTCTTCGTCGATCAGGATGGGGTGCCGACGCTGGTCGAGGTGAAGCGCAGCTCCGACACGCGGATTCGCCGCGAGGTTGTCGGCCAGATGCTCGACTACGCGGCGAACGCGGTGGTCTACTGGCGTCTGGATCGGTTGCGGGCGACGTTCGAGGCTGGGTGCGAGTGTCAAGGCACAGACGCAGCGAGCGTGCTCACCGATTTCTTGCCGTCAGACGAAGACGCGGATGGGTTCTGGGAGCGGATCAAGACGAACCTTGCCGCGGGCCGGTTGCGTCTCGTTTTCGTAGGGGATGAGATACCGAGCGAGCTGCGTCGGATCGTCGAGTTCCTCAACGAGCAGATGGCAACGACCCAGGTCCTGGCGATCGAGATCAAGCAGTACGTCGATACAGACGGGAAGCATCAGACACTGGTGCCGCGGCTGCTTGGGCAGACTGAGGCAGCGCGCCAGGCCAAGAGTCGCCCTGACGGGCGTCGCTGGGATCGCGAGTCGGTCCTTCATGAGCTCGAGGCCAAGCGGGGCAAGGCCGAGAGAGACGTC
Source organism: uncultured Solirubrobacterales bacterium (assembly GCA_963779405.1). Classification (GTDB taxonomy): domain Bacteria; phylum Actinomycetota; class Thermoleophilia; order Solirubrobacterales; family Solirubrobacteraceae; genus Palsa-744. The sequence goes on from CAVZYF010000029.1 coordinate 75,315, forward strand.
GCGCAACACATGCTGGACTGGGCTGACCGGCGCGGAGATCTTCGCTTGTGGTTCGGGTCCGGGCAGAAGGACGGGTCCTTCCAAGCCGGGCTCGATAACGCGTCGGCATACCTCTTTCCCTTTGCTCTCTACACCTATGGCAGGTTGGAGATCCAGTTTCAGTGGATGCTGCGGCGCCCGCCATTCGACGCCCCCGAGCTGCGGGTTGAAATGCAACAGAAGCTCAACTCGATCCCCGGTATCGAGCTACCCGACGCAGGACTCGACAAGCGCCCGAGCATTCCGCTCGTCGCGCTGACCGACGAGACGGCGCTCAAGGTGTTCCTCTCCACGATGGACTGGTCGTTCGAGCAGGCACGCACCGCTGGACGCGGCTGACTGACGTACACCGAACCGGCGATCGATCCTGTCGTCCTTCTCTGACCGTCTTCTGTGCTGTCAGGTCTGAGATCAACCGGTAACGTTGACGTGCAGAGCGCGGCGAAGGTACGGTCGCCAGTCCGCATCAGTGGCTTCCTCGCCCCACGGGCTGGGCTCGCCTGGCTGCAGCTCGAACCCTAGGTGTATGCCAACTTGGGTCGCATAACGTTCCCGCTCTGCCGTCCAACCGTCTCCCTTGTACGCGCTGAGTGCGACCTGCCGGGCGACCACGCAGCATGCAGTACGCCTGAGCAGCAGATACGAGAGCAAGAGGAGAAGAGCTGCAGAGGCGGCAAGTACTGCTCCACCCCAGAGATCGGCGGCTCCTGTGTGAAGCGTGACCTGGTGATCGAGATCGACGAGATAGGCCGCGGCCTGAGACGCAAAGCCGAGCAACAGTCCGGTGACGCCCCATGCAGCGTCGACCCAGCTTCTAATTCTGCCGGCTGTGTCTCGCGAGCTTGAGCCGAACTCGATCCCGTCGAGGCCCGGCGCGACAAGTCGGCCCCACCGGATGAGGACTATGCCCCTGGCGAGCAGAAGCGACCCCACGAGCTCAAGCGCCGAGCCGACCAGAAAGAGATCCGTAACCTGGAGACTCATCTGGTTGACGGTCCTTGACATGACTGATTGGCGCGAATCGCCATGAGCGAGGTTCGGCGGCGACGTGCAAATCGCGCGATGCCGTAGAGGCCGTCGGAAGACATCTACGACCATGCCAGCACGGGCACCGGACGCGAGCGGATGAGCGGCGGCGTCCGACGGATGCAGCCGGATAGGATCGCTACGCGATGGCTACTGACTTTGATGCTGGTCGGGCGAAGATCGACGCTTTGGTCGATGTCTGGAAGGACCGCTGTCTCCTCGAGAGCGGCTCGTTACTCTTTGACGATCGGGCGATCTGGACGGTCTCGATCTCGAGGACTTCCGACAGCGCTTCTTGGGGAACCCGCTCTTGGGCACCGGGGAGAACTTCGAACAGAAGCTCTCCAAGCAGCTTGAAACGGCTTCCGAGGATGTGCGGTGGCTCGTGTGCGAGCTGCTCGCGGTCTACTTCCTGTTCGCCGTGGGCGCAATTGGTGGTCCGACGAAGCGCGCCATTCTCGAGACAGTTATTGAGCCGCTCGACGAGGAGCGCCCGTCACATTGGCAGCGCCTGGCTGAGGCTATGGACGAGGGGATTGGTAACCCTGGTCTTGGCTACAACGTTCGCCGCGATCTTCAACTCGGTTACCTGCTCGACTTTTGTCTGCGATTCAAGGTGCTTGCTGACGCCGAGGAGCGCCGCAAGCTACTCGATGATCCGTGGGCGCTGCGGGACTTTGCTGATGACGCTGGCGAGGGAATCGCGGTGCGGGAGATGCGCCACATCCTGCTCCACTTGCTGCGGCCAGCCGAGTTCGAGCCGATGTCCAGCCGGACGCATAAGCAGAACATCGTCAACGCGTTCGCGGACGAGCTGCTCGCAGGCGACACCATCCCTGAGGATCTCGACGAGCAGCTGCTTGCTGATCCGGGAGGAGCTGGTCGAGGGCTGGAAAAGCGCAGCCAGGCCGTGCTGTTCTGGATTTTTACTGGCCGCCGCTGCGTGACATCTGGGATCCGGGTCGCGATCGGCCTGATGGCGCCAGCGATCTTGATCTCTGCTTTACAAGAAGCAGATCGTGTTCTACGGGCCTCCGGGCACCGGCAAGACGCACCGAACCCGTGAGCTCGCCGAAGTCAGGTTGATCCGCCGTGTGGCGCTGGAAAAATGGAAGGGCAGCTCGATTCTTCAGCTCGCAAGATGAGCTCAACGAGTACGTGGATGAGCAACATCCACTGGCTGCAGCTGCACCCCGGCTACGGCTACGAAGAGTTCGTCCGTGGCTTCGGCTCTGCGCCCGACGGAAGCACAAGGTATGTCAAGGGTCTGCTACCGCGGCTGGTTGAAGCAGATGAATAGCGGTACCGGCCGATGAGCGCCTGCCCCGTGGTCCTCGTCTCGATGAGATCAACCGCACCGACCTGAGCCGGCATTTTCGGGGAGGCTTCAGCCTCCTCGAGAACCGCGACAAGCCGGTGGTGCTCCCGGGGTCGACGATGGATCGAGGAGCCGCAGAACTTGCGCTGCCCGAGAACCTGTTCGTGATCGGGACGATGAACCTGATCGACCAGTCGGTCGAGGAGTTGGACTTCGCGTTGCGTCGCCGGTTCTTCTGGCGGCCAGCCGGATTTGAGCCCGATCCGATCATCGAGGTGAACGAGCACCGGTAGGCCGAGCACGCCCCAGCCAAATGGGGTTGGACCGCGCGGTTGGCGACATGACGCCGACTGGCTGAGAGAGCGATGCTCCTAAACCAGCAGATTGCGCTGTCTCCGCATCCTCGGACAGCAGTATGAGCTTGGGCACACCTACTTCTTCGATGCCGCGTTCTTCGCGGGACACTGGTTGCGCGGCCGTAAGTACCTCAGCGGTGGCGTGCTGTGGAAGGCGAGCGGTAAGCCGCGAACCTCGATCGAGGATCTCTGGATCTTCTCGCTAGAACCCTTGCTTGCTCAGTACCTCGGCGGCTTGGAGGCCGACACCGTGACCAGTGAGCTGGACAGATTGCGTGAGGTGCTGATGAGCCGGGAAGGTCGAGTGAGCACGCCCGTCGTTTTTGAGGATCTCTCTCCGATGAACACCAAGGACGCCGCCGAGGACCAGTGGCTTACACGTTTGGCCGCCCACCTGGAGGGACCACGATCACGTGCTGCGTCTAACGGGCGGCAGCCGTATAGATGACGAGGACGACCCGGCCCTGCAGCGTGATCCAAATGGCGACTGGTGGGCAGGGCGGTACATCGGCGAGTTGCGCTTCGAGGATCGCGAACTGCGGATTGAGCCACGGCTCGGTATTGATGTCATCGGTGCGTGGCTGGCACACGCTCTCAACCTGACGGTCATTCCCAAGCGCAGCGACCTCGGCCTCCCGTGGCCCGTTGATCGTCCAGCTCATTGACCGCGTGTGGTCAGCCGCGGTTGCTGACGCTGCCCGTCACGGGGGTCCCAGGCTGAGGCGAACGTCTCGTCACGATGGTGTGTTCGTGCGCGGCCGGCTCGATGTGCCGGCGACCATCCGCCATCGGGCCGCCGGGCGACCGCTGGTTGCGACCATGCGCACCGAACGCGACCTCGACAATCCCGTGGCCCGCATCCTTGTCCTGGCTGACCGTGCGCTCGCTCGCTGCTGCCGGAGCGAAGCCAACATGGCGACCAGCGCTTACGAGCGAAGTACTCAGTCAGCTACGTGCTGTAGTCGGTCGCCCAGCCAGTGATGCCAGACCTATCCGACCTCCAACGCGTCCGCTACACGCCGATCACCCGGCGCTTTCGAGTCGGTCGCACGACTGTCGCACGAGATCGCTCACCGGCGGGGTCATCTGACCTCGGCCAGCAGCGCTGACGCATCGGGGTGTTGATCGATGTCGCCGAGCTCTGGGAGCTGTTCCTTGTGCACTGTGCACGCCGCGCCTTTGGGCCGACCCGCGTTGAGCATGGCACGTTCAAGCGAGATAGTGCATATCTGTTGCAGTCGATCGCCAAGCCCGAGAGGCAGTTGGGTCGGCTAAGCCAAGACATCCTCATCCGTGATCCGAACGGCGGGCTGGCAGGCGTCATCGATGCGAAGTACAAGCGCCTACGGTCGTGGCGAGACAGCCCAAGCGGAGTCGACCGCGGTGACCTCTATCAGCTCACCTCCTACCTGTCAGGCCACGACGTTCCCTTCGGAGCGCTGGCCTACCCGCCAAACGACAACGATCAAGCCACGGCCGACCTCGACGGTCCCTGGTCAACACGCGAAGGCCAGCACGTACGGTTCATCCGCATTCCGGCGGATGCCACGAAAGCCACGCGGGATCTGGATGCGCTGATCCATGAAGATGGCTGAGAGCTGTGGCAGTGCTGCCCGAACCTAGTCGTACCATCAGGTATATGGATAACGCGGTGCTTGATGTTCGCTCTTCGGCGCTGCTGCGCCTTGCGCTGGGTATCAACCGCTTCGACCCCTGGAATTTCTACGACGGAGATAGCGGCTATCGGCACAGCGCCGACGCGCACGCTGAGATCGATGCATTGATAGAGGCGCGCCTGGCATCCATAACCGATGAGGAAGTCGAGAAGGGTCTCGCCGAACACGACCACTGGCTGCGTGATTGGGTACCTGATCGTCTTGAGGCAGCCTGTACTCGCCGCGCGCGGCGACGCGTGTGCGCATTCACCGAGCTACACCTACTGGTGGACGAGTCACTCAACGCGCTTGACGAAGTGGTGCTCGAGCCCGCCAGGCCGAGCGATCCTGTCTTCGACGGTCTTCCGGATCTGGCAGCGTCGCTCTCGCGCGACGGATTGCTGCCAATCACCGTCGAGAACATCAGACAAGGACACATCGGAACGAATGCCGCCTTCTGGATCGGATCGGTGGGTCTCCTGCCTCACCCGCATCTGCTCCCTACCGCGAGTTGCTGCACGTGCTCGCCGAACTGGCGACAGACCGGCGCTGACGGTGTCGGTCGCGATCAACCCGTTTATCAGACGTCCGCCAGATGACGATGTCTTCCGGCTGATGGAGGACCAGTGGTACGGGCTGCAGTTGACCTCGCGAACGCTCGACTCGCTGGACCAGCACGACACCGGTTCCTCTTTCCACGCCGCCGGCGAACGATCGCTGGCCGCGGAACTGCTCCACCCCCTACTTGGAACACACTTCGATTGGCGAGCACGCAACGACGATCCCGCCGATCCGATCAAGAGGCTTTATATCCAAGAGGTACGCCCCGCTCGCGATCCGCGCGACGAAGAGCTGTTCATCGCGGTGTTCAACCGTGCGCTACACGCCCAGCGCGATACCTCCACCCACCAGTTCACGCACGTTGACGGGAAGACATGCCGATATCCAGTGGTGGACTACCCTCCCTGCAAGGAGAACCCGATGCTGCCGCTTCCGCCCCCGACACACGGCGAAAGTTGTGGCGCGTTGACGGGCCAATGAGTGACGAGCAGTGGTGCGAGCTGACTGGTCTGTTCTTCCGTGGCAACGAGCTTATCCCCGAGCACTTCAGAGAGACGTTCCCGGCATTGGCGATCGCTTGACGGGGTGACGTGAAAAGTCCGCAAAGGAACTCAACACAATGTTCATCCCAACGGATACCCCACCCCTTAGCCAGAAAGAGCGCATCTGTAGGGAGTCACACATCACAGAGACTGCGCATGCCAACCTCGCTGAGTGGCGTCAAGACCGCCCACGCTGGCAGGATGATTGTCGGGCAGCCGTGGGTGAGCTCGGGGAGTTGCTCAAGGGGCTCTAGGTGAGCTCTCCCGACCGATCCTGGCGTCCGCGAGAAGGCGTCCGTGTCGAGGGATCAGCGAGCGCGATCTGAGGCGCGCTTGGGCGAGGATCGGCGGTCTGAGGCTGGCGAGCTACGTTGCCAGCGCCACGCCGAGCATGTCCGCTGCCGTG
>CAVZYF010000030.1:0-7894 GCA_963779405.1 uncultured Solirubrobacterales bacterium
GACCAACCCGAGCGCCGCCAGCACCAACGCGAACCCCTGCCCGGCGCGCCCGGTGTAGCGCGTGGCACGGTTGCGGTCGCCGGTGCGCCACCAGATCGCGGCGTGGGCGAGCTGGCCGCCGTCGAGCGGGAAGGCCGGGACCAGGTTGAAGATCAGCACGAGCACGTTGATCGTCCCCACCCAGCTCAGCCACACGAGCGCGGGCGTTGCGTGCACGCTGGTGTCGCCGACCGCCACGTCGAGGAAGTGCCCGCTGCTGGTCAGCAGGGCGCCGGCGAGGAGGCAGAGCACGATCACCGCCAGCGTCACCAGCGGGCCCGCGGCCGCGACGCGGAACTCGACGCCGGGGCGCTCGACCACGCCACTGGTACGGGTGATCCCGCCGAACGCCCACAGATCGATCCCCACGACCTTCAGCCCGTTACGGCGCGCGACGAGCGCATGGCCGAGCTCGTGCAGGATCAGCGACGCGAAGAACCCCAGCACGGACGCGACGGCGACCAGATAGGCGGTCGTGATCGAGCCGCCGAGCATTTCGTGGAACGGTTTCGTGACGACGAAGATGAACAGGAACAGCACGACGAACCAGCTGATTCCCACGCCGACGCGGATCCCGAAGATCCGGGCGAGCTGGAAGTTGGTGCGCATTGCCATGGCTTTATGGTAGGCCCCGGTTCGCCCGCGCCGGGCCACTACACCTGTGGGCGACTCCGCGCGATGATCGCCTCGAAGTCCGATCCGGCCGGCAGCGTGCCGTACTCCAGGCCCCCTTCGCCGCCCAGGCGCGCGGCGCAGAAGGCGTCGGCGACGGCCGGCGGCGCGCCCCGCACGAGCAAAGAGCCCTGCAGCGCCAGGGCCATCCCTTCTACCACGCGCCGGGCGCGGGACTCGAGCGTGGCGGGGTCGGCGAACTGCGACTTCAACCGCTGCACGTGCGCGTCCAGGCGTGAGTCGGCGCCCCGGGCCAGCTCGACCTCGGCGAGGAACACCTCGAGCGCTCGCGGCGAGCGCGAGAGTGCGCGCAGCACGTCGAGGCTGATCACGTTGCCCGAGCCCTCCCAGATCGAGGTGAGCGGCGCCTCGCGGTACAGGCGCGGCATCCCGGAGTCCTCGACGTAGCCGTTCCCGCCCAAGCACTCCATCGCCTCGAACGCATGGTTCGGCGCGCGCTTGCACGCCCAGTACTTGCCGACCGCGGTCGCGACGCGCTTGAACAGCTGGGCGTCGCTGTCGTCGACGCCTTCGCGCGCGTCATTGCCCGCTTCGTCGTAGGCCCGCGCGAGGCGCATCGCGAGCGCCGTCGATGCCTCGGACTCCAGGCACAGGTCGGCGAGCACGTTTCCCATCAACGGCTGCTCGATCAGCGTCTTACCGAAGGCGCTGCGGTGCGCAGCGTGGTGCGTGGCCTGCACGACCGCGGCGCGCATCCCGGCGGCCGCGCCGATCACGCAATCAAGGCGCGTGTGGCCGACCATCTCGATGATCGTCGGCACGCCGCGGCCGGGCTCGCCCACCATCTGCGCCCAGGCGTTGTGTAGCTCGATCTCCGAGGAGGCGTTCGAGCGGTTGCCGAGCTTGTCCTTCAGGCGCTGGATGTGCATCGCGTTGCGCGATCCGTCTCCCAGCACGCGTGGCATCAGAAAGCACGACAGGCCCTCGGCGTCGCCGCCGGCCGACTGGGCTTGGGCGAGCACGAGGAAGATGTCCGACATCGGCGCCGAGCAGAACCACTTGTGCCCGGTGAGCTCGTACTCGGCGCCCGCCCCGCCACCGTTCAACGGACGGGCGAAGGTCGTGTTCGCGCGCACGTCGGAGCCGCCCTGCTTCTCCGTCATCGCCATGCCCGCGATCGCCGAGCCCTTCTCGGCCGCTGGGATCGAGCGGGGGTCATAGGTGGTCGCCGTCACGAGCGGCTCCCACACCGCGGCGAGCTCCGGTTGGGCGCGCAGCGCGGGGACCACGGCAAAGGTCATCGTGATCGGGCAGGCGTACCCCGCCTCGGCCTGCATCCCGGTCATGTAGATCGCCGCGCGCGCGGTGTGCGCCGAAGGCTCTTCCGAGCGCCACGGCAGCGCGTGCAATTCGTGCTCGACGCCCATCTGCATCAGCTGGTGCCAGGCGGGGTGGAACTCGACCTCGTCGATGCGGTTGCCGTAGCGATCGTGGGTGTGCAAGATCGGCTTGTGCTCGTTCGCGAGGCGTCCCCATTCGATTGGAGACCCGCCCACCCCGTCCGCCTCCCCCACGAACCGGCCGAGGGCAGAGGCCCGCTCCGCGATCCAGCCGGCGCCCTCGCGCTCGGTCGCCTCGACCAAAGGCAGGTTGCCGGCGAATACGTCCAGGCCGGTGAGCGGCGGCGGCTGGTTTGCCACGGTGTGGGTCCGCCATGGGGCGTCCTCGCACGCGTGCTGTGAGACGGTGGCCATCGTTACGACAGTCAAGCAGAGATCGGGAGATCGGGGTATAGCCTGTGGGGGTGTCTTCAAATGGGAAACCGTTAGGTACACGTGCACACATGCGCGGTGTTTCATTAAGACCCCGCGCGCGCGAGGGGCTGAGCGTTTTCGCAATCGTGCCGGCACTGCTCGCGCTGACGGTGCTCTCATCGGCGCCCGCGGTCGCCGTGGCGCCGAGCGTCCCCAGCGCCGGCGGGACGGTCGCGCGCCTGGCCTACGTAACAGGAACCGATAAGGAACCCTCGCCATCGGTATGGATCGCGCAGGCGAACGGCCGCGAACCGAAACGGCTCGGGCCCGGCCTGGAGCCGCTGCTGTCCCCGAACGGTCAGTCGGTCGCTGTCGCGCTGCTCGGCGCCGCACCAAATGCTGAAAAGGGCCCGGCGCTCGGCGTCTACTCCGCGCTCGGCGCCCCGGTCGCGGACTACCTCGACCTCGAAACCGCCACCTCCACGCCGCTGGCCTGGTCGCCGGACTCGCGCTACCTGGCGGTTATGCGCCAATCGACCGAGGTCACGAACATCGCGGCCGGCTCGGGCCTCGACGTGATCGACACGCAGACGGGCAAGGTCACTTCGATCGCCGAAGGCCAGATCTACGGCGCGAGCTTCGCCCAGGACGGCAGCGACAGGATCGTCTTCGCGCGCTCGCCCTCGCTGTCGCTCGCGGCACCGACGAACCTCTACGTGAGCAACCCCGATGGCTCGGGCCTGCGGCGTATCACCAGCGACGGGCGCAGCCTCTACCCGATCTGGGGCCCGCAATACATCGCCTACGACCGCGAGCATCTGCGCCGGAACTACGCGCCGCGCTATGACATCTGGCTGCGCGCGCCGGGCTCATCGACCGCGCGCAGGCTCACGAACGTCCCCGCCGACAAGCTCGTCGTCGGGCTCGTGCCGATCGCCTTCTCCGCGAACGGCAGCAGGCTGCTCAGTGAGTTCGAGGGACAGGACACGAGCGCCGCGTGGACCGTGCGCGTGCCCTCGGGCAGGGCTCGGCCGATCACCTTCCGCAACCAGTCCGTCGTCGGCGCGGGCATCTCCAGCGACGGCGGCACGCTGCTCGTCGACCTCGGCTCGTTCGAGGCGCCGCCCTCGAGCGGTCGCGTCGCCAGCATCCCTTTCGCCGGCGGCAGGCCGAAGGTGCTCGTCGCGCACGGCGCGCAGGCCAGCTGGAATCGCTGACGCGTCTCCACGCACAGGCCGCCGGGAACAGCCGGCGCGTCGCCAACGACTCGGCGCCTGAGCATCGATAGCATCGGCCACCCCTCCAACCCAGTAGTAGACCCAAGGACCCCGCTCATGGCCAAGATCAAGGTGCAGAACCCGATAGTCGAGCTCGACGGCGACGAGATGACGAGGGTCATCTGGTCGTTCATCAGAGACCAGCTGATCCTGCCGTACCTGGATGTGGAGCTGAAGTACTTCGACCTGGGGATCGAGAGTCGTGACGCGACCGACGATCAGATCACGGTTGAATCGGCCGAGGCGATCAAGCGCCACGGCGTCGGCGTGAAGTGCGCGACGATCACCCCCGACGAGGCGCGCGTGGAGGAGTTCGGCCTGAAGGACATGTACCGCTCGCCCAACGGCACGATCCGCAACATCCTCGGCGGCGTGATCTTCCGCGAGCCGATCGTGATCTCAAACGTGCCGCGGCTGGTGCCGGGCTGGACCAAGCCGATCGTGATCGGCCGTCACGCATTCGGAGATCAGTACCGCGCGAGCGACATGCTCGTCCCCGGCGAGGGGTCCTTGACACTCAGCTTCACCCCGAAGGATGGGGGAGAGCCGATCGAGCTCGACGTGTACGACTTCCCGGGGCCGGGGATCGCGATGGCGATGTACAACCTCGACGACTCGATCCGCGACTTCGCGCGCGCGTCGCTCAGATACGGCCTAGAGCGCAACTACCCGGTGTATATGTCGACGAAGAACACGATTCTGAAACGCTACGACGGGCGCTTCAAAGACATCTTCGAGGAGGTCTACGAGGCTGAGTTCAAGACCGACTTCGAGGCCGCCGGGATCACCTACGAACACCGCCTGATCGACGACATGGTCGCCTCCGCCCTGAAGTGGGAGGGCGGGTACGTGTGGGCCTGCAAGAACTACGACGGCGACGTGCAGTCCGACACGGTCGCGCAGGGCTTCGGCTCGCTGGGGCTGATGACGAGCGTGCTGATGACCGCCGACGGCAAGACCGTCGAGGCCGAGGCGGCGCACGGGACGGTCACCCGCCACTTCCGCCAGCACCAGCAGGGCAAGCCCACCTCAACCAACCCCATCGCCTCCATCTTCGCCTGGACGCGGGGGCTGTCCGCCCGGGGAAGGATGGACGGGACCCCGGCGGTGAGCGAGTTCGCCGAGACGTTGGAGCGCGTCTGCGTGGAGACCGTGGAAAGCGGCAAGATGACGAAGGACCTGGCATTGCTGGTCGGCCCGGACCAGGAGTGGCAGAGCACCCAGGAGTTTCTTGATTCGATCGATGAGAACCTAAAACAGGAGATGAATTTGTGAGTAGTCCCGTAAAAGTCACGGTCACCGGCGCCGCCGGCCAGATCGGCTACAGCCTCGTGTTCCGCATCGCCTCCGGGCAGCTGCTCGGCCCTGACCAGCCTGTCGATCTGCGCCTGCTGGAGATCCCCCCGGCGATGGGCGCGCTCGAGGGCGTGGCGATGGAGATCGTCGATTGCGCGTTTCCGCTCCTGTCGGGGCTCGACCTGCACGACGACCCGGAGGATGCGTTCGACGGCGTGAACATCGCGCTGCTCGTCGGCTCGCGGCCACGGACGAAGGGCATGGAGCGCGCCGAGTTGCTCTCAGAGAACGGCAAGATCTTCACCGTCCAGGGTAAGGCGCTGAACGAGAAGGCCGCCGACGATCTGAAAGTGCTCGTTGTCGGCAACCCGGCGAACACGAACTGCCTGATCGCGATGAACAACGCGCCCGACATCCCGAGCGAGCGTTTTACGGCGATGCTGCGACTGGACCACAACCGCGCGATCGCCCAGCTGGCGGCGAAGCTCGAGGTGCCGGTCACGGACGTGACGCAGATGGGCGTGTGGGGCAACCACTCGCCGACGATGTACCCCGACCTGTTCCACGCCCAGGTGCGCGGCGAGCAGGCCGCCGCCCAGGTCGACGATCAGGTCTGGATCGAAGAGGATTTCCTGCCGAACGTCGGCAAACGCGGCGCCGCGATCATCGAGGCCCGCGGCTCCTCTTCCGCCGCCTCGGCCGCCAGCGCGGCGATCGACCACGTGCATGACTGGGTCAACGGCACCACAGACTGGGTCTCGATGGGTGTTCCGTCGGACGGTTCCTACGGTGTACCCGAGGGTCTGATCTGTGGTTTCCCGTGCACCTGCGCGGGCGGCGAGTGGTCGATCGTGGAGGGCCTCGACTTGGACGGGTTCTCACGCGCCAAGATCGACGCCTCGGTGGCCGAGCTGGCCGACGAGCGCGACACGGTCAAAGGCCAGGGGTTGATTTAGCCCAAAGTTCCCTGGGTTTAGCCCGAAGTTCCCGGGGCCGTGTTCGAGTAGATGGTCGGATCGGGATCCTCGGCGGCTCGCGAGGTGGCAAAGATGGGCAGGTTTGTATAGGCTGGCGGCACTGTGCGCCAGAAGAGGCCTTTCAGCGGCCCCACAACGAGACATCATCAATTTACGGGAGGATCTCAATGAGAAGGTCTATGTCCTCGTCGCATTGCGACGCTACCGATCGGGCGGGCGCAGGCCGGCCTCCCCGCGGGCGGCGCAGCGGCGCTCCTCGCCGGGCGCTCGCCGTGCTGGTGGGATGCGTCGCGCTGTTCGCGGTCGCCCCGGTCGCGGCCGCGCAGGCCGCCGCCTCACTCGAAGGCACGGTGACCGCAGTCAAAGGCGGGGGGCCCCTGAAAGGGATCGAAGTCTCGGCGACCAGCGAACTTGGCGGCACGCCGGGCTTTGCCACCACCGCTGTGGGCGGAACCTACAAAATCACCGGCTTGTCAACGGGCGAATACACGGTCAGGTTTCGTGATTCCGCGGCCAAATACGTTGAACAGGAAAAAGCGATTGTTCTCGCGACAGGCACAAATACGCTCAATGCCGCGATGCAGGAATTCGGCACGATCTCCGGGAGGGTGACGAGCGCCGCCACCGGAAGTGGGTTGGGGAACGTTCAGGTTCGTCTCAACGGGCTGAGCGGGACCGGTGAAGAGGAGGAACGCTACACGACCACCGAAGGCGAAGGCTATTACACGATCACGGAGCTGCCGCCTGGCGAGTACTCGATCTACTTCTACTCCCTTGAAGGCTCCTATATCTCTCAGGGCACCGAGACGACGGTCCTGGAAGGTGCGGTAGACACGGTCAACGTCGCACTGAAGGAAGGCGGCAAGATCTCGGGCACGGTGACCAGTGCCATCAGCCACGGCGGGCTGGCGAAAATCGGAGTCCGCGCATTCAGCGCAAACCCCGAAGCAGAAGGCTACAGCAGCGGCTACGCGGAAACCAACGCGAACGGCGAATACACGGTGACGGGACTGTCGACCGGCTCTTATAAGGTCGAGTTCTATTGGGAATTCTCCGAAGCCGAATACAAAGCATGCCAACATGCGCCTCGCTGCATACCCCAGTACATCACGCAGTACTTCAACGATCAGCCCTCCGAAGCGACCGCCAATGCGGTAGGGGCCACCGAAGGGAGCATCACCTCGGGCATCAACGCGGCGATGGTGCCTGCGGCGCCGGTCAATACGGCGCTGCCGGCCGTGTCAGGGACGCCCACGGTGGGGGACCTGCTGTCGTGCTCCAACGGTTCGTGGACAGGGGAAAACGAACTGACGCTGGCAGTGGGGTGGCCTCTCACATCGCCGTTCGCCTACCAATGGCTGCGCGACGGTGTCCCGATCGCCGGCGCCACATCGGCCGCCTACCTCGTGCAGGCCGCTGACGTGGGACACGGCCTGGCGTGTGAAGTCTCGGCGACCAACAGCGCCGGGCACGCGAGCGCCAGGAGCAACCCGGTCGCGGTGACGCTGCCGGCCGTGACGGTGTCGAGCGCCAAGATCATCGTGTCCGGTGGCTCCGCGCAGGTGCCGATCGCCTGTGCGAACGCGACCTGCGCGGGAACGATCGAAATGACCGGACAGGTCAAGCACAAGGGCAAGAAGAAGACGGTGGTCCTGGCCAAGGGCTCATACTCGCTCGCGGCGGGGAAGAAGGCAACGATCACCGTTCGCCTGACGGCGGCGGGAAAGAGCGCACTCGCCAAGGCGAAGGGCCACAAGCTGTCCGCCAAGGCCAGCGTGACCGTGACCGGTGGGACGACGGTGAAGAAGTCGGTCGCGCTCAGCAAGTCGAAGCACGAGTAGGCGCGACGCCCTGTCATCGATGCGCTGGGGGACACTGCCCCAGCGCATCGAGCGGGGGTGGCCCCTAGGACTTCGGG
>CAVZYF010000031.1:0-10052 GCA_963779405.1 uncultured Solirubrobacterales bacterium
GTCAGGTGGGCCAGTCGCTCGGCGTCGCGCTCGCCGGGGCGATCGCGGTCGTGGCCACGACCGACCCGGAGATCCTCGCGACCGGGACCCACCCGGGCTGGTGGCTGGTCGCCGGCTGCGGCCTCTTGATCGTGGCGCTCGGCCTCGTGACGACGACCCGCTGGGCGGTCGATACGGCGACCGCGACCGCCGCGCGGCTGTGCGAGGACGAGCCGCCGCCGGCGCGGCTCGGCGATCCGGTCAGTCCGAGAGAAACTCCGTTAGCAGTTCGTTGACGCGCTCGGGGTCGTCGTGCTGGACCCAGTGCGTCGCCTCGGGCAGGTGCACGACCCGCACGTCCTTCACCCAGCGCGCTTCCGGCTCGGCCAGCTCGGATCCCAAAGCGGTGTCGCGATCGCCCCAGATCACGAGCGTCGGCGCCGAGATCGGGCGCATCCTCGCGCCGGCGGCACGCGGCGATTGGCGCAGCGCGGCGCGGTAGTAGTCGAGCATCGCGGTCAGGGCGCCATCGTAGGACCACGCCCGCACGTAGTGCTCGAGCTCCTCATCGCCGAACACCGTCGGGCGGCCGAGCTTCGCTCCGTCGGCGCGCAACGCGCGCTTGATCGGAGAGTAGCCGTCGCGCCGCAACAGCCACTCCGGCAGAACCGGGATCTGGAAGAAGAACATGTACCAGCTCTTACGCAACTGTTTGAAGGTCCTGAACCCCGCGAGCATGCGCGCCGGATGGGGCACGTTGAGGATCGCCAGCCGCCGCACCGACTCGGGGTGCAGCGCCGCCACCCCGTAGGCGACCGCGGCGCCCCAGTCGTGACCGACGACGTCCGCCCGCTCGACGCCGAAGTGGCGAATCAGCGCCGCCACATCGCCCGCCAGGAACTGCATGTCGTAAGAACGCCAGCCCTTGGGCTTGTCCGACAGGTTGTATCCGCGCATGTCGGGCGCCACGATGTGAAAACCGGCATCCACGAGGGGCTGTATCTGATGGCGCCAGGAGTACCAGAACTCCGGGAATCCGTGCAGCAGCACAACCAGCCGCTGTCCCTCGCCCGCCTCCACATAGTGGAGGCGAACACCGCCGTCGAGGACGACCTCGCCGTGGGTGACCACGTCCTTGAGTGATGCCGTCTCGCTCATCGCCTCGGTCATCGTATGCGCTTGCTCGAGTCGATGCTCGCCTGCCGGCGCCCTTACCTAAGAGCCCTTCTCCACACCGCTGAACACGGCGCCGTTGAATTCGAGCATCGTCTGCACGATGCGGGCGTCGAAAAACGGCAGAACCTGCGTGAGAATCGCCGCGGTGACCCCGGTGGCACGGTCGATCCAGTAGTAGCAGTTGAACAGGCCCGCCCACGAACCGGTGCCGGCGCGGCGCATACCCGGTATGTCCACGAGCAGGAGGTTGAGTCCCAGACCCCACCCTTGAGGCACCGGCAGCGCGGGCACCTCGTTGGTCAGCTCCGGGAGCGCCGAGCGCATGATCTCGGGCAGCGGCAGGCCGTCGAGATGGTCGGTGAAGGCGAGCTGGACGGTCTCCGGACGAAGGATGCGCTCACCGTCGAGCTCGCCGTCTCTGAGCAGCGCCCGCATGAAGCGCAGGTAGTCACCGGCGGTCGAGTAGCAGCCGCCACCGCCTGAGAAGAACTCGGGGTCCCTCGGCAGCTCGATTGATGAAAGGGCGAGACCTCCGTCGGGGCTTCTGGCGTGTAGCGCCATCATCCGCTCGCGCTGGTGCTCGCTGGGGGTGAACGTCGTGTCGGTCATCCCGAGCGGGGCGAAGATGTGCTGCTTGCAGTAGGCATCGAGATCCTGACCGCTGAGCGCCTCGATCACCTGCCCGAGCCAATCGGTGCTGATCCCGTACTCCCAGCGCATCCCGGGGTCGGCGACCAGTGGCACCCCGTCGAGCGCCGCGCGCTTGCCGGCGATCGGATCCGGTAGGCCGAGGAGCTCGTGGTAGCGCAGCAAATCGGCGTTGCTGAACCAGTATCCGAGCCCCGAGGTGTGCGTCAGCAGCTGACGCACCGTGGCCTGGCCGGCGGGCGCGCGCAGCCGTGGCGTCTCACCGTCAAAGCCCTCCAGCACCTGCAGCTCTGCGAAAGCCGGCAGCACGCTCGCGACGGTCTGCTCGAGCTCCAGACGACCCTGCTCGATCAGCTGCAGCGCGGCGACGCTCGTGATCGCCTTGGTCATCGATGCGATCGCGAGCATCGTGTCCACCCGTACGGGCTCCTCGCCGTCAACGCTCAGGCGCCCGAACGCCCCCTCATACAGCGTCCCGTCACGGTCGCCGACGACGGCGATGACGCCCGGGAGCGCTCCGCCTGCCACCGCGTTCTCGAGCAGTCCGTTGATTGCCTCGCTGTCGATCATCTGCCTCCCCCTTCAGAGCACCGCCCGAGAGCACCATTCGCGATTAGAACCGGCCATTTTGTGTCCCTCTCGTCCCAGTTTACGGGTAGGGTGCGTCGCTCGGCGTCTTGGGTGGATTCGTAGGAAGGATGCGCTGCATGGCTGGTCTGGCGATCGTGGTGTTCAGTGATCTGGTCGATTCGACCTCGTTGCTGGCACAGCTGGGGGACGACCGGATGGAGCGGGTCCGCCGCCGGCACGTGCAGGACCTGCGGGACGCCGTTGACGCGTCGGGGGGACGGGTGATAAAGACGCTCGGGGACGGTGCGATGGCGAGCTTCGATAGCGCGCTGGGGGCATTGCGCGCGGCAGCGGGAATCCAAGCGGCGGTGCAGCGGCTGGACGCGGCACAGGGCGGGATCGCAATCGCCGCAAGGGTTGGGGTCGCGGCCGGCGAGCCGATCTCCCACGAAGACGATCTACACGGTATGGCGGTTGTGATCGCGAGTCGTCTGTGTTCCGCCGCGGCCAGTGGGGAGATACTCGTACAGGACCTCGTGGCGGCGCTGGTGGCCTCGCGAGATGGGGTGGCACTCGATCAGCCCGACAGCTACGAGCTGAAGGGTGTGCCCGCGCCGGTACGAGCGTCGAGGCTGCGCTGGCGCGAGCTCGAGCCGGAGAACGGTGCGGCGCCGGTGTCCGGCAGCGGCTCGCGTCCGCCGGATGGCATCCCGCTGCCACGGGTGCTCGCGGCCTATGCGGGCGAGCCGTTGATCGGCCGAGACCGCGAGATCGGGATGTTGCGCGAGGCGACCGAGGCGCGTGCCGGCCGCCGCGCGGTGCTCGTGTTGGGCGAACCGGGAATCGGCAAGACGCGCCATGCCGCCGCGGCGGCTGCCGACGCGCACGCGCGGGGCGTGGTCGTGGTGCTGGCGCGATGCCCTCCGGAGGCGGTGATCGCGTTTGAGCCGTGGGTGCGGGCGATTGGCGAGCTCGCTCGTGCGGGGGACGATGCTTGGCGCGAGGCCCTGGCGACGGCGGCTGGTCTTGAGCTGACGGCGCTCGTGCCGGAGCTCGGCGAGCGTCCGGGGCTGAGCGTACAAGCTGGCACCGATGGGGTGGTGGCCGCCGAGGGCGCCCGTTACCGGCTGTTGCACGGTATCGGCGCGGCGTTGGCCCACGCCGCCGGGGGAGCGCCGCTGCAGGTGGTGCTCGACGACGCGCATTGGTGCGACGCGGCCTCCGCGCAGGCCCTCGGGCATCTGCTGGACAGCGCACCGACCGCCCAGCTGGTGCTGACGGTGACGGCTCGCGAGCGGGAGCTGGATCGCCGCCATCCCGTCTCACGCGTGCTGGCGAACCTGCGCCGCACCGACGATCTGACCGAGCTGCGTCTGGAGGGCTTGGATGCCGGTGGCCTGGCGGCACTGGTCGCGGCACGCGTCGGCCGGGCGATCACGCCACGACTCGCGGCACGGCTGCGAACGCGTACCGCGGGCAATCCATTCTTCGCCGCGGAGCTCGCACGCGATCTGGACGAGCGGGGCGCGCTGCGCGACGGTGAGGCGCTGGAGGCCGCGCCGGTGCCCGACGCGGTCACCGACCTCGTCGAGGAGCGTCTGGCGCGCCTTGATCCCGTCACCGAGCGGCTGCTGGTGGCGGTCGCGGCAATCGGCCCCTCGGCGCCGGTGGCGCTCGCCGCGCGGGCCACTGCGATCAGCGACGAGGAGGCGGGGCGCGCGGTGGCGCAAGCGCTGTCCGAGCGGCTTGTGGACGACGTTCCCGCCGCACAGCCCACGGTTGCGTTTCCCCATGCGCTGATCCGCGAAGCGCTGATCGGGGGCGCGGAGGGCGCCACGCGCGCGCGGGTACACCTCGCCCTGGCCCGCGTCCTCGAGGACGATCCGAGTGCAGAGCCGGCGGAGCTGGCGCGCCACTACGGCCTGGCGGTGGCGCTCGCCGGTCCCGAGCCAGCGATCAAGGCCTACGAGGCGGCCGCGAGCGCCGCCGCCGAGGAACACGACCACGAGCAGGCGGCCGCGCACCTGCGCAGCGCGCTATCGCTGATAGCGGAGAGCGACCTGGCGGCACGCGGCCCTGTCCTGGTCGAGCTCGGTGAGCAGGAGCTGCTCGCCGCCGACCTGGGGCGCGCACGCCGGGCTTTCCGTGCGGCGGGCGACGCGGCACGCACGATCGGCGACGCCGACATGCTCGCTCGTGCCGCGCTGGGCTTCGCCGGCGGCGATATCGGCTTCGGCTACGAACTGGGCACCGACGATCCCTCGACCGTGGCGCTGCTGCGCGAGAGCCTCGACGCGCTCGAGGACAGCGAGCCGCGGCTGGCGTTGCGAGTGGTCTTCCGGCTGGTGTATGCGCTGGCGTTCACCGAGGACGAAGACGCCCTGAGCGCACTTGTCGAGCGGGCGGCGGAGCTCGATCGGCGCCTCGGCGACGCCGAATCTCAGACTCTGGCGCGATTCAGCGGAGTGGTCGCGGAATGCTGCCGGGTTCCCGACCCGGTGGCGACATACGACCGCTTCGAGGAGTTCCTCGGGCTGAGTGACCTCGCGGACGGGTGCGGACGTGAGGATCTGGCGTTCCGCATCATTCAGTGGCTGATCGTGGCCTACTACGCGCTGGGACGGATAGTCGAGTGCGAGCAGGCGATCGAGCGTGCCGAGGAGATCGCGGAGCGCCTGGGCAGTCCCCGGTTTACCTGGGAGGTCGAAGTCAATCGCGCGCACCGGTTGCTGGATCGCGGCGATCGCGCGGGCGGTGAGGCCCTGCTCCGCCGCGCGGGGGTCACCATCAGGCGCCTGCGCCCCGATCTGCATGTGTTCGTGGTGCTCTCGGGGCTGCTGTTGACCCGCTGGACCTACGACTTCAATACCGGGACGGGCCCCGGCGTCTTCGAAGCGATCGCGGCGGCTTCGCCTTCGGGCATGGTCTCGGCCTGTGTCACGTGGGCAGCCGCGATCGACGGTGACTACGACACCGTGCGCCAGCGCCTCGAGAGCCAGCTCACCGAGGGTCTGGATGCGTTGCGTCGCCCCGATATCCACGTGGCGCCCGGGCTGTGCATGCTGGCGCTGGCCGCAACCATCAGCGGCGACCGATCCGCCGGAGTGCGTCTGCGCCCGCTGTTCGAGCGTCTGCGCCCGTATCTGATTCAGGCGCTGCCGGTGATCGTCCACGGTCACCCTGCCGAGTGGCACATAGGCCGCCTGGAACTGCTCGCGGGCAGACCGCAGGAGGCTGTCGGCGAGCTGCGCACGGCGGTCGCACGGGCCGACGCTCTGGGCCTGCTCTGGCGACGGGCTGGACGCGCGTGGACCTCGCGACCGCGCTTCACCGCCGCAACTGTCCCGGGGACTCCGAGGACGCACGCACGATACTGGCCGAGGGCGAGGCGCTCGCCGAGAGTCACGGCATGCGCTGGATCATGCATCTGGCCGCCGTGGCTCGCGCCGAGCTCGAGGGCCGCGAGCCGCCGAGCGCCGTTGCAGTGGCCGAGCGCGCCCGGCCGATCCGTGCGCTCACGGCCCGCGGCGGGCGCCTGGCACTGGCCGCGAGGGTGCGCAGCCTGGACGATCAGGAGCTCGAGCGCCGCTTCTCAGAGCCCCGCCGCCAGCGTGCGCTGCTGCGCGCAATGGCGCGCGCCTTCCAGCCAGCCCGCGCCGACGGCTTCCGCGGCGTGATCGCATACGAGCTGGAGCCCTTCGCGATCTCCTCGCCCCCCGACGCGCCATGGCGTTGGGCGGTCGAAGTCGACGCTCGTTCGGGCCACGCGCGGTTGCTGGAGCCCGCGCCACTGGACGCCGCGGTCACGATCCACTTCGGCCTCGCCGAATGGGTCAGGGTGATAGCCGGCGTGCAGAACGCAATGACCGCGATGGCCGCCGGGCGCTGCAGCGTCGAGGGCGACGTGCTGCTCGCCGCCCGCATGGAGGCGATGTTCGGCGTGCGCTGACGCGGCCTTGATCACTGGCGCGAGAGGCCCCGGGTCATCGCAGGCGGGCAACGACAACGGTGCAGGTCCAGATGCGAAATGATCCCGGGCACGAACACAATGTCGAGCGGTCCATCGCCCAGGATCTGGTAGGCGATGTTCAACTCGCCGCTACGGGCGTATCGTGTCTCGGGCGGGTCCACGTGCAATGCTCACGCGTACAGCGCCTCTATCTCGGCGGCGTACTTCTGTGCGATCGGCTTGCGCTTGAGCTTCATCGTGGGCGTCAGCTCGTCGCTGTCTGGGAGCCAGTCGCAGGGCAGGATCGCAAAGCGCTTGATCTGCTCCACGCGACTGAGATGGGAATTTGCCTCCTCTACGCCTCTGGCAACCTCGGCTCGCACCTCGTCGCGCTCGCTCAAGGCAGCTGGACTTGCGTCGCCGAGCCCATGCTCCGCCGCCCAGGCATTCGAGCCGTCGGGGTCGAGTAGATCAGGGCGACGTTGTAGGGGCGCCGATCGCCGATCGCTATGGCCTGGCCGATCAGGGGGCTCGAGCCCTTCAGCTGGGCCTCGATGTTCGCCGGCGACATGTTCTTGCCGGCGGCGTTGATGATCAGCTCCTTCTTGCGATCGACGATCTTCACGTAGCCCTCGGCGTCGATCTCGGCGATGTCGCCCGTGTGCAGCCATCCGTCGGCGTCGATCGCCTCGGCGGTCTGGGTGGGATCGGAACGGTAGCCGCGCATCACCATCTCGCCTCTGCAGAGCAGCTCGCCATCCTCGGCGATCTTCACCTCGATGCCTGGCAGCGGTGGGCCCACCGTGCCGAGCTTGGGGCGCTCCCGCGGATTGCAGGTGCCCACGCAGGTCAGCTCTGACATGCCCCACAGCTCGCAGATGGGTAGGCCGATCGCGTGGAAGAACTCCAGCACCTCGACCGGCGTGGGCGCCGCGCCCGCGTAGAGCATCTTCGTCTGGTCGAGTCCCAGGCGCTCACGCAGCCTCCCCAGCACCAGCTCATCGGCCTTGGCACATTCGTCCAGCAGCTCCTCCGAGACCGCTTCTCCGGCCTGCTCGGCGCGCACGCGCTCGAGGCCCACGCCGATCGCCCACTGCACCGCCTGTTTGCGAGCACCGTCCGGCTCGGCCGCGATCGCGGCCTGAAGGCCGGCCTTCATCTTCTCCCAGACTCTGGGGACCGAACCAAAGCTCGTGGGATGGACCTCCGCGATCACCGCGGTTATCTGGGTCACATCTGAGATCACGGTGACCTCGGTGCCGTAGAGCAACTGGACGTAGTGCGTCGAGTAGCGGTCTGCCATGTGGGCGTTTGGCAGGTAGGAGATGATGCGGCCTTCTGGATCGTGTTCGATCACCGCGGCGGCGGCGTGGCACTCGGCCAGCACGTTGGCGTGGGTGAGCTCCACACCCTTGGGTGGGCCGGTGGTGCCCGACGTGTAACAGATAGTGACGAGATCCTCTGGCTGCACCGACTTCCAGGTGGCTTCGAAGTCGAAGTCGGGGGCATCGAAGGCTTCGAGTTGCTCGAGCCCTATCGTTGCATCGGGCGCGCCGTCGACAGAGACGACGTGCTCGAGCGAGTTGACCCCGGCCGCCCAGATCTTCTCCAAGAACTGTGACTCGGTGATCAGGACCTTGTTCTGGGCGTTTGAGAACAGGTAGGCGATCTGCTCGGGCGAACAGGTGCTGTAGATCGAGAACGGCGTTGCGCCCAGATGCATGGCCGCGCAGTCGCAGAGGTTGAACTCGGGCCGGTTGAGCAACATCAGCCCCACGGTGTCGCCGTGTCGCACGCCGAGCCGATGCAGGCCCCTCGCAATCTTCTCTACACGCGCCGCGACCTGCGCGAACGTCAGCTCGACCTTGCCGCCCGGGGTGCGCAGAGCGACCTGCCCGGCCTTATTGGCAGCCGTGAGCTGAAACGCCTCACACAACGTCAGCGCCTGCGGCGCCGATTCCTCACGCTCGACGACCAGCACCTCGTTCAGTTCCCCTTCAACCGGTGTCACTCCGATGCACCTCCATAGAACCCCAGGCGAACCGCGACTGAGACGTGAGGTTACATCTCGGCGCCCTTCACGGCTTTCCTGTACCTGGGTTCTCCTTCAGCCTTCTTGAGAAACCCTTTCGGAAGATGCGCTTACCTGAGTGCTGCAGATGGCCGTGGTCAACCCAACCCTTACCCGCAGGCAGCTGCTTCGCTCCGCCGGCATCGGGGCCGCGGGGCTCACCCTCGCGGGCACGCTCGGCGAGATCGCCACCGGTGCCTTCGCGTCGCAGCCGCCCGGGCCACCCACTCCGCCGAAATGGCACACCCGCCCCGATCTGCGGATTCCCGCGTTGACGGTCACCCACCGCGAGCGGGGTGTCTGTAGCGACCCGATCTTCATCGCCCCCTACAACGCCCCCGTCGGCCAGGCGGGCGCGGTGATCGCCGACAACGACGGGCAGCCGATCTGGGAGAACCCGCTCGCGGGGAAGGTCACGACCAACTTCCGCGTGCAGAGCTACCGCGGCAGCCCGGTGCTCACCTGGTGGGAGGGACTGATCGAATACGGCCACGGGGTGGGCGAATACGTGATCGCCGACACCGGCTATCGCACGATTCAGCGCGTGCAGGCCGCACACGGGCTGCGCGGGGACCTGCACGAGTTCGTGATCACCCCGCGCGACACCGCGCTGCTCACGAGCTATGTGATCGGGAAAGCCGACCTCCGCGCCGCCGGAGGTCCGCGCAAGGGCACGATCCAGGACGCGATCTTCCAGGAGATCGACCTCGCGACCGGCAGGCTGCTGCTGGAGTGGCACAGCATCGATCGCGTACCCCTCGAGGAGTCCTATGCCCCGGTGGAAGCGAACTGGGACTTCTTTCACATCAACTCGGTCGACCTCGACGGGGACGGCAACCTGCTGATCTCCTCGCGCAGCATGCAGACCGTCTACAAGCTCGACCGCTCCGGAGCGATCCTCTGGCGCCTCGGCGGCAAGCGCAGCGACTTCGCGATCGGACCCGGGGCCAGCTTTGCCTGGCAGCACCACGCCCGCCGCCAATCCGACGGGACCCTCACGATCTTCGACAACGGCGCGACCCCGGCGGTCGAGAAGCGCTCACGCGGCCTGATCCTCGACCTCGACGAGCAGGCGATGACCGCAACCCTCGTGCACCAGTACACGCACCCGAAGGTCCTCTCCGGCAGTCAGGGCAGCATGCAACTGCTCCCGAACGGGAACGTGTTCGTCGGCTGGGGAGAAACGCCGCGCGTCTCCGAGTTCGACCACTCGGGCCGCCTCCTGTTCGACGCCGTGCTCGGCAGGCAGTACGAGTGCTATCGAGCCTTTCGCCTGCCCTGGACTGGTCTTCCCGCGCAGGCGCCGGCGATCGCCGTCTCTGACCGTGGTCGTGACCGAACCGTCTACGCGAGCTGGAACGGAGCCACCGGGGTCGACTCCTGGCAGCTGCTCGCCGGCGCGCAAGCCGGCGCCCTGCGACCGCTGGCAAGCGTGCGGTCGCAAGGATTTGAGAGCGCCCTGCGCACGACCGACTCTGCCGGGCCTTATTTCGCGGTGCAGGGCCTCGACGCCGGCGGCGCACCGCTGGGACGGTCACACACGGTCACGGCATAGACTCAGGCTAAGCTCGCAGGTCAGATGCTTGTGGTCAGCGAGTCACCCCGCCGGCGCGCATTTCCCCGACGGTCGCGCCGGCGGCGATGAGCGCCTCCGAGCCC
>CAVZYF010000032.1:0-18745 GCA_963779405.1 uncultured Solirubrobacterales bacterium
CGGAGCTGAACCCGTGCCCGCCGGCGATGTGTGCGGTGAGATAGACGGGCTTTGCGTCGGTGAGCAGCATGCCGTGGATCACGGGGTTGAATGGCTCCGGTGTGATCGGCGCGCCGGCGAGCGCCGCGATCGATTCCGCGGCGGCGTCGGCCTGCTGGGAGCCGAGCCCGCCGTGCTTGATCGCGAAGTCGGTCGCGTCACCAGCGGCATAGATTGGCCCCACGTTCGGGACCTGTCCGTATTGGTTCACGCGAATGAAGCCGTTCTCTCCTAGAGGGATGCCACGTACTGGGGGGCCGTAGAGCTCGGGCAGCGCGATTACGCGGTCGACGTGCAGCCGCCGGTCGCCAGGGTTGATCACGACTTCTCCGGGCTTGGGGATCTCGGCGTAGGCGGAGTTGATCGTCTTGATTTTCGCCCGCTCGAGGAGCTTGCTGACGCCGTCGCTCGCGCCCGAGCCGAAGATCGCCAGCGGCGCGTCCTCCGGGGAGACGATTGTCACGTCGAGGTCCACCTGCATGTCATACGCGCGGCCGGCGGTCATCAGCGCGATCTCATACAGCGGCAGCTGCCACGGCATCCGCCCGGGCGCCACGAACGCGAGACTGTGGACGTAGCCCCCCTCGATGTCCTGGATCAGCCCGTGCAGGATCTCGTCCAGGCGATGATCATCGATCGTGATCGCATGCCGATAGAGCGGGACAGCCTTGGCCCCGAGTGCCAGCACGAGCGCGTCGTAGGAGATCTCCTCATCGGCCTCGGTGTGGACGATCTGCCCGGCGGGATCGACCCAAGCCAGCTTGTCGTTCAACAGCTTGGCGCCGGCATCCTCGATGATCGGCGCGAGTGGGTAACGGTTGGCGTGGCCGTAAGCGAACGGCTCGCGGACAGTCATTGGGCGGTAGACGAACTCCGTGTTGGGGGCGATGACGGTCACATCGGTGTGATCGGGCGCGAGCTCGTGCAGGGCCAGCGCGGTCTCGATGGCGGCTACGCTTCCGCCGACAATGACCACGCGGAGCTTCTCGAGCGGGCTCACTTGCGCGATCCCCACGCTATGCCTCTCGCGATGTCGAGGCTCGAGATCACGCCGAGGGGCTTTCCTGAGTCGGTCGCGACGACGATCAGGTGTGAGCAGTCCTGCTCGCCCATGATCTGGGCCGCGCGCTCCATGCTCTCGTCGGGGCTGACCGTGACGAGCTCGCCGATCGCCGCCTCGCCGGCTTCGCCGTCCAGCCGTCCCGATGCCACGGCTCGCATGAGCTCAACATCGGAGACGGTCCCCCACACCAGGTGCCCACTGTGATGGGGACCCCGTGCCAACCCATCCACGACCACGCAGTGAGCGGTGTTCTCGGACATCAGAGATGCCACATCGCGAAAGGGGGTCTCGGGAGGACAGCTGATGACTCCGGAGTGCATCAGGTCACTGACCGCGATGGTTCTCGAAGTGGGGCTTGTTGGGGGTGCCATGGCTTCTCCTTCTGGGATAGATGTCTCGAGATGGCTGATAACCGCGGAACTCACGTGAGTACTCGCTGAGCCCATTCCGCCTGTTGAGTCTCCCACTCGTGTCCGGGTGCGCCATCCGCGATAGACCGGGGAGATGGTGCGGGTTTCCTCGGATTCGGGCTACCCAAGAACTTCGTGCTCGCCGTGAACCCGCGTAAAGCAGGCGCGGTGGTAGCACTCCCCCACAGGCTCCCTGTTGTCTTGCTCGGCGGCTCTTGAAGTGTTGCGTGCCTGTCCGTCGGCGAGCACGATCATCGGCTCGTACACTCCGATCACATCCCCGCATTGGTGGCACCTCAAAGTCCTGTCCATCGCGATACCTCCTGCACGGCAAGATGTTTTCCTCCAGACGCGCGCCCTCTGCCTGCGAATGAGTCCAGGCGCGCGGTGATGGCGCTGACGTACTCTGAGGATAAGGTCGGGCTTGGAGTCCCCATCGGTGCAAACCCGCAATCTGGTGGGGCTAACTACCGAATGCAGAAGCTGAGGCTCTCGGAGCGCACAGACCATCCACAGCAAGCAAGTTCAGGGATTTCTACGCACCAACAGAATCACATCGATCCGCGAGACGCGACTAACATCCCCTGGGGATGAGCGTAAGTTCTGATGAGCCGTGGATTCGTCGGCTGCTGGATGTGGGTCGGGCTTTGACGATGGAGCTCGATCAGCGGGTTCTGCTGGATCGCGTCCTCGAGACGGCGCGTGAGGTCACCGGGGCGCGCTATGCGGCCCTGGGGATCTTGAATGGCCAGCACTCAGAGCTCGAGCAGTTCTTGACCCTCGGGGTGGATGACGCCACGCATCGCGCGATCGGAGATTTGCCACGTGGGCGTGGGGTGTTGGGCGCACTGATCGAGCATCCCCAGCCGTTGCGCCTTGCCGATGTCGGCCAGCACCCGTCGAGCTACGGGTTCCCCGCCGGCCACCCACCGATGCGTAGCTTCCTGGGCGTGCCGATTGTGATTCGCGGGCAGGCGTGGGGCAACCTGTACCTGACCGAGAAGCAGGGCGAGGATGAGTTCTCCGGGCAGGACGAGGAGGCCGCGGTGATCCTCGCCGATTGGGCGGCGATCGCGATCGACAACGCGAGGTTGTATGAGTCGAGCGAGCGCCGCCGCGAGGAGGCCGAGAAGGCAATTCGAGGGCTTCAGGCGACTCGCGACGTGGCGGTCGCGATCGGTGGGGAGATCGCGCTCGAGCATGTGCTCGAGCTGATCGTCAAGCGCGGGCGCGCGCTGGTCGGCGCGCGCAGCCTCGTGATCATGCTGCGCGAGGGTCACGAGCTGGTCGTGCAGGCGAGCGCCGGTCATGTTGAGGCGATGCGCGGCGCGCGGCTGCCGATCGCCGAGTCGACCTCTGGGCAGGTGCTCGAACGTCGCAGCCCCGAGCGAATCACCGATGTCGCCGCCCGCCTGCGGATCGCGCCGACGCAGTTCGGCGTGGCGGACCCGCAGACCGCCCTGCTGGTGCCAATGCTCCACCGCGGTGAGGGGGTGGGTGTGCTGGCGGCATTCGACCGAGGTGAGGACGGGAGCGTGTTCAGCGAGGACGACGAGCAGATACTGCGCACGTTCGCGGCGAGCGCCGCGACCGCCGTGGCGCTCGCGCAGAGCGTGCAGAGCGATCGGCTGCGCAGCTCGCTGGCCGCCGCGGACGCCGAGCGGCGACGTTGGGCGCGGGAGCTTCACGATGAGACCCTGCAGGGCCTCGGAGGCCTGCGCGTGCTGCTCTCCTCCGCGCGGCGAGGCGACGACCTCGGGCGGGCTCAGACAGCGATGGACGAGGCCGTGGAGCACATCGAGCGGGAGATCTCCAATCTGCGCTCGATCATCACCGAGCTGCGCCCCGCCGCGCTGGACGAGCTGGGGCTGCGCACGGCGATCGAGGCGCTCCTCGACCGCCATCGCGAGCAAAGCGGATTCGAGATCGACGGGGAGCTTGCGCTAACTGGCTCCAAGGCGGAGCCGCGCCTCAGTGAGGAGCTCGACACCGCTGTGTATCGGCTCGTGCAGGAGGCGCTCACCAACGTCGCCAAGCACGCACGCGCCAACCGGGTGCGTGTGGCGGTCAAGGAATCCGACGGTGAGCTGCTGATCGAGGTGCAGGACGACGGTTTGGGTTTTGACGCCGATCTCTCGAGCGACGGCTTCGGCCTTGCAGGGATGCGCGAGCGGGTGGGTCTAGCCGGGGGGACGATGAGCATCGACTCCGGCGAGCACGGCACGCTGCTGAGGGCGTGTCTGCCAACGCTCCAAGGAACGCAGGTAGGGCGGTCAGGGGCCCAGCAGGCCGCGTCGTAGCGCGTAGCGGACCAGTTCGGCCCGAGTGGTGAGCCCGAGCTTCCCATGTATGCGCGAGCGGTGGGTCTCGACGGTGCGAGGAGACAGATGCAGCTTGCGGGCTATCTCGACGCTGGTGTGCCCGAGCGCGATCAGCCGCAGAACTTCGACCTCGCGTGGCGAGAGGGCATCACCGGTCAGGGAGCGTTGCAACGCATCCAGCCGGGTGGCGGTTCGTGGGCTGACGAACTCCTCGCCCCGTGCGGCGGCGCGAACGGCCTGCGGAAGCTCGCCGTCGGCCAGATCCTTGGCCACGAACCCGACTGCCCCTGCGGCGAACGCACGCTGCGCGAAGACCGGGTTCTCTTCCATCGTCATCACGACGATCTGGGTGTCAGGCGCCTGCTCACGCAAGCGGCTGATCGCCTCAAGGCTCGACCCGTCGGGCATACTCAGGTCGAGGACCAGCACGTGCGGCTCGTGGGCATGGACATGACGGGTGACGGCCGCCAGGTCGTTTGCTTCGGCGATCACCTCCATGCCTTCCTCGCCGTCCAGCAGCAGCCGTAGGCTGCGGCGCATCAGCGCATGATCGTCGGCCAGCAATACACGGATATGCGCGTTTGCCGCCGCAGTGCCCGGTTCCTCGGAACTGCGGGCCAGATGCAGATGTGTGGACATGGTTTCAAGCTAGCCACTGCGGAAGGTGCTTTCCACCGGGTTAATCGCCGATTAGCTGTGGTAAAGCACGGATTCACCCGTGGTCTCGCTCTCACGCGAGGGCCGCGCTTCGCTCCGTCGCGGTGGCCGATGACGAGCGCTCGCTCGTCCCTTGGAGCACGACCTTCAGGGCGCCTGAGTTGGCGGCGTCGGCGAACACGTCGTAAGCGTCCATCGTGTCGCCGAGCGCGAAGCGGTGCGTGGCGAACAGCGACGGGTCCAAACGACCGCTCGAGATCAGCCTCATCAGCTGGGGAATGCTGTACGTGTCGACCAACCCGGTCGTGATTGTGACGTCGCGGATCCAGAGCTTCTCCAGGTGCAGGTGTGCGGCCTTCCCGTGGACGCCGATGTTGGCGACGCGTCCGCCGGGGCGGATCAGGTCAGCGGCCAGCTCGAAGGTCTCTGGCACGCCCACCGCCTCGAACGCGACATCAGCGCCGAGGCCGTCGGTCAACTCCATCACGCGCGCGAGAGCGTCCTCGCTGCCGTTGTTGATCGTCGTGTCCGCGCCGAACCTGCGGGCGCTCTCGAGCCGGCTGTCGGCGAGGTCGATCGCGATGATGTTGCCGGGCGTGTACAGCCTCGCGGTCAAGATCGCGGCGAGGCCAATCGGTCCGGCGCCGACGATCGCGACTGTGTCCCCGGGCGCGACTATGCCGTTGAGCACGCCGACCTCGAAGGACGTGGGAAGGATGTCGGCGAGGAACAGCACCTGCTCGTCAGTGAGGCTCGTCGGGACCTTGTACACGGAGTTGTCCGCGAACGGCACGCGCGCGTACTCGGCCTGCAACCCGTTGATCAGGTGACCAAAGATCCACCCTCCACCACCGAGGCACTGCCCGTAGCGGCCTTCCTTGCAGAAGCGACAGCGCCCACAGGAGCTGACGCACGACATGAGCACGCGGTCGCCCGGAGCAACCGTGGTCACACTTGCTCCGATCTCCTGCACGGTGCCGACGGCCTCGTGACCGAGCACCGTGCCCGGCGTGGTCTCGGGCACGTCGCCTTTAAGGATGTGCAGGTCGGTGCCGCAGATCGTCGAGGTATCGATCCGCACGATCGCGTCTGTGGGATCGATGATCGTCGGGTCAGCGACGGTGTCCCAGCCCCGCTCGCCGGGGCCGTGATAAACGAGAGCCTTCATCTCAGTGCCTGCCTTTGGTCGGTATGCGATGAGTTCGTGGTCTGCACACACGAAGCTAAATCCGGCTTGCGAGGGGCACATCCGGGACTCTCCCCAAGCCGAGTGCATGTTTCTACTGACTTTGGCGGCCCGCGCAACCTTCCGCGCTGCGGCGGTCCACCGCGCGGGTGACCTCGGCGACCTGCGTGTCCAGGGTCTGGGTCGTGTCGAGCCTCGGCACGCTGTTGTTGGGCAGCTCGTCGAGCTCCTCAAAGGAGTGGAACTGCTCCTCGGCGATCTGCGGCGTCGCGTCGGAGATGCGTTGTGGATCGTGCAGCCGCCGCGCGGCGCGCTCGCGCGCCAGCCCCAGTGGCACTTCGCAGCGAACGATCAGGCGCGTCATGCCGACCCGCCGCAGCCTGTCCAGCAGCAGCACGCGATCGCCGCGCGAGCGGCAGGTCGCATCCACGATGACGGCGTCGTTTCGACGAAGCGCGAGCAGCGCGTCGCGTCCGAGCTGCTCGTAGGTCGCGCGTGTGAAGCGAGCGCTGTAGTGCTCCGCGCGCGCCGACTCGTGCTCGTCGAGGCGGGCCAGGCGCTTGCGGACTGCGTCGGAGGAGATGACCTCCATCTCCGAGCGCCGTGCGAGCTCGCGGGCCAGCGTCGACTTGCCGCTGGCGGCGGGTCCGCAGATCACGATCGCCAGCGGTGCCCGGGCGCGCCAGCACAGCCGCTCGCTCAGCGACCACAGCTGCTGTGCCGCTCGCAGCTGCTCGGCATCACTCTCGCCGTCGTGCTCGGCCGCAGCGATCAGCGCGACCTTGGCGCGCACGAGCGCCCAGTGGGCGGCGTAGAAGGAGCGCAGTGCCTCGCCGCCGGGGCTGATGCCCACGTGGCGGTAGGTGCTGACGAGCTCTCGCGCCGCCCAACGCTGCCCGTGCGCCTCCAGATCCATCGCCAGGAACGCCAGATCGCAGGCGACATCGGTGCGGCGTAGTTGCTGGTCGAACTCGATGCGGTCGACCACGCGGACGGTCGGCCCGGCAAGCACGTGCTCGCAGCGCAGGTCTCCGTGGCCGTCACGGGAGAGTCCCAGCAGCGCGCGCCGCCGCAGCTCCAGCGCATGCCTCTTCACGAAGCGTCTCACCGAACGCGGCGACAATGTCCAGACGCCACCCGGCCGGATGGTCCATTCCCTGCAGCTCCCCCACGTTGTTTTGCCAGACGGCGAGCACGCGATCCGGCCCCCAGTCTGCGACCACGGCGGCGGAGCCGTGGAAGTCCGCCAGCAGGTGGGCCACCGCGTCGACGTGCGCTCGGGTGAGAGAGCCAATCGCAATCAGACCCGCAAAGGTGTCGCCCTCGCGAAAGCTCTGCATCTCCACCGCGTACTCGATCGCGCCTGGTGTGTCCTCGGCCGCGAAGCAAAGTCCGTGCGAGGTCCTGACGATCGCCCGCACTCCGCGATAGATGCCCGGAGCGAGCTCCTGATTGACGCGCACCTCCTCACGGCAGGCGCTGCGCCGGCGTGCCAGCGTGCTGTAGTCCAGGAAGCCAAGCGCGATGGGCTTCTTGATCTTGTAAGCGCGATCGCCTGCAACGAACACCCACGAGGCGTGCGTCTCGTGCACGACGACCGGCGGGCGCCCGCTATACATGGTGGGCGCGGCAAGCGCCGCCAGCAGGTCAGGATCGCCGCACTGCTCAGAGCGGGGACCAAGTTGAGTCGTGGGTGGGGTTGGCATCGCTTTCTTCCAGCGCCAGGTCGGGTACGAATCGCATGCTGCTCACGCCGGTCAGACCCAGCGTGTCGATTGCGGTGCCAGCGAGGGCTGTTCCAATGATCACGCGATCCGCGGGCGAGCGCATCCGTGTCATACGCGGACGGTCTGCGGTGCATTGCGTACAGCCGGCAGTAGCTCGTGCGGATGCCTGTGTGAAGAAGGTCGACGATGATCCGGCGCACATTGATCCATTGAAAGGATGAGGCCGAGCCGTGATCGATCTGCACTGTCACATCCTGCCGGGGCTCGACGATGGCGCATGCGACCTCGACGACAGCCTCGCGATGGCCCGCCAGGCTGAGCGGGATGGGATTGCGGCGGTGTGCGCCACGCCGCATATCCGCCACGACCACAACGTGCACATCGAGGAGATCGTCGCGCGAGTGGACTCGCTGCAGGCCCAGCTGGACGCTCACGAGATCGGCGTTCGAGTGCTCCCTGGTGGGGAGCTGGCGCAGACGCAGGCGGATGACCTGAGCGACGCCCAGCTGCGTGCGGTGGCGCTCGGCGGGGACGGAGGGTCGCGCGGCGGAGTTGGAGGCTCAAGCGAAAGATGGGTCCTGCTGGAGCCGGCTCCTGGACCGCTCGGCGATGGCCTGAACGAAGTGGTGCGGCGACTCGCCCAGCGGGGACTCAAAACCATCATCGCCCATCCCGAGCGTCACGCCGGCGCTGACTTTTCCGAGCGCCTGCGGCGACTCGCCGATGATGGTTGCCTGATCCAGTGGACGGCCGAGTTCATCGCCGAATCCGAGCCCGAGGGGTTCGTGATGGAGCTTGCGCGGGAGGGATTGGTGGACCTGCTCGGCAGCGACGCTCATTCCTCGCACGCCGGTCGTCCCGTGACGCTGGCGGCGGGATTCGCGCACCTGGCCACGGTTCGCAGCGCAGAGCAGATCGCATGGTCGGCCGAGGTCGCGCCGCAGGCGATCGTGCACAGGGATCCGGTTACTCCACGTCCGTGATCGGCTCCAGGACGACGCTGTCGGTCAGTCGTTCGACCACATCACGCGAGGCGCTACCCAGACCGTGACGCAGGAAGTTG
Organism: uncultured Solirubrobacterales bacterium; assembly: GCA_963779405.1. Lineage (GTDB taxonomy): Bacteria > Actinomycetota > Thermoleophilia > Solirubrobacterales > Solirubrobacteraceae > Palsa-744. The sequence goes on from CAVZYF010000032.1 coordinate 8,467, forward strand.
GCCGCACCCGCGGCGGCGCCAACGACAAGCGCCCGCTCAAAGGGTTCGCCCTGAGCCCAGCTGGCCGCGAGCGCGCCCAGCATAGTGTCCCCGCACCCCTCGCGATACCCGCGTGTCAGACGTGGTGAGGTGAGCCACCACGCCCGCTCGTCAGCCAGGACAAGCGCGGGCTGATCGCCTCGGGTCACGACCACCGCACCGGCGCCCTGCTCACGCAACCGTTGTGCCGCGGCAAGCAGCTGCGCGGGCTCGGACACGGGACCGGACACGAACTCGGCCAGCTCCCAGTCGTTCAGTTTCACCAGGTCGGGTTCGCCGCGCAACGCGCTGTCCAGACGCGGCGTGGAGAGATCGACGAGCGTACGGCAGCCGTTTGCGCGGGCGTCGGCGACCAGGTCACCGTAGATCTCCAGCGGCAGCGCATCCGCGGGCATCGGGTTGGTGAGGACGAGCCAGCCGTCGGCGATTGCCTCCGCGCAGGTGATCGAGAAGAGCTCGTCGAGCTCGTGCCGAGAGGGCGGGTCGCTGAGCGTGCACGTGAGCAGCTCACGCTCGCCGGAGCGACGATCGGTCACGTAGCAGCCACTCGCGGACACCGTGTCCACGAGGCGCACTCGACCGACCTGACGCTTGAGCAGGCCACCCAGCAGCTCGCCGCTCTCGCCGCCCAGAAACCCGCACAGCACCGGTTCCGCGCCCAAACTGGCGGCCATGCGCGCCACCCACACGCCCTGCCCGCCAGGGTGGAAATGAACCTGCTCATGCCTGGATCCCTCACGCTCGAGGGTGACCGTGAGCAGCGGATGAGGCGCGAAGACAGCGATACGCTGCTCTGGCTTCCCCGCGCTTATCGTGCCCGAACGTTGCGTCGTGGGCAAGACGCGACCTAGGCGTTGAGCGCGGCGGGCTCGAACAGGCGGATCAGTGTTCGAACGCCGCTCGCATCGGTTACCAGGATCGCTTTGGGAGTGAGATGACCCGACTCCTCAATGCTGATCGTCTGTGGATCGGAGATGAAGTGCCGCAACACGACTGGATAGCGCGGTCCCCGCCCACCGACTGAGACCTCCAGCATATTGTCCTTGGGGTCGTAGCCGATCGCCTGAACCGGTAGCCGCTCGATGTCGGTCTGATCGCCCAGTTCCTCGCTCATGACCTCAATCGTGACCAGCTGCCCCTCGATGCGCGAGGCAATCGAGTCGAAGTACTCGACCCACTTCTCAGTTACCAGTTCCTCGGTTGTTGTGCTCATGTGGACTCCTGTTTCTGCTCGATGGCTTGTAGCAAAGAAGCACTGATGCCAAGCTATCCCGCCGAGGGCCCAGCTCGCATCGGTACAAGCTGCCCATACGCGCTCCGTGAGGACTACTGGGCCTCGTAGTTGCTCGGCATCGCTACTGGCCCGACTGCCGTGGTCCCAGCCCCACCGGTAGTCAACGCTACCGCACCGCAGGCAAGCGGCCGATGGCGGTGTCCGCCCACGCTGCGAGGCTGTCGCACGCACCGTGGCCATGCTCAATATCTCTCGCTCTCGCGCCGCCGCCACCGCGCTCGCGGGTGTTGTGGGCTATGACCTCCTGCAGCGCGGCGCGCGATCCTGCGCAACTTCCCGATCATCGGGCATCTGCGCTACGTGCTGGAGGCGTTCGGCCCGGAGCTGCGCCAGTACATCGTCACCTCCAACAACGAGGAGCGTCCGTTCTCGCGCGACCAGCGGCGCTGGGTCTAGGCCTCCTCGGAGGGCAAGCCGAACGTGTTCGGGTTCGGCACCGACGACGAGATGGAGGCGGTCGAGAGCCTGCTGATCATCAAGCACTCGCCGTTTCCCGCGCCCGCGCCGGCAGCGGGTGAGTCTGGCGGGCCGCCGGGCTACGGCATACCCGCGGCAAGGTGCTGGGCGCGGCCCACGGGCGACGTCACGCGTTCCGCCCGCGCGTCGCTGGTGAACCTGTCAGGGATGAGCTACGGCTCGCTCTCCCCCGTCGCCGTCGAGGCGCTGAATCGCGGCGCCGAGCTCGCGGGCTGCCTGCAGAACACCGGCGAGGGCGGCCTTGCGGGAGCGCATCGCCACGGCGGGGAGCTGGTCTTCCAGATCGGCACCGGCTATTTCGGCTGCCGCGACGCGCATGGACGCTTCAGCCTCGCCGCGACTGCGCGAGCGCGTGCGCAGGCGCCGGTGCGCGCGATCGAGATCAAGCTCTCCCAGGGCGCGAAGCCTGGGCTCGGCGGACTGCTCCCGGGCGTCAAGGTGACCCCTGAGATAGCCGCCATTCGCTGCGTGCCCGTCGGCGCAGGACTGTGTCAGCCCACCTGCGCACTCAGCGTTCTCCGACGTCGACGGGCTGATCGAGTTCGTCGAGCTCGCTCGCGGCACGACACGGGCCTGCCGGTCGGCATCAAGTCGGCGGTCGGCGAGAGCGGCTTCTGGGAAACGCTCGCCGAGCGCATGGCGACCACGGGCGCAGGGCCGGACTTCATCACGGTCGACGGCGGCGAGGGCGGGACCGGCGCCGCGCCGCTCGTCGTTCGCCGACCACGTGGCGCTGCCCTTCAAGCTCGGCTTCGCGCGCGTCTACGGCACCTTCGCGCGCGCCGGGCTGGCCGAGGACGTGGTGTTCATCGGCTCGGGCCGGCTCGGGTTCCCCGACTCGGCGCTGTTCGCGTTCGCGCTGGGCTGCGACATGATCAACGTCGGCCGTGAGGCGATGCTCGCGATCGGCTGCATCCAGGCCCAGCGCTGTCACACCGGCCGCTGCCCGACCGGCGTCGCAACCCAGTCGCGCTGGCTGATGCACGGTCTCGACCCCCAGCTCAAGTCAAGTCGCGCCGCCAACTACCTCGTCGCGCTGCGTGCCGAGCTCCTCGCGCTGGCGCGCTCCTGCGGCGTGCCGCACCCCGCGCTCGTGACACCCGAGCACATCGAGATCGTCACCGAGCGCTACGGCTCCGCGCCGCTCGCCGACGTGTTCGGCTATGAGCCCGACTGGCCGGTGCTCTCGGCTTCCAGACACCAGGAGCTTGAGCGCCTCATGGCCTAGTGGTGAGGTGCGAGCGAGCGATAGTGATGTACCAGTAGCCACCCGCGAGGTTCAGCACCCCAACAACCAGGAAGAAGGCTGCCCATCCGTAGGCGGCGTATGAGAGGCAAATGACGCCCGCGGTTGCCGCGACAAGGCCACCGGCGATATGCGTGACCCCAAAGGCGCGGAGGTGGCGGTACTCCCACGGATTGATCAGGCGTTGCATGCCTCCTCTCGGGGGAGATGCCCACCACCCGCGAAGACCTTTCCGAGCGGCGTTTTCGTTGGCTGCCTTCATCGGGGCGTCCCGCTCATGCTCGCTTCAGGAACCTCAAATAGAACGCCGCGAACACCAGGACAATCCCGACGTTTACCATCAGGCGCTCCCAGAACCGATGCCTGAAGAACAAGACGTCCACGCCGACCACGACGGCTACCAGCGCGAGCACGTAAAGCACGACGCCTGTCTGCCTTCCCATCGTTGCACCCTACTGCTCGAGTTCGCGACTGCGGGGTAGCCGCAAATCGTTGCGGGCTTTTGCGGTGCTGAGTAAGTACTCCCCCGGGGAGAAGCTGTTGTTGCGCGCGGATGTTGCGCGATCACCCGCACGCGACGATCCCGGTCATGCACAAGTACCTGATCAGCGCAGTTGTGATCGCGGCTATCGCGCCGGCTACAGGCGCCGCCGCGGCAACACCAGCCGCCCACTGGTGCCGGCAAGGGGATCCGTCGCTCTATGCCTCTGCGGATACGGTCTGTGAACTCGCCGGCAACATGATCACGGACTACGTGAACGTCTGCCACGAGCGGCGCAACTGCCGGATGAGGGTGGATTCGCCTACCTCGCGCATGCGCTACCGAATCACATGCAATCGCCGTGGCGGCCGCTATACGGGAACGGTCTACTGCCAAGGGCCAGGGGACACCGGCATCTGGACGCGCTTCTCGGCTCTCATCTGAACCGCCGCAGGCCGCATCGGCGAACGCGCAGTTGGATAAGGTCACCTGTCGAGGTCGATCACCGCGGCGCCCTGGAAGCGTCCGGCGCGCAGATCCTCCAGGGCACGGCCGGCGTCCTTTAGCGCGTAGGGGTGGACGTCGGTGCGAACCGGGACGCGGGGCGCGAGGTCAAGGAACTCGCTGGCATCTTGGCGGGTCAGGTTGGCGACCGAGCGAACGGTCCGCTCGCCCCACAGGATGTCGTAGGGAAAGCTCGGGATGTCGGACATGTGAATCCCGGCGCACACGACGGTTCCACCCTTGGCGAGGGCACGCAGCGCCGCGGGGATGAGCTCGCCGGCGGAGGCGAAGATGATCGCCGCGTCCAGCTCCTCGGGCGGCGCTGTGAGCGAGCTCTCCCGCCCACTCGGCGCCGAGCTCGCGCGCCGAGGCCTGTCCGGCCTCGTCTCCGGGACGAGTGAAGGCGAACACACGCCGACCCTGAAAGCGGGCGACCTGGGCGATGATGTGCGCCGAGGAGCCAAACCCGTACAGACCGAGCCGCTCGGCCTCGCCGGTCATCCCAGGGCCCGATAGCCGATCAGCCCCGCGCACAGCAGCGGGGCGAGGTGGAGGTCGGAGTAGCCCTCGGGCAACACAAAGCAGTAGCGCTCGTCGGCGAGCGTCCACTCCGCGTAGCCGCCGTCGATGTCCCGTCCGGTGAAGCGCGCGAGATCACAGAGGTTCTCCCGTCCGCTGAGGCAGTAGCGACAGCGACCGCAAGTCCAGCCGAGCCACGGAATGCCGATGCGCGTTCCCGGCTCCAGCGACTCGCCGGGTCCTGTTCGCTCGCCGGCGGCAATCACGGTCCCGACGATCTGATGGCCGGGAACGATCGGAGGCTGGGGAATCTCAACCTCCCCGTCGAGCAGGTGCAGATCGGTGCGGCAAACGCCGCATGCGTGCACCCTCACGAGGACCTGGTCGGGTCCCGGCGTAGGCTCGGGCAGATCCACCGAGCGCAGCACGCCGGGGCGCTCTATCTGTATCGCCCGCACCGCCGGATCATCCCACGCCGCAGAGAAAACCAATCGCCGCTCCAGACCGATCCTTGCCGCTGCGGGTTTTCCCTGAGCCTCGGTGCGGTCGAAGGCTGATACTCGCTGCCGCGAAGCGCAATAGCCTGCAACGCGTGATGTCCTGCATTGGCAAGGAGATGTTGTGAGCCTCGCGATTCGCACGGAGGGGCTCTCCAAGCGCTACGGGAGCACGCCCGCGCTCGATCGGCTCGATCTGAGCGTGGCGGAGGGCGAGGTCTACGGCTATCTCGGGCCCAACGGCGCCGGCAAGACCACCACGATCCGCCTGCTGCTCGGGCTGCACCGCCCGAGCGGCGGGCGCGCCGAGTGTTCGGCGTCGACGCCTGGCGGGATCCCGTCGCCGCGCACCGGCGCGTCGCCTACGTCGCCGGCGAGCCGTTCCTCTGGCCCGCGCTGACCAGCGCCGAGACCTTCGAGTTCCTTGCGCGCCTGCACGGGGGCACCGACGCCGCCTACCGCGACGAGCTCGTCGAGCGCTTCCAGCTCGAGCCGAACAAGAAGATCAGGGCGCTGTCGAAGGGCAACCGCCAGAAGGTGCAGCTGATCGCGGCGCTTGCCACGCGCGCCGATCTGCTGCTGCTCGACGAGCCGACCGCCGGCCTCGACCCGCTGATGGAGGTCGCTTTCCGCGACTGCGTGAAGGAGGCGCGAGCGCGGGCAGACGGTCTTCCTCTCCTCGCACATCCTCAGCGAGGTCGAGGCGCTGTGCGACCGGGTCGGGCATCCTGCGCGCCGGGCGGCTCGTCGATGAGGGCACGCTCGAGCAGCTGCGCCATCTGGGCGCGCAGACGGTCGAGGTGACCTTCGCCGGGGCGCCGCCGCGAGATCTGAGCCGCTGCCGGGCGTGCACGCGCAGAGCGCGGGGCCGAACGCGCTGCGCTTCGAGGTCGCCGGCGGCATCGGGCCGCTGATCGCGGCGCTCGCCGGAGCGAGCCGGGGGTCATCGATCGCGACGCTCACCAGCCGCGAGCCGTCGCTGGAGGAGATCTTCCTGCACCACTACGACGGCTCCGAGCGCGGTGGCCAGCGCTAGCGCCTCCGCGCCCGCGGCGATCTATCCGGCCGTGGACGGCGGCTCGCCGGGCACGCGCGCTGGCGCGACGCGCGTTTCGCGACGCGCGCATGCGCACGGTCGCCTTTGCCTACATGTTCGCTGATCTACGCCTACATCCAGCCCGCCGGCTACGCGCACGCCTACCCGACGCTCGCCGACCGGCTAGCGTTCGCGCGCAGCTTCGCCGGCAACGCCTGCGCTGCGCCTGTTCTACGGCGAGCCGCATGACCTGTTGACCGTCGGCGGCTACAGCGCCTGGCGCGTCGGCGGGACGCTCGCGATCGTCGCCGCGGTCTTGGGGCATGCTCGCCGCCGTGCGCGCGCTGCGCGCCGAGGAGGACACCGGGCGCATGGAGCTCGTGCTCGCGGGTGTGCTGAGCACGGCGAACGCGCGTATCTGGCGGCGCTGGCGCGATCGCGGCGGGCGCGCTGCGCTGTGGCTGGCCGAGCTCGGTGGGGTTCGTCGTCGGCGGGCTCCCCGCCGGCGGGTCGGCCTATCTGGCGCTGGCCATCGTTTCGGTCGTACCCGTGTTCGTCGGCGTCGGCGCGCTCGCCAGCCAGCTGGCCCCGACGCGGCGCATCGCGCTCGCGCTCGGCAGCGGCGTGGTCGCGCTCGCGCTGCGTGCTGCGCGTCGTCGCCGACACCTCCTCCGGCGCCGGCTGGCTGCGCTGGCTCACCCCGCTCGGATGGGCGGAGGAGCTGCGGCCGTTCACCGGCAGCCGCAGCCGCTGGCGCTGCTGCTTCCGCTCCTCGGCGCCGCGCTGCTGCTCACCGTCGCCGGCGCAGATCATGCCGACGCGCGATGTCGGCAGCGGGCTGCTGCCCGCGCGCGACAGCGCCCGCCCGCGCCTGCGGCTGCTCTCCTCGCCGCCCGCGCAGGCGCTTCGCGGCGAGCGGGGCACGATCGCTCGCCTGGCTGCTGGGCGTCGGGCGTCTTCGCTTTCATCCTCGGCGTCGATCTCCACGAGCATCTCCTCGGCCGGCATCTCCAGCAGCCTGCAGCGCGAAATCGCCGAAGGTCGGCGGCGGCTCGATCACGACCCCCACCGGCTACGTCGGCCTTCTGTTCCTGTTCTTCGTGCTCGCCGTCAGCCTGTTCGCCTGCTCGCAGATCGCCGCCGCGCGACGCGAGGAGGCCGACGAGCGCCTGGAGACGCTGCTCGCGCTGCCGTCGAGCCGCCGCCGCTGGCTGGCCGGGCGCCTTGCGCTCGCGGCGGTGGGTCGCTCGCGCTGTCGCTCGCCGCCGGCCTCTTCAGCGTGGGTGGGTGGCGCCATCGCAGGGCGTCGACATCTCGCTCGCGAGCATGCTTGAAGCCGGGTTCAACTGCATGCCCGTCGCGCTGCTGTTCCTCGGGGTCGCGGCGCTCGCCTTCGCGCTCATGCCGCGCTCGAGCGTCCGGGATCGCCTACGGCCTCGTCGCCGTCGCGTTCCTCTGGCAGCTGTCGGCGGCGCTGCTCGAGCGCCCCGAACTGGGCTCTCGACTCTGACGCCCTTCGAGCACGTCGGGCTCGTGCCCGCGCAGCCCTTTCGCGCCGGCGATGCCGCCGTGATGCTCGGCCTCGCGGCGGCGGCCGGCGCCACCGCCGTCTGGTCGTTCACCCGGCGCGACCTGACCGGAGCAATGAAGGAGAAGGGCTCGGTGCTCCAGAAGGTAGCCGTCGGGCGCTGGTCACTCGACGCCTACGACGGCATCGCTCCGCGAGGCGATCATCGAGGAGCTGCGCGAGCACGCGCGTGCGCTCGAGGGTGCGCGCATCCTGAACGTCAACGCCACGGCCTACGGCGGTGGCGTCTCTGAGCTCCTGCGCTCGAGCGTGCCTCTCCTGCGCGACCTCGGCCTGACGGTCGACTGGAAGGTGATCGCCGGGAGCGAGGACTTCTTCCACGCCACGAAGGCCCTGCACAACGCGCTCCAGGGCGCTCCCCGCACGCTCACCGAGGCCGAGCAGCGCCGCCTATATGCGCTGCGCGCAGGAGAACGCCGGCGACGCTGGACGGCGACTATGACTTCATCATCATCCACGACCCCAGCCCGCCGGGCTGCTGCGGCGCACGGCAAGCGTGACGCGCGCTGGATGTGGCGCTGCCACATCGACACGAGCGAGCCGAACGCCGACGCCTGGGAGCTTTCTCGAGCCGCTGCTCGACGACTTCGACGCGGCGGTATTCACGATGCCCGAGTTCGTTCCGCCCGACTTTCCGATCGGGCGCGTGGAGACGATCGCGCCCGCGATCGATCCTCTCAGCCCCAAGAACATCGAGCTCGACCGCGCAATGGCCAGCCAGATCCTCGACTGGATCGGGCTCGACCTCCCGGGACGGCTCGTGACGCAGGTCTCGCGCTTTGACCCGTGGAAGGACCCGCTCGGCGTGATCGACGCCTACCGGCTCGTGCGCGAGGAGATCGGCGAGCTGCAGCTCGCGCTCGTCGGCTCGATGGCACTCGATGACCCCGAGGGCTGGGATGTCTACCGTCAGGTCTCAGAGGTCGCCGAGCGGCGAGGCCGCTGATCCACATCTTCACCAACCTCACCGGCGTCGGCAACGTCGAGGTCAACGCCTTCCAGCGCCTGTCCGAGGTGGTCGTGCAGAAGTCGATCCGTGAGGGCTTCGGGCTGGTCGTCTCCGAGTCGCTGTGGAAGGGCACGCCGGTGGTCGCCGGGCGCGCCGGCGGCATCCCGATGCAGATGCCCGAGGGGACCGGCGGGGTGCTGGTCGACTCGGTCGAGGATTGCGCCACCGCAATGCTGAAGCTGCTGAATGACCGCGAGCTCGCCGAACAGCTCGGATACTCGGGGCGTGAGCACGTGCGCCGGCACTTCCTGTTGCCCCGGCTGCTGATGGAGGAGCTGCGCCTGCTGGCAACGCTCGACACCCCGGCCGGGTAGTACCCCCGCCGCAACGGTTGGCGCCTACCTGGAATGGGGCTACAGGCGCATTCCGATCGGTTGACTATGCAGCTTGGTATTCGCGGTGCAGGTCACGATCGTCGTGTTCGTCTCGGCCGGAATGCAACGCCTGGTCAACAGCGGATCTGAACTGCTCGACCGTGAACGGCTTGATCAGTGACGCGACGAACACGACGCCGTTCTGGGCGAGCTTGGGATCGGGGGCGGTGACGCTGGCACAGATGAGTGGCAGCGATGGATTGGCGATGCTCGCCGCCTGCGCCAGCGCCGCACCGGCCGGCGACGCGGGCTCGACCACGAGCAGGTCGGCGCTCATCAACTGCCCGGGAGTTGCTGTGCTGAGCGGGACAGGGTTCGTAGCCGAGACGAGTGATCGTCCGCTCCAACATCCGCCTCACGGACTCGTGGGGCTCGCTGAGGAGTATTCGCGCCATGTGCCGATGATCGGCAAGGCTCGCAGGATTTCCGGAGGTAGACGGTATGAGCGACATATGAGTCAGTCGTGACATTGAGGGCAGCGCAATCCTATCCCGCAGGTCGGCTGACTTTCCGGGGGGTGCCGCAAAGAGCGCGGATTTTATCGAGCTGCAAGTGCGGTCGAGGGCATTCGCTGAAGCTCACCCATACCTGCCTCGGTAGTTTCCCGTAGAAATAGGGGTGCAATGGGCGGATAAAGAGCCCGGTCGGCGCCCATAGGTTTGCGGGCGTGAACACCCTGGAACTCGCCCGGCTTCAGTTCGGGATCACGACGCTCTTTCACTTCATCTTCGTGCCGATGTCGATCGGCTTGGTCGCGTGGGTGGCCTATTGCCAGACGCGCTACTACCGCTCAGGCGATGAGGTGTATCTGCGGATGACGCGCTTCTGGGGCAAGTTCATGCTCATATCCGTCGCGATCGGCGTGGTAACGGGGATCGTGCAGGAGTTCCAGTTCGGCATGAACTGGTCGGAATACTCGCGCTACGTCGGGGACATCTTCGGCGCGCCTTTGGCGATGGAGGGCCTCGCCGCGTTCTTCTTGGAGTCAACGTTCATCGGGCTGTGGATCTTCGGCTGGGGAAAGCTCTCCCCGAAGGTGCACCTCGCGACGATCTGGCTGACCTCGTTCGGCACGATCCTCTCGGCGTACTTCATCCTGGCCGCGAACTCGTGGATGCAGCACCCGGTCGGCTACGTGATCAATCACGTCACCCACCGCGCCGAATTGAAGAGCATCTTCGCGGTCCTCACGAACTCAACGGTGCTGCTCGCTTT